>NZ_JBMMMZ010000015.1:190332-320680 GCF_049725035.1 Streptomyces sp. XH2 | reverse complement strand
CTTTGTACTCACCCTCTCGGGCTTTCCTCCGGGCGCTTCCCTTCGTTGTTTCCAACCTTACCAGATCCGTTTTCCGGTCCGTTTCCGGTCCGAATTCCGTTTCCGGCCCCCTGTTGGAGCGGGGTTTCGCCTTTCAGCTTTCGCTTTCCGGCGGTGATCCCGACTTTATCAGAAGCTTTCCGGCCGAGCTAATCGGCTTTCCGCTTTCCAATAAAGGAATCGAGGTGCCCGGGGCGAATCTCGTTCACCACCAGAGCGCTATAGACACTAACCGCTGCTTGGGAGCCTGTCCAGCTCCCCCGGCAACCGTTCGAATCTACCTCCCCACTCCTCCCGTGTCAACAGGTTTCCTGGGGCGAAGAGGACAGTACCAGGCTGACCAGCCCTTCCGCACATCGAGTCACCGAAGGGAACCTCAGGTGAACGTCGACGGCGGGCTGTCCAGGTCCTCCAGCTCGATGCCGGGCGCCGACAGAACCACGTCGCCGGCCAGGTTCACCGTGTGCTGCTCGCCGGTCTCCAGGTCGCTGACCTGGTACTCGTCCACTTGGAGCGGGCCGTTGTCAGTGGCGTGTGCTGTCCTGCCGACCAGGGCCCACGACTGGTCGAGGGTCCGGGGGGCGAGGACGGGGGAGGTGAAGCCGACCAGGCGGATGCGCGTGGCGCCCGCGCCCGGTGTCAGGCGCAGCGCGCGGGACAGGGCGACGTAGAAGGCGGGGGACGCGCCGGTGAAGGCGCGTGCCTGCGGGACATTGCCTTCCGTGGCGTGCTCGCCGGACGGGTCCGTGCGGACCCAGGTCACGCCGTCGAGGGCCGCGCCGCGCACCTGCCAGTCCGCGGCCTGGAGCTGCAGGCGGATGGGGCGGCCCAGGGCGTCGAGGGTGAGGTCGACGGAGCCGGCGTGGTCGCCGGCCGGAGTGGTGAGCTGCGAGACGTAGCGCCAGCCGGAGGGGCCGGTGGCGCAGTGGAAGTGCTCTTCACCGAGGGGGGTGTGGTCGTGCGGGTCGTGGAGCGAGTAGCGGCCGCGGGGCATGGTGGGGTCCTCGACAGAACGGGGACAGGCCCCTGCCTTCCCGGCAGGGGCCTGCTACCGATCGCTGTTCGTATTGCTTGTCGTGCTGCGTCGGTGTCAGTAGCGGTAGTGGTCCGGCTTGTACGGGCCCTCCACCGGTACACCAATGTAGGCGGCCTGCTCCGGGCGGAGCGTGGTCAGCTTGACGCCGAGCGCGTCGAGGTGGAGGCGGGCCACCTTCTCGTCCAGCTGCTTCGGCAGGACGTAGACGTCCGTCGGGTAGGACTCGGGCTTCGTGAACAGCTCGATCTGGGCCAGCGTCTGGTCCGCGAACGAGTTCGACATGACGAAGGACGGGTGGCCGGTCGCGTTGCCCAGGTTCAGCAGGCGGCCCTCGGACAGCACGATGAGGACCTTGCCGTCCTCGAAGGTCCAGGTGTGGACCTGCGGCTTGACCTCGTCCTTCACGATGCCGGGGATCTTCGCCAGGCCGGCCATGTCGATCTCGTTGTCGAAGTGGCCGATGTTGCCGACGATGGCCTGGTGCTTCATCTTGGCCATGTCCGAGGCCATGATGATGTCCTTGTTGCCCGTCGTGGTGACGAAGATGTCGGCGATCTCGACGACCTCGTCCAGGGTGGTGACCTGGTAGCCGTCCATCGCCGCCTGCAGCGCGTTGATCGGGTCGATCTCGGTGACGATGACCCGGGCGCCCTGGCCGCGCAGCGACTCGGCGCAGCCCTTGCCCACGTCGCCGTAGCCGCAGACGACCGCGACCTTGCCGCCGATCAGGACGTCCGTGGCGCGGTTGATGCCGTCGATCAGCGAGTGGCGGCAGCCGTACTTGTTGTCGAACTTCGACTTCGTCACCGCGTCGTTCACGTTGATCGCGGGGAAGAGGAGCGAGCCGTCGCGCTGCATCTCGTAGAGACGGTGGACGCCGGTCGTGGTCTCCTCGGTGACGCCACGGATCTCGGACGCCAGCTGGGTCCACTTCTGGGGGGTCTCCCCCAGGGTGCGGTTCAGCAGGGTGAGGATCTGGGCGTACTCCTCGCTGTCCGCGGTCGACGGGTCCGGGGCGCTGCCCGCCTTCTCGAACTCGACGCCCTTGTGGACGAGGAGGGTGGCGTCACCGCCGTCGTCCAGGATCATGTTGGGGCCGCCGGTGGCGGTGTTCGGCCAGGTCAGGGCCTGCTCCGTGCACCACCAGTACTCCTCCAGGGTCTCGCCCTTCCAGGCGAAGACCGGCACGCCCTGCGGGTTCTCCGGGGTGCCGTTCGGGCCGACCGCGACGGCGGCGGCGGCGTGGTCCTGGGTGGAGAAGATGTTGCAGGACGCCCAGCGGACCTGTGCGCCGAGGGCCACGAGGGTCTCGATCAGCACGGCCGTCTGGACGGTCATGTGCAGCGAGCCGGTGATGCGCGCACCCGCCAGCGGCTGCGTCTCCGCGTACTCCTTGCGGATCGCCATCAGACCGGGCATCTCGTGCTCGGCCAGCGTGATCTCCTTGCGGCCGAAGGCCGCCAGCGAGAGGTCCGCGACCTTGAAGTCCTGGCCGGGGGAAGTGGTGGTCATACGGGCTGCTCCTCTGTGAAGGGCGAGCGAGGGTGGACACGGCCGTGCATGCGGTCGGGCTGCCTGAAGCAGCTGGACACACTGGACGCACCGGTGCCCCGACCGCAGCGCAGTCCGTCGGAGGCCCTCTCTCCCTCGGCCGGTCCGTCGTGCGGGCCGCCCGACCGCCATCAGCAGCGACGTCTGGCTCGTTCACGAATCTACACCGGGGGCCTGCCGAACCCCACCCCCACTGGCGCCCCATCCGCCGGAACGTCAGATTCCGTCGAACTCCCGGCTGCTGGCACCGGAACGTCCTTGTTTCCTGTGCAGGTCAGGTGTTGCAGGATGCGATCAGCGCGAGGATGCGGCACGCCGCCGCGAGTGATCCGTTGTGAGGAGACCCACGTGGCCAGTCCAGCCAGTGCAGCCGGTCCCGCCGGGAAGGACGGAGGGGCCGGAGGGGACGGAAGGGCCGGAGGGGCCGCACCGGGGCGCAAGCTGCTCGCGGTGACCGCCTGCCCGACCGGGATCGCGCACACGTACATGGCGGCGGAGAAGCTGGCCCAGGCCGCGCAAGTGCTCGGCCATGCGATGAAGGTCGAGACGCAGGGGTCGATCGGGGCGGAGAACGTGCTGTCCGACCGCGAGATCGCGGAGGCCGACGGCATCATCGTCGCCGCCGACAAGGACGTCGACCTCAGCCGCTTCGCCGGGAAGCGGGTGCTGTCCGTCGGGGTCGCCGAGGGCATTCACCATCCGGAGCGGCTGATCCGGGACGTGCTGGGGGCGCCGGTGCACCGCGGCCCGGGGGACGGCGGCGGGGGCGGTGCCGATCTCTTCGGCGGTGCGGGCGGTGCCGGCGGGAAGGAGCGCGGATCCGTCTACAAGGCGCTGATGAACGGCGTCTCGTACATGATCCCGTTCGTCGTCGTCGGCGGTCTGCTGATCGCCGTGTCGCTCGCCCTCGGCGGGCGCACCACGCCGCAGGGGATCGTCTTCGACAGCTCGTTCTGGCAGTCCGTCAACGACATCGGCGTCATCGGCTTCACGCTGATGATCCCCGTCCTCTCCGGCTACATCGCCTACGCGATCGGGGACCGGCCGGCCCTCGTGCCGGGCATGGTGGGCGGCTGGGTCGCGAGCCACGGGGAGCTGTACGACAGCAAGGCGGGGGCGGGGTTCATCGGGGCGATCGCCACGGGGTTCCTGGCCGGCTACCTGGTGGTGTGGATCAAGAAGGTCAGGGTGCCGGACTTCGTCCGGCCGGTCATGCCGGTCATCGTGATCCCGGTCGTAGCCACGACGTCGCTCGGCCTGTTCTTCGTCTACGTCATCGGCCGGCCGATCGCCTGGGTCTTCGAGCACCTCACCAGCTGGCTGGGCGGGCTGACCGGGACGAGTGCCGCCCTGCTCGGTGTGGTGCTCGGGATGATGATCGCCTTCGACATGGGCGGGCCGGTCAACAAGACGGCGTTCCTCTTCGGGGCGGGGCTGGTGTCGAAGAACCCGGAGGTCATGGGCATCTGCGCGGCCGCGATTCCGGTGCCCCCGCTCGGGCAGGGGCTCGCGACGCTGCTGCGCCGGGGGCTGTTCAGCGTGCAGGAGCGGGAGACGGGGCTGGCGGCTCTGTTCATGGGGTGCTTCGGCATCACCGAGGGTGCGATCCCGTTCGCCGCGGCGCGGCCGGCGCGGGTCATTCCGGCGAACATGGCCGGTGGCGCGGTGGCCGGGGCGGTGGCCGGGCTGGCGGCGGTGCAGGACAACGTGCCGCACGGGGGGCCGGTGGTGGCGGCGCTGGGGGCGGTCGGCGGGGTGCCGATGTTCTTCGTCGCCATCGCCATCGGGACGGTGGTGACGGCTCTGACGACCGTCACCCTGATGACGGTCGGGACAGGGCCGTCCGTGGTGCCGGCTCCCGCCACGGGGGCGGCGGCGACCGGGCCCGGGCCCGCGCCCGCCGGTTCAGCGCCTGCCGGTTCAGGGCCTGCCGGTTCAGGGCCTGCCGGTTCGGTGTCCGCCGGGTCCGCGCTCTCCGGGCATCTCACCGCCCGGACCGTACGGCCGCGGCTCGCGGCGCGGGAGAAGGAGGCGGCGATCCGGGAGATGGCGGGGCTGCTCGCGGCGGGGGGCGCGGTCACCGACGTGGCCGGTCTGGTCGCGGCGGCGCTCGCGCGGGAGGAGCTGGGGACGACCGGCCTCGGGGAGGAGATCGCGATCCCGCACGCGAAGACGGACGCGGTGTCGGCACCGGTCGTGGGCTTCGCCCGGTCGGACGAGGGGATCGAGTGGGGGGCGCTCGACGGGACGAAGGCCCGGTTGATCTTCATGATCGCCGTGCCGGCCGCCGCGGCGGGCGACGAACACCTGCGGATCCTGGCGATGCTGTCGCGGAAGCTGATGGATCCGGGGTTCCGGGAGCGGTTGCTCTCGGCGGAGGGCGAGGCGGACGCGCTCGTGAGGATTCTGCAGGAGGTGCAGTGACAGGAGATGCAGTGACATGAGGTGCAGTGACCGGCCCGGGGCCCGGGTGAGCCCGGCTCCGAGCCGCTCGGCCCGGTGGCCAGCCCGGGCCCCGGCCGGCCACCGCTCGCTCAGCGCGGGCCCGGACCGCCCGGGGTCGCCGCCGGGTCCATTCCTGCCGCAGCGGCTTCCTCGCGGTAGATGTCCGGTTCCAGGTAGATGACCCGGGCGATCGGGACCGCCTCGCGGATCCTGGCCTCGGCCGCGTCGATGGCGTCGGCGACCTCGGCCGCCGTGTCGTCGTGCTGGACCGCGATCTTCGCCGCGACGAGGAGCTCCTCGGGGCCCAGGTGGAGGGTGCGCATGTGGATGACGCGGGTGACCGTCTCGCCGTCGACGGCCGCGGCACGGATCTTCGCGACCTGATCGGGGCCGGCCGCCTCGCCGAGCAGCAGGGACTTGGTCTCCGAGGCGAGGACGAGGGCGATCAGGACCAGCAGCGCGCCGATGCAGAGGGTGCCGATGCCGTCCCAGACGCCGTCGCCCGTGAGGATGGAGAGGCCGACGCCGCCCAGCGCGAGGACGAGGCCGACGAGGGCGCCGAAGTCCTCGAGGAGCACCACGGGCAGTTCGGGGGCCTTGGCGGTGCGGACGAACTGGCCCCAGGACTGCTTGCCGCGCAGTTCGTTGGACTCCTTGACGGCCGTGCGGAAGGAGAAGCCCTCCGCGATGACGGCGAAGACGAGGACGCCCACGGGCCAGTACCAGTTGTCGAGCGCGTGCGGTTCCTTGATCTTCTCGTAGCCCTCGTAGAGCGCGAAGACGCCGCCGATGGTGAAGAGGACGATCGAGACGAGGAAGCCGTAGATGTAGCGCTCGCGGCCGTAGCCGAAGGGGTGCTCCTCGCTGGCCGCGCGCTGGGCCTTCTTGCCGCCGAGCAGGAGCAGCGCCTGGTTGCCGGAGTCGGCGACCGAGTGCACTCCTTCGGCGAGCATCGACGACGAGCCGCTGAACCCGAACGCGACGAACTTCGCCACGGCGATGGCCAGGTTGGCGCCGAGCGCGGCGACGATGGCCTTGGTTCCGCCTGATGCACTCATGTGTGCGGGGTATCCCTTCCGCCCTGATCCGCCCGATCCACCCCCGGACCGCCGGGCTTTGCGTTTCCTTTACTGCTACGGCGGGCCATTGTCGCAGCCGCGGGCGCGGGCACGGGCTCAGACGGCGACCGTGGCGCGGAAGACCCGGGCGTCGTCACCGGCGAGCGCGACGGGCTCGGCTGCCCGTACGAACGCGGACTCGCCCCGGCGGAGGCGCAGCTCCTCGCCGGTGTCCGTCCTGCGGAGGACGGCGGCGCCCGAGGTGCACAGAAGAATCTGGGGGGTGCCGGTGGGCAGGGTGGCCTCGGCGCCGGGCGCGAGGTCGAAGCGGGAGAGGCGGAACTCCTCGACGGGGGTGCCGTAGACCTCCTCGCCGCCGGCGTCGGCCTCCGGGCGCAGGACGGCGGGGGCGGTGCTCTCGAAGCGGACGACGCGCAGGAGTTCGGGGATGTCGATGTGCTTGGGCGTCAGGCCGCAGCGCAGCACGTTGTCCGAGTTCGCCATGATTTCGACGCCGAGGCCGTCGAGGTAGGCGTGCGGGACGCCGGCGCCCAGGTAGAGGGCTTCGCCCGCCTGGAGGCGCACGTGGTTGAGGAGCAGGGCGGCGATGACGCCGTGGTCGCCGGGGTAGTGCCGGGCGAGGGAGGCGCAGGCGGCGTACGCCTCCCGGTGCGGGCCGTCCTGCGCGGCGAGGCGTTCGGCGGCGGCGGCCGTTTCGGCGACGGTCCGGGCCATGTCCTCGTGGTCGGCGCCGAGGACGGCGGTGAGGACCTCGCGCAGGGCGTCCTCCTCCGGCTTGGCGTGCAGGAGGTCGGCGTACGGCTTGAGGGAGTCGACGTCGAGGGCGGCGAGGAGGGCGGCCGTCTCGCCGGGGGCGCGGAAGCCGCACAGGCCCTCGAAGTGGGTGAGGGCGCAGAGGAGTTCGGGCTTGTGGTTGGTGTCCTTGTAGTTGCGGTGGGGCGCTTCGAGGGGGACTCCGCGGGCCTCCTCCTCGGCGTGGCCGGCCGCGGCCCGGTCGAGGTCGGGGTGGACCTGGAGGGAGAGCGGGGACGCCGCCGCGAGGATCTTGAACAGGAAGGGCAGCCGCGGCCCGAAGCGCTGCACGGCCCGGGATCCGAGCTCTCCCTCGGGGTCGGCGGCGATGACGTCGGAGAGGGGGCGCAGGTCTGCACCGCCGCCGTCCCGCGCCACGCGGGAGGGCGCGCCCGGGTGGGCTCCCATCCACAGTTCTGCCTGCGGCTCGCCGGTGGGGGTGGTGCCCAGCAGCTCGGGGATCGCGGTGGTGGAGCCCCAGGCGTAGGGGCGCACGGTGTTGACGAGGCGGTCCATGCGGGCGGTTTCCTGACTGTTGCGGGCGTACGGCGTTTGCGACGTGGTGTGTGCGTCGTCGTTACGGCGTCGTCGTCTCGACGTCTGCGTCTGCTGTCTACGGGGTCGAGGCGAGAGCCAGGTAGACGGCAGCGAAATCCGTGATGGCCAGCAGTTCGGCGGCGGTCTGCAGGGGGCTGTCGGCGTCCGTGGGCTCCAGCTCACTGACGGGGGTCTCGCGCTGCAGGGCCAGTTCGCGGGCGGCGGGGGCGGGTGAGGTGACGTCCGGCTCCTGCTCGCGGAGCAGGACGACGCGGGCGTGCAGCGTCTCCGGCTCCTCCACGCGGTCGCGGAAGAAGTCCTCGGGGTCGGCGCCGGCCGCGAAGTCGCCCGAGAGGAGCGTGCCGTGGGCGGTCAGGGCCTCGGGGAGCTCGGCCGCCAGGGCCGGGCGGCCGGCGAGCGCGGCGAGGACCGTGGCGAAGTGCCGGCCGGCCGCGGCGGCCAGCTCCCCCTCCGTCCAGATCAGGGGAACGGTGTCGGCCAGTTCGGCCGCCAGGGTCTTGGCGGGGTTGCTGTACGTGGCGATGGCCGGTCCGCAGCGCTCGGCGACCTGGTCGAGGCGGTCGGCGAGGGCCTCGACCGCGGACGGGTCGGCCGCGAGCAGCCCTATGCGGTCGGCCAGGACGAGCAGGGGCGTGATCAGGGACCAGAGGAGGCCCGGGCCGATGGGCAGCGCGGGGCGCTCGCCGGCCGGCCGGTCCTCGCCGCCGGCCGCGGCGCCCGGCTCGATGCCCGCGCGGGTCTCGCTCGGCGACGTCGTCAGCGGGACCGCGAGACCGCGGGCCTGCGCGGTGGCGTCGGCCAGAGGAGAGCCGGCCGGAGTGACGCAGACGACGGAGCAGCCCCGGCGGTACGCCTGCTCCAGGAGGATCGCGAGGCCGGGTTCCGTACCGTCCGGGCTGGCGACGAGCAGCAGGTCGAGGGGGCCGGTCCAGCCGGGGAGCACCCAGCGCAGGGCGCCGGGGGCCGGGGCCACGCCGGTCGGGCGGATCAGAGTGACGGGGGCGCTGCCCCCGGCCAGTGCGGTGAGCAGGTCCGCCGTGCAGCCGGCGGCCGGGCCCGGCCCTGCGACCAGCACCGCGCGGGGGCGGCCGTCCGGGCGGAGCGCGGGGACGCCGGCCTCCGCCGCGTTGCGGGCGGCCGTGCGGACCCGGGCGCCCGACTCGGCGGCGCCGCGCAGGAGGCCGTGGAGGTCGGCGCGGGACAGGGCGTCGGGATCATCGAGGAGTGACTCGTCGAACACCGTGGATCAGCCTCCGGGTCGCCGTCGTGTACGCCGTGGTGTACGCCGTGCGGTGCGCCCTCCCGGCGGGTCGGGGGGCGGTCGGGCGGGCGCGCCGGTGTCAGGCCGGGCGCCGGGCCTCGTCCACGAGCAGCACGGGAATGCCGTCCCGGACGGGGTAGGCCAGGCCGCAGCCGTCGCCCTCGCACACCAGCTCGGGGGACTCCTCGGAGGCGGACTCGTCGCGGAGAGGCGCGTGGCACGCCGGGCAGGCGAGGATCTCCAGGAGACCGGCTTCGAGCGGCATGAGGGTTCCCTTCGGGATGTACGTCTCTGTGCGGCCAGGGTACCTGCGCGCTCCGCTGGGGGAAGCGCGGCATGCGGGGTGTGCGTGCGCACGGCTCCTTCCGCCTTCGCCGCGCCGGGGCGGACCGGGATGCGATCCCGTACGCCGGGATGGCGATCGGCCGCGACGGCGCGGGGCGGCGGCGCCGGGCTCGGCCGAGGCCGGGGCGGCACCGCCGGGAAGGCCGGATTCACATGCTCGCCATCGCGGCGGATCCAAGTGGGCGGGGCACGTCCGCCCCTGCGGCTCCGGCGTCTCCCCCGCTGCGACGGCGCCCGGCTACGACGACGCAGACCGGCGGCGCCGGGCTCGGCCGAGGCCGGGACGGCACCGCCGGGAAGGCTGGATTCACGTGCTCGCCGTTGCGGCGGATCCAAGTGCCCACGCCCGGCATCTCCCCCGCCGCGACGGCGCCCGGCCACCACGACGCAGACCGGCGGCACCAGACCCGGCCCAGGCCGGAACGGCACCGCCGAAACGGCCGGATTCACATCCCCGCCATTGCGGCGGACTCCGTGGTCCGGGCCGTGGGTCGCTGTCCCTGCCCGGAGGGCTACGCGCGGACGATCGCCAGGACCTCGTCCCGTACGCGGGCCACCGTTTCCGCGTCGCGGGCCTCGACGTTCAGGCGGAGGAGGGGCTCCGTGTTGGAGGCGCGGAGGTTGAACCACCAGTCGGGGGTGGTGACGGTGAGGCCGTCGAGCTCGTCCACCTCCGCGCCCGGCAGGTCCCCGTACGCGGCGCGGACGGCGGCCGTCCGTCCCGCCTGGTCGGCGACGGTGCTGTTGATCTCGCCGGAGCCGGCGTACCGGTCGTACTCGGCGACCAGCCCGGACAGCGGCCCGCTCTGGCCGCCGAGGGCGGCGAGGACGTGCATCGCGGCGAGCATGCCCGTGTCGGCGTTCCAGAAGTCGCGGAAGTAGTAGTGCGCGGAGTGCTCGCCGCCGAAGACGGCACCGGTGTCGGCCATCTCCTGCTTGATGAAGGAGTGGCCCACGCGCGTGCGCACGGGCGTGCCGCCGCACTCCTTGACGACCTCCGGCACGGACCAGGAGGTGATCAGGTTGTGGATGACCGTGCCGCCGGGGTGCTTGGCGAGCTCGCGCGCCGCGACGAGCGCGGTGATCGCGGACGGCGAGACGGGGTCGCCGTTGCCGTCGATGACGAAGCAGCGGTCGGCGTCGCCGTCGAAGGCGAGGCCGATGTCGGCGCCGACCTCGCGGACGCGCGCCTGCAGGTCGACGAGGTTCTTGGGGTCGAGGGGGTTGGCCTCGTGGTTGGGGAAGGTGCCGTCGAGCTCGAAGTACATGGCGTCAAGGTCGAGGGGCAGCCCGGCGAAGACGGTGGGGACGGTGTGCCCGCCCATGCCGTTGCCGGCGTCGACGACGACCTTGAGGCGGCGGATGCCGCTGAGGTCGACGAGGGAGCGCAGGTGGGCCGCGTAGTCCTCCAGGACGTCCCGGCGGGTGACGGTGCCGGGGGCGGCCGCGGGCTCGGGGGCGCCGTTTTCGAGCCAGCCCTCGACGAGGGCGCGGATCTCGGCGAGGCCGGTGTCCTGGCCGACGGGGGCGGCGCCGGCCCGGCACAGCTTGATGCCGTTGTACTGCGCGGGGTTATGGCTGGCCGTGAACATCGCGCCGGGCAGGCCGAGGCTGCCGCTCGCGAAGTAGAGCTGGTCGGTGGAGCAGAGGCCGATCTCGGTGACGTCCACGCCGCGGGCGGCGGCGCCGCGGGCGAAGGCGCCCGAGAGGCCGGGCGACGAGGGCCGCATGTCGTGGCCGACCACGACGGCGCTCGCTCCGGTGACTTCGGCGAAGGCGGCGCCGAAGAGTTCCGCGACGGTCTCGTCCCACTGGTCCGGGACCACGCCGCGTACGTCGTATGCCTTCACGATCTGCGACAGATCAGCCACAGCCAACGCCTTCCTGGGTCCGGTACGGGGGAGACAAACCTACCGGGAGGAAGTGACGGTCCGGGCCCGGGTCGGCCGGGCGCAGCGTCAGTTGTCGGGCGAGCGCAGGACCCTGAGGTGGCCTCGGCGGGCGACCTCCATGGGGTCGGCCTCGCGGCCGCCGGGGCCGGACGCGCCCGGCGGGGGGCCGGGTTGGACGGCGCGCTCCTGCGGACGGGCCGCCTCGCGCACGGCGTTGGCGAGCGCTTCGAGGTCGTCGCCGCTGGGGCGGGCGGGGCCGCTGTCGAGGGCGAGCCGGACGACGTCCCACCCGCGGGGGGCGGTCAGGCGCTCGGAGTGCTCGGCGCACAGGTCGTAGCAGTGGGGTTCGGCGTAGGTGGCGAGCGGTCCGAGGACGGCGGTCGAGTCGGCATAGACGTACGTCAGCGTCGCGACGGCCGGGCGGCCGCACGCGGTGCGCGAACAGCGACGTACAGGGCTCACGACGTTGGACGGTACCGCACTCTTGAGCGGGCCGCGACGACTCACCCCCGGCTCACCCCTCCGTGTCGTCCTGGTTCGTCCTGTGGACGCCTGCTTCTCCCCACCCCGCTGACCTGCGCGGGGGCTGGTGAACAGGGTCTCACCAGAGGCGGGTGCGCACACCGGCGCCCCTCCCCGAACCCGCGCAAGCAGACCGGACGGTCCGGTATCTGACCATAATTGATCACAGGGCTGGCCGGAATGTTCATCAGGCGACATTCCCGGGATGCGCGACAGCCACGTGCGACGGGGCGGCCGACAGATACCCTCAAGAGTGATGGACAACCGCGTACCTCCTCCGGCCACCACCGGAGGTGTCCCCAGCCGATCCGGGCCGCGCCCCCGCCACCGCGACCGCCATGGACGCGGCATGCGCGGGCCGATCGCACCGCCCCAAGTGCCGCTGTCGGTCAGCCGCGGCGAGGCGTTCGTCGACCTGGTGCACGACTCCGCGGAGCGGCTGGAGCGGCGCTGGCCGCAGCTCGCGTCCGTCGACTTCGTGGTCCGCGAGGTGCCGGTCGCCAGGAGTGACGCCGGGGGCGCGCTGAGCGACCCCGACGGCCTGGACGCCTTCGACTTCGACGGCGAGTCCGTGCCCCTCGGCCGCTACGTGGCCGCCCGCGGCGACGCCCCGGACCGCATCGTGATCTACCGCCGCCCGGTGGAGATCCGCACCAAGGGCCGCGAGGAGCGCGCCCTGCTGGTGCACGAGGTCGTGGTCGAGCAGGTCGCCGAACTCCTCGGGCTCGCCCCGGAGTCGGTCGACCCCCGTTACGGCCAGGACTGAGCCGCCCGGTCGCCGGGGCACCGCCCCTCAGCGGTTGAGCATCGACAGGTCCTGCTCCGCCTCCGGCACCTTCACCGAGGAACGGTCGTCCGCCAGCGGCTGGATCGTGAACAGGGGGACGCCGTCCTTGGGCAGCGCCAGCATCCGCGAGGCGTGCACGGGCCCGCCGGAGACCTTCTCCACGGTCACCGCGAACGACCCCTTGGCGCCCGCCGGCTGGGGCGGCTCCACGGTCAGGGTGGTGCCCGGCTTCACCGTGTACGTCTTCTCCGCCGGCTCGCCGCCCTCGCTGCCCGCCGAGGAGGTGACCTTGACCTGCGCCGCCTCCTTGCCGGGCGCGACCAGGGCGAGCGTGCTGCTCTTGGGGCGGTTGTCCGCCACGGTGGCCCGCCCGCCGAGCTGCTGCACGGCGGGGATGTACGCCGTCTCCTGCTTGTCGTCCTTGCCGCGGGTGACGCGCAGCGCGGCGACGACCGGTGCGCTCCTGCCGTCCGCGGTGAGCAGCAGCGAGCCCGCCTCGCCCTTGGTGACGTCCCCCAGGTCGACGGCCGCGGTCATGCCGCTGCGGACGTGCACGGTCTCGTGGCCGGCCGGGGTGATCGTGCCGTTCGGGCCGGCGAAGCGCACCTTGAGGTCGGCGTCGTCCGAGCCGGGGGCGAAGACGACGAGCCGTACGGATGTCGCGTCGCCCGGGATGCCCGGGAGGACGGCGTCGGCGGCCGGTTCGGCGGAGGCCGGCAGCCAGTCGCCGCCCTTCTTGTCGTCGGCCGTCTGCAGGCCCGCCCCCACGCGGCCCGAGCGGGCGGCCACGTGCAGCGTGACGTCCTCCGCGGGCTGGTCGGCGAGGGAGGACAGCAGCACCGGGACGGTGGAGCGCGGCGGGACGGTGACGCCCTCCCCGGCCCCGGACTTGATCCGGCCGTCCTTGCCGTAGAGCTCCAGGTCGACAACGGCGGCCGCGCTGTCGGGGTTGGTGAGGTGGACGTAGTCCTGGCGGCCCTTGGCGGTGCTCGCGCCCGGGAACCAGAACGAGGTGTCGGGCGCCGTACAGGTCAGCCCGTGCAGCCCGCGGCCGCTGCCGGCCGCGATCACGGTGGTCTGCTGGACGGTCCAGCCGGGGGCGAGCGCGCCGTCGGCGCTGCCGATCAGGGCGGGGGCGTCGGAGCGGCCGGTGGTGGCCGTGGCGGGCTTGCCGGGCTCCTTCAGGGACAGCACCGAAGTGCCCGCGGGCGCAGGGCCCTTGTCACCCTTGTCACCCTTCTTATCCTTGTTGCCCTTACTGTCCTTGCTGTCCTTCTTGTTGCTGTCGTCCTTCTTGTCGCCGCCTGCCGCGGACAGCAGTTCGGCCGTGCCCTTCCTCGCGCTCTTCGCCCCGCCGGCCGGAGTGAAGGCGGTGTACGCCGTCTCCCCCACGTCCGACGAAGTCGGGGCCGGGCAGAGGGCCATGGAGCGCTGGACGGGCAGCCGGGCGGGCGCCTTCGCGGCCGTACGGGCGGCCGCGCTGCCGCCGCCCTCGCCGCCGGACGGCGCGGTGAGGACGGCCGCGCCGCCCAGGGCCGCGAGTGCGGCGGTCGCGGCGAACAGGGACAGGGTGGTGCGCTTCACTGCTGCTCGCTCCCGTCGCGGTGGTGCCGGTCACCGCCGCCGTACGTCGTGTCGTGTGCTCCGGCTCCGCCGTAGGTGTACGGGTCGTACGCCCCGGTCTGCCCGTTCGCGTAGGGCTCCGCCGGGTACGGGTACGGGGCTTGCTGGTGGGCGCCACCGTAGGCGGCGTCGTGCGTGGCCTCCTGGCCTCCCTGATAGTGCTGTTCGCCGTACGTGCCGTAGGGCATCTCCTGCCCGTACTGCTGCCCGTACTCGTGCCCTTGTTGCTGCACGTGCTGCTGCCCGTACGGATCGGCGTACGGATCGGCGTACGCGTCGGCATACGGGGCCGCGTACGGGTCGGCGTAGGAGTCGGCGACGGGCTCGACGGGAGGGGCTTCCGGGGCGGGGGCGTCCGGCCGGGCGGCCTCCGCCGCGGCCCGCAGCCTGCGCGCGCGGCGGCCCTCGCCTGCGGCGGCCTGGGCCGGTACGGAGGCGGGCGCGGCGACGGCCGCAGGTGCGCTCTCCCCCTCCGGGAGGTCGTCGTCGACCTGGCGCTTGCGCCCGGGAAGGGCGAGCACCACGAGGACGGCCGCGAGGAGGCCCTGCGCCCACAGCCACGTGCTGTGCGTGGCGGGCGCCTTGTACGTCAGCGCCAGCCTGCCGCCGGCGGCGGGCAGTTCGAAGCCCTGTGCCCAGCCGTCGACGGTGGTGCGCTTGAGGGGGCGGCCGTCGAGCGTGGCCTGCCAGCCGGGGTCCGCCTTGTCGGCGATCCGCAGGACCCGTCCCTCGGGGCCCGCGGGAAGCTTCGCACGGGACTCGACGGGCCCGGCGGGGACCGGCGCGGGGGCGGACTGTTCACCGCTGCCCTTGCCGCTGCCCTGCGCCCCGCCGGCGACGACGGTGATGCGGGCGACCTCGCGGTCCACCCGCCACAGGGAGGCGTGGTCCTGGCGGCTGAGCCGTGTCAGGCCGGGAGTGGTGTCCAGGGCGCGGCCCATGGCCGCGGGGGCGCTGTCGCGGACGAGGACGTAGCCGACGGCGTAGTCGGCGAGGAGGCCGGCCTGGTCGGCGCCGGAGCCCGCGACGAGGCCGGCGACGACGGTGTGTGGGGGGGGGGGGCCCCGGGGGCCGGGGCCGGCGTGGGGGGCGCCGGGGCGGCCGCCGGAGCCCCGGACGAGTGCGTAGGTGACGCGGCCGTCGCGGCCGTCGAGCACCAGGGTGCGGGCCTGGTCGCGGGTGGCCGCCTCCTCGGCCACGAAGGCGGGCACCTGGGCCGCGTCGCGCCGCTGCAGCGGGCCGTCCGCGCCGCCGGCCGCCCAGCCCGCGGCGGCGACCAGGGGGGCGGCGGCCGCGGCGAGGGCGATGAGCACGGCCACGGGCTGCCGCCAGCCGAAGCTGAGGGCGGCCACGCGCGCCCGCGCGCCTTCCGCTCCGACGACCGCGGCGGCGATGAGGGCGAGCCCGTAGAGGAGGGTGGCCGGTCCGGCCCAGGCCGAACGGGCGGAGAGGACGGCGGCCGCCAGGGCCGCCAGGGCCGCCAGCCAGGCGCCGCGGACGGCGAGCTGCCGGTCGGCGCGCAGCAGGGCGGCGAGCGCGGCCAGGACGACGCCCGCGAGCAGCGCGCCGCCGACGGTCTTCGCGCCGCCGGGGTCGGCGGTGAGCAGGTACAGCGGAGAGGCCGTGGCGGTGGCCGCCTGCCCCAGGCCGGCCTCGGTCAGGAAGCGGCCCGGGTGCGCGAACAGGCCGAGGGACCAGGGGGCCAGGACGGCCAGGGGGGTGAGAGTGACGGCGAGGAAGCGCGGGCCGTGGAGCAGCAGCCGCGGGCGCCCGCCCTGGGCACCGTGGAAGGCCAGGGCGGCCAGGCCCAGGACGACGGCGAGCGGCCACACCACCGGAGTGAAGGCGGTGGTGACGGTGAGCAGGAGGGCGTACGCCCAGGACGCGCGCCAGGTGGGGCGGGCGCCCGGGACGCGCAGGCCGGTGGCGGCGACGGCGGTGCGCGCCATGAGCGGCAGCAGGACGGCCAGGACGGCGGTGCCGAGGCGGCCTCCGGCGAGGGCACCGGTCGCGGCGGGCAGGAAGGCGTAGGCGACGGCGGCCCAGGCGCGCAGGGGGCGGGAGGAGACCAGCGGGCGGGAGGCGAAGTAGGCGCTGAGCCCGGCCAGGGGCACCGAGCAGACGAGCAGCAGGGTGAGGGTGAAGCCCGTGGAGCCGAGGAAGAGCGTCGAGAAGCTGGCGAGGACCGCCAGATAGGGCGGTGCGCTTCCGGTGCTGCCGACGCCGACGGGGTGCCAGGCGTCCGTGTACTGCGCCCACAGGGCCGACGCGCCGTCGGGCGCGGGCAGGAGGGCGCCGCCCGAGAGGCTGCCGGTGCCGAAGAGCTCACGGCAGGCGACGAGGGAGACGAGCAGCAGGAGGGCGAAGAGGACGGGGGCGGGCTTGCGGAAGATGCGCTTGAGGCGGGCGAACTGCTCGATCTCCAGGAAGTCGGCGTCCTCGCCGGTCGGCCCGGATTCGACGGCGCCGTGGCGACCGCCCGCGGGGCCGTCGTCCCAGCGGCCGCCGAGGCTGGCCGCCAGTTGCTCGGCAGTGGCCCGGAGGGTGGCTCCGGGCGGCGGGAAGAGCGGTCTCAGTTCGCCGGGAGCGACCGCGGGGGTGCCGCGCTTCGCCCGGGCGGCGCGGATGCGGCCGGGCCGCAGGAGGACGCGGAAGAGGCCGGTGAGCTCGTCGAGGGCCTGCGCGGGGGCCTTGCCCAGGAGGTAGCCGGCGGTCCGCAGGAGGGTGCTGAGGACGAGCCGCAGCATCACGTAGGCGAGGGCCGGGCCGCGGGTGTTGGCGAGGAGGGTGTGCACGGCGCCGGCCTTGTCGACGCGGTGCGGGTTGACCGGGCGGCGGCCGGCGCAGTCGACGGGGCGGCGTTCGCGGGCGGCGGCCTCGGCGTGCCGCAGGACGGCGTCGGGGGCGACGAGGACGCGGTGGCCCGCGGCGTGGGCGCGCCAGCACAGGTCGACGTCGTCGCGCATGAGGGGCAGCCGGGGGTCGAAGCCGCCGAGCTGTTCGAAGACGTCGCGGCGGACGAGCATGCCGGCGGTGGACACGGACAGCACGGTGCGGATCTGGTCGTGCTGGCCCTGGTCCTGCTCGCGGCGGTCGATGCCGGTCCAGCGACGGCCGCTGCGGGCGATGGAGACGCCGGTCTCCAGCAGCTGGCGGCGGTCGTACCAGCCGCGCAGCTTGGGGCCGAGGACGGCGGCGCCCGGCTCGGAGTCCGCGACGCGCAGGAGCTCGTGGAGGGCGCCGGGCTCGGGCGCGCAGTCGTCGTGCAGGAGCCACAGCCACTGGACGGGTTCGAGGTCGGCGTCGCCGTGGCGCCGGCCGTCGCCGGGCTGGTCGTAGCCGTCCTCGCGCCAGGTGCGGCTGACGGGGTCCCAGCCGCTGGAGCGCTTGAGGTAGGGCAGTTCCTCGGGGTCGGGCGCGGGGACGGCGCGCAGGGCCTCGTCGACGGCGGTGCCGAAGCCGGCGCGGCGGGCGAGGTGCAGGACGCGGTCCGGGCCGAGGGCGTCGGCGAGGAGCTGGGCGGAGTCGTCGGTGCTGCCGGTGTCGGCGCCGACGGCGCTCTGCACGGGCCGCTCCTGGCCGAGCAGGCCGGACAGGGCGTCGGGGAGCCAGCGGGCGCCGTCGTGGCTGACGATCACTGCGGTGACGACGTGGCGCGGGAAGGCCGGCGGGACGGCGGGGTCGAACGTGGGCAGACGGTTGGGGGCGGCGGACGCGTCCGCCGTATTCGAGTGCGCCGCATTGCTGTGCACGGACATCGGGGTACGGGCCCTCCGGCCGGGGTCCGGGGCGGGCCCCGGATGACTGCTGTGCTGGACTGCGCCGGCCGCGGGTGCGCCCGTCGGGGCGGCGGTGCGTCTCGGACGGGCCACCACACTAGTGGCTGCGCACACAGCGGTCCGCCTCGCGCCGGTGGCGCGGCGGGCGGACCGGATGTCCCGTACGCGGCGGGCCTGCCGTGCGTACGTCATGGCGTACGTCACAGGGGTGCGCCATGGAGTGCGGAAGGCCTCCCGGCAACAGGGAGCCAAGGCCTGGCCTTCGCTTTTAACTTTCCGTGACCACCGGCCCATTAATTCCCGCATTTACCGGAGAATCGCTGGCCCTGGAATCACGGAGACCAATAAGACCAAAAGTCCGCCCGTAGGATCTATAGGACTCGTAGGCCTATCGGAAGCTCAGACCGCCGCCTTCTTGAGGCGGCGGCGCTCACGCTCGGACAGGCCGCCCCAGATGCCGAAGCGCTCGTCATTGGCAAGGGCATATTCAAGGCATTCCGAGCGGACTTCGCAGGCGAGGCAGACCTTCTTCGCCTCCCGCGTGGACCCGCCCTTCTCGGGGAAGAAGGACTCGGGATCGGTCTGAGCGCACAGCGCGCGCTCTTGCCAGCCGAGCTCCTCGTCCGCCTCCTCGACCAGCAGTTGCTGAAACAGCTCG
The DNA here is from genome assembly GCF_049725035.1 of Streptomyces sp. XH2. Lineage (NCBI taxonomy): Bacteria > Bacillati > Actinomycetota > Actinomycetes > Kitasatosporales > Streptomycetaceae > Streptomyces > Streptomyces sp. XH2. The sequence goes on along the minus strand of NZ_JBMMMZ010000015.1, from coordinate 302,313 downwards.
GTCATGTGCGCCCCTCGTCTGTCATTTACGTCCCCGCATCGTCGCCTTCATCAAGTACGGCACAACGACACGGGTGAAATTACAAGTGTGCCGATCCGGGCCAGTCAAGCCGAGATCTGCTATTGGGCCCCTTATTCACTCTGCGGAACCAAAGCCAAGCAGAAAGTGTCCAAAAGATTACAAGTCCGGACAGACCCCTCTGCGCCGCTCCCACCGGGCCACGGCCGCCCCGTTCCCCTCCGCAAGAAGAGGACGTCACGCGCGGCAATCCCGTTGCACCGTCCGGCCGAACGATGTTTGCGGCCCCGGTCGCAGCGCCACCTCTCCATGGTCACACCCCCGCAAACCTTGGAGCACCCACAGTTACCGGATGAGGTGAAACATTGCCCCCAAAAGGGACGTGCAGTTGACACAACGTGTCCGGGCCCGTCACCGTGGTGGGCATGCCAGTGAACGCCGCCCTCAGCCTGACCCGTAGCTACGGGTCCCGCTGCGCTGTGCAGGCTCGCTGTCGCTGTTCCAGCTGTTGATGCCGTCGACGCCCCAGAGCTCCGGCTGACCTCTCCGCAGCATCGCTGCGCCCCGCGCCCGCGCGGCCGTCGTCACGGCCGTCCACGGCGCACCGCACCCCTGCGCCACCCGTAGCTCCGGGCACCCCCGCGCTCCGCCCGTCACGCGCTCCCCCGCACCTTCCGCCGCTTCCGCCGCTTCCGCCGAGGAACCCCCGCACATGAACAGCGACGTCCAGATCGCCGGCGACCCGCTCGCCATCCCCCACCTCATGCCGCCCGCGCCCGCCCACCCGCGCACCGTCGCCGAGTTCGCCGGGCTGGCCCGCTCCGTCGCCGCCGACCGCGCCTCCTGGGCCCACCTCGTCCAGTACGACGCCACCAGCCGCTGGTACCACCGCCTCCGCGTCGGCCCCGGCTACGAGGTGTGGCTGCTGAGCTGGGTGCCCGGACAGGGCAGCGGGGCCCACGACCACGGCCCCTCCTCCGGGGTGCTGACCGTCCTCCAGGGTGAGTTGACCGAGATCACCGGAAGCACCGGCACGCCCGGCGGCGCGCGGCAGGTGCTGCGCGCCGGAGCCCAGCGCGTCTTCGCGCCCGGATACGCTCATGAGATCGTCAACGACTCGCTCGCACCGGCCGTCAGCCTGCACGTGTACTCACCGGGGCTGACCGAGATGCCCATGCGGGCGTCGGTCTCGGCGACCGCCATCAGGGACGTCGTACCCAACTGACAAACTGCTGCCTATGCCTATGCCTATGCCTACGCAGCGCATCGTCGTTCTGGCCGGTGGAATCGGGGGCTCCCGCTTCCTCCGCGGCCTCAAGTCAGCAGTCCCCGACGCCGACATCACCGTCATCGGCAACACCGGCGACGACATCCACCTCTTCGGCCTCAAGGTCTGCCCCGACCTCGACACCGTGATGTACACGCTCGGCGGCGGCATCCACGAGGAGCAGGGCTGGGGCCGGGCCGGCGAGTCCTTCGCCGTGAAGGAGGAGCTGGCGGCGTACGGCGTCGGGCCCGAGTGGTTCGGGCTCGGCGACCGCGACTTCGCCACGCACATCGTCCGCACGCAGATGCTCGGCGCCGGGTACCCGCTGAGCGCGGTGACCGAGGCGCTGTGCGAGCGGTGGCAGCCCGGGGTGCGGCTGCTCCCCATGAGTGACGACCGTGTCGAGACCCATGTCCTGATCGACGATCCCGACGGCAGTGCCGGCTCCGGCTCCGATTCCGGGGCTCCCTCGCGCAAGGCCGTGCACTTCCAGGAGTACTGGGTGCGGCTGCGGGCCGGCGTGCCCGCGCACGCGGTCATCCCCGTCGGCGCCGAGCAGGCCAAGCCCGCGCCCGGCGTCCTGGAGGCGATCGCCGCCGCCGACGTCATCCTCTTCCCGCCGTCCAACCCCGTCGTCAGCATCGGCACCGTGCTCGCCGTCCCCGGCATCCGCGAAGCCGTCGCCGGCGCCTCCGCCCCCGTCGTCGGCCTCTCCCCCATCGTCGGAGACGCGCCCGTGCGCGGCATGGCCGACAAGGTCCTCGCCGCCGTCGGCGTGGAGTCCACCGCCGCGGCCGTCGCCGGGCACTACGGCTCCGGGCTGCTCGACGGCTGGCTCGTCGACACCGTCGACGCCGGCGCCGTGGAGACGGTCGAGGCCGCGGGCATCCGGTGCCGGGCCGTCCCGCTGATGATGACGGACACCGAAGCCACGGCCGCCATGGCCCGCGAGGCGCTGGCGCTGGCCGAGGAGGTACGGGCGTGAGCGCGGTCCCCGGATTCCGGGTCTGGGCCGTTCCCGGCATCCCCGAGGTGCAGGCCGGCGACGACCTCGTCAAGCTCCTCGCCGGGGCCGTCACCGGCGAGGGCCTGCCCGGGCTCGCCGACGGCGACGTCCTGCTCGTCACCTCGAAGATCGTCAGCAAGGCCGAGGGCCGGATCGTCCGGGGCGACGACCGCGAGGCGGCCATAGACGCCGAGACCGTACGGGTCGTCGCCCGCCGCGGCCCCCTGCGCATCGTCGAGAACCGGCAGGGCCTGGTGATGGCCGCCGCCGGCGTCGACGCGTCCAACACCGCCGCCGGGACGATACTGCTGCTGCCCGAGGACCCCGACGCCTCCGCCCGCGCCCTGCGCGACGGGCTCCGGGAAGCCCTCGGCGTCGACGTCGGCGTCCTCGTCACGGACACCTTCGGCCGGCCCTGGCGCAACGGGCTGACCGACGTCGCCATCGGCGCGGCCGGAGTGCGCGTGCTGGACGACCTGCGGGGCGGCACCGACGCGCACGGCAACCCACTGACCGCGACCGTCGTCGCCACGGCGGACGAGCTCGCCGCTGCCGGGGACCTCGTCAAGGGGAAGGTCTCGGGACTGCCGGTCGCGGTGGTGCGCGGATTGCCCCACGTGGTGGGCGAGGACGGTGACGGTGCCCCCGGGGCGCGGGGCCTCGTGCGGGCCGCCGGCGACGACATGTTCCGGCTCGGGACGTCCGAAGCGGTGCGTGAGGCGGTGACCTTGCGGCGGACCGTGCGGGAGTTCACCGGTGAACCCGTCGACGGCGCCGCCGTGCGGCGGGCCGTTGCTGCCGCCATCACCGCTCCCGCCCCGCACCACACGACGCCCTGGCGGTTCGTCCTGCTGGAGTCCGCGGAAGCGCGGGGGCGACTGCTCGACGCCATGCGGGAGGCGTGGATCGCGGACCTCCGGGGGGACGGGTTCAGCGAGGAGAGCATCGCCAAGCGGGTGCGGCGGGGGGACGTGCTGCGGAACGCGCCGTATCTGGTGGTGCCGTGTCTGGTGACGGAGGGGTCGCACACCTATCCCGACGCGCGGCGCAACGCCTCCGAGCGCGAGATGTTCGTCGTCGCGGCCGGAGCCGCCGTGCAGAACTTCCTGGTGGCGCTGGCCGGTGAGCGGCTGGGGTCGGCGTGGATCTCGTCGACGATGTTCGGCCGCGATGTGGTGCGGGTGGTGCTGGAGCTGCCGGAGGGGTGGGATCCGAGGGGGGCCGTGGCGGTGGGGCATGCGGCGGCGCCGCCGCGGGAGCGGCCTGAGCGGGTCGCTGACGCGTTCATCTCGGTGCGGTAGCCCGTAGGGGGCCGGGGGCCGGGGCCTCCGGGGCAGGGTCCCCGGACCGTATATTTACGGCGCCCCTCGCCCCTGCGCGTTCTCACCCGGCACTTGGCGCCACACATACACGTCAGCGTCCAGGGACCCTGCCCCTGCGGCCCCGGCCCCCTCCCGCCGTCGTCGTCAGCCGGCCCTCGTGCGCTCCTTGGCAGAGGGGTCCGTCGTCAGACGGCTCCCTCGCGTCAGAGGGCCCTGATGTCGTTCACCGAGAAGCGTGGGCCTCTGCGCGGCGGTCTGGTGCCCGTGAGCAGGATCAGGCGGCACGCCCTGTGGCGTTGGCCCTCGTACGGGGTCAGGAGGTTCAGCATCGCCGTGTCGTCCCCGTCCCTGGCGCCGGTCAGGGCGTAGCCGATGATCTTCGGTAGGTGCAGGTCGCCCACCGTGACGGCATCGGGGGCGCCATTGCTGCGCTGGAGCGTCTCCGCCGCCGTCCAGGGGCCTATGCCGGGGACCGCCTGGAGGCGCCGGGACGCCTCGGCGTCGTCCATGGCAGCCGCCTCCTCCAGGCGTCCCGCCACGCGGGCCGCCCGGACGATCGTCGCCGAGCGTTTTCCGTCCACGCCCGCCTTGTGCCAGTCCCAGGACGGGATCGTCGCCCAGCCGCGCGGGCTCGGCATCACCCTCATGCGGGGAGCCGGGCCCGGGGCCGGTTCGCCGTGCTGCTGGAGGAGGAGGCGCCAGGCCCTGTACGCCTCGTCCGCCGTGACCTTCTGTTCCAGGACCGAGGGGATCAGGGACTCCAGGACCAGGCCCGTACGGGCCAGCCTGAGTCCCTGGTGGCGGCGGTGCGCCTCGTGGACCAGGCGGTGGCGGGGCGTGAAGGCGCCCGGGTCGTCGCCGGCGCCCAGGAGCGCGGGGAGCGTCTCCAGGAGCCGGTCCGCGCCGGGGCCCCACGCCTGCGCGTGGATGCGGTCGCCCAGGTCGGTCACGTGGAGCGTGCCGGGGCCTTCCGGCGTGCGGCTGGCCCGCCACACGGAGCCGTCCGGGTCCACCCGGTAGGCCGGGTCACCCGGGCCCCGCGCGAGGACGCCCAAGGTGCGGCCCATGTCGTACGGGGCCGGTGGGGTCCATGTGCGGGTCTTCATCCTGCCAGCGTACGTTCCAGCATTTACCACCAAAGGTGCTGCATGCCGGATTTATCCGGCCCCTACTGGTCCGACGAGAACCTGATCGTTCCCGCCGGGATCCTCGCCTCGCACCAGATCCGGGCTCCCGCCCGCAGCTCGTTGTCCGCCCCCACGTGCGCCCGGTCCCCGATCACCGCGCCGTCCAGCACCGTGCGCGCCCCGATGCGGGCCCCCGTGCCCACCAGCGAGTCGCGGATCTGCGCGCCGGCCTCGACGACCGCGCCGTCGAGGATCGTCGAGCCGTCCACCAGGGCGCCCGGCTCCACGCGCGCGCCCGCGCCGACGACCGTGCCGCCCGTCAGCTTGGCGTCCGGCGCCACGTCGGCGGTGTCCAGGACCAGCCGGTCGCCGCAGCGGCCGGGGACCGCGGGCGACGGGGCCCGGCCCAGGACCAGGTCGGCCGAGCCGCGGACGAAGGCCTGCGGCGTGCCGAGGTCCAGCCAGTACGTCGAGTCGACCATGCCCTGCAGGTGCGCGCCGGCCGCCAGCAGGCCCGGGAACGTCTCGCGCTCGACCGAGACCGGGCGGTCCGCCGGGATGCTGTCGATCACCGAGCGGTTGAAGACGTACGCGCCCGCGTTGATCTGGTCGGTGACGATCTCCTCCGGCGTCTGCGGCTTCTCCAGGAAGGCCGTGACCCTGCCCGTCCCGTCGGTCGGGACCAGGCCGAAGGCGCGGGGGTCCTCGACCCGGGTGAGGTGGAGGGAGACGTCCGCGTTCGTGGTGCGGTGGGTGTCCACGAGGGCTTCGATGTCCAGGCCCGTGAGGATGTCCCCGTTGAAGATCAGGACGGGGTCGTCCGGTCCGGAGTGCAGCCGGGAGGCGACGTTGCGGATGGCGCCGCCGGTGCCGAGCGGCTCCTCCTCGGTGACGTACTCGAGGTGGAGGCCGAGGGCGGAACCGTCGCCGAAGTACGGCTCGAAGACCTCCGCCAGGTACGACGTGGCGAGCACGATGTGCTCCACGCCCGCCGCGCGGGCTCGCGCCAGCTGGTGCGTCAGGAAGGGGACGCCCGCCGCCGGGACCATGGGTTTGGGCGTGTTCATCGTGAGCGGACGCAGCCGGGTTCCCTTGCCGCCGACCAGGAGGATCGCTTCAGTCAAGGTGTTGTCTCTGCTTCCTGCTGGGGCCGGGCCGTGATCGGCGGCCAGTGTATGCAGACCGGAGGGCGCCCCCGCGCCGGGTCAGCGTCCCTGGAGGCGTGCCGCGGCGGCACGGGCGATGCCGAGCTTGCGGTAGAGGCGGTCACCGGGGCACTCCGTGGAGAAGCCGTCGCGGTGTCCGGAGATGACCTTGAGCCGCACCGTGGTGCCCTTTTTGAAGAGATTTCCGCCTCCGGAGACCAGGCTCGTGGTGCCGGCCGGGTTGGCGCCGAACAGTCCGAGCTTCCATGCGGTGAGGTCCGCCACCGCGTCGACCGCCGCGGTGGACGGATTGGTGGTTCCGTACGTTCCGAGAACGGCGATGCCCATGCTGTTGCTGTTGAAACCGAGGGTGTGCGCCCCCTTGACGGGCTTGGCCACGCCTCCTGAGCGGCCCTCGTAGACGGTGCCGCACTTATCGATGAGGAAGTTGTAGCCCAGGTCCCGCCAGCCGCTGCTCACAACGTGGTAGCGGTAGATACCGCGGATGACGGACGCGGACTGCGCGCAGGAATAGCGGTTGCCGGAGGCCGTGTGGTGGACGAAGGCCGCGCGGACGGCTCCGGTGTAGGAGAAGCCGGACTCGCGCAGCGATTCGTCGGCGCCCCAGCCGGCGCGGGTGACGATGCGGGGGCGCGGGCCGACGTAGCGACCGCCGTCGGCGGAGCCGGGGCGGTCGGAGTCGTCCGAGTCGTAGCCGTCGGGCGGATAACCGTCCTCCTCGTCGTCGGCCGGCAGCTCGCCCACGCCGGTGTGCTCGACGTCGCCCTCGGACTCGGGCTTGCCGAGGGCGGGGATCTCGGTGGCGCCCAGAGGGGCGAGCGGGACGTTCGCGGCCGAGGCGGCGAGCTCGTTCTCGCTGGGCACGGGCGGCGCCGCGGAGCGGGCGCGATCCACCCCGGGGTCGACCAGTTCCAGGCGCATCCCGGCGGGCAGGGAGCCGCCGGGGGTGCGCCCGCTCGCGGCGTCGGGGCGTACGCGCACCTGGATGGCGTCGGAGGCGCCGACCCACAGGGGCGCGGTGGAGCCGCGCAGCCGCCCGGCGCGGGCTTCCGTGGAGTCGGTGTCGGGGCGGTCGTCGTCGTGGGTGGAGACCTCCTGCCAGTCCGCCCAGTCCCGGCCGCCGATCGGTCGGGTGCGCACCTGGGCGTGGCCGCGCAGCTCGGCGCCGGCGTCGTCCCAGACGATGCCGACCAGCGAGAACGGCTTGACCTCCATCTGGGGCAGGCCCTGTTCCGTGGAGGTGGGCTCGGGGCCCGCCGTGCGCTTCTTGCTGTGGCTCTTGGCATGGCTGCCGCCGGCATGGCCGGCGCCGTGGCTCGCGCCGCGGAGCGGGACGAGCGGCAGCGACTGGGTGCTGCCGGGCACGGAGCGCGCGGTGACGCCCGGGTCGTGGGTGGACGACGCGGCGGACGAGGGGGTGGCGAGGAAGGGCAGGGTGAGGGCGGCGCAGGCGGTCACGGTCGAGGAGACAAGGATTCCACGCATGACGAAAATCTTGGACATAAGCCTTAAATCTGTCCATTCGTCAAGTGGTGACCGGGCGGCGCCGCACGGCCCCGTCCACCCCTTCGGCGTCGTCCGTCCGGCTGACCGGCCGGTGCCCCGCCGCGTACGCTGACGCCGATGAACGCCACCGATCGCACCCCCGCCGACCTGCTGCGATCCGCGCTCTCCGCGGATCCGGCCCGCCCGCTCGTGACCTTCTACGACGACGCCACCGGCGAGCGCGTGGAATTGTCCGTGGCCACCTTCGCCAATTGGGTGGCGAAGACCGCCAACCTGCTCCAGGGCGAGCTCTCCGCCGAGCCCGGCGACCGGCTCGCCCTGCTGCTGCCCTCCCACTGGCAGACGGCCGTCTGGCTGCTGGCCTGCTCCTCCACCGGGGTGCTGGCCGACGTCGGCGGCGACCCGGCCGCCGCGGACCTCGTCGTCAGCGGGCCCGACACGCTGGAGGAGGCGCGTGCGTGCTCGGGCGAGCGCGTGGCGCTGGCCCTGCGCCCCCTGGGCGGCCGGTTCCCCCAGCCGCCCGCGGGCTTCGCCGACTACGCCGTCGAGGTGCCGAGCCAGGGGGACCGCTTCGCGCCGTACGCCCCGGTCGACCCGGACGCCCCCGCGCTCGCCGTCGGCGGGCTGGAGCTGACGGGCGCCGAGCTGGTGGAGCGGGCGCGCACGGACGCCCTCCAGCACGGGCTCGGCGCGGGCTCCCGGATGCTGTCCGGCCTGCCCTACGACACCTGGGACGGGCTGTCCGCCGGGTTGTTCGCGCCGCTGGCCGCGGGCGGGTCGGTGGTGCTGTGCCGCCACCTCGACCGGCTCTCCGGCGGCGGCCTGGACAAGCGCCGGGAGAGTGAGCGCGTCACCGTGACGGCCCTCTGACAGCCCTCTCGCGCTGCCGCTCCGCCGCTCCCGGGCGATGATCGGCCGTACGGATCGCCAGGTCCACGAGATCGCCGGGTCCGCAAGGATCCCGAGGTCCGCAAGGATCCCGGCGTCCGTACGGCCGCCGGTCCGCGGGCCCCCGAGGCCCGTACGACCGCCCCGACCCCGAGGAGGACGCAGCGCAGCCGTGACCCACAGCCCAGGAAGGCCCGGCCCCCCGGCTTCCCCGTCCTGCTCCGCCTTCTTCGAGGAGCCGGACGAGCAGCCGCCCGCGCCCCGGCGGCGCCGCCGCTGGCTGCGCTGGCTGGCCCTGGCCACGGCCCTGGCGGTGCTCGCCGTGGTGGCGGTGGGCTGGTTCCTCTACGAGCGGCTGAACAGCAACATCACCACGGACACGGCGACGGCGGACGAGCTGCGGCGCTGGGAGAAGGAGCGCCCCGTCGCCCTGGTGAAGGGCGCCCAGAACATCCTGATCATCGGCTCCGACACGCGCAGCGGCGCGGGCAACGGCCAGTACGGCGAGGACAGCGGCACCCAGCGGTCGGACACCACGATCCTGCTGCACCTCGCCGCCGACCGGAAGAGCTCGACGGCCGTCAGCCTGCCGCGCGACCTGATGTCGGTGATCCCGCGCTGCCGGCGGCCGGACGGCACGGAGACGAACGAGCGCTTCGCGCAGTTCAACTGGGCGTACGAGCAGGCGGGCGCGGCGTGCACGATCCGCACCGTCGAGAAGATCAGCGGCATCCGCATCGACCACCACGTGATCCTGGACTTCAACGGGTTCAAGCGGCTGGTGGACTCGGTCGACGGGGTCGAGGTGTGCCTCAAGCAGCCGGTCGACGACCAGGAGGCGAAGCTGAGGCTGCCCGCCGGCCGGCAGACCCTGCACGGCGAGCAGGCCCTCGGCTACGTCCGGGCGCGCTACAGCCTCGGCGGCGGCAGCGACACCGAGCGGATGGGACGACAGCAGCAGTTCCTTGGCGCCCTGTTCAAGGAGATGAAGAGCGACGGGGTGCTGCTCAACCCGACCCGGCTCTACCCCGTGCTGGACGCGGCCACGTCCTCGCTCACGACGGACGCCGGGCTCGACTCGCTGCGGAAGATGTACGACCTGGTGCGCACCGTGCGGACCGTCCCGAGCGACCGGGCGCTGTTCCTGACGGTGCCGCGCCGCCCGTACCCGTACAACCCCAACCGGGACGAACTGGTGCAGCCGGACGCCGACCAGCTCTTCAAGCAACTGCGCGAGGACCGGCCGGTGTCGGTGAGCGGCAACGTCCGGGCGGCGGAGAACAAGCCGGGGGGCGCGAAGCCCGGGGCCGGGCGGCCGGGGGCCGGCAAACCCGGGGCCGAGGAGGGACCTGACGGCACGGAGGGTCCGACGGGGCCGGGGAGCCAGGAGGGGCCCGGCAGCCCGCAGGGGCCCACGGGAACCGGAAGCACGGGGGGAACAGGGGGGCCGGCGCGGACGCCGGGCACCGGGGGGACGGGAGGCCCGGCCGCGCCGGGCGCTCCCCGCGCACCGCGCGGAACCGGCGGGCAGCACGGTACGGCCGTGCCCCCCGGTGGTAATTTCTCGGCAAATGCGAGTGCACCGGCCTCCTCCGCCGGTTCGCCTCCGCCGAACGGTCCCCCCACCTACGAAGGGACCACGGCCGCACGCGGCATCTGTGGATGAATCGCTCAAAACGCACGAACAGGTTTCCCGGCCTGGTCGAAGGGATTGAGCAGATTGCCCAGTTGTAGGGGAGTGGAATTTGTCACCGGCGTCGCTTGACGCTGAACTGGGCGGATAGTGTGAGCGATCCGGTGCGCACGGCCGGGCTGACCGCGCACTGCACAGACGACGTGACCGAGCGCCTCGGGGGGGTAGGCGCCGCGTGGCACCGACGGAGGATTCAAGCGACCGTGGACGCGCAAGGCCGTGGGCGGGCGGGCGGTATCGACCCCGCCGACCAGTGGGTCTTCGACCCGAAGACCGGCAGCTACGAGCTGCGTCTCGACCATGCCGACGGGGCGGAGCCCGCCCCGGGGCGGGGCTCAACCCCCTCGGCCATCACCGATCCCGGCAGCTCCGCCAATTCCTTCGTGCCCCCCGCGAAGGCCTCTCCCGGCACGGCGTCGCGCCCCAAGCCGGGCCGGGACGTGCCGGGCCCGCGCGCGACCGGCCGCCGGGGCGCGCCCGGGGCCAGGCCGGGGACCGCGGCGGGCGCCAAGGCGGGTGCCAGGCCGGGGACCAAGGCCGGGAGCAGGACGGCGGCGGCCAAGGCCGCCGCGACGGGCAGGCGCAAACCCAAGCCGAAGAAGTCCACGAAGAAGAAGGCGCTGCTGTGGACCGGCGGCACGCTGGCGTTCATCCTCGTCGGCGGCTCACTGGGCGCGTACCTGCTCTACGAGCACTTCAACAACAACCTCAACAAGGTTGACGTCGGCATCAACAACGGCGCCGTCACCAAAGGCCCCGTCAACATCCTGGTCATCGGCACCGACAAGCGCGACGGCGAGGGCAACAAGGGCTACGGCGACGAGGGGAGCGTCGGCCACGCCGACACCACCCTCCTCTTCCACGTCTCCGAGGACCGGTCGAACGCCACCGCGCTCTCCATCCCGCGCGACATGATCACCGACATCCCGGAGTGCATCACCAAGAAGGACGGGAAGACCAAGTCCATCCCCGGCTCGAAGGGCGTCCGCTTCAACGAGAGCCTGGGCCAGGAGGACCGCGACCCGGGCTGCACCTGGCGGACCGTCGAGCAGCTCACGGGCCTGAAGGTCACTCACTTCATGATGGCCGACTTCAACGCCGTCAAGAAGATGTCGTCCGCGGTCGGTGGCGTCGAGGTGTGCCTGGGCAAGGACATCGACGACCCCAAGTCGCACCTCAAGCTCAGCAAGGGCCGCCACAAGATCGAGGGCGAGGACGCGCTCGCGTTCGTCCGCACCCGGCACAGCGTCGGCTTCGAGAGCGACCTGGACCGCATCAAGCTCCAGCAGCAGTTCCTGAGCTCGATGATCCGCGAGATGAAGTCGGACGACACCTTCACCAACCCCAAGAAGCTGTACAACCTGGGCGACGCGGCGACGAAGTCACTGACCGTCGACTCCGGCATCGGCTCCGTCAGCGACCTGACCCGGCTGGCGAAGGACCTCAGCCGGGTGAACCTCAAGAACATCACCTTCGCCACCGTTCCCGTCCTCGACAACCCCGCCGAGGGCAAGAACCACAAGACGGTCGTGCTCGACAAGGCGAAGGCCGAGCCGCTGTTCGCGATGGTCCGTCAGGACGTCTCCCTCACCGAGGTGAAGGAGAAGGAGAAGAAGCAGCAGGAGCAGGCCGACGCCAAGCAGGCCGCCCTGCTGCAGGGCCCTCGCTCGGCGCCCGCGGCCGTCCGGGTCAAGGTCCTCAACGGCAGCGGCCGGATGGGCGCGGCCCAGGAGGCCGTCAGCTGGATGCAGAACAGCAAGGGCATGGTCCGCTCCAGCAACGGCGGCAACGCCGCCGGCGGCAAGAAGGTCGACAAGACGGTCCTCGAGTTCGCCCCGGCCCAGGCCGACCAGGCGCGCCGCCTCGCCGACGTCATGGGCCTCGAAGCCGACGCCCTCAAGCAGAGCTCCGCCACCACCGCCCCGGCCGAGATGACCCTCACGCTGGGCTCGGACTTCAAGGCCGCGGGCACCCCGATCCACGTCGAGGCGCCGGCAAAGGCTCCGGAGGACATCCAAAGGGTCGAAGCGGACGACAAGAACATCTGCGCCAAGTGAACCCAGGCACCGCCCAGATGCATCTCACTATCGGACGGCCGGCCTGTTGAACCGCAGGCCGGCCCTGCCGCGCGCCCCGATCGGCGCGCACCGATCGACGAGATACGACACGCCTGCCCATCGGGCCGGACGCACCACTTAGGGGAGGCCTGATGCGGCAGAACAGCGTGCGGGGGCCACGGGCGCGCAAGAGCGTGCCGGGGGCACGCGAGAAGGACGGCGCGGGCGCACCGGCCGAGGAGGCGGCCGAGCCGTCCGAGGAGACCGGGAGAGAAGAAGAGGCCGGGAGCGCCGGGAAGGGCGCGCAGGCCGGCAAGGGCGAGAATCCGGGACCGGGCGACAAGCCTGGCAAGGGCGAGAAGGCGGGCAAAGGCGAGAAGCCGGGCAAGGGCCGCGCCGGGGCCGCGCCCCCGTCCGGCCGGCGCGCCCGCGCGGCCCGAATAGCCCGCTGGGCCGCGCTCTGCCTCGCGGTCCTCGTCCTCGGCACCTCCGCCGCGGGCTGGTTCTACTACCAGCACCTCAACGGCAACCTGAAGAAGGGCGCGCTCAACCTCGGCGACAAGCGGCTCGACCGCAGCGCCGCCAACGCCGCCGGCCAGCGGCCCCTGAACATCCTGCTCCTCGGCTCCGACAGCCGTAACTCCCCGCAGAACGTCGCCCTCGGCGGCGCCCGAGAGGACGCCGACCGCAAGCCGCTCGCCGACGTGCAGATGCTCGTCCACGTCTCGGCCGACCGCAGCAACATGTCGGTCATCAGCGTCCCGCGCGACACCCGGGTCACGATCCCCAAGTGCACCGACCCCGAGGACGGGAAGGTCTACAAGGAGACGAACCGGCAGATCATCAACACCAGTCTGATGAACGGCGGGCCCGGCTGCACCGTCGCCGCCTGGGAAGAGCTCACCGGCATCCCCATCGACCACTTCATGATGATCGACTTCGCCGGTGTGGTGAACATGGCCGACGCCGTCGGCGGCGTCCCGGTCTGCGTGGACAACAACGTCTACGACAAGCTGTCCGGCCTGCGCATGGAGAAGGGCACCCACAACGTCAAGGGCGAGCAGGCCCTGCAGTGGCTGCGCACCCGCCACGGCTTCGAGGACGGCAGCGACATCGGCCGCACCCACGCCCAGCACATGTACATGAACGCGATGGTCCGCCAGCTCAAGTCCGGCACCAAGCTCAGCGACCCGGACAAGCTCACCGACCTCGCCGAGGCCGCCACCAAGGCGCTCACCGTCGACAAGGACCTCGGCTCGGTCAAGAAGCTCTACGACCTCGCCGACGACATCAAGCGCGTGCCGTCCGGCCGGATCACCATGACCACCATGCCGTGGGTGTCCGACCCGTGGGACCCGGACGCGCACGTCATCCCCAAGCCGGGCGACGCGGAGAAGCTGTTCTCGCTCGTCCGCAGCGACACCGCGCTCGACGGCAAGGACCCGAAGAAGGACGACAAGGGCCCCGCGCCCACCGGGCCGGCCTCCCCCAAGGGCTCCGTCGCGGTGACGGTCTTCAACGGCACCGGCACCGCCACCCAGCCCGTGGTCACCGGCCGCGGCGCCGAGATCGCCGCGGCGCTCGTCAAGCAGGGCTTCACCAAGGCCACCTCGGACTCGACGCCGCGCGCCCAGGCCGACACGACGCTCAGCTACGCGAAGACGTCCCAGCGCGCCGACGCCCAGGCGCTGGCCAAGGCCCTCGGGCTGCCGGAGCGGGCGGTGCGGATGTCCACCGCGGTCGACGGGCTGACGCTGGTGATCGGCGGGGACTGGCGTACGGGGACGACGTACCCGAAGGCCGACGACGCCTCCGCGGACGACAAGGGGGCGAAGCCCGGGAAGACCGGGAAGCCCGGGCAGGGTGAGAAGTCCGGGAAGCCCGGCGACGAGGACAAGGCCGACGACAAGGCTCCGGGCGACGACAAGCCCAAGAAGGAGGCCGACAACAAGGCCCCCGAGAGCTCGGACCCGCTCAACGGCAACGACACCTCCGCCTGTATGAAGGTGAACTCGCTGAATCGTTTCTGAGCACGTGCCTGAATCGATTCCGAGCATGGGTAAGGGGCGGACGCCATTGGCGCCCGCCCCTTACACAACGCAACGCGGTCAGCCCGCCCGCACCGGCTCCCGCCGGCTGGCGATGACCTTCTTCGCCAGCGCCCGCGGGCTGGTCAGGAAGCCGAACCCCCACGACATGTGCATCGTGGCCAGCGCCACCGGGATCTGCGCCCGCGCCTTCAGCGGCAGGCCCCTGCCCGCGGGCAGCGAACCGGCGGTGATCGCCGCCAGGTACCCGGCCGGCACGACCAGGCCCCACGGGGTGACCGCCGCGCCCACGACGAGACCCGCGGCGATGGCCACGACGGCGGTCGGCGCGGCGAGGTAGCGCAGGTTGATCGAGCCCTGGTGGTAGCGGGCCACGACGTGGCGCCAGCGGCCGTAGTTCTTGTACTGCTTGGCCAGCGCCTTCACGTTCGGGCGCGGCCGGTAGGAGACCTTCAGCTCCGGCGAGAACCAGATCAGACCGCCGTCCTCACGGATGCGGAAGTTCAGCTCCCAGTCCTGGGCGCGGATGAACTCCTCGTTGTACCCGCCCAGCTTCTCCAGCACCTCGCGCCGGAAGACGCCCAGGTACACGGTCTCGGCCGGGGCGGCGGCGCCACCGGTGTGGAACGCGGCGTTGCCGACGCCGATCCTGGAGGTCATCGCCGCGGCGACGGCCTGCTCCCAGGCGTTCTCCCCCTCGGCGTGCATGATGCCGCCGACGTTCTGCGCGCCCGTCTCGTCGAGCAGGCGCACGGCCGTCGCGATGTAGTTCGGCGACAGCATGCCGTGACCGTCCACGCGCACCACGATCGGGTGCCGGGACGCCTTGATCGCGGCGTTGAGGGCGGCGGGCGTCCGGCCGGTGGGGTTCGGCACCGTGTGGACCCGCGGGTCCTCGCGCACGAGCTCGGCGGCGATCTCGTCCGTACGGTCCGCGGACGGGCCGAG
The DNA here is from genome assembly GCF_049725035.1 of Streptomyces sp. XH2. Taxonomy (NCBI): domain Bacteria; kingdom Bacillati; phylum Actinomycetota; class Actinomycetes; order Kitasatosporales; family Streptomycetaceae; genus Streptomyces; species Streptomyces sp. XH2. The sequence goes on along the minus strand of NZ_JBMMMZ010000015.1, from coordinate 287,267 downwards.
GGCGATCACCACCTCCAGCTCGCCGGCGTAGTCCTGCTCCAGGATGTGCCGCACTGACGTGCGCAGATGCCGCTCCTCATTGAGCACCGGCATGATCACGGAAACGGCGGGCGGCTGCTGTTCGGACATGGTTCCTCGGGGATACGGGGTCCCCCCGGACGGATGGGGGAAGCCGACGGAGTCGCCCGTCACGTTACCGCTAATGGTGGAACGGACGCTCCCGCCCGGGTGGCAGCGGGCGTCCGGACGGCGTGGACACGCGGGCCGCTGATCGTATTGACCTACGTTTGCCCTCCCTGTTCCGGCCCGCCGGCCCGTCCTGCCGTCCGCCGGCGCCGGCCCCTTGTCCGAGCCCGTCCGCCGTGGAGGCCCGCCATGACCGCACCGGAGGAGAGCCCGTCCCCGACCCGGGCCCGCCACAGCGCGCCCCGCCGGCCGCGCTGGGGACTGCGCCTCGCCGTGTGCGGCGCGGCGGTCGTCCTGGCGGCGAGCGGCCTCGGGCACGCGGTCGTGACGGGCATCGACCACCGCATCGACCGCGTGGACCCCTTCCGCGGCCTGTCGAACCGGCCGCCCGTCGTGGCCAGCAAGGGCATGAACATCCTGCTCGTGGGCACCGACGCCCGCGACCGGCTCGACCCCGCGGAGCGCGAGCGCTACCACCTGGGCGGTGCGGCCTGCCACTGCACGGACACGGTGATGCTGCTCCACCTGTCCGCCGCCCGCGACCGGGTCTCCGTGATCAGCCTGCCGCGCGACAGCTACGCCGAGATCCCCGCGCACGTCGACCGGGCGGGCCGGCCGCGCCCCGCCCACCCGCAGAAGCTGAACGCCGCCTACGCCGAGGGCGGCCCCGGGCTCACCGTGCGGACCGTGGAACAGCTCACCGGTGTGCACGTCGATCACTACCTGGAGGTCGACTTCATCAGCTTCATGCGGACCGTGGACGTGGTGGGCGGCGTGCAGGTGTGCTCGGCGCGGCCGCTGAAGGACCCGTACAGCGGGCTCGACCTGCCGCCCGGCACGAGCACCCTCAACGGCGGGCAGGCCCTGCAGTACGTCCGCTCCCGGCACCTCGACGGGGCCTCCGACCTGGGCCGGATGCAGCGGCAGCAGCGCTTCCTCGCCGCGCTGCTGCACACGGCGACGGACGGCGGGGCGCTGCTGAACCCCGTGAAGTTCCAGCAGCTCGCCGCGACGCTGCTGGGCTCGGTGCGGGCGGACCGGGGCTTCGACGGCGAGACGCTGATCGGGCTCGGCCGGGCGATGAAGAACCTCTCGCCGGCGTCGGCGGAGTTCGTGTCGGTGCCGGTGGTGTCCGCGAACTATCCCGTGCCGCGGGTCGGCTCGACGGTGAAGTGGGACGACGCCGCGGCCGGGCGCCTCTTCGAGTCCGTACGGGAGGACCGGCCGCTGGCGACGGCCCGGCCGCAGCGGCAGGCCCACGACGCGAAACCGCCGGTGCCGGGGGGACCGTCCCCTTCGCCCTCGCCGTCGGAGGCGGTGCCGGGGCAGATCCGCATCCAGGTCTACAACGGCTCCGGCCGGCGGGGTCTCGCCCGTGAGACGGACCGCGCGCTGCGGGCCATGGGCTTCGCCACGACCGGCCTGCCCGCGGACGCGGCGGGGCCGGTGGTGCGGCGCACGGTGATCGAGTACGACCCGCACTGGGACCACGCGGTCCGGACGCTGGCCTCGGCCCTGCCGGACGCGGAGCTCAGGCCCGTGGCGGGCCAGGGCCCGCTGATGAAGGTGACGGTGGGCTCGGACTTCAGGGCGGTGGCCCCGGTGAGCCCCGGAACCCCGGTGACGCCGCAGGCCCCGCGGGCGCAGCGGCCGGGGGCGGTGTCCGGGGACAAGGTCCTGTGCCCGGAGAAGAGCCTCGTCTGACGCCGGTGGTCCGGTACCGCCGGAGTCCGCCGTGGTGGTTGCGCGCCGTTGCGGCGCAGGCCTGTGGCGCGGCCCGGCAAAAGACCCGGCCCGGTGGGGGCGAACCGACCGGAACCGTCAGTCCTCGATGCCCTCGGCGGCCCGCGCGTCCCGGAGTTCCTTGATCGCCCGACGCCGCGCGAGGCGGTGCGTGCGGCGGATCTGGGCCTCCTGGTAGCGGCGCCGGTCCTTCTCCGTCTCGGGGAGCACCGGCGGCACGGGCCGCGGCTTCCCGTTCTCGTCGACGGCCGCGAAGACGAGGTACGCGCTGCCGACCTGGACCGCCGGCGTCGACTCGTTCCAGCGCTCGGCGAGCACCCGGACGCCGACCTCCATGGAGGACCGCCCGGTCCAGTTGACCTGCGCCTTCACATGCACGAGGTCGCCCACCCGGACCGGCTCCAGGAAGGCCATCTCGTCCATGGAGGCGGTGACCGCGGGGCCCCCGGAGTGCCGGCCGGCGACGGCGCCGGCGACGTCGTCCACCAGCTTCATGATCACGCCGCCGTGGACGGTGCCCAGCAGATTGGTGTCGCTGCCCGTCATGATGTGCGACAGGGTCGTGCGGGCGGCGGAGGTCGGCTTGCCGGCTATCTGCTGCTCCGGGCTCCGGTCCTGAATGGTCATGTCCACCACTGTATGCCGGGTGCGTGCGGGGCGGAGGATTGCATCAGCTCTGCAACAGGGACGCCCCGAACACGTAGCCGACCGGCCGGTCCGTTCGCCCAGAGGGCACACTTCCTGCATGAGCGATTGGCCCGGAGGGCGGAGCGAGGACCGTCGGCAGGCGTACGGGCGCGGCAGCACGGGCGCGGAGCCCGAGGGTGCGCGCGCCATGCCGCACATACGGCGTCCCGCGCCGCCGCAGCAGTACAGCCCGCCCCAGGGCTACGACGGGGCTCCGGTCGCCGGCGGCCACCGCGTCGTCGGCCAGGGCGGTCCCGGTGACGACTACGGGCGCCACGACGGTGACGGATACAACACCGGACAGGTCTACGGCCGCGGCGCCCCGAACGGGCCGGGCCGCCCCGGCGGCCCCGGGGGCCCGGGCACCGGCGGCCGTCCCCCGCGCACCACCCGCCCGGACTGGCGCAAGCGCATCACGGTCGGCCTGGTGACCCTCCTCGCCGTGCTGCTGGTGGTCTCGGTCGGCACGTACTTCTGGGCCGACTCCAAGCTCCGCACCGAAGTGGACCTGAGCAAGGTCAAGGACCGGCCGGCGGGCGGCGAGGGCACGAACTACCTGATCGTCGGCTCCGACAGCCGCGAGGGCCTGTCGGACGAGGACAAGAAGGAACTGCACACGGGGTCGGCGGACGGCAAGCGCACCGACTCGATGATGATCCTGCACACGGGCGACAACGGCACCACGATGCTGAGCCTGCCGCGCGACTCGTACGTCACGATCCCCGCCTTCACGGGCCCGAAGTCCGGCAAGCACTTCCCGAAGTCCACCCACAAGCTCAACCAGGCGTACTCGGACGGCGGCCCGGAGCTGCTGGCGCAGACGATCGAGTTCAACACGGGCCTGCACATCGACCACTACGCGGAGATCGGCTTCGGCGGCTTCCGCAACCTGGTCGACGCGCTGGGCGGCGTGGAGATGTGCCTGGACAAGCCGCTGAAGGACCGGGACTCGGGCGCGGACTTCAAGGCGGGCTGCCAGGAGCTGAACGGCGCCCAGTCGCTGGCCTTCGTCCGCCAGCGCCACCAGGAGGCCGACCAGGACCTGGGCCGGATGCGCAACCAGCAGAAGTTCCTGAACACGCTCGCGAAGCAGGCCGCCTCGCCCTCGACCGTCCTCAACCCCTTCCGCCTCTACCCGGTGATCGGCTCGGGGCTCGACACGCTCATCGTCGACAAGGACATGGGTCTGTTCGACCTGATGGACATGTTCTGGGCGATGAAGGGCGTCACGGGCGGCGACGGCAAGCAGATGACCGTGCCGATCGCCAACCCCAACCTGCCCACGCCGAGCGACGGGGTGGCCGTGAAGTGGGACATGACCAAGGCCAACCAGCTCTTCGGCCAGCTGAAGAAGGACCAGAAGGTCACGGTCTCCGACAAGTGACGCCCCGTGGGCTCACTTCTCGGGCTCCGCGGCGTTGATGACGGCGAACGTGCTGCCCTGCGGGTCCTGCACGACGGCCATGCGGCCCGCCATCATGTCGAACGGCGGCTTGAGGACGTTGCCGCCGGCGCGCACCAGCGCGTCGACCGTGCTGTCGGTGTCGTCCACGGAGAAGTACGTCAGCCAGTGCGAGGGCGTGTCCTCGGGGATGCCCTCGATACTGGCGAGCCCCTGCAGACCGCCGACCATGCGGCCGTCCACCTCCAGCGAGAAGTAGCCGGTGGCCCCTTCCATGGGGGTCGCCTTGATGCCGAGCGCCTTGGCGTAGAAGCCGGAGGCGGTGGCGGTGTCGCTGGTGTTGAGCTCGTTCCAGATCACGGCACCGGGCTCGTTGACGACCTTCGCGCCCGCGAAGTCGCGCGCCTGCCACAGCCCGAAGACGGCGCCCGTCGGGTCGGAGGCCACGGCCATCCGGCCGAGGGTCATGACGTCCATGGCGGGCATCTGCACCGCGCCGCCGTTGCTCGCGATGCGGGACTGGGTGGCGTCCGCGTCGGCGGTGGCCAGATAGGTGGTCCACACCGGCGGCGGCATCGGGTCGGGCCTGCTGCCGTCCGGGTTCATCGCCGCCATGATTCCGGCGACGGGCTTGCCGTTCAGCTCGCAGACCGCGTACCCGCCCGTCTCCGGCGGCCCGACCTGCCCCTGCCAGCCGAACAGGTCGCGGTAGAAGTCGAGCGCCGCCTGCTGGTCGGGCACCATGAGGTCCACCCAGCAGGGGGTGCCGGGCGCGTACGGGCCGGTGACGTCGGGCATGACGGTGCCTCCAGGCGGCTGGCGGTCAGGGCGTCCTCGTCCAGGATCGGCCCCTGGTCGCCCGCCCGCCATCGGTGTACGGCCGTACGGGAGCAGGGAGGTGCCGGGGCCCTTCCGTCCGCCGCCACGGCGATCGGCCACGACGGTGGTGACCGGCGGTGCCGGGCCGAGCCCGGGCCGACACCGCCGGACCGCGCCGTCGTGGTGTCGCGCCGTTGCGGCGGAGGAGAGGGCGCGGAACCCTTCACCGTGCCGCGCCGGAGGCGTCCGGTGGGCTACTTCGGCAGGTTCCTCGCCATGACGATGCGCTGGACCTGATTCGTGCCTTCATAAATCTGCGTGATCTTCGCGTCGCGCATCATCCGCTCCACCGGGTAGTCCCGCGTGTAGCCGTAGCCGCCGAGGAGCTGGACGGCGTCGGTGGTGACCTCCATGGCAACGTCCGAGGCGAAGCACTTGGCGGCCGCGCCCTGGAAGGTGAGGTCGGCGTCACCGCGCTCGGACTTGGCCGCCGCCGCGTAGGTGAGCTGGCGGGCGGCCTCGATCTTCATCGCCATGTCGGCGAGCATGAACTGGACGCCCTGGAAGTCGGCGATCGGCTTGCCGAACTGCTTGCGCTCCTGGACGTAGCCCTTGGCGTAGTCGAGCGCGCCCTGGGCGACGCCGAGCGCCTGGGCGGCGATGGTGATGCGGGTGTGGTCCAGGGTCTTCATCGCGGTGGCGAAGCCCGTGCCCTCCGCGCCGATCATGCGGTCGGCGGGGATGCGGACGTTGTCGAGGTAGACCTCGCGGGTCGGGGAGCCCTTGATGCCGAGCTTCTTCTCCGGGGCGCCGAAGGAGACGCCCTCGTCGCCCTTCTCGACGACGAAGGCCGAGATGCCCTTGGAGCGCTTCTCGGGGTCGGTCACGGCCATGACCGTGTAGTACTCGGAGACGCCGGCGTTGGTGATCCAGCGCTTGACGCCGTTGAGGACCCAGAAGTCGCCGTCGCGCACGGCGCGGGTCTTCATGCCGGCCGCGTCCGAGCCGGCGTCGGGCTCGCTGAGGCAGTACGAGAACATCGCGTCGCCCTTGGCGAGCGGGCCCATGTACTTCTTCTTCAGCTCCTCGGAGCCGGAGAGGATCACCGGCAGCGAACCGAGCTTGTTGACCGCGGGGATCAGCGAGGACGACACGCAGACGCGGGCGACCTCCTCGATGACGATCACCGTGGCGAGGGCGTCGGCACCGGCGCCGCCGTACTCCTCAGGGACGTGCACGGCGTGCAGGTCGGTGGCGACGAGGGCGTCCAGGGCCTCCTGGGGGAAGCGGGCCTCCTCGTCGACCGCGGCGGCGTGCGGGGCGATCTTCTCCTCGGCGAGCTGGCGCACGACCTTGCGCAGCTCGTCGTGTTCCTCGGACGGCCGGTAGAGGTCGAAGTCCGTGTTTCCCGCCAAGGCGTACTCCCCTGAGAGTTAACTACCGTTTAGTAACCCAGATTCTAGGGGCGGCCCCCGGACACGGACTACGTGAGCTTGCCGACAGCACCGCGCCTCACCCGCCGTCGCGGCGCTCACCCCGCTCCTTCCCTGCTCGGGGCCCGACTATGCTCGGGCACCGCAGTCCCGCCCGTCAGCACATGGAGCACGCATGGCCCCCAGGATCACCGTGATCGGCACCGGCTACCTCGGCGCGACCCACGCCGCGGCCATGGCCGAACTCGGCTTCGAGGTGCTGGGCCTCGACGTGGACCCCGGGAAGATCGAGATGCTCGGGCGCGGCAAGGTCCCGATGTACGAGCCGGGACTGGAGGAGCTGCTGCGCAAGCACGTCGCCGGCCTGGAGGGCTCGACCGGGCGGCTGCGCTTCACGACCTCCTGGGAGGAGGTCGGCGAGTTCGGCGACGTCCACTTCGTCTGCGTGAACACCCCGCAGAAGCACGGCGAGTACGCGTGCGACATGTCCTACGTCGACGCCGCCGTCACCTCCCTCGCCGCCGTGCTGCGCCGACCCGCGCTCGTCGTCGGCAAGTCCACCGTCCCGGTCGGCAGCGCCGCCCGGCTCGCCCGGCTCCTCACCGAGCTGGCCCCGGCCGGCGACGAGGTCGAGCTGGCCTGGAACCCCGAGTTCCTGCGCGAGGGCTTCGCCGTCCAGGACACGCTCCACCCCGACCGCATCGTCGTCGGCGTCGGCGGCGAGCACGGCGAGAAGCTGCTGCGCGAGGTGTACGCCGGCCCGATCGGGGAGGGCACGCCGTTCGTCGTCGCCGACTACCCGACCGCCGAGCTGGTCAAGACCGCGGCGAACTCCTTCCTCGCCACGAAGATCTCCTTCATCAACGCCATGGCCGAGGTGTGCGAGGCCGCCGACGGCGACGTCGTGAAGCTCGCCGAGGCCATAGGGCACGACGACCGCATCGGCAAGAAGTTCCTGCGCGCCGGCGTCGGCTTCGGCGGCGGCTGCCTGCCCAAGGACATCCGCGCCTTCATGGCGCGGGCGGGCGAGCTGGGCGCCGACCAGGCGCTGACCTTCCTCCGCGAGGTCGACTCCATCAACATGCGCCGCCGCGCGCACATGGTGGAGCTGGCCCGCGAGGCGGTCGGCGGCAGCTTCCTGGGGCAGCGGGTCGCCGTCCTCGGCGCGACGTTCAAGCCCGACTCGGACGACGTCCGCGACTCCCCCGCGCTCAACGTCGCCGGGCAGATCCACCTGCAGGGCGGCCAGGTCACGGTCTACGACCCGAAGGGCATGGACAACGCGCGCCGCCTCTTCCCCACCCTCGCCTACGCGCCGAGCGCGCTCGAGGCGTGCCGGGGCGCGCGGGTGGTGCTGCACCTGACGGAGTGGGGCGCGTTCCGGGCGCTCGACCCGGTGGCGGTCGGCGCCGTCGTCGCCGACCGCCACCTCATCGACGGCCGCAACGCGCTGGACGCTGCCGCGTGGCGTGACGCGGGCTGGACGTTCCGCGCGATGGGGCGCCCTCGCGCCTGACGGCGTGTCCGATCGCCTCGGCTGAGCAGTGTCCGGCACCGCCGGACCGCGTTCGCTGTGGCTGATCGCCACGGCGGCGGACAGGTGAGGCGCGGCCTCACCCGTCCTGGAAGGCGCCGGTCACCGCACGGGCGGGCCGTCCAGCGCGTCGATCGTGGCGACCGACGGGCCCCGTACCGCGGAAAGATCCCGCGCCACGTCCTCCGCCGCCCGCAGCACCCGTACCGCATTGCGCCACGTCAGCTTCGCCAGGTCCGCGTCCGACCAGCCCCGCCGCAGGAGTTCGGCGATGAGGTTGGGGTAGCCGGCCACGTCGGCGAGGTCGGCCGGGGTGAAGGCCGTGCCGTCGAAGTCGCCGCCGATGCCGATGTGGTCGACGCCGGCGACCTCGCGCATGTGGTCGAGGTGGTCGGCGACCGTCGACGCCGTGGCGAGCGGCCGGGGACGCTCCGCCTCGAAGGCGCGGTGCAGTTCCATGGCCCGGGGCGACGTGTCGAGGTGGTGCAGGCCGTGCGCGCGCAGGTTCTCGTCGGCGGCCTGCGTCCAGGCGACGGCCGCCGGCAGGATGAACTTGGGGACGAACGTGGCCATCGCCACGCCCCCGTTCGCGGCGAGCGCGCCGAGCACGTCGTCCGGCACGTTGCGCGGGTGATCGCAGACCGCCCGCGCCGACGAGTGCGAGAAGATCACCGGCGCTTCGCTGACGCGCAGCGCGTCCCGCATGGTGTCGGCGGAGACGTGCGAGAGGTCGACGAGCATGCCAACGCGGTTCATCTCGCGCACGACCTCCTCGCCGAAGCGGGTGAGCCCGCCGGCCGCGGGAACGTCGGTCGCGGAGTCGGCCCACGGGATGTTGTCGTTGTGCGTGAGGGTCATGTAGCGCACGCCGAGCCGGTGCAGCGCCCGCAGCGTGGCCAGGGAGCAGTTGATGCTGTGCCCGCCCTCGGCGCCCATCAGGGAGGCGATGCGTCCTTCGGCGCGGGCCGCCTCCATGTCGTCGGCGGTGAAGGCGAGCCGCAGGTCGCCGGGGTAGCGGTCGGCCAGCTGCCGTACGACGTCGATCTGTTCGAGCGTGGCACTGACGGCCTCGTCCCCGGCCATGTCGGTGCGGACGTACACGGACCAGAACTGGGCGCCGACCCCGCCGGCCCGCAGCCGGGGGAGGTCGGTGTGGAGCCCGGTGGCGCTCTGGTCGGCGGCGATGTCGCGCCGGTCGAGGTCGTAGCGGACCTGCTGGCGCAGTGCCCAGGGCAGGTCGTTGTGGCCGTCGACGACGGGGTGGGCGGCGAGGAGCTCGCGGGCGCGCTCCAGCAGTTGTCCGGTCACCGCCGCTCCCCCGCTCACTTGCCGAATCCGAAGCCGGTGGCGCCCTGCACCTTCGCGCGCAGCCGCCGGCCCTTGTCCGTGGCCTGTTCGTTGAGCTCTTCCTGGAAGTGCTGCATGCGGGCGAGCAGGTCGTCGTCGTGGGCGGCGAGCATGCGGACGGCCAGGAGGCCGGCGTTGCGGGCGCCGGCGACGGAGACGGTGGCGACCGGGACGCCGGCGGGCATCTGGACGATGGACAGGAGGGAGTCCATGCCGTCCATGTACTTCAGCGGGACGGGCACGCCGATCACCGGCAGGGGGGTGACGGAGGCGAGCATGCCGGGCAGGTGGGCGGCGCCGCCCGCGCCCGCGATGATCGCCTTGAGGCCGCGGCCGGCGGCCCGCTCCCCGTAGGCGACCATCTCGCGCGGCATCCGGTGCGCGGAGACGACGTCGACCTCGTAGGGGATCTCGAACTCCTCCAGGGCCTGGGCGGCGGCTTCCATGACGGGCCAGTCGGAGTCGGAGCCCATGACGATGCCGACGACGGGGCCGACAGCGGTGGAACCAGTCATTCCGTGATCGTTCCTCGCAGATATCCGGCGGCGTGGCTCGCGCGCTCGCGCACGTCCGCCAGGTCGTCGCCGTAGGTGTTGACGTGTCCGACCTTGCGACCGGGCTTGACGTCCTTGCCGTACATATGGATCTTCAGGCCCGGGTCGCGTGCCATGCAATGGAGGTACGCGGAATACATGTCGGGATAGTCGCCGCCGAGCACGTTGGCCATGACGGTCCACCGGGCGCGCGGGCGGGGGTCGCCGAGCGGCAGGTCGAGCACGGCGCGCACGTGGTTGGCGAACTGCGAGGTGACCGCGCCGTCCTGGGTCCAGTGGCCGGAGTTGTGCGGGCGCATCGCGAGCTCGTTGACGAGGATGCGGCCGTCTGCGGTCTCGAACAGCTCCACGGCGAGGTGCCCGACGACGCCGAGCTCCTTGGCGACCTTGAGGGCGAGCTGCTGCGCCTGCGCGGACAGCTCGGCGGAGAGGCCGGGCGCGGGGGCGATCACCGTGTCGCAGACGCCGTCGACCTGGACGGACTCGACGACGGGGTACGAGACGGCCTGGCCGTGCGGGGAGCGGACGACGTTCGCCGCGAGCTCGCGGACGAAGGCGACCTTCTCCTCGGCGAGGACGGGCACCCCGGCGCGAAAGGGTTCACTCGCCTCTTCTGCGCTGCGGACGATCCACACCCCCTTTCCGTCGTATCCGCCGCGCACCGTCTTCAGGACGACGGGGAAACCGTCGCCCTCGGCGGCGAAGCGCTCCACATCGGCGGGGTCCTCGACGATGCGGTGCCGCGGGCACGGCACTCCGATCGCGTCGAGCTTGGCCCGCATCACGCCCTTGTCCTGGGCGTGCACCAATGCGTCGGGCCCGGGGCGGACGGGGATGCCGTCCGCCTCCAGGGCCCGGAGGTGCTCGGTGGGGACGTGCTCGTGATCGAAGGTGATCACGTCACACCCTTGTGCGAAAGCACGAAGGGTTTCCAGGTCGCGGTAGTCGCCGATGACGACATCGCTGACCACCTGGGCCGCCGAGTCCTGCGGAGTGTCACTGAGCAGCTTGAACTTGATGCCGAGGGGGATGCCCGCCTCGTGGGTCATACGGGCGAGCTGGCCGCCGCCGACCATGCCGACTACCGGGAACGTCACGCCCCCAGGGTATCCGTACGGGGGAACAGCCCCGGACCGCGTTCGGAGGATCATCCGAAAAGGCGGCGTCTGCCCCGTTGGCCGATATGACTCGCGTTCGTCTCACGTTCACCGACTCCGTCCATCGGTGGCAGAACGCGCTCGCTAGCATGAAAGCTGCCCCACGCCCCCAAGACGCCCATTCAACGGAGCCTGACGATCCCATGAGTCAACGGCGCACAGTGCGTTCCCGGCTGGAGCGGGTGGCCCGCGAAATCGCCAAGTTCGGCGCGGTCGGGGCCATCGGGTTCGTGGTCAACTTCATCGTCTTCAACATCTGTGTCCACGGTTTCCACCTCGCGGTGGTGCGCTCGGGTGTGATCGCCACGGCCGTGGCGATCGCCACGAACTACGTCGGCAACCGGTACTGGACCTACCGGGACTGCGACCGGAGCCGGCGCAGCCGCGAGATGAGCCTGTTCCTGCTGTTCAGCGGCGCCGGGCTGGTCATCGAGAACGGCATCCTGGCGCTCTCGCACTACGGCTTCGGCCTGACGTCCCCGCTCGCGGACAACATCGCGAAGAACGTGATCGGGCTGGGGATAGGAACGGTCTTCCGCTTCTGGTCCTACCGCACGTGGGTCTTCCGCGCGCAGGCGGTGGAGACTGCGGAATCGTTCCTGACGGAGGAGCCGGCGCGCGCGGAGGCGCGCAAGTAAACGGCCGGCACGTACGCCTGCGGGCAGCCCGGCACCGCCGGGCACGTCCGGTGGAGGCCCCGGGCGACCGCTGGGAGGTGCCCCCGGTCGCGGCGCGGGGTTTCCTGCCCGGCGGCAAGAGCCTGCGGGGCGACCGAGGGCCTGTCCGCCGCCGGCCGCGCCCCGGATCAGACGCTCACGTCCGGCTCTTCCGATTCCCGGCTGAGGAAGAGGGCGAAGACCGGCGGGTTCGCCTGGAGGAGTTCCAGGCGGCCGCCGTCCGCCTCCGCGAGGTCCCGTGCGACGGCGAGCCCCAGCCCCGTGGAGTTCCGCCCGCTGACGGTGCGCTCGAAGACCCTCGCTCCGAGGTCCGGCGGCACCCCCGGCCCCTCGTCCGTGACCTCCACGACCGCCTGGTTGCCGGTGACGCGCGTCCGCAGGGCGACCGTGCCGTCGCCGTGCATCAGCGAGTTCTCGATGAGGGTGGCGAGGACCTGGGCGACCGCCCCCGGCGTGCCGACCGCCCGCAGCCCCTGCTTGCCCGAGCGCACGATGGCCCGGCCCTCGCTGCGCGAGGCGGGCCGCCACTCCTCGATCTGCTGCTTGATGACCTCGTCCAGGTCGAAGGTGACGGCCGAGCTGGACTTGGGGTCGCGCGAATTGGTCAGGAGCCGCTGGACGACGTCGGTCAGCCGCTCGACCTGGGCGAGGGCGATCGTCGCCTCCTCCTTGACCGTCTCCGGCTCGTCGGTGAGCGTGATCTCCTCCAGCCGCATGGACAGCGCCGTCAGGGGCGTCCGCAGCTGGTGCGAGGCGTCCGCGGCCAGCCGCCGCTCGGCGGTGAGCATCCGTGCGATCCGCTCGGCGCTGCTGTCCAGGACGTCGGCGACGCGGTCCAGCTCGGGCACTCCGTAGCGGCGGTGGCGGGGCCTGGGGTCGCCGGAGCCGAGCCGCTCGGCGGTCTCGGCGAGGTCGGTGAGCGGCGCGGTGAGCCGGTTGGCCTGCCGTACGGCCAGGAAGACGGCGGCGACCACGGCGAGGAGCGCCACCGCGAGGATCACCAGCAGCGTGCGGCCGACCTCGCGGCTGACCGTGGAGCGGGACTCCTCGACCCGGACGAGCTCGCCCTGCTCGCCCTTCTGCGCATTGGCGATGACACCGCCCTCGGGCCGGTCGCCGATCTCGATCGGCGCGCGCCCGGGGATCTCGATCCGGGCGTACCGGTCGGCGGTGATCTGCTCGCTGAGCACCCCGGACTCGACCCGCTCGCCCCCGACCAGGCGGCTGTCGACGATGCTGACGAGCCGTACGGCCTCGGACTGCACGCTCTCCTGGGCGCTGCTCTCGATCGTGCGGGTCTCGACGATGACGAGCGAGATGCCGAAGACGGCGATCACGACGAGCACGACGGCGAGCGTGGAATTGATCAGTCGGCGGCGCACGGGTTGCCCTCCGGGCGGGGTGGTACGAACGCTGGTCCCCGCCGGGCGGACCGCACGGCCCGCCCGGCGCAAGGGCTCAGCTCTTCTCGAAGCGGAACCCGACGCCCCGCACGGTGGCGATGTAGCGGGGGTTGGCCGCGTCGTCGCCGAGCTTCTTGCGCAGCCAGGAGATGTGCATGTCGAGGGTCTTGGTGGACGACCACCACGTGGTGTCCCAGACCTCGCGCATCAGCTGATCGCGGGTGACCACGCGCCCCGCGTCGCGGACGAGCACCCGCAGCAGGTCGAACTCCTTCGCCGTCAGCTGCAGTTCCTCGTCGCCCATCCAGGCGCGGTGCGACTCGACGTCGATCCGCACGCCGTGCGTGGCGGGCGGCTGCTGGTGGGCCTCGACGGTGCCGCGCCGCAGCAGGGCCCGGACGCGCGCCAGCAGTTCGGCGAGACGGAAGGGCTTGGTGACGTAGTCGTCGGCGCCGGCGTCCAGGCCGACGACGGTGTCCACCTCGTCGGCACGGGCGGTGAGCACCAGGACCGGGAAGCCGTGGCCCTCGGTGCGCAGCCGGCGGCAGACCTCCAGTCCGTCCATGCCGGGCAGCCCGAGGTCGAGGACGAGCAGGTCCACCCCTCCCTTGAGCCCGGCGTCCAGCGCCGTGGGACCGTCTTCTCGCACCTCCACCTCATACCCCTCGCGGCGCAGCGCGCGTGCGAGCGGCTCCGAGATGGACGCGTCATCCTCGGCGAGCAGTACTCGGGTCATGCAGTGATGGTAGTCCGCGCGGGCCCACGTCAGAGGCGTACCGGCGGCTACCCGCGGCAACCCTTGACAGCCCGGTACGGACCTTTGAGGGTGCGAAAACGGTTCCCCGATGCGATGTGATCCGCGTCTCAACTCCTTCCGTTTGCGGGCGGGGTGTGACGTATGGTGACCAGACGTCTGTAGCTACAAGGGGGCCTTTCGGATCGTTCTCGGCGCGCCGAAGGCCTCTGTTGTGCGCAGGACTGGATACCCCAGTCTTGTTACACAGTGAATGACCTGGCGGCCGGGTCCGTCGCGCGAAGGGGCGCGAGGGCGTGGATCCCGGTGACGGCTGTCCCACCGCTCTCTTGGAGGAGGGAGCGAGCCCCTTGGACGTGGGGCGGGCGGCGCGGTGACCGGTGCCGGCCAACCCCCACCCGGGCGCGTAGCAGCTGCAAGCGGCGCGTCCCGAGCACACAAGGATCGACATGGCGTCCAGCCTGACGAAGGGTGCGGCCCAGCAGGAGAAGACCTCTCCCGTTTCCGGCGGCAAGACCTTCCTCGGCCACCCCCGCGGCCTGGCCCCCCTCTTCATGACGGAGATGTGGGAGCGCTTCAGCTACTACGGCATGCGCGCCCTCCTCGTCGTCTACCTGATCGCCGGCGGCCCGGACGCGAAGCCCGACAGCCAGGGCGGCGGTCTGGCCATGCCCGAGGCGAGCTCGGTGGCCATCTACTCCGTCTACGTGGCGATGGTCTACCTGCTCGCCATGCCCGGCGGCTGGTTCGGCGACCGCGTCTGGGGCCCGCGCAAGACGGTCGCCATCGCGGCGGGCGTCATCATGGCCGGCCACCTGACGCTGGCCGTCCCCGGCAAGCCGACCTTCTTCGCCGGCCTCGCGCTGGTGGCGATCGGTTCCGGTCTGCTGAAGGCCAACATCTCCACGATGGTCGGCCATCTCTACGACGGCCCGCAGGACCCGCGCCGCGACGGCGGCTTCACGATCTTCTACATCGGTGTGAACACCGGCGCCTTCGCCGCGCCGCTCGTCATCGGCACCGTCGGCCAGAAGGTCAACTGGCACCTGGGCTTCGCGATCGCCGCGGTCGGCATGGGTCTCGGCCTGCTCTTCTTCCTGTGGGGCACCCGCCACCTCAGCCCGCAGAGCAGCGTCGTCCCGAAGCCGCTGACGGCGGCCGAGCGCAAGTCGACGCTCATGAAGGTCCTTCTCTGGCTGGCCGTCGCCGTCGCCTTCTACGGCGTCGTCGGTGGCACCGGTCACTTCACGCAGAAGTGGGCCACGATCCCGCTCGCGCTGGTCGGCCTGATCGTCCCGATCACGGTCCTGACCCGCATCAAGCGCGACAAGGACCTGACCGCGAACGAGCAGACCAAGGTCAGCGGCTACATCTGGTTCTTCGTCGCCGCCGCCGTGTTCTGGATGATCTTCGACCAGGCGGGCTCGACCATGTCGACCTTCGCCGAGAAGAAGACCACGGACAACGTCTTCGGCATCGGCTTCCCGTCGACCTGGTTCCAGTCGGTCAACCCGCTGTGGGTCATGGCCATCGCCCCGGTCTTCGCGTCGATGTGGCTGATGCTGGCCCGCAAGGACCGCGAGCCCAGCACCACGGTGAAGTTCTCGATGGCCATGGTCATCATCGGTGCCTCGTTCTTCGTCTTCGCCATCCCGATGGCGATGGCCTCGGACGGCTCGAAGGTCACCCCCGCCTGGCTGCTGATGATCTACGGCATCCAGACCATGGGTGAGCTGTGCCTCTCCCCGGTCGGCCTGTCGCTCACCACGAAGATGGCGCCGCAGAAGTACGCGAGCCAGATGATGGGTGTCTGGTTCCTCGCGGTGACCGCGGGTGACTGCACGATGTCGCTGCTGACGGAGGCGGGTGTCGACCTCAACGGCTCCGCCGTGATCCTCGGACAGGCGGCGGCCGCCACCCTGGCCGGCTTCGCGGTGTGGCTGTCCCGCAAGCGGATCGAGAGCCTGATGGGCGACGTCCGCTAAGAGCAAGCACGAAAGGGCCCCCGGCGCATCGATGCGCCGGGGGCCCTTTGCCGTGCCTCAGTCGGGCGGCGGGACAGTGCCGGGAGCGAACCAAGGAAGACCAGGGTTCCCGGGGGCGGCGACAGGCCGGGGCCGCAACCGGTCGACAAGAAGCATCCCCACTCGAAAGAGCCCCACGGCCACCACACCCCCCAGCAGCACCCAGAAGAGAACGACCCCCCAGGGCCGGGCGACGTCCCAGGGCTCGGTGACGAGCACCTTCTCCCCGTACTTCAGCGACACCTCGTAGGGCCCGTGGGCACCCGCGGCGAGCTCCACATCGAAATCCACGCGAGCCCGCTGCCCCGCGGGAACGGTCCCGTGCCACTTCCGCTCCTCCCACGCGGGAGCGAGGACGCCCCGTGCGGTGCCGACGCGGAAGACGGGGTCCTTGACGGTCTCGGAACCGAGGTTGCCGACGGTCACGACGAGCCGCCGCGTGGGCGGCGCCCCGAACCAGGTGAGCAGCCCGCCGGAGCCCTCCAGCCGTGCGGCGAGCACACCCAGCCGGGCGCCGGAGGGCACGGGGACGACAGGGTGCCCGGCGACGACGAGCGGAACGTCCACAGCCTGGGCGTCACCCATGACAGTGGCGACGTGCACCACGCAAGGACAGGGCCGAGGCGGCTCAGCGACGAAAACCTCTCTCCGGAAGCGCCCGTCACTCCCTGTAGTGACCGTCCGCCCGTCCGCATTGGCGCAGTCGTTGGTGCCCCCCACCATGTTCTGCCCGCACACCAACAAGGTCAGCAGGGCACCCGGCCGCCACCCCTCCCCCGTCACCACCACAGAGCTGCCCTTCCCTGCCTGGGACCGATTGAGGGAGAGCCTCGGACCCCCATCAGCCGAAGCGGTGCCCGCAGATGGCAGGAGGAGAACGAGCACGGCCAGCAGGAGAACGACCAGAGAGGCGCCGGGGCCGCAGGGGCAGGGTCCTGGACGCTGACGTGTATTTGCGGCGCCAAGTGCCGGGGGAGCCTGCGCAGGGGAGCGGGGCGCCGTACATATACGGTCCAGGACCCTGCCCCGGAGGCCCCGGCGCCGGCCCACGACGCGGCGCACCAGCACCACCGCACCGGCCGAAGCGAGCACGCCCCCACCTCCCACCGGCACCACCCACCGCCACGGCGTGTACGACGCCGCGCCGCTCGCCCGTACCCCGCCCTCCGCCGAGGCGGTGACCCGCACCGTCACGGAGTCCAGCCGCGGCGCGTCCGCCCACCGCTCCACCCGCTGCACGGCGCGCCCCGGCGGCAAGGCCTGCGGGGCGTCACCGACCGTGCGGCGGAGGACCGTGCCGAAGATGCCGTCGGCTCGGATGGCGAGGCGCGGCGCCAGGACGGTGTTCCCGCGGTTGACGACCGCGTACCGGATGACCGCGCCGCGCCCGTCCGCCGCAGCGCTGACCCGTACGTTCTCGACGGCGAGCGCGGGCAGCGCGGGCGCACCGCTCACCCGTAGAGCGAGGGGCACCCGTACCTCCCGCCCCTCTCCCGTGACGACCACGGTCCCGGACCGGTCGCCGGGGACGGACCGGTCGCCGGCCCCGGAGCCGTCGCCGGGGACGGTCACGGTCAACGGGACGTCGGCGCGCGTGCGGGCGGGGACCCGTACCTGCCGTTCGGCGAGGGAGATCCAGGGCGCGGAGGCCCGGAGCGCGAGGGAGCGCGCGCGGTCCGTAGGGTTGACGAGGGACAGCTTGTCGGTGAGGACCGCGCCGGGGGCGCCCTCCAAGTAGAACGACGTCCGGTCGTCCGGCCCGGGCGCGGCCGTACCGGCGGTGGCGGGCGCGGCGGACCAGGCCGCGGGCCGGTCGTCGGCCGCGGCGCGGGCGACGGTGGCCGCCGGGGCTCCGGACGCGCAAAGCATCACTGCGGCCAGGACCGTCACCAGACGACGACGCAAGGCGGTTGCCTCAGCGGGCGCCGGCGCGGCGGCGCCGGGTCAGCCAGAGCGTGCCGGCGATGCCGGTGAGGAGGACGGTGCCGCCGAGGGTGCCGAGGGCGATGGCGGAGTCGGCGGGCCCGGTCTGCGGGAGCTGACCGCCGCCGGTGGCGGAGGACCCGCCCGTGGCGGAGGACCCGCCGGTGGAGGACGAACCACCGGTAGCAGCCCCGCCGCTGGAGGACCCACCGGTGGAAGATCCACCAGACGCGGAGGACCCGCCGGAGGCAGCGGCCCCTCCGGACCCCGTCCCCCCGTCCCCCTTGATCTCCAGCGTCAGCGACGGCTTCGGATCGTTCGTGGGTGTGCAGGTCGTGGTCGTCCCCAGCGCCGAGATGGTCAGCGTGGAGGCGGTGAACGTGACGCTGCCGCTCTTCTTCGGGGTGTACGTCCCGGACAGGTCGCTGATCTTGATCGGCGTGTTGGCGGGGATCGGCTCCGCGTTGGCCGGCCCGGAAACGGCCACCGTGCCGCTGTCCGCACCGCCCAGCTTGATGACGGCGCTCGGCTTCATCGCGCCCTTGCCGAGCTCGATGGGGCTGGAGGAGACGCCCTTCTCGAAGGACATGGTCAGCTTGTACGAACTGCCGTCCGCGACGCCCTTGATGTCGATGGGCGAGACGGCGCTCTTGTCACCGATGGGGGTCTTGCACGCGTAGGCGACGTCGACGGTGACGGCGTGCGCGGCCGGGGCGCCGAGCAGGACGGCCCCGCCGGCGAGGGTCACGGCGACTGCGAGTGCGCGGCGCGGGTTGTGGGACACCTCTGGTTCCCCTCTCGTCCGGTGCCGCCGCCGGGAAAACTACTGACGGCACATCAGATCGGGCGCAGACAGTACGCCGGGGACCTTGAGGAAGGAAGAGAAGGAAAGAAGAAGCCGGACAAGAAAGCGACGGAAGGGACGGACGAGGCAAGGCAAGCGGGCAAGCGGGCAAGCGGGCAAGCGGGCAAGCGGGCAAGCGGGCAAGCGGGCAAGCGGGCAAGCGGGCAAGCAAGGGCCTAACCCGGAGCGGCCAGCTCCGCCCACACCGTCTTCCCGGCCCCGCTCTCGTTCCGCACGACCCCCCAGTCCAGGCAGAGCCGCTGCACGATGAACATCCCGTGGCCGCCGGGCCGCCCGCCCCGGTGCGGCGTGCGCGGCGCGGGCGTGCCGGCGCCGAGGTCGACGACCTCCAGGCGCAGCACCTTGCCGGCGCAGCTGACGCGCAGTTCCTCCGGTCCGTCGGCGTGCAGGCAGGCATTGGTGACGAGCTCGGAGACGACGAGGAGGACGTCCTCCGCGGCGGCGCGGTGGTCGGCACCGGCGGCGGGCAGCCAGCCCCAGTCGTAGAGGGCCTGCCGGGTGAAGTCGCGGGACATCGGTACGGCACCGCTGACCCCGACGAGGTGCAGCCGGCGCACTCCACCGGGGGGCGCACACGACGAGGGCGCCTCCGGCGTCGCCGCACCGGACGGCGCATCGGACGGCGGACCAGCCGGCATGCCGGACGGCGTACCGGGCGCGCCGGACGAGGCGGCGCCGCCCGCCCCCGGACCGGGGTCGCCCGGCGGAGGGCACGGCCGGGTGGTGCTCATCAGCGCTTCACCTCACCGATTCACCGATTCAGAACGGAACGTAACGAACGTATGGACGGAACGGACCCGACGGAGCAGATTCAGCAGACTCCTGCCCGACCGATTCGTGAGAACACCCACTTCTTCGGCACGGATCCTGTGATGCATACAACTGCGGGACACGGCTCCAGACCGGAACCGCGTAACGTTTGAATAACACACAGGAAAGCGTGCGAAGGGCGCGGGCGCCAGGGGTCAGCCGGCGAGCCCGGCGAGCGCCGCGTCGAGCGTCTCGTGCACGGTGAAGACGGCTTCCGCGCCGGTGATCTCGAAGACGCGGGCGACCACGGGCTGCATCGCGGCGAGGTGGATCCCGCCGCCGCCGGCCTCGGCCTGGAGCCGGGCGCCGAGGAGGACGTTCAGACCGGTGGAGTCACAGAAGTCCAGCCGGGAGCAGTCCAGAACGACGCGCACACCGCCGTCGGCGATGGCCGCTTCGAGCGGCTCGCGGAGCACATCCGCCGTGTGGTGATCGAGCTCGCCCACCGGCGTCACGATCGCGCTCGACCCGTCCCGCCGGACGGCTACATTCAGCCGGCCCCTCGCGCTGCCGACCATCCCGCGATCCATGCGCATCCCTTCTCGGTGTGCCTGCGTGGCGCTCCGAGAACACTACGCCTTCCCTACGGCCTCCGGAAGCGGAAGGTCCGGCATTATGCACATATCCGGACATCACGCACTTGCGGTGCGAGGGCGAGGGCAGGTAGGGCTAGTAGGACGACATCCACCACGAACGGCTTTGGAGGCGCCGCTCACCGCAGCACGACGCGACGGCATCGGCAGCCATATGCCGAGAATGATGGAGGAGACCATGTCACCCCGGCTCGACGAAACGCATGCGGAAACCCGTACGGCGTCGTCGGCAACCCCACCCGAGCACGACGTCCCCGGCGCGATCACCGAGATCGCGGACCTCGGCCCCACGCCCCCCGGCGAACTGGCCCCGGACGACGCCCGGGCCCTGTCCAAGACGCTCTTCGCCCGCCTCGAAGCGCTCGAAGAGGGCACCCACGAATACGCCTACGTCCGGAACACCCTGGTCGAGCTGAACCTCGCGCTCGTGCGGTTCGCCGCCGCCAGGTTCCGCACCCGCAGCGAGCCGATGGAGGACATCGTCCAGGTCGGCACGATCGGCCTCATCAAGGCCATCGACCGCTTCGAGCTCAGCCGGGGCGTCGAGTTCCCGACGTTCGCGATGCCGACGATCATCGGCGAGATCAAGCGGTTCTTCCGCGACACCAGCTGGTCCGTGCGCGTGCCGCGCCGGCTCCAGGAGCTCCGCATCGACCTCGCCAAGGCCGGCGACGAGCTCGCCCAGGCCCTGGACCGCGCCCCCACCGTCGGCGAACTCGCCGAACGCCTGGGCCTGTCCGAGGACGAGGTCGTCGAGGGCATGGCCGCGAGCAACGCCTACTCGGCGAGCTCCCTGGACGCCGCCGCCCAGTCCCAGGACGAGGAGGCCGAGAGCACGCTCGCCGCGCGCATCGGCTACGAGGACCACGACCTGGAGGGCATCGAGTACGTCGCCTCCCTCAAGCCGATGATCGCCGAACTCCCGCACCGGGACCGGAAGATACTGTCCCTGCGGTTCGTGGCGAACATGACCCAGTCGGAGATCGGCGAGGAGCTGGGCATCTCCCAGATGCACGTCTCGCGCCTGCTCTCGCGCACGCTCCGGCGCCTCCGGAGTGGGCTGCTCACCGAGGAGTGTGGAGTGAGGCCTTCGGCCTCCGCCCGCCTTTCGCCGCGTGCCGCACGGGACCAACCCCCGTGCGGCACGCGGCATTTCGCTGACCGGCGCACGCCCTCCACCCGGGAGGTCCGGCAAGAACCCGGCAAGAGGAGGCGCACTGCACGAACGTGGGGCGCCCCGTACGCGCCGGAGGTGTTGACCCGCCCGCCGCGGGGCGAATAGCGTCGCGGCGGCCTCTGGGGGAACGGCGGTGCGACTGGCGTGCGCGTTCTGCGGAAAGAGCGGGAAGACATAGAGGGCACGGCCGGCGCGGACGTCGTCGTGGTCGGCAGCGGCATCGTCGGCGCGGCGTGCGCCGAGTCCCTGACGCGGCGCGGGGCGCACGTCCTGGTGCTCGACCGGGGCCCGTTGGCCGCCGGGACGACCGCGTGCGGCGGGGGCAACCTCCTCGTCTCCGGCCGGGCCCCGGGGCCCGGACTTTCCCTCGCCCAGGCCTCCCTGCACCGCTGGCCCCGGCTCCTCGCCGCGCTCCGCGAGGAGCTCGGTCCGGGGCGGGCGGAGTGCGAGTACGAGGCGAAGGGCGGGCTCGTCGTCGCGACCGACGACCCGTCCGGCACCGCCCTGCGCGCCTTCGCCGCGGCCCAGCGCGCCGCGGGCGTGGACGCGCGGGAGCTCGCGCCGGGCGAGGCGGCCGCGTACGAGCCGCATCTGACGCCCCGTGTGCGCGCCGCCGTGCACTATCCGGAGGACGCCCAGCTGCAGCCGGTCCTGGCGGCCACCTCACTGCTGGCCGCCGTGCGGGCGCGCGGCGGCCGGATCCGCACCGGCGTGGAGGTGACGGGCGTGGAGACCGGCCGGGACGGGCAGCGGATCGTGGGCGTACGGACATCGGACGGGCGCATTCCGTGCGGTGCGGTCGTCAACGCCTGCGGCCCGTGGGCCGGGCAGTTCGCCGCGGCCGCCGGCGCGCCCCTGCCCGTCCTGCCCCGCCGCGGCACCGTCCTCGTCACGGCGCCGCTCCCGCACGGCACGGTGCGGCACAAGGTGTACGACGCCGGCTACGTGCGCGCCGCCGGCAGCCCGGACGCGGCGCTGCAGGTGGCGGCCGTGGTCGAGGCGACGCAGGCGGGGACGGTCCTGATCGGCTCCAGCCGCCGCCGCGCGGGCTTCGACGCGACGCTGCGCGCCGACGTGCTGCGCGCGCTGGCGCGCGGGGCGGCGCGCCTCTTCCCCGTGCTCGGCGGCGTGCCGGTCATGCGGGCGTACGGCGGCTTCCGCCCGTACACCCCCGATCACCTGCCGGTCGTGGGCGAGGACCCGCGCCGCCCCGGTCTGTGGCACGCGACCGGTCACGAGGGCGCCGGCATCGGCCTGGCCGCCGCCACCGGTGAGCTGCTCGCCGAGCTGTGGGCGGGCGAACCGCCGCACGTGGACCCGGAGCCGTTCCGGGCCGGCCGCTTCGCACCCGTGTCCTTCTGACACCCCCTGACACCCCGGCATCCGGAAGGAGAACGGATGGCACTGATGACGGTGTACGTCGACGGCGAGCGGCACCGCGCCCTGCCCGGCCAGACCGTGGCGGCCCTGCTGCTGGCGACGGGCCGCCGGTCCTGGCGCACCACCCGCCTCGGCGGCCGCCCGCGCGGCGTCTTCTGCGGCATCGGCGTCTGTTACGACTGCCTGCTCGTCGTCAACGGCCTCCCGGACGTCCGGGCCTGCCTGCGCGAACTGCGCGACGGCGACCGGGTGGAGACCCTGCGCGGCGCCCGCCTGCCCGCGGGCGCGGAGGCCCCGGAGAGCGTGCGGCCCGTGCGCGGCACAGCCGACGCCGGCGCGACCGACGCAGCCGATGCGACCGGCGCGGATGAGGCGGACGAGGTCGCATGAGCGGCCCTTCCTCCATACCTTCTCCTCCTCCCCTCGTGGTCGTGGTCGGCGCCGGCCCCGCCGGCTCGCGGGCCGCGCTGAGCGCCGCCCGGTGCGGCGCGCGCGTCGTGCTCGTCGACAGCGGGGAGCGCGTCGGTGGCCGGTACGGGCGGCGGCCCGCCGTCGTCACCGACGGAGCGGTCACCTCCGCCACGCACCCGCTGGAGGTGGCCGTCGCCGTCCAGCCCCGTATCGAGCACCTGGCCGGTGCCACCGTCTGGGCGCTGGAACCCGGCCCGGCGCCCGGCCGGCACCTCGTCCACCTGCAGCAGGGCCCCGCGGACGACCGCGGCCGCCCCGTGCGCACGCTCACCGCCGACGCGCTCGTCCTGTGCACGGGCGCCTTCGACCGCGCGCTGCCGTTCCCCGGCTGGGAGCTGCCGGGCGTGGTCACGGCGGGCGCGGCGCAGGCGCTCGCCGAGGGGCAGCGGACGGCTGTCGGCGCCCGGGCGGTGGTGTCGGGGACCGGCCCGTTCCTGCTGCCGGTCGCGCTGTCCCTGCTGGACGTCGGGGCGCACGTCCTGGGCGTGTACGAGGCGGGGAACCCGGCGCGCTGGCTGCGCAGCCCCGCGGCCGCCCTGCGCGACGGCGGCCCCGGCAGGCTCGCGGAGCTCGGCTCGTACGCCGCCGGGCTGGCCCGCGCCCGCGTCCCGTACCGCACCCGGCACGCGGTCGTCGCGGCGCACGGCCGGGACCGCGTCGAGGCCGTCACCGTCGCCCGCCTGGACGCCGGCTGGCACCCGGTCCCGGGCAGCGAGCAGCGTCTGGCGCCGGTGGACGCGGTGTGCGTGGGCTACGGGTTCACGCCGCAGCTGGAGCTGTCGCTGGCGGCGGGCTGCGCCGTGCGCGACGGGCACGTGGTCGTCGACAGGCGGCAGGCGACGACCGTGCCGGGCGTGTACGCGGCCGGTGAGCTCACCGGGATCGCGGGCGCGCCGGCCGCCGCGGCGGAGGGCGAGCTGGCGGGCCTGGCGGCGGTGGCGGACCTGGCCGAGCGCCTGTGGGCCACCGGCGGGACGGCCGGACCGGCGGAGCGTGCGGCGGACGGGGAGGCCTCCGGGGCGGGCCTCTCTCCCCCGCCTCCCGCCCGTGTCGCGGCCGCCGCCGCGCGGGTCCGCTCCGGGCGGCGGTTCGGGCAGGCGCTCGCGCGGGCGCACCCCGTGCCGGGCGGCTGGCGCGGCTGGCTGCGCGAGGACACGCTGGTGTGCCGGTGCGAGGAGGTGTCGTACGGGGAGCTGCGGGACGCCGTCGTGGCGCGCGGCGCGGACGGGATGCGGGCGCTGAAGCTCGCGTGCCGCGCCGGGCTGGGCGCCTGCCAGGGGCGGGTGTGCGGGCGGAACACGGCCGAGCTCGCCGCCGCGTTCCTGGGCTCCCCCGTCGCCGATCCGTACGCGATGGACCGGCGGCCGCTGGCCCATCCGGTGCGGCTCGGGGACCTCGCGGGGCCGCCGGACGGGGCCGGGGATGTGACTGCCGACCCACCGGTTTCGCCCGACACCCGTTGACTAGAGCTATTCAGCCACCCAAGATGTGCAGTGTTCTATTCAGAGCAGGGCAGAGCAGCGAGAGCAGCCGCCAGGGAGGCAGGGCCCCATGTCCGGACCGCGACCCGTACGAGCGCCGCGAGGCGACCAGCTGAGCACGCTGGGGTGGCAGCAGGAAGCCGCCCTGCGCATGCTGCAGAACAACCTCGACCCCGAGGTGGCCGAGCACCCCGACAAGCTCGTCGTCTACGGCGGCACGGGCAAGGCCGCCCGCGACTGGCGCTCGTTCGACGCCATGGTCCGCACGCTGCGAACGCTCAAGCAGGACGAGACCATGCTCGTCCAGTCCGGCCGGCCGGTCGGCGTCATGCAGACCCACGAGTGGGCGCCGCGCGTCCTCCTCGCCAACTCCAACCTCGTCGGCGACTGGGCCAACTGGGAGGAGTTCCGCCGCCTGGAGCACCTCGGCCTCACCATGTACGGCCAGATGACCGCCGGCTCGTGGATCTACATCGGCACGCAGGGCATCCTCCAGGGCACGTACGAGACCTTCGCCGCCGTCGCCGCCAAGAAGTTCGGCGGCACGCTCGCCGGGACGATCACCCTGACGGCCGGCCTCGGCGGCATGGGCGGCGCCCAGCCGCTCGCCGTCACCATGAACGACGGCGTCGCCATCTGCGTCGACTGCGACCCGCGCGCCATCGAGCGCCGCATCGAGCACCGCTACCTCGACGTGAAGGCCGACTCGCTCGACCACGCGCTGCAGCTCGCCGTCGAGGCGCGCGACGCCCGCCGCCCGCTGTCCATCGGCGTCCTCGGCAACGCCGCCGAGCTCGTCCCGCAGCTGCTCGCGATGAACGCCCCGATCGACATCGTGACCGACCAGACCAGCGCCCACGACCCGCTGTCCTACCTGCCGGTCGGCGTCCCCTTCGACGAGATGGCCACGTACGCGGCCGAGAAGCCCGCCGACTTCACCACCCGGGCGCGCGAGTCCATGGCCCGGCACGTCGAGGCCATGGTCGGCTTCCAGGACGCCGGCGCCGAGGTCTTCGACTACGGCAACTCCATCCGCGGCGAGGCTCAGCTCGCGGGCTACACCCGCGCCTTCGACTTCCCCGGCTTCGTGCCCGCCTACATCCGGCCCCTCTTCTGCGAGGGCAAGGGCCCCTTCCGCTGGGCGGCGCTCTCCGGCGACCCGGCCGACATCCACAAGACCGACAAGGCGATGCTCGAGCTCTTCCCCGAGAACGAGTCCCTGGCCCGCTGGCTCAAGATGGCCGGGGAGCGGGTCCACTTCCAGGGCCTGCCGGCGCGCATCTGCTGGCTGGGCTACGGCGAGCGCGACAAGGCCGGCGAGCGCTTCAACGACATGGTCGCCGACGGCACGCTCGCCGCGCCGCTGGCCATCGGCCGCGACCACCTCGACTGCGGATCCGTGGCCTCGCCGTACCGCGAGACGGAGGCCATGCTGGACGGCTCCGACGCGATCGCCGACTGGCCGCTGCTCAACGCCATGGTCAACGTGGCCTCCGGCGCGTCCTGGGTCTCCATCCACCACGGCGGCGGCGTCGGCATGGGCCGCTCCATCCACGCGGGCCAGGTGACGGTGGCCGACGGCACGGCGCTGGCCGGCGAGAAGATCCGCCGCGTCCTGACGAACGACCCGGGGATGGGCGTCATCCGGCACGTCGACGCGGGGTACGACATCGCGGAGTCGGTCGCGGAGGACCGCGGGGTCCGCGTCCCGATGCGGGAGGAAGCGTGAGCCGGACTGCGGGCGATCGTCCCGCAGGGCGGGACGGGTGGGCGCAGGACGACCACCGGCCCGCACCTGGGCACGAAACGCCCGGCGATACGGAAGCGCCGTCGCGGAGCACGGTCCGTGGGGCGGGCTTCCACGAGATGTGGCGCGACCTCGCGCCCATCGGCCGTGACAAGGACAGCGGCGGCTACCGCCGCCTCGCCTGGACCGGCGCCGACGCCGACTGCCGCGCCTGGTTCCGCACCCAGGCGGAAGCCAGAGGGCTCGCCTACGAGGTCGACCGGAACGGCAACCAGTGGGCCTGGCTCGGCGACCCCGCCGCCGGGGACGCCGTCGTCACCGGATCGCACCTGGACTCCGTCCCGGACGGCGGCGCCTTCGACGGCCCGCTGGGCGTCGTCTCGTCGTTCGCCGCCCTCGACGAGCTCCGCGGCCGCGGCGCGCAGCCGTCCCGCCCCCTCGCGATCGTCAACTTCGGCGACGAGGAGGGGGCCCGCTTCGGCCTGGCCTGCGTGGGCTCGCGCCTGACCGCAGGTCAGCTGGCCCTCGGCAAGGCCCACGCCCTCCGGGACGCCGAGGGGATCTCCCTCGCGCAGGCCATGGAGCGCGCGGGCTACGACCCGGAGGCCATCGGCCCGGACCCCGAGCGCCTGGCCCGCATCGGCGCCTTCGTCGAGCTGCACGTCGAACAGGGCCGGGCCCTGGCCGACACGGACCACGCCGTCGGCATCGCCTCCGCCATCTGGCCGCACGGCCGCTGGCGATTCGATTTCCACGGCGAGGCCAACCACGCCGGCACGACCCGCATCGAGGACCGCCGGGACCCGATGCTGACCTACGCCAACACCGTCCTCGCCGCCCGCAAGAAGGCGCGGCTGGCCGGCGCCCTGGCCACCTTCGGGAAGATCAGCGTCGAGCCGAACGGCGTGAACGCGATCCCCTCCCTCGTACGCGGCTGGCTGGACTCGCGGGCCGCCGACCAGCAGACACTCGACCTCGTCGTCGCCGAGATCGAGAAGGCGGCCGTGGAGCGCGGCGAGCGCGACGGCATCGACGTGCGGATCACGCGGGAGTCGTTCACGCCCGTCATCGAGTTCGAGCACGCGCTGCGCGACGAGCTCGCCCGCATCCTGGGCGAGGGCGGCGGCAGCGTCCCCGTCCTCGGTACGGGCGCGGGACACGACGCCGGAATCCTCTCCGGAGCCGTCCCCACCGCCATGCTGTTCGTACGCAACCCCACAGGCGTCTCCCACTCACCCGCCGAAACGGCCTCCGAGGACGACTGCCTGGCCGGGGTGACCGCACTCGCCGACGTACTGGAGGGCCTGGCGTGTCGCTGACGGCACAGACCTACTGGGCGGAGCACGCCCTTCTCGACACCGGCGTCGAGCCGGGCGTGGTCATCGAGACCGCTGCGCACGGCCGGATCACGGCCGTCCGCAGCGGGACCCCGGCCCCGCCGCCCGGGGCGGTGTCCCTGCGCGGCCTCACCGTGCCGGGCCTCGCCAACGCCCACAGCCACGCCTTCCACCGGGCCCTGCGCGGGGCCACCCAGGCGGGCGAGGGAACGTTCTGGACCTGGCGCGAGGTCATGTACCGCGCCGCCGACCGCCTCACGCCCGACAACTACTTCGCGCTCGCCCGTGCGGCCTACGCCGAGATGGCGCTCGCCGGCATCACCTCCGTCGGTGAGTTCCACTACGTGCACCACCTCGCCGGCGGCGCCCGCTACGACAACCCCAACGCCATGGGCGAGGCCCTGATCGCGGCCGCCGCCGAGGCCGGCATCCGCATCACCCTCCTCGACACCTGCTACCTCTCCTCCGGCTTCGGCGCCGAGCCCGACAAGCACCAGCGCCGCTTCAGCGACGGCACCGCCGAGCGCTGGGCCGAGCGCGTCTCCGCCCTCAAGGGCGACGACAACACGCGGATCGGCGCCGCGATCCACTCCGTGCGTGCGGTGCCCGCGGAGCAGCTGGGCACCGTGGCCGCGTGGGCGCAGGAGCGCGACGCGCCGCTGCACGTGCACCTGTCCGAGCAGACCGCCGAGAACGACGCCTGCGTGGAGGCGCACGGCTTCACGCCGACCGCCCTCCTCGCCCACCACGGCGTGCTCGGCCCCCGCACGACCGCCGTGCACGCCACGCACCTCACCCCGGGCGACATCCGCCTCCTCGGCCACTCGGGCACCGGCGTGTGCATGTGCCCGACCACCGAGCGCGATCTGGCCGACGGCATCGGCCCCGCGCCGGCCCTCCAGGAGGCCGGCTCCCCGCTCTCCCTCGGCAGCGACAGCCACGCCGTCATCGACCTGTTCGAGGAGGCGCGGGCCATGGAGCTGAACGAGCGGCTGCACAGCCGTACCCGCGGGCACTGGAGCGCGACCGCCCTGCTGCGCGCCGCGAGCGCCGACGGCCACGCCGCCCTCGGCTGGGACGAGGCCGGCAGCATCACCTCCGGCGCGCTCGCCGACTTCACGACCGTCGCCCTGGACTCCGTGCGCACCGCGGGCCCGCCGCCCTCGCTCGGCGCCGAGACGGCCGTGTTCGCGGCGAGCAACGCGGACGTCCGGGACACCGTCGTCGGCGGCCGGCACATCGTCCGCGACGGGAACCACCAGCTCGTCGCGGACGTGCCGGTGGAACTGGCGCGGACGATCGCCGCCCTGCGCGACTAGGGCCCGGCGGCGACGGCCGAGGCCCGACACCACAGCAACCACAGAGGAGTGCCGCACGCCCATGGCGACGACGGTCATCACCAACATCAGCAGTCTCGTCACGAACGACCCCTCCCTCGGCGAAGGCCCCCTCGGCACGGTCCGGGACGCGGCGGTCGTCATCGACGGCGACCGCGTCGTCTGGGTCGGCACGTCCAGCAAAGCACCCGCCACTGACAACCGCGTCGACGCCGAGGGCCGGGCGGCCCTGCCCGGCTTCGTCGACTCCCACTCCCACCTGGTCTTCGCCGGCGACCGG
Source organism: Streptomyces sp. XH2 (assembly GCF_049725035.1). Classification (NCBI taxonomy): domain Bacteria; kingdom Bacillati; phylum Actinomycetota; class Actinomycetes; order Kitasatosporales; family Streptomycetaceae; genus Streptomyces; species Streptomyces sp. XH2. Next base: position 258,146 of record NZ_JBMMMZ010000015.1, on the reverse strand, counting down.
ACCGCCGAGTTCAACGCCCGCATGTCCGGCCGCGGCTACAGCGCCGGCGGCATCCGCACCACCGTCGCGGCCACCCGCGCCGCGAGCGACGAGGCGCTGGACGCCAACGTGCGCCGCTACGTGCGCGAGGCCCTGCGCCAGGGCACCACGGTCCTGGAGACCAAGTCCGGCTACGGCCTCACCGTCGAGGACGAGGCCCGCGCGCTGCGCATCGCCTCGGCCCACACCGACGAGGTCACCTACCTCGGCGCCCACATCGTCTCCCCCGACTACGCGGACGACCCGGCCGCGTACGTGGACCTGGTCACCGGGCCGATGCTCGACGCCTGCGCCCCGCACGCCCGCTGGGTCGACGTGTTCTGCGAGCGGGGCGCCTTCGACGGCGACCAGGCCCGCACGATCCTCAAGGCCGGTGCCGCCCGGGGCCTGACCCCGCGCGTGCACGCCAACCAGCTGTCCTACGGGCCCGGCGTCCAGCTGGCCGTCGAGCTCGGCGCGGCCTCGGCCGACCACTGCACCCACCTGACCGACGCGGACGTGGACGCCCTGGCGAGCGGCACGACCGTCGCGACGCTCCTGCCCGGCGCGGAGTTCTCGACGCGCGCCCAGTGGCCCGACGCCCGGCGCCTGCTGGACGCGGGGGCGACGGTCGCGCTGTCCACCGACTGCAACCCGGGCTCGTCGTTCACCAGCTCCATGCCGTTCTGCATCGCCCTGGCCGTGCGGGACATGGGGATGACGCCGAACGAGGCCGTCTGGTCCGCGACGGCGGGCGGCGCGGCGGCCCTGCGCCGTACGGACGTGGGCCGCGTCGCCCCGGGCGCCCGGGCCGACCTCGCGCTCCTCGACGCCCCGTCACACGTCCACCTGGCGTACCGCCCGGGCGTGCCGCTGGTCTCGGCGGTCTGGCGCGCGGGCGTACGGGAGGCCTGACCCGTAGCCGGCGGCGCGCTCAGGCCCGCCGGCCGATCGCGTCCAGCCGCTCGTACTGAGCGTCCGTCAGCCGGACGTCCAGCGCGCCGGTGTTCTCCTCCAAGTGGGCGAGCGACCGCGTGCCGGGGAGGGGGACGAGCGTGGGCGAGCGGTGCAGCAGCCAGGCGAGCGCCGTCTGCGCGGGCGTCGCGCCCACTTCGCGCGCCACGTCCGCGACCGGTCCGCCCGGGGCGGCGTGCGCGCCCACGGCGACCGGGAAGTAGGCGAAGAAGGTGATGCCGTGCGCGGCGGCGTAGTCGACGACGTCGTCGTGGCCGCGCTCGGAGAGGTTGTACAGGTTCTGCACGGAGGCGACGGGGGCGATCTCCTGCGCCGCCCGCAGTTCGCCGACGGTCACCTCGGACAGGCCGATGTGCCGCACCTTGCCCTCGTCCTGCAGCTGCCGGAGCGCGCCGAGCTGGTCGGCGAGCGGGTAGGCGGGGTCGATGCGGTGCAGCTGGAGGAGGTCCAGGCGCTCCACCCGCAACCGCCGCAGCGCCAGTTCGGCCTGCTGGCGGAGGTAGGCGGGGTGACCGTGCGTCACCCACTCGGCAGGGCTGGGCCGTACGACGCCGGCCTTGGTGGCGACCGTGACGCCGTCGTACGGGTGGAGGGCCTCCGCGATGAGCTCCTCGCTCTCGCCGAGCGAGTAGGCGTCGGCGGTGTCGATGAGGCCGACGCCGAGCTCGACCGCGCGCCGCAGCAGGGCGACGGCACTGCCGCGGTCCTCGGGGGCGCGCCAGATGGGCGCCTGCATCGGGTCGGTGAGCCCGGCGGGAGTCTCGGCCAGCCGCATCGCGCCGTAGCCGATGCGGGTGACGGGCAGGTCGCCGCCGATGCTGTGGACGGGCGGGAAGGCCGGGGAGGAAGCGGGGGAAGAAGCGGGGGCTGCCGCGGTGTTCGTCATGACCGCAACGCTAAATTCTCACATCCGTGTGAGATTCAACCCCGTGTGAGGCAGCTCATATGAAGATCGGTGATCTGGCGCGCGAGACCGGAGTGAGCGTGCGGCTGCTGCGCTACTACGAGGAGCAGGGCCTGCTGGACTCCCACCGCCTGCCCAGCGGCCACCGGCGCTACGGGCAGGACGCCCCGGAGACCGTCCGCCGCATCCGCGTCCTGCTGGCGGCGGGCCTGCCCACGCGCGTCATCCGGGACGTGCTGCCGTGCGTACGGGGCGCGGGTGAGGCGGAGTTCGACCCGTGCGTCGCCCTGCACCTGCGCGAGCAGCTGCAGGGGCTCGACGCGCGCATCGGGGAGCTGCAGGAGACGCGGGCGGCCCTGGCCGGGCTGCTCACCGCGACGGAAGGCGCTGCGGCCGTGGACACGGCCGCGGCGTGAGCCCGCGCGCCCATCGACCGGCACCGATGAGCCGGTCGAAGGCGTCGTGCGGCGCGGGCGCGCCGGCCGCCTCCGCGAACGGTGGCCGCCCCGGAGGGCACCCCGGGCGCCGGCTCTTCCCGCATCCGGGCCGGTCCGGTTCGCACCCCGTCCCGACCCTCAGGCCCATCGTGTGCGGAAACCGCCCGCAGCGCATGCGATTTTCGCGGCCCCGTGTGGTGGAGTAGCTCCATGTCGTCCAGTGCCGTGCCCCTCGGCACCGTGGTGCGGGCCGCGGTGCGGCAAGGGCTGCTGCCCGCGTGGGCGCCCGTGGCCGGGCTGCTCGACGTGCGGGGGATCCGTACGGCCGCGGCGGCGCTGCGGGAGGCCTTCGAGGAGGCCGGGGCGCCGCGCGGCACGACCCTGCACGCGTTCGCCGTGAAGGCCGCTTCCCTGGTGCCCGTGCTGCGCCTGCTCGCCGCGGAGGGGCTGGGCGCCGAGGTGGCGAGCCCCGGGGAGCTCGCCCTGGCGCGGGCGGCGGGGGTGGCGCCCGAACGGATCGTGCTGGACTCCCCGGTGAAGACCGTCCCGGAGCTGCGCGAGGCCCTCGCCCTGGGCGTCGCGGTCAACGCCGACAGCCGCGAGGAGCTCGCCCGCCTGGACGAGCTGCTGGGGGACGCCGCCGGGCCGCCCCGCTCCCCGCTCGGCGTCCGCGTCAACCCCCAGGTGGGCGGCGGCAGCATCGACGCGCTGAGCACCGCCACGGACACGTCGAAGTTCGGGGTGGCGCTCCGGGACGACGGGGCGCGCGCCTGGCTCGTCCGCGCCTTCGCCGAGCGCCCGTGGCTCACCCGGCTGCACGCCCACGTGGGCTCCCAGGGCTGCCCACTGGAGCTGATGGCGGCGGGCGTGCGGGCCGCGTACGAGCTGGCGGAGGAGATCAACCGGACGGTGGGGCGCCGGCAGGTGACCACGCTGGACATCGGCGGCGGGCTGCCCGTGAACTTCGCGTCGGACGACGTGACCCCGACCTTCCGCGCCTACGCCCGCCTGCTCGCGGACGCCGCCCCCGGCCTGTTCGACGGGCGCTACGGGCTGGTCACGGAGTTCGGCCGCTCCCTCCTGGCCAAGAGCGGCCTGGTGCTGGCGCGCGTGGAGTACACGAAGACCGCGGGCGGGCGGCGGATCGCCGTGACGCACGCGGGCGCGCAGGTGGCCACCCGCACGGTGTTCGCGCCCGCGTCCTGGCCGCTGCGGGTCGCGGTCTTCGACGCACAGGGGCGGCCGAAGACCGGTCCGCCGGTGGACCAGGACATCGCGGGCCCGTGCTGCTTCGCCGGTGACGTCGTCGCGGCGGGCAGGCCGCTGCCGCTGCTGGAGGCGGGCGACCACGTGGCGCTCCTCGACACCGGCGCGTACTACTTCTCGAACCACTTCGCGTACAACACTCTGCCCCGTCCCGGGGTTTACGGATACGCGCGCGCAGAAGAGGAGAGTGACGCCGTGCGGTTCGCGACCGTGCGGGCTCCGCAGAGCCTCAGCGAACTCGTCGCCGAGAGCGGCGGCGCCTACGCGGCGGAGCTCACCGCCCTGCGCTGACCGCACCTCACACGTTTCCCTGACCGCGTCTCAGCGCGCTTCGCTGACCGCCGTCCCGGCCGTCACCCGGGCCGAGCGGCGCCGGCCGCCACCCGGCGCGGCATCGCCCGCGGCGAGCCCGGTGGACAGATAGCCGCGCACGGCCTTGGCGGCGGGGGAGGCCTGCGCCCACTCCGTGCGGACCCACAGCAGCGACCCGGCACGGCGCTCCAGGCCGCCCAGCCACAGGGCCTTCGCCCACAGGCCCGCGGCCGCGCCGGCGAGGGCCATGCCGGCCGCGGCCGGCACCGCGAAGGACGAACCCAGGGCGGCGAGGAAGGCGACGAGCAGCCACCAGCGGCGGGCTCGCCGCCAGTTCCGCAGGGTCACCGCGCGGTCCTGGAGGAAGACCGACCGGCCCGCCCGCGACGCACCGCGCGCCAGCGCCGCGTAACGCCCGCGGCGGACCGCGAAGACCGCACCGGCGGCGATCAGGAACAGCGCCGCCCCGGCGAGCACGCCGATCCGCCGCCCGGTGAGCCCGGGCACCAGGACGCCGGTGCCCGCGCTGAGCAGCCCCGCCCACGCCAGCCAGCCCGCCGGCGCCCTGACGACCACCGCCACCCGCGCCAGCGCATACGAACCGCGCCCCACGTCGAATCCCGCCTTTCCCTGTCGAAATCCCCTCGTTCCCGACTCTCACGCGGCAGGCTAGCCAACGAATCTGAGTGCGAGCTGAGAATCCCGTGGGGTGTACCCCACAGGGGTCATACCCCGGTATCAGCCCGGACTTGGCTCCGCCGTATGACGTGTGCGCACTTGTGTGGTCCCTATGGTCGTCCCGTCGGAGAGGGACGAGCGGGGGAGGCCGGAGATGCGGATTCAGGAGCGAGGGGACGGCAGGCTCAGGCGGCGGGCCGTCGCCGCCGCAGGGGCGCTGGCCCTGACCGGCGTGCTGAGCGCGCTCGTACCGGCGCCGGAGGCGCGCGCTGCGGGCACCCCGGCCACGCCCGCGGCCGCAGACGCATCCGCGTCCACAGCCGCCAAGGACGTCCGGCCCGCGCTGCCGGCGCCCACCGGCCCGTACGCCGTCGGCACGGTCACCCGGCACCTGGTGGACACCTCCCGGGCGGACCCCTGGAAGCCGGAGCGGGGCAGGCGCGAGGTCATGGTCAGCCTGTTCTACCCCGCGGACCGCGGCACCGCCTCCCCCGTCGCACCCCACATGGACGCCTCCTCCGCAGCCCACTTCGGCTCGGCCCGCGGGGCGGGCAGCTTCAACTACGGCGTCCGCCCGGGCGCCGCCGACTGGACCTCCACGCGCACGCACGCGCGCGTGGACGTCCCCGTGGCCCGCGCCGCCCGCGCCCTGCCGGTGGTGCTGTACTCGTCCGGTCTGGGCGACCCGCGGACGTGGAACACGACCCTTGTGGAAGAGCTGGCCTCGCGCGGCTACGTGGTCGTCACCATCGACCACACGTACGACTCCTCGGAGGTGCTGCTCCCCGGCGGCCGCCTCGCGGAGTCGGTGCTGCCGGAGCTCGCGGGCGCACCCGTGGCCGACGTCGACGCCGCGCTGCGCAAGGCGGTGAAGGCCCGGGTGGACGACACCCGGTTCGTCCTCGACACCCTCGGCTCGGCGCGGTGGCGGCGGGACCTGCCGCGCGGCCTGGGGGACGCCGTGGACCTGCGGCGCGTGGGCATGGCCGGGCAGTCCGCGGGCGGCTTCACGGCGGCACAGGCCCTGCACGACGACCGCCGCCTCAAGGCGGGGATCAACATGGACGGGCAGATGGACTTCCCCCTGCCCGACAGCACGGGCAGCAGGCTGAGCAACGTGGCGCGCGAGGGCGTGGACCGGCCGTTCCTGCTGCTCGGGTCGGACGGGCCGGGCGCGGACGACAACGCCGTCTCGTGGACGTCCTTCCTGGAGCACTCCCGTGGCGATCAGCGCCGGACGACCCTGGCCGGCGCCCGGCACGGCACGTTCACCGACGCGCCGTCCCTGCTGCCCGCGCTCGTCCGGCAGGGCGCCATGACGGAGGACGCGCTCCGGCAGGACGTCGGCACGCTCCGCCCTGAACAGGCGGTGACCGCCACGCGCGCGTACGTGGTGGCGTTCTTCGACCGCCATCTCAAAGCCGGCGTCTGAGCCACCGGGGGGGGCTCACTCCACGAACAGCCCCCGCGCGGACGCCTTCGCGTCGAACTCCTCCAGGCGCGCCTGCGCGTCCGGCAGGGCGTCGCACATGGCCTCCAGCAGCATGCGCCCCAGCAGCATCGGCGCGCAGGCCGTGTCGAAGGCCAGGCCCGTGCCGACGGCGGCGGGGAGCAGGAGGTCGCTGTGGCGGGCCACCGGGGCGAAGGTGGAGTCGGCGACCGTGACGACGGTCAGGCCCTGCCCCTGCGCGTACTCCAGCGCCTCCACGACCTCGCGCGGGTGGCGGGGCAGGGCGAAGCACAGGAGGGTGCTCGCCCCGGCCCGTACGGCCGCGTCTATGCGGTCGGCGAGGAGCGTGCCGCCCTCGTCCAGGAGGCGGACGTCGGGGTGGACCTTGCGGGCGAAGTAGGCGAAGCCGGCGGCCTGGGCCGTGGCGGCGCGCAGGCCGAGCACGAGCAGCGGCCGGGACGTGGCGAGGAGCCGGCCGGCGCGGGTGACGGGGGCGGGGTCGGCGAGGACCGAGGAGAGGTGGCGGAGGTTGTCGATCTCGACCTGGACGGCCTGCTGGTACTCGTTGTACGCGCTCTCGCCCTCGGCCGGGGCGTCCGCCGCGGGGACGACGTCGCGCAGGTGGCGGCGGAGCGCCGGGTAGCCGTCGAAGCCGAGGGCGACCGCGAAGCGGGTGACGGAGGGCTGGCTGACGCCGGCGAGCTCGGCGAGCTCGACGCTGGAGAGGAAGGGCGCGTCGGCGGCGCGGCGCACCATGCAGTGGGCGATGCGGCGCTGGGTGGGCGTCAGCCGGTGCCCTTCGAAGAGCTTCTGCAGCCGTGCGGTGGCTTCCGGTTCGCCGCCGGTCTCGCTCATCGGGCCCTCCATGGTCGTCGACGGTCGCTGCGGCAGTGGTCATTCACTCAGCGCCGCCCTGCATGGAATTATGCAGGGCGGCGGCGCCCGCTGAAGCCAATTCGCCGTGAGAGCGGAGGCAGCCGTTACAGCGGGGGCAGGAGTTTCTTCTGCGGCTTGCCCATGGCGTTGCGCGGCAGGGCGTCGAGGAAGCGGACCCTGCGCGGCCGTTTGTGCACGGACAGGTGCCCCGCCACGAAGTCGATCAGCTGCTTCTCCGTCGCTCCGTCGGCCACCACGTAGGCCACGATCTCCTGGCCGAGGTCGTCGTGCGGGACACCGACCACGGCGGCCTCCCGGACGGCCGGGTGGTCGAGGAGGGCGTTCTCCACCTCGCCCGCCCCGACGCGGTAGCCGCCGGACTTGATCAGGTCGGTGGAAGCGCGGCCCACGATGCGGTGCGTGCCGTCCTCCTCGATCGCGGCGATGTCGCCCGTACGGAACCAGCCGTCGGCCGTGTGCGCGGCCGCCGTGGCCTCCGGGCGGCCCAGGTAGCCGCTGAAGAGCGTCGGCCCGGAGACCTCCAGCTCGCCGATGCCGCTCTCGGCCGCCACGAGGCGCGTGCGGACGCCCGGCAGCGGGGTGCCCACGGCGCCCGGCCGCCGCTCGCCGCCGGCTCGCGCGGAGACGGTGATCAGCGTCTCGGTCATGCCGTAGCGCTCGACGGGCCGCTGCCCGGTGAGGGCCTCCAGGTCGCGGAAGACGGGCGCGGGCAGGGCCGCGCTGCCCGACACCAGCAGCCGGGCCTTGGCCAGCTCCCGGGCCGCGGACGGCTCGCGCACCACCCGGGACCACACCGTCGGCACCCCGAAGTACAGGCTGCCGCCGGCCGCCGCGTACGCCTCCGGCGCCGGCCGCCCGGTGTGCACGAGCCGGCAGCCCGTGCGCAGCGCCCCCAGGACGCCCAGGACGAGGCCGTGGACGTGGAACAGCGGCAGGCCGTGCACGAGGGTGTCCTCGGCGGTCCACTGCCACGCCTCCGCGAGCCCGTCGAGGCCCGCGGCGACCGCGCGGCGCGGGATCAGCGCGCCCTTGGGGGCGCCGGTCGTGCCGGACGTGTAGAGGATCAGGGCGGTGCTGTCCGCGCCGGGCTCGGCGCCGGACCAGTCGCCCCGCTCCCCCATGCCGACGGGCAGCCCGTCGGGGCCGCCGAGCACCAGGGCGGCGCCGGAGTCGCGCAGGATGTGGCCGCGCTCGGCGGGCCCCGCGTCCGGCGGCAGCGGCACCACCGGCACCCCGGCGAGCAGCCCGCCCACGACGGCCGCCACGGTCTCCAGGGAGGCGTCGGCGTGGACGGCGACGGCCGGGGCGCCCGCGATGCGGTGCGCCACCGCGGCGGCGGCGCCCAGCAGTTGCTCGCGGGAGCAGGCCCGCCCGGCGACGCTCAGGGCGTCCGGCCGGTCCTCGCCCGTTCCGGGAGCGAGGTGGGTGAGCAGAGCTTCGGTCGGTCCGGGCACGGACTGCTCCTTCCAGCGGCGCCCCGGCACGGCGACGGGGCTGCCCCTACGGCGGATACGGGTGCTGGCCCCAGCGACGCGGGGCCCTGCCGACCGTATCGTCCTGAGCATGATGGCCCGCGACCATGAGCTGAAGAAGGATCTCGCCGCGACCCTGGAGACCCGGAAGGAACTGGGCCCGGAGTACGAGGCCGAACTCATCGACGCCTTCCTGGAGAAGGTCGACCGGAAACTGGACGCCACGATCGACCGCCGGGTGCGCCGGCAGGCGGCGGAGACGCAGATGGCCGTCGCCCGCGGGGGGCGGCCGCGCGCCGACGGGCCCGGCACGGGGAGCTTCGGCGAGCGCTTCGGCTTCGCCGTGGCGTCCCTGGTGCTGGCCGTCCCGCTGTCCGCGATCGCCGTGGTGAACGCGCACCTGCCCGGGCTGCTCGTGAGCTGGGCGGGGATCGTGGGCGTCAACGCCCTGAACGCGGCGGGGGTGTTCCCGTGGCAGCGCGGACGGCAGAAGCGGGACGGCGGCGACGCCTCCGGCTGGGAGTGAAGCGCGAGGAGCGAACGCGAGAGGGATCCCGCAGGAGGACCACAGGGGATCGCAGGGACCCGCAAGGACCCGCAGGGGGATCGAGAGAGGGAGCACGCAGGGGGCCGCCGCACCCCGGCCGAGGCCGGAGTCGGGACGACGGCGGTCCCCCACGAGGACACGGGCCGGGTCAGGGCCGGTGAGCCGCGTCCGGGCGGCCGCGGAGTCCGGGAGCCGCTCCGGAAGTCCTGCCGCCGCTTCGGTGCCGGCCCGGGGCGAGCCCCTGCCGGCACCTCCACTATGCAGGACCGTTGTTAAGCCGGTGCTGCGGGCGTGTGACGCATACGCACCTTTGACGGACCGTCCGTCCGCGCCCCGTTCACACGGTCGTACGCGCGGGGGGCGCAGGGCGCGCCCCCCGCGGTGCTACTTGGCGCCGTTGCCGGCCTTGCCGGAGCCCTCCGCGAGGAAGGCCAGCAGGTCCTGACGGCTCACCACACCGGTGGGCTTGCCCTCGACGAGCACGATCGCCGCGTCCGCCTCGCCCAGGACGGCCATCAGGTCGGCGACGGGCTCGCCGGAGCCGACCTGCGGCAGCGGCGGGCACATGTGCTTCTCCAGCGGGTCCGAGAGGGAGGCGCGCTGGGTGAACAGGGCGTCCAGCAGCTCGCGCTCCACGACCGAGCCGATGACCTCGGCGGCCATCACATCGGGGTGCCCCGCGCCCGGCTTGACGATGGGCATCTGCGAGACGCCGTACTCGCGGAGCACCTCGATGGCCTCGCCGACCGTCTCCTCCGGGTGCATGTGCACCAGGGAGGGCAGGCCGCCGTCCTTGCGGCGCAGCACGTCGCCCACGCGGGCGGCGTCGCCGGCCTCCTCCAGGAAGCCGTAGTCCGCCATCCACTCGTCGTTGAAGATCTTGCTCAGGTAGCCGCGGCCGCTGTCCGGCAGCAGGACGACCACGACGTCGTCCGGGCCGAGGTCCTCGGCGGCACGCAGGGCGCTGACGACCGCCATGCCGCAGGAGCCGCCGACCAGCAGGCCCTCTTCCTTGGCGAGGCGGCGCGTCATCTGGAAGGCGTCCTTGTCGGAGACCGCGATGATCTCGTCCGTGACAGTGCCGTCGTAGGCGCTGGGCCAGAAGTCCTCGCCGACGCCCTCGATCAGGTACGGACGGCCCGAACCGCCGCTGTAGACCGAGCCCTCCGGGTCGGAGCCGATGACCTTGACGCGGCCGTCGCTGATCTCCTTCAGGTAGCGCCCGGTGCCGCTGATGGTGCCGCCGGTGCCGACCCCCGCCACGAAGTGGGTGATCTTCCCCTCCGTCTGCTCCCAGATCTCCGGGCCGGTGGAGTAGTAGTGCGACAGGGGGTTGTTGGGGTTGCTGTACTGGTCGGGCTTCCAGGCGTTGGGCGTCTCGCGCACGAGGCGGTCGGAGACGTTGTAGTACGAGTCCGGGTGCTCCGGGTCGACCGCGGTCGGGCAGACGACGACCTCGGCGCCGTACGCCCGCAGCACGTTGATCTTGTCAGTGGAGACCTTGTCCGGGCAGACGAAGATGCACTTGTAACCCTTCTGCTGGGCCACGATCGCGAGGCCGACACCCGTGTTGCCGGAGGTCGGCTCCACGATGGTGCCGCCCGGCTTGAGCTCACCGGACTTCTCCGCGGCCTCGATCATGCGCAGGGCGATCCGGTCCTTCACGGAGCCGCCCGGGTTGAAGTACTCGACCTTGGCAAGAACGGTGGCCTTGATGCCTTCGGTCACGCTGTTGAGCTTCACGAGCGGGGTGTTGCCAACGAGCTCAATCATCGAATCGTGATACTGCACGGTGATCTCCGCGGTCGGGGGCACTAGCGGTCTCGCGTACCCATACGGCCAGCCTAGAACGCATCCGGCCGCTCCAACGGCGCGTTGCAGAAGCGGGCGCTCGGGGCAACCTGCTCATAGCGTGCCCTGCCAAGGGTGCGGTGTTTTTATGAAGTGTTTGTAAAACCGTGTACACGGCCCGCCGGCCGTGCTGCGAAGCCCGGTGACCGGCGCTGCGGAGGAGGTCCGGCCCATGTCACCCATCACCACATCGAGGGCGAGGGTCGCCCGGCGGATCGCCGCGGCCGCCGCCTACGGGGGCGGCGGGATCGGCCTGATCGGGGCCACGGCGGCGGGCGTCCTGCTCACCGAGGTGCGGCTGGCCCGCCGCGTGGTCGGCGGCTTCAACGGCGCCCCGCCCCACGCGGACGGCCGCTACGGCTCGGCGTTCGTGCACCGGCTCGGCCGCGAGCCGCTGCTGCTCGGCCTGCTCGGCGACTCCACAGCCGCCGGCCAGGGCGTGCACCGGCCCCGCCAGACGCCGGGGGCGCTGCTCGCCTCCGGGCTCGCGGCGGTCGCCGAGCGGCCCGTGGAGCTGCGGAACGTCGCCCTGTCCGGGGCGCGCTCACACGACCTGGACCGGCAGGTCACGCTCCTGCTCGACGAGACGGACCGGGTGCCCGACGTCTGCGTGGTCATGATCGGCGCGAACGACGTCACGCACGGGATGCCGGCGGCGCGCTCCGTACGGCTGCTGTCGGACGCCGTGCGGCGGCTGCGGGAGGCGGGCAGCGAGGTCGTGGTGGGCACGTGCCCCGACCTCGGCACGATCGAGCCCGTCTACCAGCCGCTGCGGTGGGTGGCCCGGCGGCTGAGCCGCCAGCTCGCCGCGGCGCAGACGATAGCGGTGATCGAGGCCGGCGGCCGCACGGTGTCGCTGGGCGACCTGCTCGGCCCGGAGTTCGCGGCGAACCCGCGGGAGCTGTTCGGGCCGGACAACTTCCACCCCTCCGCGGAGGGGTACGCGACGGCCGCGATGGCCGTCCTGCCGACGCTGTGCGCGGCGCTGGGCCTCTGGCCGGAGGACGAGGAGCGGCCGGACGCGGCCCGGCGCGAGGGCATCCTGCCGGTGGCCCGGGCGGCGGCGGAGGCCGCGGCGGAGGCGGGCACGGAGGTCACGGCGGCGCGGGGCCGCTGGGCGCTCCTCAAGCACCGCAAGCGGCGGCGGCTCCCGGCCCACACGGACCCGACGCCGCACCACGTGTGGTCGAAGATGACCCGGGGCTGACCCCGGCTCCCCCTTCGAAGGCCGCGGGCGCATCCTTGACCGCACGGGCAGGGCGCCCGCGCCCGCCCGGCCGCACGCCGGAGAGGAGAGTGCGAGGGGTCACAGTGACCAAGCCGTGACCCGAAGCCTACGGGCGGGTAACTTCCACCCAGTCCTGCTTTTCTCACGCCCTGGAGCCGTGATGCCCGAAGCCGTGATCGTCTCAACCGCCCGCTCCCCCATCGGTCGCGCCTTCAAGGGCTCGCTGAAGGAGATGCGCGCCGACGACCTGACCGCGACGATCATCAAGGCCGCGCTCGACAAGGTCCCCGGGCTCGACCCGCGCGACATCGACGACCTGATGCTCGGCTGCGGCCTGCCCGGCGGCGAGCAGGGCCACAACCTCGGCCGGATCGTGGCCGTGCAGATGGGCATGGACCACCTGCCGGGCTGCACGATCACCCGCTACTGCTCCTCGTCCCTGCAGACGTCCCGGATGGCGATGCACGCCATCAAGGCCGGCGAGGGCGACGTCTTCATCTCCGCGGGCGTGGAGACGGTCTCCCGCACCGTCAACGGCTCCTCGGACGGCATGCCCGGCAGCCACAACCCGTTCTTCGCCGACGCCGAGGCCCGTACCGCCGCCCGCGCCGAGCAGGGCCTGGGGGTCCCCCCAGCGGTAGCTGGGGGAGAGTGGCACGACCCGCGCGAGGACGGCCTCGTGCCCGACGCGTACATCGCGATGGGCCAGACCGCCGAGAACCTGGCCCGTCTGAAGGGCATCTCGCGCGAGGAGATGGACGAGTTCGGCGTCCGCTCGCAGAACCTCGCCGAGGAGGCCATCAAGGCCGGCTTCTGGGAGCGCGAGATCACGCCGGTCACCACCCCGGACGGCACGGTCGTCAGCAAGGACGACGGCCCGCGCGCGGGCGTGACCATGGAGGGCGTGGCGGGCCTGAAGCCGTCGTTCCGCGCGGACGGCCGGGTCACCCCGGGCAACTGCTGCCCGCTCAACGACGGCGCCGCCGCGCTGGTGATCATGTCGGACACGAAGGCGCGCGAGCTGGGACTGACCCCGCTGGCCCGGATCGTCTCGACCGGCGTCTCCGCCCTCTCCCCCGAGATCATGGGCTTCGGTCCGGTCGAGGCGAGCAAGCAGGCGCTGGCGCGGGCCGGCATGAGCATCGGCGACATCGACCTGGTCGAGATCAACGAGGCGTTCGCGGCCCAGGTCATCCCGGCCTACCAGGCGCTCGGCATCGACATCGACCGCCTGAACGTCAACGGCGGCGCCATCGCCGTCGGCCACCCCTTCGGCATGACGGGCGCCCGCATCACCGGCACGCTCATCAACTCGCTGCAGTGGCACGACAAGCAGTTCGGTCTGGAGACGATGTGCGTGGGCGGTGGCCAGGGCATGGCGATGGTCATCGAGCGGCTGAGCTGAGCCGCAGCGGAGGGTAGGGGTCGCCCGAGGCACGAGGGCGGCACCTGCCCGCAGTGAAGGCGAAGCTCGGCGCGACCGGGAAAACGAGCGGCTGAGCTGACGACGGACGTGTTCACGGGCCTCTGACGCAACCGTGACCGAATCGCCCCCAGGATGTGACCAACGTCCCGGGGGCGATTCGTTTCCGCAGGTCAGTGATGTTGAAGGGACAACGTCCGGGACGTAGGTCCCGCCCGCTTCATGACGTTTTGCACTGGGGTCACCAGAAAGAGGGCCTCAAGCTGAGGTAGGAATCTGGGGGATCCATAGCAACCGGGAGTACGTCAGTGAGCGCCATGTCCCTTGCCCTGCTGCTGGCCGCGGCCACCGCGACGGCCGCGGGCGCCGCCGCCCTGCACGCCACTCGCGGCCTGCGCCGCCAGATCTCCGCCCTGAGCGCCGAGCTCACGGCCGCCACGGCCGCCATCGCCGAACGCACCGCGCAGGCCACCGTGCCCGCCGCGCGCACCGCCCCCGGTGCGGAGCTCGCGGAAATACGGGCGGCCGTCGCCGACGCCCTCGCCGAGGAGCGCGAGCGGGAGCTCGCCGAGGCCCGCGCGTTCTGGGCCGCACAGGAGGCCCGCGACCTCGGCGGAGCCGGCGACTCCCCCTCCCTGCTGGGCGGCCTGGCCGGTCTCGACGACCTCACCGAGGGCCCGTACAGCGGCCTCTACCTGCCCCGCCAGGCCGACTTCGCGGGCCTGGAGCCGACGGCCGAGCTGACCGAGCTCACGGAGCTGACGGAGCTCACCGGCCTCGCCGGGCTCGCGGAGTTCGCCGAGTACTCCGAGGCCGCCGCGGCCGAGGCCGAGGCCGCGGACTCCCCCGAGCTGGCCGCCGCGCGCCGCCGCCACCCCTCCCACCCGGACTTCTCGCCGGTGCCGCCGCGCACCGGCGACCACGAGGCCACCGTGGAGCGGCTCACCGAGCTCGCGCAGGCCCGCGTCGCGCTCACCGACGTGCGCCCCGGCCCGCTCGGCACGCTCGACGTCTACGTCTTCGCCGACGGCACCACCGTCTGCATGACCCCCGGCCACCGCGAGACCGCCGAACGCCTCGCGGACGCCCTGCGGGCCGGGGAGGAACCGGTCCTGCTGGGCGGCTCCGGGGTCTCCGGCGCGTACGCTCTGACCTTCGGTTGCGGGGCGGAGAAGATCTACGTGCTGGCCGACCGGGTCATCGCGTCGCTGTGACGTGATGACGGCCCGAGGCGGCGTACGGCCTGGCGCCGGTCCGGCACCGCCGGACAGCGCCGTCGTGGCTGATCGCCGCGGCGGCGGATTCAAGGATGCGGAGCATCCTTGACCTGACCGCCACCGGTGAAGGGGCCTTGCCCCTTCGAATCCGCCGCGACGGCGATCAGCCACCACGGCGGAACTCGGCGGTGCCGAAGCCACCCCGGCCCGTACGGCCCCTACAAACCACACCTCCGCGCCGCCGCCTCCACCAGCGCCACCGCCTCCCCCGCGCCCTCCCCGCCGGAGGCGGCCAGCGCCTCCGCCAAATCGTGACCGGCCACCGCCACTTGGTCGGCGACCGCGAACATTCCGGCCTCGGGCATTTCCCTGGGCACCCCGGCCCCGGGTTCTTCGATCCGCTGCGCCCGCGCCGCCAGTTCCCGGGCCAGGGACAGCGCCTCCGCGGCCGCCCCCCTGCTCAGGCGGGACTGCGGCAGAGCACGCAGCCGGTCGGCGAAAGCGTCCACGGCGGCCAGAAGCGACGTCACATCATCCACAGCGCGAGCCTATGCGCCGTTGCGGGAGTGTTGCCAACGTCTGCACACTCGGGCACGGTGACATGAAGGACCATCATTCGACGCGTCCGGAGGCGCCGATGTCCCACGTCTTCTCCGACGAGACCCACCGGAATCTGCTCTCCCGAATCCCCCACTGCACCGGCCGTGAAGTCGCCGACTGGCTGCGCACGGTCGAAGAAGGACCCTCCCTCTTCCGCTTCGAGGAGAAGGTCAGCTGGCTGCGCGGAGAGCACGACCTCGCATATGGCCACGCCAAGGCGATCGTCCACGAGTACGACCTCCGACGGGCGGCTCGGAAGCTGCTGTAACGGGCAGCGCCCCCCGCACACCCCATGCGCACGCGTACGGCGAAGGGCCCGGGAAGATCTTCCCGGGCCCTTCGTCACGTCGTCACGCGGTCGTGAGGCGCGTCGGCGTCAGTCCTCGTTGAGGATGCCGACCAGCTGCAGCATCTGGACGTAGATCCACACCAGCGAGACCGTGAGGCCGAAGGCCGCGAGCCACGACTCCTCGCGGGGCGCGCCGTACTGGATGCCGTCCTCGACCTGCTTGAAGTCGATCGCGAGGACCGCCGCACCGATCAGCACGCCGGCGACGCCCACGAGGATGCCCAGCCAGCCCGTGCGCAGGCCGAGGCCGTCACCGCCGCCGAACACGGCGAACAGCAGGTTCACCATCGTCAGCAGGACGAAGCCGATCAGGGCGGCCGTCACGAAGCGCACGAAGCGGCGGTCGACGCGGATCAGGCGGGTCTTGTAGGCGATGAGCACGCCGACCGAGACGAGGATCGTGCCGAGCACGGCCTGGACCGGGGCGCCCTGGGCGTAGTGGTTGTAGGCCTTGCTGACCACGCCGAGGAAGAGGCCCTCGAGCGCGGCGTACGCCAGGATCACGGCGGGCACGGGCCTGCGCAGGAACATGGACTGCGCGAACACCAGCACCGCCGCGACGAGGCCGGCGCCGAAGCCGAGCCCGACCGGGAGGTTCATCCCCCAGCCGACGGCCGCACCGAGGATCACCAGGCCGAGCGACATGCCGGTGCGCATGACCACGTCGTCCATGGTCATGCGGCCCGTGGCGGCGGGGGCCTGCGGATACCCCTGCTGGAGATCCGGGCCGCCCTGCGCGTAGGGGTTGGTGGCGTACGGGTTGGCGGGCTGCGCGTACGGGTTGCTCCCGTAGGGGTTGCCCTGGGCCGCGGTCCCGGCCTGCGGCGCCGCGTTGAAGCCCGCGTAGCCGTTGTTGCCGCGGAACCGCCGCGAGAAGACCGGGTTGCTGCTCCTCATCCTCACTCCATCCATGGCCACCCTGCGCGGCCTTGCGCCCCAGGGTAATAGGTAGGCAAAGGAATGCGCTCGTGCTTGGGAAGGATCTTTTCCGGCACGCTCCCCCGCCGCTACGGGGAGAACGCAAACGGGTGGCACTCGGTTCCCTACGGAGAGTGCGGGACACGGAGCAGGTGAGTGCCCGGAGCCGGACTTGAACCGGCACGGCCCGAAGGGCCAGCGAGGTTTAAGCTCGCCGTGTCTGCATTCCACCATCCGGGCAGCGCTCTCGGGTGTACAGGCGTACAGGCAGGAAAGGCGCGCGAGCCTCCCTGGTAAGAGGAGAGCAGGACGAGCCTAGCCGGGGAGCGCCCCCCAAACAGCGGAACGATGACCCGAGGTTGTCTTATTTTATTGGCAACTGAGGGTGCATCAGTGCAGGAACGACGCCAAAGGCACATGCCACGGGCCGATACCCCCCGTTCACCGGGGCGGCCCGGGCGGGGTAGGGAATTGTCGCAATCTCGCCGCCTTCCGCCCGGTGCCCGGCCGCCCCCGCCGCCCCGCGCGCACCACCCCCGGCCCGGCCCGCGGTGTCATACCCAAGGAGGAGGAGCGGCGGCCCGGGTCCGACCGAGGTCTGCCCCGGGAACGGGAGCTGGGTCTGACCCCGCGCGGCCGATCGGCGCCGACGATGGAGTGGTCCGCCCGAGCCGTCGTCCTGATAGGAGCCCCCCACCGTGACCACCTCCCCCTACGGCGTCCAGACCGCCGCCCGCCCCACGGCAGTGGCAGCCCGCGCCACGGGCCTCACCAAGGTCTACGGACAGGGCGAGACCCAGGTGGTCGCCCTGGACGCGGTCTCCGTCGAGTTCCGGCAGGCCGAGTTCACCGCGATCATGGGCCCCTCGGGCTCCGGCAAGTCCACGCTGATGCACTGCATGGCCGGCCTGGACACCGTCTCCGGCGGCTCGGCCACGATCGGCGACACCGAGCTGACCACGCTGAACGACAAGAAGCTCACGCGGCTGCGGCGCGACAAGATCGGCTTCATCTTCCAGGCGTTCAACCTCCTCCCGACGCTGACCGCCCTGGAGAACATCACCCTGCCGATGGACATCGCCGGCCGGAAGCCCGACCGGCAGTGGCTGGACATGGTCGTCGACACCGTCGGCCTCTCCGGGCGCCTCAAGCACCGCCCCAACCAGCTCTCCGGCGGCCAGCAGCAGCGCGTGGCGGTCGCCCGCGCCCTGGCCGGCAAGCCCGAGATCATGTTCGCGGACGAGCCCACCGGAAACCTCGACTCGCGCTCCGGCGCGGAGGTCCTGGGCTTCCTGCGCAACTCGGTGCGCGAGCTCGGCCAGACCGTCGTCATGGTCACCCACGACCCCGTGGCCGCGTCCTACGCGGACCGCGTGGTCTTCCTCGCCGACGGCCGCATCGTCGACGAGATGCGCGAGCCCACCGCGGACGCGGTCCTCGACCGCATGAAGCGCTTCGACGCCAAGGGCCGCACCAGCTGAGGCACGGCTCCGCCGTCCCCCCGCTTCCGACGACGGCCCGGCACGGGCCCACTCCCCCAGGACACACAGACCATGTTCCGTACCGCCTTGCGCAACGTCCTCGCGCACAAGGCCCGGCTGCTGATGACCGTCCTCGCCGTGATGCTCGGCGTGGCCTTCGTCTCCGGCACCCTGGTCTTCACCTCGACCATCTCCGCCGCCCAGAAGAAGAGCTCCGAGAAGGGCTTCACCGGCGTCGACGTCGCCATCCAGCCGCACCGGCAGGACGGTGACAAGGGCAACCCCGGCGACGCCCCCAAGCTCACCCAGCGCCTGCTCGACCAGGCCGCCGCGGTGCCCGGCGCGGCCGGCGCCACCGGCACCGTGGGCGGCTTCGCCGCCATCGCCGACAAGCACGGCGAGCTCATAGGCGAGGGCTTCGGCTCCACCGGCTCCAACTACTACCCCGGCACCGGCGGCAAGGACGCCCGCTACCCGCTCAAGAGCGGCCGCGCGCCCCAGGGCCCCGGCGAGATCGCCCTCGACGCCAAGACCGCCGAGCGCGGCGGCTACAAGGTGGGCGACACCGTCCGCGTCTCCGTCGACGGCCCGGTGCTCCAGCAGAAGCTCGCCGGCATCTTCACCACCGACGACGGCAACGTCTCCGCGGGCGGCAGCCTCGCCCTCTTCGACACCACCACCGCGCAGAAGCTCTACGCCAAGCCCGGCGAGTTCGGCGAGATCCACGTGAAGGCCGCGGCCGGCACCTCCCAGGCCGCCCTGAAGTCCGCCGTCGAGAAGATCCTGCCCGCCGACGCCGAGGCCACCACCGGCAAGCAGCTCGCCGACGAGCAGGCCCGCATGATCGCGCAGGACCAGGACGCCCAGCGGACCATCCTGCTGACCTTCGCCGGCATCGCGCTCTTCGTCGGCATCTTCATCATCGCCAACACCTTCACCATGCTGGTCGCCCAGCGCACCAAGGAGCTGGCACTGATGCGCGCGGTCGGCGCGAGCCGCCGCCAGGTCACCCGCTCCGTACTCATCGAGGCGTTCCTCATCGGCACCGTCGCCGGCGTCGCCGGCCTCGTCACGGGCATCGGCATCGGCGTCGGCCTGCGGTCGCTGCTCAAGGGCAACGGCGCACAGCTCCCCGACGGCCCGCTGGTCGTCGAGCCGTCCACGATCGTGGTCTCCCTCGCCGTCGGCATCCTCGTGACCATGCTGTCCGCCTGGCTGCCCGGCCGCCGCGCCGCGAAGATCCCGCCGGTCGCCGCGATGAACAGCGTCCACGCCGTGCCCACCACGCGCTCCCTGGTCGTGCGCAACGCCATCGGCGGTGCCCTCACCGCGATCGGTACCGCCGTCGTGCTGACCGCCTCCGGCAGCAACACGATGGGCATGGGCGCCGGCATCGTCCTCATCGGCGTCTTCGTGCTGACCCCGCTGCTGTCCCGCCCGATGATCGCCGCCGCCGCGCCCGTGCTGCGCCTGTTCGGGATGCCCGGCAAGCTCGCCCGGCAGAACGCGGTCCGCAACCCGCGCCGCACCGCCGCGACCGCCTCCGCGCTGATGATCGGGCTGACCCTGATCACCGGCATGACCGTGATCGCGGGCAGCGTCCAGCAGGCCATCGACAAGATGGCCACGTCCTCCATGAAGGCCGACTACGTCGTCTCCATGGCCAGCATGACCTCGCTCTCCCCCGACGTGGAGAAGAAGCTGGCCGCGCACCCCGACGTCACGGCCACCAGCCCGCTGCGCATGTCCCCGTCCCGCATCGACGGCGACTTCGAGAACCTCACGGGCGTCAACGGCGCCACCATCGGGAAGCTGACCAAGCTCGACTTCACGGCCGGCTCGTTCGCCGGGCTGTCGGGCGACAAGGTCGTCATCGACGACGCCACCGCCCGCACCCACCACTGGAAGCCCGGCTCCTCCTTCCCCGTCACCTTCGAGGACGGCAAGAAGGGCACGCTGACCGTCTCCGGCGTCTACAAGGGCAACGACCTGATGCGCGGCATCATGGTCGACACCAGGACGATCGCCCCGCACCAGAGCGAGATCAGCGACCGCCAGGTCATGGTCAAGACGAAGAACGGCGCCGGCGAGTCCGTCAAGGAGTCCCTCCGCAAGACCCTGGGCGACAACCCCGCCATCCAGATCCAGACCAAGAAGGACATCTCCAACGGCATCGCCAAGGGCATCAACCTGCTGCTGAACGTCCTCTACGGCCTGCTGGCCATGGCCGTGGTCGTCGCCGTCCTCGGTGTCGTCAACACCCTGGCGATGTCCGTCTTCGAGCGCCAGCAGGAGATCGGCATGCTGCGCGCCATCGGCCTGGACCGCAAGGGCATCAAGCGGATGGTCCGCCTGGAGTCGCTGGTCATCTCGCTCTTCGGCGGTGTGATGGGCATCGGCCTGGGCGTCTTCTTCGGCTGGGCCGCGGGCGACCTCCTCAGCAAGGCCCTGAACACGTACGAGCTCGTGCTCCCCTGGGGCCGGATGGGCCTGTTCCTGCTGCTCGCCGGGGTGGTCGGCGTGCTGGCCGCGCTGTGGCCGGCCCGCCGGGCGGCGAAGCTGAACATGCTGTCCGCCATCAAGGCGGAGTAGCGGGGCACCCGCCCGCCGACGCGCAGGGCCCGGTCCGTACGGACCGGGCCCTGCGCCGCGTTCAGCGCCAGTCGCGCGCCCGCAGCGGCATCCCCGCCGCTCCCGACTCCGGCGTACGGACGGCCAGCACCTGGTTGACGCCGATCCGGTTGCGCTCGAAGGACAGCGCCGACGCGGCCATGTAGAGACGCCAGACCCGGGCGCGGCCCGCCGAGGTGAGGTCCACGGCCTCCGCCCAGTGCTTCTGCAGGTTGGCGACCCACTGGCGCAGCGTCAGGGCGTAGTGCTCGCGCAGCGATTCCACGTCGCGCACCTCGAACCCGGCCTCCTCCAGCTGGGCGACGGTGCGGCCGACGGGGGCGAGCTCGCCGTCGGGGAAGACGTAGCGGTCGATGAACTCGTCGACCTCGTACGCCTCCTCGTCCTTCAGGGGGCGGCGGGCGATCTGGTGGTTGAGCAGCCGGCCGCCCGGCTTGAGGAGGGCGTGGACGTCGGCGGCGTACTCGGCGTAGCGGGCGGAGCCCACGTGCTCGGCCATGCCGATGGAGGAGACGGCGTCGAAGGGGCCGTCGGAGATCTCGCGGTAGTCCTGGACCCGGATCTCGACGCGGTCCGCCAGGCCGGCCTCGGCGACGCGCTTGCGGGCGTAGGCGGCCTGCTCCTCGGAGAGGGTGATGCCGACGGCGCTCACCCCGTACTCGCGGGCGGCGTGCAGCACCATCGAGCCCCAGCCGCAGCCGACGTCGAGGAGGCGCTGCCCGGGTTCGAGGGCGAGCTTGCGGCAGACGAGGTCGAGCTTGGCGCGCTGGGCCTCTTCGAGGGTGGACTCAGGACTCTCCCAGTACGCGCAGGAGTACACCATCGAGGGGCCCAGGACCCGCTCGTAGAAGGTGTTGCCGACGTCGTAGTGGTGGCTGATGGACTGCTTGTCGCGGCGCAGGGTGTGCAGCGGGCCGTTCGTCCTGCGGGCCTCCTCGCGGGGCGGCCGGGGCGGCAGCCCGGGGCCCGCGAGCTTGATCAGCTCGCCGCCCGCGGCGCGCAGACGCGGGTCGCGCACGGCCGCCAGGAGGGCGGCGAGGCCGGAGCGGGGCGTGCCCTCGCCGCGCTCCCAGAGGGAGCCGGCCAGGAGGTCGAGCGCCTCGTAGAGATCGCCCTCGACGTCGATGTCGCCCGCGACCCAGGCCCGGGCGAGGCCCAGCTCGCCCGGCTTCCACAGCAGCCGGCGCAGGGCGCGGCGACGGCGGATCACCAGGACGGGCGTACCCGGAGGGCCGTACTCGCTGCGGTCCCAGGCGCGGATCCGGAGCGGGAGCGGGGCTCCCAGAACCTCTTCCGCGAGCGCGGTGAGCCGTCGAGCGGCGTCGGCCATGTCGCACACACCTCCATGATGCAAGGTCAGGAGAAACGTTCAACTGACACCTAAACACCAAGAGTCGGCACGGTAGTCCCGTTCAGTCAGATTAGATCAACTGTCGGTGGCCGGACATACGGCAACGGCGTCCACCCCACGGATTGGTGGACGCCGTTGCCGACTGGTTGACCGCGGCCGAGCCGCGACCGCCGTTAGGAGGCCTTCGCCTTCTCCGACGGGACGGAGTCGGCCTTGGGCTGCGGGGCCGGCTTCGCGGCCTCGTAGAACTCCTCGCGGGGGTTCTCCATGGCACGCAGGGAGACGACCTCGCGCTTGAGGAACATGCCGAGGGTCCAGTCCGCGAAGACGCGGATCTTGCGGTTCCAGGTCGGCATGGCCAGACCGTGGTAGCCACGGTGCATGTACCAGGCGAGGCGGCCCTTGAGCTTGATCTTCATCTTGCCCATGACGATCATCGCCACGCCCTTGTGGAGGCCGAGGCCCGCCACCGCACCCTTGTTGGCGTGCTTGTACTCGGTCTGGGCGGCACCGAAGCCGCGCATCGCCGAGATGACGTTGTCGCCGAGGACCTTGGCCTGGCGCAGCGCGTGCTGGGCGTTCGGCGGGCACCAGGCGTTCTCGTTGCCCGCGGCGCGGCCGACGAGGTCCGGAACCTGGGCGTTGTCGCCCGCGGCCCAGATGTAGTCGGTGCCGTTGACCTGGAGGGTCGGCAGGGTGTCGACGTGGCCGCGCGGGCCGAGCGGCAGGCCGAAGCGGGCCAGCGCCGGGTTGGGCTTGACGCCCGCGGTCCACACGATCGTGTTGGAGTCGACCTCGAGGCCGTTCTTCAGCACGACGTGGCCGTCGATGCAGGAGTCCATCGACGTCGAGAGGTGGATCTCGATGCCGCGGCTCTCCAGGTGCGCCTTGCCGTACGCGCCGAGCTTGGGGCCGACCTCGGGGAGGATCTTGTCGGCGGCGTCGACGAGGACGAACCGCATGTCCTCGCGCTTGACGTTCGGGTAGTACTTGGCGGCGTCGCGCGCCATGTCCTCGACCTCGCCGATGGTCTCCGCACCCGCGAAGCCACCGCCGATGAAGACGAAGGTCAGCGCCTTGCGGCGGATCTCCTCGTCGGTCGTGGAGTCGGCCTTGTCGAGCTGCTCCAGGACGTGGTTGCGCAGCCCGATGGCCTCCTCGACGCCCTTCATGCCGATGCCGTTCTCGGCGAGGCCGGGGATCGGGAAGGTGCGGGAGACGGCGCCGAGCGTGACGATCAGGTAGTCGAAGGGCAGCTCGTACGCCTCGCCGACGAGCGGCGCGACGGTGGCGACCTTGCGGTCCTGGTCGATGGTGGTGACGCGGCCGGTGAGGACCTCCGCCTTGGGGAGCACGCGTCGCAGCGGCACCACGACGTGGCGGGGGGAGATGCTGCCGGCAGCTGCTTCGGGCAGGAAGGGCTGGTAGGTCATGTACGAACGCGGGTCGACGACCGTGACGGTCGCCTCGCCGTACCGCATCTTCTTGAGGATGCGGCGCGCCGCGTACAGGCCGACGTACCCACCGCCTACTACGAGGATCCGTGGACGCTCCGTGGTGCTCATGATTCGAGTATCCAGCACTCTCCGCGGGCATGCTCGTGAGCCCCTTCACAAGGGGCCTGAGGGTATCTGCTACACTCCGCCGCCGCCGTGACCCATGCCATACGGCCGTAAGGGAACCACTTCGGCGTCGAACGCGTTGGGAACCCCTGTTGAACTGGCCTTGTGGGCGTCAGGTTGACTAGACCACTGCCGCAACGGCGATCACATAAACGCTCCTTTAACCCGCCCGAAACCGGACGGCGTCCCGCCGCAGGGACCACCGGAGCCCCCGGAAGGGCCCAACGGACCCCTTCGCGCCGCCAACGCTCCCTTTTTTCATGTGAAGGATTTCACGAACTTTCTCCCGGAGGCCCCCGGAGGGGCCGTCACAGGACGCCTTCTCAGGCGATGGACCAGGCGATTCCGTCCAGAATGTCGTGTTCGCTCACGACGACCTCATGGGCGCCCACGCGCTCCATGACCGCCTGCAGGACGAGGGCTCCGGCGCAGATCACGTCGACCCGGCCCGGGTGGATCACGGGGATCGCCGCGCGCTGCTCGTGCGTCGAGGCGAGCAGCCTGCCGGTGATCTCCCGGACCTGCTCCAGGGAGATCCGCGCGTGGTGGATGCGCGTCCAGTCGTACTCGGTCAGGCCCAGCGCGACCGCCGCGACCGTGGTCACCGAGCCGGCGAGGCCGACGAGCGTGCGGGCCTCCTCCAGCGGGACGGTCTCCTCGGCCAGGTCCAGCGCGGCCTCGACGTCCTCGCGTATCGCGGCGATGCGCTCCGGCGTGGGCGGGTCCACGACGGCGCCGTCCGCGACGAGGTGGCGCTCCGTCATGCGCACGCAGCCCACGTCGACGCTGCGGGCGAAGAGAGAGGGGCGGCGCGAAGCGTCTCCGGCAAGGGTGGTGGTGGGCGACGGGCGGGCATGCTCCTCGCCGACGACGAACTCCGTGGAGCCGCCGCCGATGTCCACGACGAGGAACGGCCTGGCCAGGTCGTCCCGGCCGGAGAGCTCCTTGGTGGCGCCGGTGAAGGAGAACTCGGCCTCCTGGTCACCGCTGATCACCTCGGGCTCCACGCCCAGGATGTCCACCACGCCGCGCACGAAGTCCTCGCGGTTCTCGGCGTCGCGCGAGGCGGAGGTGGCGACGAAGCGCACCCGCTCGGCCTTCAGCTCGCGGATGACCTCCGCGAACTCCCGGCAGGCCGCGAACGTCCGCTCCAGGGCCTCGTCCGCCAGCCGGCCCGTGCGGTCCACGCCCTGACCCAGGCGGACGATCGTCATCCGGCGGTCGAGCTCGGTGAACGCACCGGTCGCCGGGTCGAGGTCGGCGACGAGCAGGCGGATGGAGTTGGTGCCGCAGTCCACGGCGGCGACGCGGGTCACTGCTCGTCACCCCCGTCCGGGGCGGCGCACGGGGTCACGCACGGGCCCTTGGCCCACCACTCCGGCAGCAGCGCCAGCGCCTCGTCGCCGAACGGGTTCACGCCCGGACCCGCGACCAGCGAGTGACCCACCAGCACGTGCAGGCACTTGACCCGGTCGGGCATGCCGCCCGCGCTCGGGAAGCCCTCCAGGACCTCGATCGCGTCGCGGCGCCGGAGGTAGTCCTCGTGCGCGGCGCGGTAGGCGGCGGCGAGCTCCGGGTCGGTCGCCAGCCGGTCCTGCATCTCCTTCATCAGGCCCGAGCCCTCCAGCGTGCCGATCGCGGAGGCGGCGCGCGGGCAGGTCAGGTAGTACGTCGTCGGGAACGGCGTGCCGTCCGGCAGCCGGGGGGCGGTCTCGACCACGTCCGGCTGACCGCAGGGGCAGCGGTGGGCGATGGCGCGCAGCCCGCGCGGCGGGCGGCCCAGCTGCTCCTTGAACGCCTCGATGTCGGCGGCGGTGGGCTCGGTGGGCTCGGTCTGGGGCGGAGGGGTGTCCATGTGCTCGCTCGTGTCGTCTTCGCTCGGTGTTGTCGGCCGGTTCGCCGTTGTCGGCGTTCGTGAAGGGGCGGGACGGGGGCGTCAGCGCGGGGTGTCCGCGGCGTCCACACCGTCCCACAGATTGCTGTACCAGGGGCGGTCGGCGGCGCCCTGGTCCCGGGGCCGGCGGGCGGTGCCGCTGCCGTCGACCACGCTGTAGCCCGTCTCCCCGGGGCGCAGGTAGTGCAGGTGCTCGCGCGCCTGCTGCTCGACGTACGCCGGGTCCTCCAGCCGCGCCTTCTCGTCCTCCAGGCGCTGCACCTGCTCGCGGGCCCGCTCGGACTGGCGGCGCTGGTCGGCGATGTCGGAACGCTGGGTGACCCACTGGCGCATGGGGTAGGCGAGGGCGACGACCAGCGAGCACACGACGAGCGCCAGCAGCGCCGCGCGGCCGGTCAGCCGGCTGCGGCGCGGGCCCCGGGCGCGGTAGACGCGGGCCGTGGGGCCCTGGACGAGCACCGAGCCGAGTGCCCTGAGCCTGGTCGCGGTGGAACGGTCCGCCGCCACTTCGCCTCCCCGAGGTCCTGGTCGCCCGCAGCCCCGCTACGAACGTACGTCCCCGGCCACGGTACGGGACCGTGGCCGGGGACGTGGTGAGGCTGCGGTTCTGAGGCCGTGTCAGCCCCGGGGGCAGCGGCCCCCGGGGTTCCCGGCCCCCCCGGGACGTCAGCCCTTGAAGCGCGGGAAGGCGCTGCGGCCGGCGTAGACCGCGGCGTCGTCCAGGATCTCCTCGATGCGCAGGAGCTGGTTGTACTTGGCGACGCGCTCGGAGCGGGCCGGGGCACCGGTCTTGATCTGGCCGCAGTTGGTGGCGACGGCCAGGTCGGCGATGGTGACGTCCTCGGTCTCGCCGGAGCGGTGCGACATCATGCACTTGAAGCCGTTGCGCTGGGCCAGCTCGACGGCGTCGAGGGTCTCGGTCAGCGAGCCGATCTGGTTGACCTTGACCAGCAGGGCGTTGGCGGCGCCCTCCTCGATGCCGCGGCCGAGGCGCTCCGGGTTGGTGACGAACAGGTCGTCGCCGACGAGCTGGACCTTGTCGCCGAGCTTGTCGGTGATGGTCTTCCAGCCGTCCCAGTCGTCCTCGAACAGCGGGTCCTCGATGGAGACCAGCGGGTACGCCTCGACGAGCTCGGCGTAGTACTCGGTCATCTCGGCGGCGGTGCGGGACTTGCCCTCGAAGGTGTAGGCGCCGTCCTTGTAGAACTCGGAGGCGGCGACGTCGAGCGCGAGCGCGATGTCCTGGCCGGGGGTGTAGCCGGCCTGCTTGATGGCCTCAAGGATGAGGTCGAGGGCCTCGCGGTTGGAGCCGAGGTTCGGGGCGAAGCCGCCCTCGTCGCCCAGGCCGGTGGACAGGCCCTTGGCCTTCAGGACCGACTTGAGGGTGTGGTAGACCTCGGTGCCCCAGCGCAGGGCCTCGGAGAAGGACTCCGCGCCGATCGGCGCGATCATGAACTCCTGGATGTCCACGTTGGAGTCGGCGTGCGAGCCGCCGTTCAGGATGTTCATCATCGGAACGGGCAGCAGGTGCGCGTTCGGGCCGCCCAGGTAGCGGAAGAGCGGAAGGTCGGAGGCCTCGGAGGCGGCGTGCGCGACGGCGAGGGAGACGCCCAGGATGGCGTTGGCGCCGAGCGAGCCCTTGTTGTCGGTGGCGTCCAGGTCGAACATGGCCTGGTCGATCAGGCGCTGCTCGGTGGCGTCGTAGCCGACGAGCTCCGGGCCGATCTGCTCGATGACGGCCAGGACGGCCTTCTCGACGCCCTTGCCGAGGTAACGGTTCTTGTCACCGTCGCGGAGCTCGATGGCCTCGAAGGCGCCGGTGGAGGCGCCGGACGGCACGGCGGCACGGCCCGTGGAGCCGTCGTCGAGGCCGACCTCGACCTCGACCGTGGGGTTGCCTCGCGAGTCGAGGATCTCGCGAGCTACGACGACGTCGATGGACGGCACGAGGGTCTCCTTCGTGTGTGTCTGAGGTTCTGCAGCACGAGCCTAACGGGCGCCGGAGGCTCACCTCGCCGTTGGACCGTGTTTCCGGGCCGTGAAACCCGAAAAAACCGCAAAATCAGCACAACAGCTCAAATGCCGAGTTTGCCGCACACTTGAGGAATTTCCGTAAAACGACAAAGAGGGGCGGCCCACTCGCGTGGGCCGCCCCTGTCAGCTCGGTCAGCTGAGGTGCAGCTTCTGGCCGACGTAGATCACGTCCGCGTCCTGGACGATGTCCTTGTTGCGGTCGTACAGCTTCTGCCAGCCGCCCTTGACGTTCTTGGCGTCGGCGATCTTGGAGAGGGTGTCGCCCTCCTTGACCTCGTACTCGCCGTCACCGACCTTGTAGGACTGCGGAGCGGTGTGGCTCGGCGCGGCCGGCTTCGGGGCCGGGGCCTCTTCCCGCTCGGTGGTCTGCGGAGCGGTGCGGCTGGGCGCGTGCTTCTTCGGCGCGGCCTGGCGCTCGCTGCGGTCCGCGTGGGACTTGCCCGAGACGGTGCCGCCGGCGCGGGAGGACTTGGCGGTCGTGCCGGAGCCGGAGGTGTCGGCACCGGCCTTGGCGCCGCCCACGGTCATACCCGGCACCGCGCAGCCCCAGGCGCCCGGGCCCTGCATGGCGAGCAGCTTCTCGGCCACGGCGATCTGGGCGCTCTTGGAGGCGTGGTCGGCGCGGTCGGCGTACTTCTGGCCGCCGGCGGCGTTCCAGGAGGACTGCGAGAACTGCAGACCGCCGTAGTAGCCGTTGCCGGTGTTGATGGCCCAGTTGCCGCCGGACTCGCACTCGGCGACCTTGTCCCACGTCTGAACGGAGGCGGCGTTGGCGGAGGTGGCGACCATCAGCGGGGCGGCCACGGCGGCGCCGGCGACACCGGCGAGCGTGACGATACGGACGGCCTTGGACGGACGGCGGTGCTTGCCCTTGGACATGAGTCGTTTCCTCACCGACGCCTACGAGGTGAGCTGTCGGGTTCGGGCTGTGAGTTCGCCCGGCCTCGTGTGCGAGCTCTGCGAGCACACTCGGCTTCACCCCTAGCCGGTCCCGGTCCAGCGACCCGCTTCGGGCCGAGGAGCCGTTCCCGGCGCCTACCTTGGTTCCCCCGCTCCTGCCTACGGCGCTTGCGCGACGACTCCAGCGGCCGTCGGCAGGATTCGGCGTGACGACCGTGGTGCTCGCGGTGGCGAGCGGTCACGACGGTAAACACAGTAGAGGCAAGGGTTCAAACCCCTCTTTCCAGCCACAGTCGCCCCTGGTTACCCAGGGGAACACTACGTTTCCGCAGGTAGGAGGGGGTTTGCCAAGTTGGGGAAGGTGACATTCCGCCAACTGGCAAAGAGACCCATGTCTCACTTTCGACTGGAACGGACATTCGCCGCGAACTGCCGGTCTATTTACCGACCTCGAGCTTCTGACCAGGACGGATCAGGTCGGGATCGGTTCCGACCGCTTTCTCATTGTGGTGGTAGAGCGACTGCCAACCACCCTTGACCGCATGCTGTTCGGCAATGACTGACAGGTTGTCACCGGGACGCACGGTGTAGTCGGTGGCCGTGGGACTGCCGGTACGGCCTTCGCCGCCGCCGCGCGATGAACGGGTGTCGTCCGAACGTGACGGATCGGCACGGTGCTTGCCCGTACCGGCTTCGACGCCGTCGGACGCCTGCCCCGCCGCGGAACCGGAACCGTCCTGGGTGCCCTGGGACGGCGTCGCGGGGGACGTGGGGATCGAGGTCGGGTCGTCCGTGGGGGACGACGAGGGCTTGCGGTGCCGGCCTTCTCCGGGCTCGCCGGACTTGCCGTCACCGTCCTTGCCGTCACCCGGCTTCGTGTCTCCCGGCTTGGGCGACGAGGAGTCGGGGGACGAGCTGCCGGAGGGCTTGCCCGAGGGGGTGCCGGAGGGGGTCCCGGAGGGAGTGCCGGACGGCTGGTCCGGCGACGGCGTGCCGGACGACGGCTGAGCGGAAGGCTCCGTCGAGGGCTTCCCGGACTGCGAGGGGGCCGTGGAGGGCTTCTCCGGCTTGGCGGACTTGTCCGGCTCCGACGGCGTGGAGTGCGAAGTGGTGCGCTCCGGGGCGCGTGATGGCGTCGAGTCGCTCGCGGGGGCGTGCGTGCCGCCCGGGTTGACGTCGGCCTTGGTGCCGCCCGAGGTGAGGCCCGCGCTCGCGGCACAGCTCGACCAGGAGCCGTTGCCGCTGCTTTCGAGGATCTGATCGGCGACGGCGATCTGCTGCGCACGGCTGGCGAGGTCGGGCCGGGGGGCGTACTCCCGGCCGCCGTGGCGCTCCCAGAGGTCCTGGGTCAGCTGCAGTCCCCCGTAGGTCCCGTTTCCGGAGTTCGCACTCCACAGGCCTCCGCTCTCGCACTGGGCCACACGGTCCCAGGTGCCGGCGTCGGCGGCGGAAGCGCCGGTGGCCGCGAGCAGCGGCATGGCGATTCCGGAAGCGGTCACCCCTGCGGCGACCACGATGGCGGGTATCTGACGGGGGCGGCGATGTCGGCCGGTTCCGGGTCTCATGGGCGCTTGCCTCTCGTGTGGCGTCGCAACGGTCTTTTCGGAATGGTCGTTGAAGATAGCGACGCCCCACCGCAGTCACAAGCCGGTGTAGCGGAGGTCACGCCGAGGTCACGCCGGGTGACGAGAGGTCAGGCGGGCCCGGATTTGCGGTGGTTTGCGGGGCGGTACGGGTCAGCGTTTCGCGCCCGGAACGCCCTGGGATCCGCCCTCGGAACGACCCTCAGGAAGTGCCCTCGGGAAGGCTCCCGGGAACGCCCCCGGGAAGGCCCTCGGGCGTGAAGGCCACGGGGAGGGTGCGCAGGCCGCGCATGATGAGCCCGCCGCGCCACCGCAGGTCCTCCGGTTCGGCGTTCAGCCGCAGGTCGGGAAGGCGCCGCAGGAGCGTCGCGAGGGCGGTCTGACCCTCCAGGCGCGCGAGGGGCGCGCCGAGGCAGTAGTGGATGCCGTGGCCGTAGCCGAGGTGCTGGTTGTCGCGCCGGGAGAGGTCGAGGGTGTCGGGGTCGGCGAACCGCTCGGGGTCGCGGTCGGCGGCCGCGAGGACGACGAGGACGGGGTCGCCCTCGGCGATGCGCTGACCGCCGATCGTCAGGTCCTGCGTGGCGAACCGCCAGGTCGCGAGCTCCACCGGGCCGTCGTAGCGCAGCAGTTCCTCGACGCCCGTGGCGAGCAGGGTCTCGTCGCCGTCGGCGAGCGCGCGCTGGAGGCGCTCGCGCTGCTCCGGATTGCGCAGCAGGGCGTAGGTTCCGTTACCGATCAGGTTCACAGTTGTTTCAAAACCCGCAAAGAGCAGGATGAAGGCCATCGCCGCGGCCTCGTTCTCGGTGAGGTGCTCTCCGTGGTCGCTTGCCCTGATGAGTCCGGAGATCAGGTCTTCGCCGAGATCCTCCCGCTTCCGGTGGATCAGTTCCGCGAGATACGTCCGCATCTTCTTCACGGAACGGGCCACTCCGCCGCGGGGGCCGCCGCCGTGGCGGATCATCATCCCGGCCCAGTCCCGGAAGTCGTCCTGGTCCTCGGGCGGGACGCCGAGCATGTCGCAGATGGCGTAGATGGGGAGCGGGAACGCAAACTCGTGGATGAGGTCCGCTTCCCCCTTGCTCGCGAACCCGTCGATGAGCCGGTCGGTCAGCTCCTGCACCCGGGGCGCGAACTCGGCGACGCGGCGCGGGGTGAACGCCTTGGAGACGAGGCGGCGCAGCCGGGTGTGGTCCGGGGGGTCGATGTTGAGCAGGTGCGTCATCAGGTTGGCGCTGCGCTCGCCCGGGATGCCGACCTTGCCCTTGCCGTGGGCCGACTCGGAGTGGTGCACGGGGTTCTTCGACAGGCGCTGGTCGGCGAGCGCCTGGCGGGCGTCGGCGTACCGGGTGACCAGCCAGGCCTCCACTCCGCTGGGCAGGGCGGTGCGGTGCACGGGGGCGTGCTCGCGCAGCCAGGCGTACGCGGGGTAGGGGTCGGAGGCGAACTCCCAGGTGAAGAGGGAGGGGGCGGGGGCGGGCGGGGTGTTCGTGTCGTTCGCGTCGTGCACCCCTTGACGCTACTAGGGGGGAGTCGGGGCGGCTCAGTGGTGGCGGCGTGCCGGGCCGGTGCCGTACGGCCCGGAAGCGGGCTTGGTGGTGACCGGGGCGGCCTAGTGGTGACCGGGGCCGCCGCTGCCGAAACCGCCGCTGCCGCCAGGGTTCCACTTCTTCCTCTCCTCGGAGAGCTCCTCGGGGTGGCTGCCGGGGTTGTGGATCTCGTGCGGCAGGACGCGCTCGCCGTTCGCCTCGGGATGCAGCTCGTCCGCCTCACGGTGCTCGGTGACGTACCCGACCTTGTTCTCCTCGTCGTCGTTGTGCCCCGGCCCGTGGTCGGGCGAGGTGGGCCCGGTGTCGTGCTCCTGCCGGGTCTGCCAGGCGCCCTGCCGGCGCTGGGGCTGGGAGGGCGGGGGCGGTTCCTCGTCACGCTTCTTGAAGCCCTTGACCACGGCCATGATCAGCAGGGCGACGACGAAGAGGCCGACGACGAACTGGATGATCCCGCCGGCCCAGTGCGGCGCGGCGAGGTCGGCGAGGTGTACGTACTGGATGCGCATGACATTCCGGGTACCCGCCCGCCGCCCGGACAAGACGGCCCGTAGGCCGAACGGGTGCCCGAGCGGAAGGGCCACTCCGGCATGTGCATACTTGCGTTCGAATTTTGGTCTTTTTGATCATTCCCTTATCTCGGCAAGTCTCTGCACGTCTCTGCACAAAGGAATCCCCTGTGGACATTCGCCCCCGCCGGGTCGCCCTCGCGGCCCTCGTCGCCGCCTCGTCGCTGCTGCTCGCCGCCTGCGACGGCGGCTCCGACTCCGCCTCCGGTCCGGGTACGTCCTCGGGCTCCGGAAGCAAGAAGGACAAGGGTGCGCCCTCCGTCCCCGCCGCCATCACCGCCGACCAGGCCCAGCAGGCGCTCGTCGCCCTGACGGACCTGCCGGCCGGCTGGAAGCTGGAGCCGAACACGGGCCTGGACAAGTCGCAGGGAGGGGAGGACGAGCTCCTCAACGGCTCCAGACCCGAGTGCGCGCCGATCACGGCCGTCCTCAACACGGGCCGGCTGGAGGAGGACCACAAGGCGAACGCCCAGGTGGTCTTCACCAAGAAGGGCGACCAGACGACGGTCGCCCAGGACGTCAGCGGCTATGAGCGCGCGGTGGCCGAGAAGGCCATGGCCGGGCTGCGGACGGCGGTCGAGAAGTGCGCGGCCTTCGACGCCAAGGAGAGCGGCAAGAAGGCCACGGTGAAGGTGAAGAAGCCCGCCGGGCAGCAGCAGAAGTACGGCGACGAGTCGGTCTCGTACGCCGTCACCGTCGTCGCCGGCGACATGCAGATGGACTTCGACCTCGGCACGGTCCGCAGCCACGGCGCGATCACGACCGTCCTGAACAACTACAGCGACCACGGCGACCGCGGCAAGGCCGCGTTCGCCAAGGCCCTGACCAAGGCGGCGGAAAAGCTGACGGCGGCGGCAGCGAAGACGGCGTAGCGACACCCCGGGCGCCCCACAAGAGTCCCCGCCGCGACGGCGGGCGGCTGCGACGGCGGCGCCCGGCGGTGCCGAACCGCCGTAGCCGTACGTACCCCCTAAAAACCCTCCGCGGAGCGAATCGCGTCGCGGTACGTGCGCGCCGCCGCCCGCAGCGCCGTCTCCGGTTCCACGCCCGACGCCTCCGCCCGTACGGCCAGGGCGAGCAGTTCGTAGCCGATGCCGTCGCCCGCGGGGACGGCGACGTCGAGGCCCTGCGACCGCACCCGGGAGGCCAGCTTCGCCGTGAGGGCGAGCGCCGGCTGGCCGAGCGGGACGCCCTCGGTCACCGACTCGCGCCCCTTCTCCTCCGCCTTCGTCCGCATCCAGTGGGCCCGTACGTCCTCCGGGGTCTCCGCGGACTCCTCGCCGAAGACGTGCGGGTGCCGGTGGATGAGCTTGTCCACGATCGCTCCGGCGACGTCGTCGACGGAGAACGCCTCGTCGGGGTCGTCCTGCGCGATCCGCGCGTGGAAGACGACCTGCAGCAGGACGTCGCCCAGCTCCTCCCGCAGCGCCTCCCGGTCCCCCGTCTCGATCGCCTCGAGAAGCTCGTACGTCTCCTCCAGCGCGTACTTCGCGAGGTCCTCGTGGGTGCGGATCCCGCTCCACGGGCAGGCGACCCGGATCCGGTCCATGACCTGCACCAGGTCCAGCAGCCGCGCACCGGGCAGGTCGTACGAACCGGGCAGCAGCTCCAGCGCGGGCATCGTCTCGCGGCCGGAGCCGGCGAGCCGGGCGAGACCGTCGGTGAGGGCCGACTCGCCTTCGGCGGAGGTGATGACGACGGCGCTGCGCCGCCCGCTCGCGCAGAAGTCGACGAGCTCGCGGGCCGTGGCCGAGCCGTGCTCGACCTCGATGCCGGCCTCCCGCAGGTACGGCAGCTGCGGGTGGCCGGCGTCGGCGCACAGCACGCGGTCGGCGGCGCGGAGCGCCTGCCACGCGGGCCAGGACAGCAGCCCCGGGGCGACCCGGTGGCTGGTGGTGAGCAGGACGATGCGGCCAGGTGCGGAGTCGGCGGAGGCGTTCACACCGCCGAGCCTAGGCGACCGGGCCGCGGAGGGCTCCGCCGGGCGCAGGGCTCACGACCGGCGGCGGGCACACCTCTCTTATTTCTCTTATGGCGAGCGCACCGCTTCAGCCGCGCGCACCGATTACGCCGGGCACACCGCTTACGCCGGGCGATCGGCCGCCGCGGCCGTCGCGGACCGCAGCCACGGCTCCAGCGCGGTCTGAGCGGTGCCGCGCTTGCCGTCCCACACGCCGTAGCGCGGGTTCACGTCGACGTGGAGGGAGTCGGAGGTGTGCATGAGGATCTCGTTCGTGCGGGCGGTGCCGAACTTGCCGTCCAGCTTGGCGCGGACGAGGTCCACCGAGAGGGCCCGGTCGATCTGGTCGGGCGCGATGCCGAGGGCGAGGAACCGGGCACGCACCGCGGCGGCCCCTCCGTTGGCCGCCTCGACGTCGGCCCGCTGGCGCTGCAGCTCGCGCCGCGTGACCTCGACGCCGTTGTCCTTGCCGGCCTGCTCGACGATCCGGTACTGGATGAGGCGGACCAGGGTGTCCTGGCCGAGGCGGGCGCTGTTCGCCGTGAGCTGCTCCCCCTGCGGGGAGGAGCGCTGCGCGTCGCGGACGTCCGCGACCTGCTGCTGCAGCTGGGAGACGGTGATCCGGTCGTCGCCCACGACGGCCGCGGCCCCCGGATGGGCGGTCCGCCCGCAGGCGGTGAGGAGCGGGGCCGCGGCGAGCAGCGCGGCGGCGGTGACGGAGAGCGCGGTCCTTCGGCGGATCATGAAGCCTCCCGGCGGCGGTCGTGCGACGGTGATCGACCTGCGTTGATCGATGGTAGGGAGTCCGGGTGGCCCGGGCCACCGATTCGACCAACGATTCGCGGGGCGCCGGGATGTGCGGGTGACGCCGCGGAAGCCCGGGGCCGGGCCGCGGAAGCTCAGGCCCTGACCTGTCCCAGCCACTGCAGCGTGTGACGGATCTCCGCGGGGAGCGGGTGGTGCGGGCCGTGCAGCCGCTCGGCGTCGTGCAGGAGGGTGACGAGCGTGTCGTGGGCTGCCTGCCGGTCTCCGAGGGAGAGCAGCAGGTGGCCTATGCGGCGGCGGATGTCGAGCGGGGTGGCCGGGTCGTCGGGGTGGCTCTCGAAGTGCGGGAGGAGCGCGCGGTATTCGTCGAGCGCGGCCACCGCCTCGCCGAGCTGCTCCAGGCACTGCGCGGCGTCGTACTGGCAGCGCAGCCGCTGGCGGACCGCGCGCGGAGTGGCCTCGGCGGCGTAGTCGTCGGCGAGCCGGCGCAGCTCGGGCAGCGCGCGCCGGTACTGGCCGTCGTCCATGAGGGTGGCCGCGTACTGCTTGCGCAGCGTCCGGACGACGGTGGAGTGCTCGCCGTGCTCGGCCGCGGCGGCGGGCAGGATCGAGCCGAGCAGGTCGACGGCCTGGGTGATGCCGCCCTGGTCGAGGAGGCGCTTGACCTCCTCGACGGCTTCGGCGACATCGGGTCCGCTGGGCGCGGGCGGGGCGGGGGCGAAGGCCTCGGCCTGCTGCCGGGCGCCGGGGACGGTGGCGGACCGCTCGGGCCAGGGGGCGTGCGGCAGCAGGAAGGGGCGCGTGGGGTTCATGGGCCCGAGGGGTCTCGCCGTGGCGGAGCCCGGCGCGGGCAGGAGGGGCGCGAGGGCCTCGTACGCCTCCTGGGCGTCGGCGAGCCGGTGCAGCGGGTCCTTCGCGAGCAGGCGCAGCACGAGGTCTTCGAGGGGCTGGGGCAGCTCGGGGCGCAGCCGCCGCAGCGGGACGGGGGGCTCGTAGAGGTGGCGGTGCAGGACGCCGAGCGCGGTGGACCCGGCGAAGGGAACGCTGCCGCTGAGCAGTTCGTGCAGGAGCACGCCGAGGGCGTAGAGGTCGGTGTACGGGCCGACGGCGCCGCCCATGGCCTGCTCGGGGGCCATGTAGGCGGGGCTGCCGATGGGGGAGCCGGTGCGGGTGAGGCGCGTGGTGTCGGCGTCCATGACGGAGGCGACGCCGAGGTCGAGGACGATGACGGAGCCGTCGGGGCGGACCATCACGTTCCGCGGCTTGAGGTCGCGGTGGACGATCGGCACGGCGTGCACGGCGGCGAGCACCGAGCACAGCTGCGCGGCGACCGAGACGGCCCAGGGCCAGGGGTAGGGCTCGTGCTCGGCGAGGTGGTCGGCGAGGTCGGCGCCCTCGACGTACTGCATGACGAGGTAGAGGTCGTCGCCGTCGCTGCCGGCGTCGTGGACGGTGACGAGGCCGCGGTGGTCGACCTGGGCGGTCACCCGGCACTCGCGCACGAAGCGGCGGCGCAGCTCGTCCGCGGCGCTGTCGGTGCCGGCCATGCGGTCGGGGCGCAGCAGCTTCACGGCCACGCGCCGGTCGAGGCGCCGGTCGTAGGCGGTCCAGACCTGCCCCATGCCGCCCTGGCCGATGACGGTGGCGAGCTCGTAGCGCCCGGCGATGATGCGGCCGTTCACCGCTCCTGCTCCTTACGGCCGTCCTGCGGCCCGTCCTTGGGCTCCTTGCGGAGCAGATCGCTGAGTTCGTCGAGCTCGGCGCGGACTTCGTGGATGCGCCGGGGGCGGGGCGGGGGCGTGCCCGGTGCCGCGTGCTCCGGGGGGCGGCGGTGGCGGCCGCCCCGCTGCGGGGGCGGCGGTGGCGGCGGGGGCGCCTGGAACGGTGCCGGCGCCGGTGCCGAGTGGGCGTGCGGGCCGGGGGCCGGCTGCGGCATGCGGACGTAGGAGCGGGTGTCGGCGAAGGGGTCGTCCATCCGCGGGGCCGGAGGGGCGGGAGGGGCGGGAGGGGCCGACGGCACGAGGGTGGGCTCGGGGGCGGGCTCCGGGGCGGGCTCCGGGGCGAAGAGGGAGGCCTTGATGGCCTCGGCGAGCGCCGCCTCGTTGTGGGCGACGGCCTGGCGGTGCGCCGCGGCTTCCCGCTCCGCGGCGAGCGCCCGCGCGACGGCGTAGCGGGTCTCCAGCTCCCGGTAGTGGCGGATGTCGAAGCGGAGGTAGTACCAGATGGACCAGACGCCGGTGCACACGAGACTGATGGCACCCGCCTGCACCTGCGCGTCGGCCGTCCACGACTCCGCGCCGTTGATGCGGGACAGGTTGAAGAAGGACAGGACGAGGACGATCCAGAACAGCGCCCAGTCCAGCTTCCTCCTGCGCATGATCGCCACACGCAGGACCGGCACCCAGGGCAGCAGGAGGATCGTGCCCACGGTGATCGCCACCACGACCACCCGCACAGCAATGATCTTTGCTCTGCCGGGTGGCGGCTGCGGCGGTTCGTGGCCGTTCATTCCTCGCTCCTGGAGTGCGCGTTTGTGTCCTGAGCCTATATACCGACACGGGCAACTCCCCCCAGGTTGTGCACATCAGACGGTGTGACAGGTCACTCGAACCGCGCGGAAGTCACGGAAGCATGCATTCCGTGATGTAGGCCAGGATTCGGTGCGGGATTCAGGCCGGGATTCAGTCCGGGATGTGTTCCGGCCGGACGCTCCCGTCCGTCAGCCCGTCGAACATCCCCTGCACCAGCCGCTCCCCCAGCCGCTCCGCCTCCCGCAGCACCTCCTCGAACTCCGCGAGTCCGCGGAAGCGGGCGCCGTAGCGCCGCTGGTCGGCGAGCGGGAGCCGGGGCACCTGGAGGCGGCGGACGTCGAGGCGGGTGGCGGTGGAGGCGTAGCTGCTGGCCTGGCGCTGGTTGGCGGTGCCGCGCAGGAAGCCGGCGAGGAACCACGGGTCCAGGGCGGCCGGGTCGGGGCGCAGCAGGAACAGGCCCCGGCCGAGGGCGGCGCCGGCCGTCTCCTCGCCGATGACCCGGGCCACGGTGACATCGCCGACGACGGGGACGACGACATCGCCGGCCTGCACCAGGACGGGCTCCTCCGCCTGGCCCTCGGGCAGCGTGCCGGT
Organism: Streptomyces sp. XH2; assembly: GCF_049725035.1. NCBI lineage: Bacteria > Bacillati > Actinomycetota > Actinomycetes > Kitasatosporales > Streptomycetaceae > Streptomyces > Streptomyces sp. XH2. Next base: position 220,145 of record NZ_JBMMMZ010000015.1, on the reverse strand, counting down.
GGGGCCGCTGCCGGCCTTCACGTCGTAGTCGGTGAGCACCGGCGGGGCGGCGGCGCCCGGGTCGGGAACCGTACCCGGGCCGCCCGCGCGCAGCACCAGCGCCCCGGCGCGGGCGAGCTCGCCGACGGTGGTGGCGGGCCAGCGGGCCGGGTCCCCGGGACCGGCGGGCGGGGCGGGGGTGAGCTCGCCGGTGCGCCGCAGGGCGGACCGGAGCCGGTCGTGGACGTCCGCGAGCCCGGCCGCACCGCTGCCGGCGGCGGGCGGCGGCAGATGGCGGGCGGGGGCGAGGTCGACGTCGTCGTCGAGCAGGTCGATGACGGGGAGGGAGCGGCACCGGCCGGGCCGCTCCTCGACGGTGCCGTGCCGCTCGAAGTCCTCCCAGGCGCCGAGGACCTCGGTGCGCACGGCCTGCCAAGGCAGCTTGTCCCGCCCGGCCGGGGCGAGGTCACCCGTCTCGGCCAGGAGGACGTGCGGGGCGGGCGAGCCCTGGGCGCCGGGCCGGCGCAGCACCCACAGGTGCAGCGGGATGTTGTAGGGCGGGGCGGCGCCCGCGGGCAGGGCGATCACGGCGCGCAGGGCGCCGCGGCGCAGGAGGTCGGCGCGGATGCGGCGGCCGGAGCGGCGGGAGGCCGCGGCCGGCGGCATCAGCAGGACGGCGGTGCCGCCGTCGCGCAGCCGGGCGAGGGCGTGCTGGACCCAGGCGAGCTCGGATTCCGTGCGGGCGGGGAAGCCGTACTCCCAGCGGGGGTCGTACGCGAGCTCCTCGTGGCCCCAGTTGCGCTCGTTGAACGGGGGGTGGCACAGCACCGTGTCGGCTGCGGTGTCCGGGAAGGCGTCGGCGCGGAGGCTGTCGCCCGCGTGAACCCGGACCTGGGCGTCGCTGTGCAGGGCGAGGCGCAGGGCGGTGAGCGCCGCGAGGTCGGGGTCGGACTCCTGTCCGAGGACCGCCGGCGCGGGGGTGCCGGTGCCGGCCGCGGCGGCGTGGAGGAGGCCGCCGGTGCCGCAGGCGGGGTCGAGGACGGTGCGCGGCCGGTGACGGTCGGCGGGGCTCCCCTCGCCGAGGGCGGCCATGAGCTCGGCGGGACCGGGCGGGGTGAGGGTGTACTGCCGGGGGTTGGCCTCGAGGTGGCGGCCCAGAAGGAATTCGTAGACGTGGGCGGCGCCGCGCCCGGAGGCGAGCTCGGCGGCGCCGCGCAGCAGGGCGGAGGAGACGGCCAGCTCGGCGGTGGTGGGGACGCCGACGGGATGATGCTGCCCCAGGCGGGAGGCGAGCGCGGATTCCAGGGCCGTGGGCAGCCGCTCGGAGAGCTTGAGGTCGCCGAGGGCGGCCAGCTCCAGCCAGGCGGCGGGCCGGTCGCGGACGAGGAGGAGGACGGAGCCCGCGTAGCGCAGGGCGGTCACGGCGCCGGCGGGGTGGCCGGCGACCTGCTGCCAGACCCGCTCGCGCAAGGGAACCTCGGCGAGCTTGCCCTGGTGGCGCAGCCACTGCTCGACGTCGCCGAGGGCGAACGTGGGGCTGGTCTCGCTGCCTCCCGTCGGCTGCGGGAAATCGGGGTGGCGCCTGCGCCAGTTGCTCACGGCCGCGCGGCCCACTCCGGCCAGCCGTGCGATCCCGGCCGCGGTCACCTCCGCCGCGCTCTCGCTGTCCGGCATGGCTTCCCCTCTCCGGACCGCCCCCGCCCTGCACGGAGCGGCCCGCCTCGTCGCTGTGGTCCGAGCATACCCGCGGAACCCGAGCACACCCCTTCACAGGCGTGAACTAACCCCATCGCGTGAACGTGGTTGACTCGGTTCACAGGCTCTGCTGTCATTGACGCGTCGGTCCGAGAAGATTTCCCTGCCGAAAGGTGTCAGTCATGTCTCAGCACTCCCAGCCCAAGCAGCGGAACTGGTTCGCGCGGCACAAGCTCCTCACGGCCGCCGGCGCCCTCGTCGTGGTCGTGGGCATCGGCGGCGCCCTGGGCGGCGGCGGTGACGACGACGGCAAGACCTCCGCCGCGGGCTCGACGGAGAAGAAGGAGAAGGGGACGGGGCAGGAGAGCGGCGGAGGAAAGGAGAAGGCCGCGAAGGGCGCCCTGAAGGGAAGCGGCACCTACCAGGTGGGTTCGGACATCGAGCCCGGCACCTACCGCTCGCTCGGCAACAAGCTCGGGTGCTACTGGGAGCGCGCCAAAGACTCCAGCGGCGACCCCGACGCGATCCTCGCCAACGACAACGTGATCGGCGCCTCGTACGTGACGGTCAAGGCCGAGGACAAGATCTTCAAGACGCAGGGCTGCAAGGGCTGGGAGCGTGTGGCCGAAGGCCGGGCGGCCGGAAGCCCGAAGACCGAGATGCCCGGCAACGGCATGTACAAGGTGGGGGCCGACATAGCCCCCGGCACCTACAAGTCGGTCGGCAACAAGCAGGACGGCTGCTACTGGGAGCGCGCCAAGGACGCCCTGCACGAGAGCGCGGACTCGATCCTCGCCAACGAGAACGTGACGGGCAACGCCGTCGTGACCATCGCCCCCGGCGACGCCTACTTCAAGACCAACGGCTGCTCGGACTGGAAGAAGACGGGCTGAACGCCAGGGCCCTGAGAGAAGAACGACAGATTCCAGCCGAACCGCTCCAGGGGACCGCTCGTCTCTCGGAAAGGGGGCCGGGCGCCGACGAGGCTCCGCGTATCTTTTCCGACAGTCATCCCGTAGTCATCCCACCGTTCCCGGAACAAAGGACTCCCCCATGGACTCGGCCGCCGCCACCGTTCCGGCACCGGGCGGGCCCGCGGCCGAGGCGGCCCCGGGCCCCCGGCCCCGCGCCACGGCCCTGCGCGCCCCGCGCTGGGATCCGTACTGGCTCGCGGGCGTCCTCTTCGTCCTCTACACCGCGCTGTCCCTGTGCCGGCACCGCCGCATGCTCACCATGTCCTGGGACCTGGGCATCTTCGAGCAGGCCATCCGCGGCTACGCCCACCTCCAGGCACCCATAGCCGACCTCAAGGGCCCGGGCACCAACATCCTCGGCGACCACTTCAGCCCGGTCACCGCCCTCCTCGCCCCCCTCTACCGGCTCTTCCCCACCCCGGTCACGCTGCTCGTCGCCCAGGCCGTGCTCTTCGCCCTCTCCGCGATACCGGTCACCCGGCTCGCCGCCGGGCTGCTCGGCCGCAAGCGCGGACTGGCCATCGGCATCGCCTACGGCCTGTCATGGGGAGTCCAGCGCGCGGTCGACTTCGACTTCCACGAGATCGCCTTCGCGATGCCGCTGCTCGCCTTCTCCCTCGAAGCGGTGGTGCGCGGGCGCTGGCGGGCCGCGGTCTGGTGGGCCGTGCCCCTCGTCCTGGTCAAGGAGGACCTGGGCATCACGGCGGCCGCGATCGGCGTGATCATCCTGATCCGGCTGCGCGGCGCGAAGTCCCGCGGTGAGGGCGTCCCCCGGGGAGCCGCCCCGCTGGCCGCCGGCCTCGTGGCCTTCGGCCTGGCAGCGGCCGCGATCACCTTCGGGCTGATCATCCCCGGCTTCAACACCAGCGGCGCCTACGACTACTGGAACAAGCTCGACGGCGGCGGGGCCGACGGCTCCCCGGCCACGATCCCCGCCGACACCGCGATACGCACCCTGCTGTGGATCCTGCTGCCCACCACCGGCCTCCTGGCCCTGCGGTCCCCCGTCCTGATCGCCGCCGTGCCGACCCTGGCCTGGCGGTTCGCCTCCCACGACGACCACTACTGGAGCACGGACTGGCACTACAGCGCCGTCCTGATGCCCGTCGTCCTCATCGCGCTCACCGACGCCCTGGCCCGGAGCCGCGACAGCCGGCGCCCGCTCCTGCGCTCCTACGCGCACCACCTGCCCGGCGCGGTGCTCGCCGCGTCCCTCGCCCTGACCGCGTCCCTGCCCCTGTACTCCCTGACCGAGCCGGGCACGTACAGCGTCCCGGAGAGCGTCCGCGCGACCGAACGGCTCCTGGACCGCATCCCCGACGGAGCGACCGTCGAGTCCGACATAGCCCCGATAAGCCGCCTCGCCGGCCGGTGCCGGGTCTTCTGGATCGGCGACACCCGCGGCATCACCCCCGACTACATAGCCATGCGCCTCGGCGACGGCAAGAGCCAGGAGGACCTCATCGCGGACGGGGAGCGGATGCACCCGGGCGTGCGGTACGCCTTCCTCGGGGGCGAGGGGGGTTACGTGGTGCTGAAGAAGGCGGAGGCGGAGGCGGGGGTCTCCTGACCCCCGCCGCCCCTGCCTTCTCCTCCGGCCGGCCTCCTACGACCCCAGGATCGTGGTCAGGAACTCACCCGTCCACGCCAGCAGTTCCCGTCCGACCAGGGGCTTGCCGCCGATCGGGCGGGTGGCCGGGCGGGGCACCAGGATCTGCTTCGTGGCCGGCTTCATGACCGTGCGCGGGTAGAGCCGCTTGAGGCGCAGCTCCTGGGACTCGCGCAGCTCCACCGGGCCGAAGCGGACGTTGGAGCCCTGGAGGGTGATGTCGGAGACGCCGCACGCCCGGGCCAGCATGCGCAGGCCCGCGACGAGCAGCAGGTTCTCCACGGGCTCCGGCAGCTTGCCGTAGCGGTCGGTGAGCTCCTCGCGGACGGCGCGGATGTCCTCCTCGCTGTTCGCGGAGGCGATCGCACGGTAGGCCTGCAGGCGCAGGCGCTCGCCGGGCGCGTAGTCGTGCGGGACGTGCGCGTCCACCGGCAGTTCGATCTTGACTTCGAGGGGTGCCTCGGGCTGCTCCTCGCCGCCCTCGACCGACGCCCGGTAGTCCGCCACGGCCTCGCCGACCATGCGGATGTAGAGGTCGAAGCCGACGCCCGCGATGTGGCCGGACTGCTCGCCGCCGAGGAGGTTGCCCGCGCCGCGGATCTCCAGGTCCTTCATGGCGACGTACATGCCGGCGCCCATCTCCGTGTGCTGGGCGATGGTGGCGAGCCGCTCGTGGGCGGTCTCGGTCAGCGGCTTCTCCGGCGGGTAGAGGAAGTAGGCGTAGCCGCGCTCCCGGCTGCGGCCGACACGGCCGCGCAGCTGGTGCAGCTGCGACAGCCCGAAGTTGTCGCCCCGCTCCACGATCAGCGTGTTGGCGTTGGAGATGTCGATGCCCGACTCGACGATCGTGGTCGAGACCAGGACGTCGAACTTCTTCTCCCAGAAGTCGACGACGACCTGCTCCAGCCGGCTCTCGCCCATCTGCCCGTGCGCGGTCTGGATCCGCGCCTCCGGCACGATCTCGCGCAGCCGCGCGGCCGCCCGGTCGATGGACTCCACCCGGTTGTGGATGTAGAAGACCTGACCCTCGCGCAGCAGCTCGCGGCGGATCGCGGCGCCGATCTGCTTCTGGTCGTACGGGCCCACGAAGGTCAGCACCGGGTGGCGCTCCTCCGGCGGGGTGGTGATGGTCGACATCTCGCGGATGCCGGTGACCGCCATCTCCAGGGTGCGCGGGATCGGGGTGGCGGACATCGTCAGCACGTCGACGTTGGCCCGCAGCTTCTTCAGCTGCTCCTTGTGCTCGACGCCGAAGCGCTGCTCCTCGTCGACGATGACGAGACCCAGGTCCTTGAACTTGGTCTCGGACGAGAACAGGCGGTGCGTGCCGATGACGATGTCGACCGAGCCGTCGCGCAGGCCCTCCAGCACGGCCTTGGCCTCGGCGTCCGTCTGGAAGCGGGACAGGGCCTTGGTGACCACCGGGAACTGCGCGTACCGCTCGGAGAACGTGCCGAAGTGCTGCTGCACCAGCAGCGTGGTCGGCACGAGCACCGCCACCTGCTTGCCGTCCTGCACGGCCTTGAACGCGGCGCGGACCGCGATCTCCGTCTTGCCGTAGCCGACGTCGCCGCAGATCAGGCGGTCCATGGGGACGGACTTCTCCATGTCCTCCTTGACCTCGGCGATGGTCGTGAGCTGGTCGGGGGTCTCCGCGTACGGGAAGGCGTCCTCCAGCTCCCGCTGCCAGGGGGTGTCGGGGCCGAAGGTGTGGCCGGGGGCCGCCATCCGCGCCGAGTACAGCTTGATCAGGTCGGCGGCGATCTCCTTGACCGCCTTCTTGGCGCGCGCCTTCGTCTTCGTCCAGTCCGCGCCGCCGAGGCGGTGCAGGGTGGGGGCCTCGCCGCCGACGTACTTGGTGACCTGCTCCAGCTGGTCGGTCGGGATGTAGAGGCGGTCGCCGGGCTGGCCGCGCTTGGCGGGCGCGTACTCCACGAGCAGGTACTCGCGGGTGGCGCCCTGGACGGTGCGCTGCACCATCTCGATGTAGCGGCCGACGCCGTGCTGCTCGTGGACGATGTAGTCGCCGGCCTGCAGCGTCAGCGGGTCGATGGTCTTGCGGCGGCGGGCCGGCATCCGGCCCATGTCCTTGCTGACCGACTTCTGCCCGGACAGGTCCGTCTCGGTCAGGACGGCGATCTTCAGCCCGGGGTCGACGAAGCCGTTGTCGATGCTGCCGCAGGAGACGTGGACGACGGAGGGGGCGAGCTCGGCGATGTCGGCGTCCAGCCGGGCCGCGATGCCCTCGCCGCCGAGGACCTCGACCGTACGGGCCGCGGGGCCGTGGCCCTCCGTGACGAAGACGGTGCGCCAGCCGTCGGCCAGCCAGCCCTTGGTGTCGGCGAGCGCGCGGGCGGTGTCGCCGCGGTACGTCTCCGGGGCGTGCATGCCGAGCTTGAGCGTGTCGCCGTCGAGCTCCTCGTCGGCCGCGAAGGGGCTCACCGACCACCACATCTGGCCCAGCTCGCGGGCGCGGTCGCGGACGTCCGCGATGCCCCACAGGGAGGCCGCGTTCACGTCGATGGGGGCCTCCCCGCCGCCGGCCGTGGCCGCCCAGGACGCCTGCAGGAACTCCTGGCTGGTGGCCACGAGGTCCGCGGCACGCGTCCGCACGCGCTCCGGGTCGCACACGACCGTCATCGCGCCCGCCGGCAGCACGTCCAGCAGCAGCTCCATGTCGTCCACCAGGACCGGGGCGAGGGACTCCATGCCCTCCACCGCGATGCCCTCGGCGATCTTGGAGAGGAGCTCGCCGAGCTCCGGGTGCTCCTCCGCGAGCTCCGCCGCCCGGGCCCGCACGTCCTCCGTCAGCAGCAGCTCACGGCAGGGCGGCGCCCACAGGCCGTGCTCGGCGACCTCCAGCGAACGCTGATCGGCGACCTTGAAATAACGGATCTCCTCGACCTCGTCGCCCCAGAACTCGACCCGGAGCGGGTGCTCCTCGGTCGGCGGGAACACGTCGAGGATGCCGCCGCGGACGGCGAACTCGCCGCGCTTCTCCACCAGTTCGACACGGGCGTACGCGGCGGCCGCCAGCGCGTCCACGACCTCTTCCAGGTCGGCGCCCTGCCCGCTGCGCAGGCTGACCGGCTCCAGGTCGCCGAGCCCCTTCACCTGCGGCTGCAGCACGGACCGGACCGGCGCGACGACCACGCTCACCGGCCCCGCCGCCGGGTCGTCCTTGCTCGGGTGCGCGAGCCGGCGCAGCACGGCCAGACGGCGGCCGACGGTGTCCGAACGCGGCGAGAGGCGCTCGTGCGGCAGCGTCTCCCAGGCCGGGAACTCCACGACGCCGTCCGGCGGCAGCAGCGAGCGCAGCGCCGCCGCGAGGTCCTCGGCCTCGCGGCCGGTGGCGGTCACCGCCAGGACGGGCCGCCCGGCGTCCCGGGCGAGCGCCGCAACGGCGAAGGGCCGGGCGGCGGGCGGGCCGACGAGGTCGACGTGCGGGCGGTTGCCGTCGGCCGCGGCCTTCACCGCTTCGGCGAGCGCCGGATCATTGACGACGGCGTCGAGCAGACCGTGCAGGCTCATGGAGAGGTTTCCCGTCCCGGAGGTGGACAACGCGAATCGCCCGACACGAGACAACGGGCCGGGTTGTCTCCAGACTACGACGGCGCGCCGACACAGGCCCCTGGACGGCACTACGGCACCACGGGCCGCTTCGAGCCCCGCCGCGCCCGCGCCGGTGCGCCTGCGGCTCAAGACTCTGACGTGGCGATGTCAGAATTCCGATCATGGACGACCGCCGGCCCGAGCAGCCCCCGCCGCCCCGAGAGACCCTGCCTCCCGAGCCCGTCGACGCCCCGGAACCGGCGAAGGCGACGGATGCGGATACGGACTCCAGCACAGGCCCGGCGGATGCGCCGGAACCAGCGGGTTCGCGCGACGCGTCCGCGGAGCGGGCGGACGCGGACGATGCCCCGGAGCCGACCGCCGTGGAGGAAGCCGACAGCAGGCCGGAGGACACCGACGCACCGGAACCGGAGACCGGGCAGCCCGACGCCGACGCCCCTGAACCGACGGCTGCGGAGGAAACCGACAGCGCACCGGAGAGCAGTGACGCACCGGAACCGGGGGCCGATCAGCCTGATACCGAGGCTCCGGATCCGGAATCCGCGGAAGCCTCGGACTCCGGCGCAAGCCCGGCGGACGCCCCGGAATCGACAGACGCGCGCGACGCGGGCACCGGGCAGACAGACGACGCTCCGGAACCGACGGACGCAGAGGAAACCGACAGCGCACCCGAGGAGACCGGCGCCCCGGAACCGGAAACCGAGCAGCCGGACGCTGATGCCGCGGAATCGGCCGATGATGAGGACGCGGATTCCGAAACAGGCCCGGAAGGCACGCACGAAACGGATGCCGAGCAAGCAGACGACGCCCCGGAACCGGAAACCGTAGAGGAAACCGACAGCACACTTGAAGAGACCGACGCCCCGGAGCCGGAGGCCGAGCAGCAGCCCGAAGCCGAGGCACCGGAACCCACGGATGCGGAAGACGCAGACTCCGAAACAGGCTCCGTAGACGCGCACGACGCCGACGCCGAGCACGTGGACGACGCTCCGGAACCGACGGCCGCGGAGGACACCAAAAACGCGGATGCGGAAGAGGCGGATGCCCCGGAGTCCGGCGAGGGGCCCGCGAGCGACGGTGCGGGGGACGAGGCTCCCGGCCCCTGGGAGGCTCCGTCCTCGGACAGCACGGACGACGCCGCGCAACCGCACGAACCGGCGGACGAACTGTACGAATTCGACATGGTCCGTAACCCTGGACCGCTGGCCGAAGGGGACTACCCGCCGGCCGCCAATTTCGCGGGCGGCCGGTACAGTGAAGTGACTTTGACCGAGCCGACGGAGTTCTACCGCGCCGGCGTGCTCGGCGGCGCGAAAGAGGAGCTCGGCCAATGGTTCACCCGTGAGGCACCCTCATCGGTCGCCCACGTCCGCATCGACACCGCGGTACGCCCCCAGTGGATTGACATGAACAGTCAGCGCATGACTGGAGATTCACCGATCGACACGGTGTACCGAATCGAGATCCCGGCCGACACCAAGATCTATCCGGGGCCCGTCGCCAATCAGGGTGACGTCTACGTGGGCGGCGCCGAGCAGATATTCATTCCCGAGCCCTGGAACATAAAGGGAGTGCGGGTCATGGGACGGGAGCCTTTGAGATGACATCACGCACACCCGAGTCCCGACGCGAGCGGGCCACCGCCGCTGCCGCGCAACTCGCGGAGATCGTGCACGGGGAAGGCCGGGAGCACGCCTTTTCCTATCTGACACTCACGGATATCCGCGACATTCTTGCCGACCCGGAGAGCGAAGCCGAGACGGCGCTGACAGCGGCTACCCAAAGGTTCGACGAGCTCTGCAAGACACGGAACTTCTCCGAATTCTATGTCTACATCGCCGACTGGGAGCAGCGCGTGGCGGCGAATAAGAGATTCAAGGAACTGGTGAACGAGCTCCGTTCCACGCTTCACGATTCCTGACCGTCTCTACCCACTGCCATTCCCGCGCGACACCCGTCAAGAACGAACCGGAGTCCCTGTAAATGTTCCCCGCCAACAAGCTGGAAGAGACGCTGGCCGCCGCAAAGGCCGGCTCTGTCCCTCCCGAGGACATTCTGGAGGCGCTCGCCGCGGCCGAACTGTGGATGCCGCTCCCGGAATCCCCCGGCGGTGACCGGGGAACACGGCTGCCGATCGTTGCGATCGACGGTCAGCCGCACGTCGCCGTGTACACCTCCGCGCACCAGCTCAAGGTGTGCGCGGGCGACGTGGCGCACGCGGTGATGGGCGCCCGCGAGCTGATCGACGCGATCCCGCAGGAGCTCGGTCTCGCGCTCAACCCTGGTGGCGAGGTCGGACTGCCCATTCACGCCGCCGGTGTGCAGGCCGTACGGGAAGACGGCCGGAAGACCGTGCAGCCCGGCGAGAGCGTCCGGCTCGGTGAGCCTGCGGAAGAGCCCGTCGCGCTGCTCGCGGCGCTGCGCCGCGCCTTCGACGCGGTTCCCGCGGTCTCGTCGGCCAGGCGGGCTCTGGTGCAGGTGGGGAATCAGCGCCCCGGACTGCTGATCGGCGTGACGGTTCGCGGTGCGGTCGAGGAATCGCGTGAGGCCGTGCTCGCGGCCGTTTCGGATGCCGTCGCGGCGGAGGCGGTGCCCTTCACCGTGGACACGCTCTTCCTCGGCAAGCCGGGTGATCAGACGTCGGCGTGGATGCTGGGCAACGTCGAGCCCTTCTACGTCGCCTGACCGCAACAGGCAGCAAAAGGCCCGGCCCGGACTCGCACCCCCGTGGCGCGTCCGGGCCGGGCCTCCTTCGGGGGCCGGGGCGGGTCGGGACCCGCGTGACGGCCCCCTCGCAGGGCAGCGGTCTGCTAGTCCGTGGCGATGGCGTTCAGGACGTTCATCCGGCCCGCCCGGAACGCCGGGACGAGCGCGGCGAGCAGGCCCACCACCGCCGAGCCGAGGAAGACCGTGATGATCGTCGGCCAGGGGATGTCCAGGACGCCGAGGCCCTGGAGGGCCAGGAGCTTCTGGGACGTGGTGCCCCAGGCCATGCCGAGGCCGAGGCCGAGCAGGGCGCCGAAGAGGGCGATGACGACCGACTCCAGGCGGATCATGCGGCGCATCTGGCGGCGCGAGAGGCCGATGGCCCGCAGGAGGCCGATCTCCCGGGTGCGCTCGACGACCGACAGGGCCAGGGTGTTCACCACGCCCAGGATCGCGACGATGATCGCGAGGGCCAGCAGGCCGTAGATCATGTTGAGGAGCTGGCCGACCTGGTCCTGGATGAGCTTCTTGTAGTCGGACTGGTCGCGGACCTTGATCTGCGGGTACTGCTCGACGGACGCCTTGAGGGCGGCGGCGGCCTCCTTCGTCTGCCCGTCGGCGGCCTTGGCGAGGACCATGAAGTCCAGCGGCATCTTGTCGGCCGGGAGGTAGTTCCGCGCGGTGGCGATGTTGGTGTACATCGCGCCCTGGTCGATGCTGGTGTCGTCCGAGGTGATGGCGCTGACCGTCAGCTCGGCCGGGCGGCCGCCGGTCATGGCGACCTTGAGCCGGTCGCCGAGCTTGATGCCGTTGTCCTTGGCGAAGCCCTCCGGCACGGACATGGCGTCCTTGGCGTAGGCGTCCTTGAGCTTGCCCTTGACCGTCTCGGCGCGCACGTCGTCGGCGTAGGTGGGGGTGACGGCGGAGAGCCGCTTGGTGGCGGTCTTGCCGTCGGGGGTGGTGATCTTCGCGTTGACGACCGTGTATTCGGTGACGTGCTCGACGTGGCCGGCGCCCTTGACCGCCTTGACCGCGGCCGGGCTCAGCGGCTGCTGGTTCTCGGACTGGACGATGAAGTCCGCGCCCACCGACTTGTCGAGCTGGTCCGTGGCCGAGGCGACCATCGAGGAGCCGACCACCGACAGCGCGGCGACCAGCGCGAGGCCGATCATCAGCGCGGAGGCGGTGGCGCCGGTGCGCCGCGGGTTGCGCAGCGCGTTGCGCTCGGCGAGGCGGCCGACGGGGCCGAAGACCCGCAGCACGATCGCGCTGAGCACGCGGACGACGAAGCCGGCGAGCAGCGGCCCGACGACGATGAAGCCGACGAGGGTCAGGAAGACTCCGAGGCCCAGCATGCCCGAGCCGGCCTTGGCGTCGTCCGCCTTGGCCGCGGCGGCCAGCGACAGCCCGCCCAGAGCGGTGAGCAGCACGCCGATCGTGGCGCGCACCTTGCCGGCCTTGCCGTCCGCCGGGGTGCCGGCGTCGCGCAGGGCGGACATCGGGGAGATCCGGGTGGCCTTGAAGGCGGGCAGGAGGGCGGCCAGGACGGTGACGACCACGCCGATGGCCAGGCCCACGATCGGCGTCGAGGCCTTGATCGTGAGCTCGCCCAGGTCGAGCTTCATGCCCATGGAGCCCATGAGCTCCATCAGCCCCACGGCGAGGGCGATGCCGCCGCCGATGCCGAGCACCGAGCCGACGACGCCGAGCAGCACCGCCTCGGTCAGCACGGAGCGGAGGACCTGCCGGCGGCTGGAGCCGATGGCCCGCATCAGGCCGATCTCCCGGGTGCGCTGGGCGACCAGCATGGAGAAGGTGTTGACGATGAGGAAGATGCCCACGAGGACGGCGATGCCGGCGAAGCCCAGCAGCGCGTACTTCATGACGTCCAGGAAGGAACCGACGTTCTTCTTGTTCTCCTCCTTGGACTCGGCGGCGGTCCGCACCGCGTAGTCACCAGCGGAGGAGCCGAGGACGGCGGTGACGCGCTCCTTGAGCTGCTCGTTGCTGACGCCGGACGCGGCGGTCAGGCCGTAGCTGCTGAAGCCGTCCGTGCTGCCGAGCAGCTTCGCCTGCGCGGTCGGGGTGTCGAAGTAGAGGAGGGCCGCGCCGGGGTTGGTGGTCTTGAACGTGGCGATGCCGACGACGCTCACGGTGAAGTCGCCGGGGACGGCGATGACGCGGAGCTTGTCGCCCTCCTTCACGCCGTGCTTGTCGGCGGTGTCGGCGTCGAGGACGGCCTCGGCCGGGCCGTGCGGGGCGTGGCCGCTGGTGATCTCGACGGACTTCTTCTGGCTCTCGTCCCAGTTGGTGCCCACGGTGGGGGCGCCGGAGGCGGGGCTGAGGCTCTTGTTCTTCCCGTTCACGACGGTCAGCTGCATGCTGGTGACGTGCGGCTCGACCTCGGCGACGCCGTCGACCTTCGTCAGCTTCGCCTGCAGGGCGGCGGGCAGTGCCTGCGGCTTGCCGGTCTCCTGGGCGTCGTCGTCCTTCTTGGGGGCGACGGAGACGTCGGAGGCGGTGTTCGCGAAGAGCTTGTCGAACGTGGCGTTCATGGTGTCGGTGAAGACGAGCGTGCCGCACACGAACGCCACCGACAGCAGGACCGCGACGGCGGAGAGCGCCATGCGGCCCTTGTGCGCGAGGAAGTTGCGCATCGAGGTCTTGAGGACGGTCACGACACCCGTCCACGCGCGTCGAAGTTCTTCATGCGCTCCAGGACCGCGTCGGCGGTCGGGCTGTACATCTCGTCGACGATCCGGCCGTCGGCCAGGTAGAGCACGCGGTCGGCGTAGGAGGCGGCCACGGGGTCGTGGGTGACCATGACGATCGTCTGGCCGAGTTCGTCCACGGAGCGGCGCAGGAAGCCCAGGACCTCGGCGCCGGCCCGCGAGTCGAGGTTTCCGGTGGGCTCGTCACCGAAGATGATCTCGGGGCGGGCGGCGAGGGCGCGGGCCACGGCGACGCGCTGCTGCTGGCCGCCGGAGAGCTGGTTCGGCCGGTGCTTGAGGCGGCCGGCGAGGCCGACGGTCTCCACGACGCGGTCCAGCCAGGCCTTGTCCGGCTTGCGGCCGGCGATGTCCATGGGGAGCGTGATGTTCTCGATCGCGTTGAGTGTCGGGAGCAGGTTGAACGCCTGGAAGATGAAGCCGATGCGGTCGCGGCGGAGCCGGGTGAGCTTCTTGTCCTTGAGGCCGGTTATCTCGGTCTCGTCGATGAAGATCTCCCCGGACGTGACGGTGTCCAGGCCGGCCAGGCAGTGCATCAGGGTCGACTTGCCGGAGCCGGAGGGGCCCATGATGGCGGTGAACTGCCCGCGGGCGATGTCCACGTCCACGTGGTCGAGGGCGGTCACGCGGGTCTCGCCGGCCCCGTAGGCCTTGACCACCTGGCGGGCCCTCGCGGCGACGGCCGTATGCCCTCCACTGCCCCCGGTCTTGGGAATCGATACAGCCGTTGTCACGGTCCATCTCCTAGGTGCTCATTGCGGTGCGGTCCACAGCCTGCCTGGATGCGGGGTGCCGGGGCGATGGTGCTCGTCCGTGTATCCGAGGTGGGGCTAGCCCCACCACCGCCTCTCCGGCCGGTGCCGGGCCGGCGTGGCCACTTTGACGTGGGCATCGTCGTCGGCACCGACATCGAAAAGGCTAGGCAACGGGTCGTGCCCGCTCCTCCCCCTGCGGTACGAACCGGGCGGCCGGTACGAGCAGGAGAAAGCCAGGAACGACCCTTAGGGGTTGCGCGGCCGGCGGGCCCCCCGGTCTCGGGGTTCACCGGAGCCCGAGTCTGCACCCTGCCGTTACGTCAGGCGCAAACACGCCCCTGGCGGGCGGATGCGTGCCGGGGGAAACGATCTCCCCCGCCGGCGCGCCGGGCCCGCCGCGGGCACCCGCCGCCGTACCGAATCCGCCACGGACAAACGACAGGAAGCGGGCAAAGGGTAAGGAGTTACCGGGGAACGAAGGGCGAATAATACGTGAAGGCGGCCACCGGGCAAGACAATTGAGGCCACAGGGAATTAGTGTTCGGTGTCATGGTCGAGGGGGGACGTCGTGCACCCCTTCGCACAGGCCGCAGGTCTCCGAAGGAAGCAGCATCGTGAAGATACTCCCTACGCGCGCTGCCAGTGTCTCCCGGCAGGGTCTGTGCACGGCCCTGCTCGTGGCCAGCCTGACGGCCGCGGTCGGCGTCAGTCCCCCGCACAACACGGCGGATGCGGACGACCCCGCGAAGGACCCGAAGAACCCCCAGGGGATGCCGCACGGCACCCCCAACCTCACGCTGCCCGACCTCAGACCGAAGGGCCGCCCCGGCCTCCCCGGCGCGAACGGCCCCGGCAAGGAGGACACCAAGGACGCCGCCACGGGCATACCCGCGACGGCCCTGGACGCCTACCGCAAGGCCGCGCAGCGCGCCGCGGCCGACATGCCGGGCTGCCACATGCCGTGGGAGCTCATAGCCGGCATCGGCCAGGTCGAGACGCAGCACGCCACGTACAACGGCGCGCGCATGACCGCCGACGGCACGACGGACAAGCCGATCCTCGGCCCGCAGCTGGACGGCAACGGCTTCGCCACCGTCAAGGACACCGACCAGGGCCTGTGGGACGGCGACACCGTCTACGACAAGGCCGTCGGCCCCACGCAGTTCCTGCCCTCCACCTGGGCGCAGTACGGCGCCGACGGCAACGGCGACGGGGTGAAGAACCCCAACAACATCTATGACGCCGCGCTCGGCACCGCCAAGTACTTGTGCGCGGGCGGCAAGGACATGAACCGGCCCGGGGACCTCGACCGGGCGATCCTCAGCTACAACAACTCGCGCTCGTACGTGAACGCCGTCACCGAGTGGATGCGCGCGTACCAGCAGGGCAACGTGCCCTCGCTGCCGGACCGTACGGGAGTGGGGACGGGCAACACGCCGTCGGGCAACGCGCCTTCGCGGAACGTGCCGTCGGGCTCGGGCAGCAGCACCCCTTCGGGCAACGCCCCATCGACGAAGCCGCAGCCTTCGAAGCCGTCGCCCGGCGGATCGACGGGGACGACGCCGAGCAAGCCGGAGCCCGGCAAGCCCGGACCGAACAAGCCGGATCCGGGCAAGCCCGGGCCCGACAAGCCCGAGCCCGGCAAGCCGACCCCGCCCGCACCTCAGGCGAACCGCCTGGAGCGGGTCGGCGACGGCAAGACCTGGGAGGCGAACGCCGGCGAGACGTTCAAGGAGAAGGCGCGGGTCCTGGTCAGGGACCAGTCCGGGAAGCCGATGGCGGGGGCACGCGTACGGTTCGTGCTGAGCGGCGACGGGGCCGCGTTCACGGACGCCTCCACGGAGCTGACCGTCACCACGGGCAAGGACGGCACGGCGGAGGCGCTGCGGGTCGTGGCCGCGCCCAAGATCGGCAAGGTCGAGGTGACGGCGACGGTGGTCGGGCGGGACCTCGCCGCGGTGAAGTTCGCGGGCAAGGTGTCCGTTCTGGCGGCCGAGCAGGTTGACGTCGTCGGCAAGCCGAGCCTGCAGGCCGACCCCAACAGCGCGTTCGCCGACCGGTTCACGGTCAAGGTGCTGGCGAAGGGCGGCAAGGACGTCGTCGGCTCGGCCGTCACCGCCAAGGTCACCAAGCTCGACGGCAAGCCCGCCACCGACAAGGGCGGCAAGCCCATCGGCCCCTACTTCAAGGGCCCCGACGGCAAGCGGACGTGGTGGCTGGAGGCCGGGACGACGGACAAGGACGGCGTCCTCGCGCTCCCGGCGCTGCTGACGGACGGGGAGTCCGGCGAGTACGTGCTGACCGTGACGACGGCGGACGGCAAGGCCCACACGTTCAACCTGACGGTGAAGGCCCCGACGGCCACGCTCTCGTCGCCGAAGCCGACGCCGGCGGCGTAGCCCTTGCGGCGGTGCCGTACGGGCTCAGGCCGGTTCGGCACCGCCGGACACCACCGTCGTGGTTGCTCGCCGTTGCGGCGGATTCAAGGAAGCAGGCTTCCTTGGGACCTCCCGGCAAGGATGCCGGACCCGCCGTACGCGTACGTGACCGGGTTACGCGTACGTGACCGGATCAATCCCCCGCCCCCAGGTCCTCCGCCACCGGCTTGCCGGTGAGCGCGGCCAGGCTGTGGCGGACATGGGCCATGTGGGCGCGGAGCTCCTCGCGCCGCTCCTCGTGCTCGCGGAGGTTGCGCTCCATGTCCCGTACGACCCGCTCCTCGCGGACCCGCGCCTGCGCGATGAGCGCCGCGCCCTGCGCCTCCGCGTCCTCCTGCCCGTGCCGGGCGGCCTCTTCCGCCTCCGCGTAGCGGCGCTGCGCCTCCGCCAGGGCGTTGCGGGCGTACTCCTCCATCGCGGCGATGCGCGTGTCGAGCGCGGCCTCGCGCTCGGCGATCTCGCGCCCCGCCGTCTCCCACCGCTCGGCGTGGTCCTTCTCCTGCTCGGCGAGCGCCGCCGCCGTCCGTTCGCGCATCTCCGCGAGGGCCGCGACGGCGTCCTCGCGCCGCTGCTTCGCGTCGCGCCGGGCGACGGCGATGACGTCGTCGGCGACGGACTCGGCCGCGACGAGCGCCTGCCGCGCCCATTCCTCGGCCTCGGCGCGCACCGCCGTGGCCGCCTGGTGGGCCGCGTCCCGGACCGACCGGCCGTGCGCCTCGGCCGCCTCCATCATCTCGGCGGCGGCCGCCTCGGCCCGCTCCCGCAGCCCGGCCGCCTCGGCCTGGGCCGTGAAGAGCAGGCCCTGCGCGCGCTGGCCGAGCGACTCGTACGTCTGCGGGGGGAGCTGCGTCACCACCTGCCCGAGCCGCTGGGCCTCCTCCTCCATCTCGCGCGCCAGTACGGTCAGCCGCGCCACCCGCTCCCAGGCCGCGTCCCGCTGGCGCGCGAACTCGGCGAGCACGCGATCGACCTGCTCGGGCCGGTAACCCCGGCCCCGTACGACAGCGAAACCGTCGGGAGACACCGATGCACTCATCCTTGAAGCCCCTTATATCCCGGATGTCCGGTATGTGACGCAGTCTGGCGCACATCATCCCTGGACCACGGGAAGTGCCGATGACGCGACACTCCGCCCGCTTCTTCTGTCAAGGATGCGCCAACCTACGACACGGGGCGCCCGACCCTCATCCCGGATCGAGCGCCCCGCGCCGTCAGCAGCCGGCCCGCTCGGCTAGAACAGGCCGTCCCACATCTGCTCCACCAGCACCGACCACCAGTTCTCCGGCGAGGACAAGGCAGCCGTGTCCAGCGCCATCAGCTGTTCCTGGAAATCCACCGTCCAGCGGCCCGCCTGCTCCGGCGTCAACCCGTAGCGCCACCGCCACATCTTCCCGAGCAGCGCCAAAGAGCGAACGAACTGAGGCAGGCTCGTGTTGACGAACTGCGGAGGAACGGACGAACCGCCCGGCCCCGCCTCCAGCGGCACCGCCACGATGTGCGCCGTCCCGTACTGCACGCACAGCTGCTTGCCGAAGTCCGTGCCCATCACGAGGTACGAACCCGCGTCCGGCGCCGCCTGCACCCGCCGCTCCGCCGCCAGCTCCGCCAGCGTCGGCACCGGCCGGCCCGGCTGCGCCTGGCCCCAGAAGAACGGCCCGCAGTCCACGGGCACGCCGGCCCACACCAGCGTCTGCGCGACGACGTCCGGCACGCCCTGGCGCGACACCGCACGCTGCTCGAACCGGAACACGCCCTGCGGGCCGAACGACTCGGCCAGCTCCCGGGCTATCACGTCCGGGCCGACCGGCGGCGCCTGCTGCACCTGGCCGGGGTGCGGCAGCGGCACCCGGTTCGGCGCGGGGCGCGCCGGGCCGTCGGCGACCTGGTGCAGCTCGCCCTGATGCTCGATCAGGTGACGGACGCCCTGCTGGCGCGTGGCGTGGTCGCGGCCGTACGCGGCCGTGTGACTGACCGTCGCCTGCGGCCAGTTGTCGCGCACCATGCGGGCGCAGTAGCCGCCCGGGCCGTCGCAGGACTCCAGCTCCGTGTGGAGCTCCAGCACCTGCTCGCGCGGCACGTTCATCGCCATCAGCTCGTGCAGGATCTGCCACTCCGGGTGCGGCGTGCCCGGCGCGCTGCGGCGGATGAGCTGCTGCTCGGAGCCGTCGTGCGCGCGGTAGCGCAGGACGGCCATGTAGCCCGGGCCGACGGTCGGCAGACCGCCGGGGGGCTGGGGGTAGCCGTACGCGGGGGCCGCGGGGGCCTGCGCCGCGACCGGGCCCTGCGGGACCGGGGGCATGCCGGGAGCACCCGGGCTCGCGAGCATGGTGGCGGCGTGGTGCACGCCACCGGGGCCCGCGGGCGGCGGGGTGGCGCCCGGGCGGGCGGGGGGCTGCCCCGGGGCGCCGGGAGCACCCGGGGCCGCCGGGCCGCCGGGAGCGCTCGCGAGCATGGTCGCCGCGTGGTGCACCCCGCCGGGGCCGGCCGGAGCCGCGGGCGGCGCGGCGGGGCCGGCCGGCTGCCCGGGGGCACCGGGCGGACCGGGCGGTACGGGCGCGCCCGGTGCCGGCGCGCCGGGCGCGGCTCCGGGCATGCCCGGCGTACCGGGGGCGGCGAGCATCGTCGCGGCGTAGGCCGCACCACCACCGGGCGCACCAGGAGCGCCGGGAGCGCCCGGAGCACCGGCCCCGGGGGCCGGGGGCGCGCCGGGGGGCGTGGGAACACCGGCGCCCGGAGGCTGCCCCGGAACACCGGGGGCACCGGGCGGCGTGGGCGCCTGCGGACCACCGGCGCCGGGGCCCGGCGGCGGCGGAACGGGCGCGCCGGGGCGGGCCGCGGCGGGAGCAGCGGGCGGCGGCACCGGGGCACCGGCGGGGGCCGCGGGCGGCGGGGCCGGGGAGCCGGGAGCACCCGGAGCTGCCAACTGGCCTTCCAGGGCGTCGAGGGACGGGGCGATGGCCGTCTTCGGCAGCGAGCTGCCGGCCGACATCAGGGCCGTCTTCGCTTCCGGGCCGACGCCCGGGGGCGGCGTGTCGTCCTCGTCCGTACCCGACAGGGCCGGCGCCAGCACCGTGGCCGGCAGGCCGACCGAGCGGTCGTCTTCGCCGTCCGCGGTGTGCGTGTCCGCGGCGGCCCACGGCGTCGCCTCCGGCGCGGGAGGCGCGGGAGGGGCCGTGACCGGCGCCGCGGGCGCGGGCGGTGCGGCGGGCGCTGCCGGCGACGGCGCCGGGGGCTGCCCGTCCGCCGCGGGCCAGGGCGTCGCCGGCTCCGGCCCCTCCGGCGGTGCGGCAGCCGGCCCCGTGGGAGCGGCCAGCGGCACCGGCGCGCCCAGCGACGCGTCCGAGGACGCGTCGGAGCGCGCGGACGCACTCGAAGGCCCGTCGTCGGAGGCGCCGGCGGACGCGCCCACCGGCGCACCCGAAGCCCCGCCCGCAGACGCACCGTCAGGCGCACCCGTAAGCGCACCCGAAGCGCCGCCGGCAGACCCGGCCGACGGCCCGCCCGCAAGCGCGCCGCCCTGCGCACCGGCCGATGCATCCGTGTCACCGCCCGCAGGCTTACCGGCCGACAGGCCCGAAGCCCCACCGGCAGACCCGCCCGCGGGCGAGCCCCCGGACACACCCGCAGCCGCGGACGCGCCCGCACCGCCAGGCGCAGACGCCCCCGCGCCCGCACCGGCAGGCGAACCCGCACCCGCACCGGAAAGCGAACCCGCGCCCCCGCCGGCCTGCGAACCCCCGCCCGACGTCGACCCGTCGCTCCTCCGGTCCGGAATGCCCATCGCGTCCGCCGCGTCCTGCAGCCACTGCGGCGGGCTCAGCAGGAACGACGTCGCGTTCAGGTCCAGCCGTTTCGGCGGGGCGTCCGACGGTTCCGGTTCCTCCACGGCCACCGCTCCGTACTCCTCCTCGTAGCGCCGGATGACCTCGCCCACCGGCAGCGCCGGCCACAGCGTGGTCTCCCCGCTGTCCCGGGCGATCACCAGCCTGACGTGCCCGCCGTCGGACGTCGGACCGTCCTCGCGGTCCTCGGCCCACACCACGAACCCCAGGTCGAACTCGCGGACCCGCACCTCCCGGTGCTGGTACGCCGGCACGTCACCGTTGGCCCAGCGCTCACCGCGCTCCTGCGCCTGCGCGAACGTCACCACCGCGCGCTCACCCCTCCACCGGGACGGCATAGGCGAAGCCGCCGTCCACCATCAGGCCGGCCACCGTCTCCAGCTCCGGCGGACCACCCGCCAGCCGCGACAAAAACACGTCGAAGTCCTCACCACAGGGCAGCAGCAACCGCTCCACCCGCTCCTGCACCGTCCAGCCGTCCCCGTCGCGCGCGTCGTCGTACGGGCAGAACCAGACCGAGCCGATCGCCTCGCCCTTCACCTTCACCGCGAGTACGCCCCCCTGGACGAATCCCACGCCCAGATAGTCCTTGGTGAAGTGGTCGCGCAGACACTTGTTGACGTAGACGAGGTCGTTCACGGCGGCCTCGTCGCGCACGGTGAAGAACGGCTGGTCGATCAGCAGGCCCAGCTCCGCGTCCAGCGCGGCACCGACCGGCGCGCAGCCGCCCGCGGCCTTCAGGAAGGCCCGGTACGCGCCCGGCAGGCGGTAGCCGAGGTCCTCCTCGACGCCCTGGACCTGTTCCTCCGTCACCGCGAGGTCCCGCTGCGGCAGTACGAAGTGCACCGGCCGGGTCTCCTGCAGCGGGCGCGTGCCGCGCTTCTCCTGGTCCACGGCGGCCGTCGCCAGCCCGCCGTGGTGCCGCAGCAGCGCCTTCACCTCGGCGGGCACCAGCTCCAGCCGGCGCGTGCCCGCCACGTGGTGCCACGTCCAGCCGTGCGGCGTCGCGACCGGCGGCAGGCTGGCCCACAGCTCGTGACCGGCGGCGTGCAGGGCGGCGTTCGCCGACACGTAGTCGGTCAGCCGCAGCTCGTCCACGCCGAAGCCCTCCGGCGGCTCCGCGATCTCCGCGGCCGCCCGCGCGTACGGCGAGAAGTCCGGGTGACCCGAGTCGTCCATCCGCACCCCCTTGGGGTAGCGGGCGGCGCGGACCGGGTCCGGGAAGTGCACGACCTGCCCGGCGTAGGCCGCATTCGGTGGCGCGGCCTGCTGCCCGAGCCGACCTGTCGTCATGGCGGAAGCCCCCTGCTGACTGTGGATCCGAAAGGCCCCGACGAACGCCGCGGTCGCCGCGCGTCACCGGACCCCCGCCCGGGCCACGGGGGGCCCGGCCGGCCGGTGTCCCCATGGCCGAGAACACCCCGTGCGGCACAGCCTATGCGGTACCGCAAGACGGGGGCCGCGCCCAGGTCCGCCCCCGCCTCCCCCGGCCCGGCCGGCGGGCGCCCGTCACGCCCCGTGAGCGCCGTCCCGCCGAAGCCGCCGCGCCTCCGCCGGTGCGACCATCCGACCCCTGAACACCACGCGACACCCCGTCAACCCCGACCTGACTTCCGCACCTGCCGTCCCGTTTGGCAGGCTGATCCCCGCAACAGGGGGATTGCAGGGAGGGAAGAACCACCATGCACACGACTCAGGACCGACCGCCGGCCGACGACCACGGCACGACGGCCTCCGGCGACCCCCGGCTCACCTGGAGCACCGAGGACGCCGACCGGCCCCCCGCCCTCCTGCACCGCCGCGACGGCATCCTGCCCGCCGTGGCCGCCGCGCTGTCCGTCCGCGGCGAGACGCTGACCTGCACCGGCGGCAAGGGCGACGTGCCGCCCGCGCTGCACCCCCTCGTGCAGGACTTCCTCGACACCCTCACCAGCGACCGGCGCGAGCGCTTCACCGGCCGCTGCTCCGAGGCACTGCTGCTGACCCGCTTCCTCACCGCCCACGAGAACGGCCGCAGCAAACGTGCCGCCCGCAAACCCCTCACCCACGGCGAGGCCCGGCGCGCCCTCAAGCACGCCAAGCTCACCGCCCGGCACATCCGCGAGGAAGGCGACCCCCGGCACGGCGCGTACGCCCCGCCCTGCCGCTCCTGCACGGCCCTGCTGACCCACTTCGGTGTACGCAGCGTCGACCCCGCCGCACCCGCCAAGGCCGCCACGCTCACCGCCAAGGCCGCCACACTCAAGAACAAGGGCTGACCCACATGCGCGCCTTCGACCGCACCGCGGCCACCCGGTTCCCCGCCGCCGTGGACGCCGCCCTGCGCGAAGCCGGGTGGCAGCCCGGCCGCTGGGACATCAAGGCCGCCGAGAACTGGGCCGACGCCCTGCGCGCCCACTCCTCCCCGGCCGGCCACCGGCACACCGTCTTCCCCGCCGCCGTCGAGGCCTGGGCGGAGTTCGGCGGCCTGCACATCGCGGGGACGGGGCCGGGCCGGCACATCGCCCCGACGCCCTTCCACATCGACCCGCTGCACGGCCTCCACCTCGCCCGCACCGTCGCCGACCTCGGGCGCGCGCTGGGGGCCGAGGTCTGCCCGCTCGGGCAGGAGGCGGACGGGCAGGCGCTCCTCGCCATCGACGCCCACGGCCGCGTCTACAGCCTCGACCACACCGGCGACTGGTACCTCGGCTCGGACATCGACCACGCCATCGGCACGCTCGTCAGCGGAACCCGGCCGTCACGGCTGTCGGCGGGCACGGGACGCCGCTGACCGGATCCGTACGGGATCCACGGGCACCGCCGGCCGGAGACCGCGCGGACGCCCGTACGGACACCGCTGACCGGAGCAGCGCGAACCGGCCAAACGCCAGGCGAAAACCAGCCGAATCCCGGCCGGGCACCGGCCCGTCGCAGACCGGCACACACCGCACCGAACCGGAAAGGCCGAGCGCCCGCGCCCGGCCACGCGCCCCCGTCCCGCCCTACGCCCCCGCGCCGGCGCCGTCCGCCACCGCCGCCGGGATGACCGCCGACACCCGGAAACCGCCCGCGTCCGTCGCGCCCGACACGAACACGCCGCCCAGCGCCGACACCCGCTCCCGCATGCCCACCAGGCCGTTCCCGCCGCTCGGCAGGCCGGGCGCCGCCGCACCGCCGTCCGAAGGGCCGTTCTCCACCTGCAGCGCCACCTCGTCCCCGCGGTGGGCCACCCGCACGACGGCCTTCGCCCCCGGCGCGTGCTTGTGGACGTTGGTCAGCGCTTCCTGCACCACCCGGTACGCCGTGCTCTCCACCCGCGCGCCGTACGCACGCTCCTCGCCCTCCACGGACAGCTCCACGGCCATCCCGGCCGCCCGCGACTGCCCGACGAGATCCTCCAGACCGTCCAGACACGGACCGTCACCGGACGCGGACCCGCCGTCCACGGGGCCGGCCCCCGCCCGCCCCACGGCGCCGACCCCCGCGGACACCCGCGCGGACGCCGCCGCGGCGACCTCCGCCAGACGCCGCGAGTCCACCGCCGAGGCCGCCTCGGGCACGGACTCCTCCGACGACGTGCGCAGCACGCCGAGCATCTCCCGCAGCTCCGTCAGCGCCTGCCGGCCCATGTCCCCCACCAGACCCGCGTTCCGCGAAGCCTTCTCGGGATCCTTCAGGGCCACCGCCTGCAGCGCCGCCGCGTGCACCACCATCAGCGACACCCGGTGCGCCACCACGTCGTGCATCTCGCGCGCGATGCGCGTCCGCTCCTCGTTGCGCGCCCAGACCGCGCGCTCCTCGGCCCGCTCGGCCAGCAGCGACAGCTCCCGCTCCAGACCGTCCGCCCGCTCCCGCAGGCTCTCGACCAGCCGGCGCCGCGCCCCCACGTACAACCCCGTCAGCACCGGGGGCGCCGTGAGCCCCAGCGCCACCAGGGTCGAGAAGAACAACATCGCCCACAGGTCCTGCGGGCTCCCGTCGTCGGCCACGTTCTGGTGGAACTTCGCCAGCGTGACCACGAACGTCCCCGCCACGGACACCCCGGCCAGGATCACCGTCAGCCGGCGCGGCGCGTCCGACGCGGCCAGCGTGTACAGCCCGACGATCCCGAGCAGGAACCCCAGCTCGGCCGGGGTGATCGCGATCCCCAGCAGCACCACGGCCACCGGCCACCGGCGCCGGAAGATCAACGTGGCACCGACGAGCAGCCCCACCAGCGTCGGGAGCGCCATGGGTATCCCGTGATCACTGGCGAACGCCGCGCCCTCCGCCGCGCACTCCAGCGCGGACACCAACGCCAGCGCGACGTCCAGCACCATGCTCCGCCGCCGCGCCCACCACCAAGGCCCGTCCGGCGCGCCGCGCGCGCCCGCCTCCGCGATTGCCCCCGTTGTGGTCATACCACCCAGACTACGGAAGGCCGCCACACCTTTTCCCGTCCACGTTCCGGTCCGGGGCCGGAGCACGGAGCGGGCACCGGCAGGGCGGAATGACACACACCTCCCTCGAACTGCTGAATGATCCGAGGATTTCCCCTATCCACCGACATGCATCGCAACGCTGTACGCATGGTCCAAGCGAAAACAGAGCTCCAGAGCCGCGCCCGCGAGCTGCGGCGAGCAGGCAAGACGTACGACGAGATCGTCGCGGAGCTGGGGGTTTCGAAGAGTTCGGTGTCGCTGTGGGTGAGGGATCTCCCGAAGCCGCAGAAGACGGCGGAGCAGATGCACGCGATGCAGGAGGCACGGTGGGTGCCTCACCGGCAGAGGCAGGCGATCATCCGGTCGCAGACCAAGCTCACCGCCGCGCATGAGATCGGCCGAATGAAGGACCGCGAGCTGTTTCTCGTGGGCGTGGGTCTCTACTGGTCCGAAGGTGCGAAGAGCAAGCCGCACAGGCCCACTGAGAGGGCAACCTTCATCAACAGCGATCCGGACATGATCCAGGTCTATCTCGCCTGGCTGGCGCTCCTCGGCGTGGAGCCGGGACGGATCCAGTATCGCGTCATGATCCATGAGAATGCCGACATTGCCAGGGCGGAGCGGTTCTGGGCCGACCTGACCGGCGTCGATGTCACCGCCCTGCAGAAGACGACGCTCAAGAAGCACAACTCGAAAACCGTCCGCAAGAACGTGGGCGAGGGCTACCACGGCTGCCTCGTCGTCGACGTCCGGAGAAGCGCCGACCTATACCGTCGCATCGAGGGCTGGTGGTACGGCATAGTGGTGGGGGCCAAAGCGACGATCTAAGGGTTGTCCTTTTTGGCCTAGTTTGCCATCCGCCGTAGTGTAATTGGCAGCACGGGAGCTTTTGGTGCTCTTCGGTCCGGGTTCGAGTCCTGGCGGCGGAGCTGCAGGTTCGAATACTTCGGGTCCTGACCGCCCAGGTCAGGACCCGCCCGCGTTTCAGCAGTAAAACGCACCGGTATCCTTCGGATGTCCACCACCCGAAGCCGAAGGGCACACCCGTGAGCGCCAACCGCCCGGCAGCCGTCGTCGTTCTCGCAGCGGGTGAGGGCACCCGCATGAAGTCGGCGACCCCCAAGGTCCTGCACGCCATCTGCGGACGTTCCCTCGTCGGCCACGTCGTCGCCGCCTCCCGCGAGCTGGACCCCGAGCACCTCGTCGTGATCGTCGGGCACGCCCGCGAGCAGGTCTCCGCACACCTCGCGCAGATCGACCCCGAGGTCCGCACCGCCGTCCAGTACGAGCAGAACGGCACCGGCCACGCCGTGCGCATGGGCCTGGAAGAGCTGTCGAACAACGGGATCGTCCTCGACGGCACGGTGGTCGTCGTCTGCGGCGACACCCCGCTGCTGACCGGCGCCACGCTCAAGACCCTCAGCGACACCCACGCCGCCGACGGCAACGCCGTCACCGTGCTGACCGCCGAGGTCCCCGACTCCACCGGCTACGGGCGCATCGTGCGCGACGACAGCGGCGCCGTCACGGCGATCGTCGAGCACAAGGACGCCACGGACGCCCAGCGCGCGATCAGCGAGATCAACTCCGGGGTCTTCGCGTTCGACGCGCAGCTGCTGGCGGACGCCCTCGGCAAGGTCCGCACGGACAACAGCCAGGGCGAGGAGTACCTGACCGACGTCCTGGGAATCCTGCGCGAGGCCGGGCACCGGGTGGGCGCGGCCGTCGCGGACGATCACCGCGAGATCCTCGGCATCAACAACCGCGTCCAGCTCGCGGAGGCCCGCAAGCTGCTCAACGAGCGGCTGCTGCACGCGGCGATGATGAGCGGCGTCACGGTCGTGGACCCGGCGTCGACCTGGATCGACGTCACCGTCACGGTCGAGCCCGACGTGCTCGTCCACCCCGGCACCCAGCTGATCGGCGCCACGAGCCTGGCCACCGGCAGCGAGGTCGGCCCGAACACGCGCCTGACGGACACCGCGGTCGGCGCCGGCGCGCGCGTGGACAACACCGTCGCGGACTCGGCCCTGATCGGCGAGGGTGCCCTCGTGGGCCCCTTCGCGTACCTGCGCCCGGGCACGAAGCTCGGCCCGAAGTCCAAGGCCGGCGCGTACGTCGAGATGAAGAACGCCGAGATCGGTGAGGGCACGAAGGTGCCGCACCTGTCCTACGTCGGTGACGCGACGATCGGCGAGTACAGCAACATCGGCGCGGCGAGCGTCTTCGTGAACTACGACGGTGTGAGCAAGCACCACACCACGATCGGCTCGCACTGCCGTACCGGATCGGACAACATGTTTGTGGCTCCGGTCACGATCGGGGACGGCGCGTACACCGCTGCCGGCTCGGTCATCACCAAGGATGTGCCCCCGGGTTCGCTGGCCGTCGCACGTGGACAGCAGCGGAATATCGAGGGCTGGGTGGCACGTAAGCGCCCGGGAAGCGCAGCCGCACAGGCCGCTTCCGCCGCTCACCGGGAGACCGACGGCGAGCAGTGACCGTGACACGGGTACGCCGTGCGGGGCGTACCGTGATAAGCGCACACAAAGCGACATCCAAGGAGACTGTGCTGTGACCGGGATCAAGACGACCGGCGAGAAGAAGCTGATGCTCTTCTCCGGCCGCGCCCACCCCGAGCTTGCCGAGGAGGTCGCGCACCAGCTGGGCGTCGGCCTGGTCCCGACCAAGGCATTCGACTTCGCCAACGGCGAGATCTACGTCCGCTTCCAGGAGTCGGCGCGTGGCGCGGACTGCTTCCTGATGCAGAGCCACACGGCTCCCATCAACAAGTGGGTCATGGAGCAGCTGATCATGATCGACGCGCTGAAGCGCGCGTCGGCCCGCTCCATCACGGTGGTCGTGCCGTTCTACGGCTATGCCCGTCAGGACAAGAAGCACCGCGGCCGTGAGCCGATCTCGGCCCGTCTGATCGCCGATCTGTTCAAGACGGCGGGTGCGGACCGGATCCTCACGGTCGACCTGCACACGGACCAGATCCAGGGCTTCTTCGACGGCCCGGTGGACCACCTGTTCGCCCTGCCGATCCTGGCGGACTACGTGGGCGCCAAGGTCGACCGCGAGAAGCTGACGGTCGTCTCCCCGGACGCCGGTCGCGTGCGCGTCGCCGACCGCTGGTGCGACCGCCTGGGCGCGCCGCTGGCGATCGTCCACAAGCGCCGTGACAAGGATGTCGCCAACCAGGTGACGGTGCACGAGGTCGTCGGTGACGTGAAGGGCCGCGTCTGTGTCCTCGTCGACGACATGATCGACACGGGTGGCACGATCTGCGCCGCCGCGGACGCCCTGTTCGCCAACGGTGCGGAGGACGTCATCGTGACGGCCACGCACGGTGTGCTGTCCGGTCCGGCCGCGGACCGTCTGAAGAACTCCAAGGTGAGCGAGTTCGTGTTCACCAACACCCTGCCGACGCCGGGTGAGCTGGAGCTCGACAAGATCACGGTGCTGTCGATCGCCCCGACGATCGCGCGCGCCGTGCGCGAGGTCTTCGAGGACGGCTCGGTGACGAGCCTCTTCGAGGAGCAGTGAGCCTTCGGCGGCGCTAGCCTGCCGGCTGCAAAAACGATCGGCCTGGGACCGGCACGGTCCTGATCGATTTCTGGGCGGCCTCCCCGCCGGGTACACTCCTGGAGTTGCTCGGCGAGGGAGGCCGCACTCATGTGCGGCGGTCCGTTATCGACGCGCTCTTCGTAGCAGGTCCGTATGTGGCCGGGTAACGGCCCATCCGATCCACACCTCACGAGGAGTGCACCATGGCTGAGATCAAGATCCCCGCCCAGGTCCGTGCCGAGTTCGGCAAGGGCGCTGCCCGTCGCATCCGCCGCGCCAACCAGGTTCCCGCCGTCGTCTACGGCCACGGTTCCGAGCCGGTCCACGTCACCCTGCCGGGTCACGACCTGATGATGGCCCTGAAGACCCCGAACGTCCTGCTCTCCCTGGACATCGAGGGCCGCTCCGAGCTCGTCATCCCCAAGGCCGTCCAGCGTGACGCCCTCAAGGGCTTCCTCGAGCACGTCGACCTGCTGGTCGTCAAGCGCGGCGAGACGGTCACCGTCGAGGTCCCGGTCCACACCGAGGGCGAGA
This sequence comes from Streptomyces sp. XH2, assembly GCF_049725035.1. Classification (NCBI taxonomy): domain Bacteria; kingdom Bacillati; phylum Actinomycetota; class Actinomycetes; order Kitasatosporales; family Streptomycetaceae; genus Streptomyces; species Streptomyces sp. XH2. The sequence goes on along the minus strand of NZ_JBMMMZ010000015.1, from coordinate 191,338 downwards.
TCGCCCCGGGCGGCAACCTCATCGAGCACACCCTGACCGCCCTGCCGGTCGAGGCCGAGGCCACCCACATCCCCGAGGCCGTCACCGTCTCCGTCGCGGGCCTCGAGGCCGGTGCCTCCGTCCTGGCCAAGGACGTCGTCCTGCCGGCCGGTGTCGCCCTCGCCGTCGACGCCGACGCCGTGGTCCTGCACGTCGTCGCCGGCCAGGCCGCCCCGGCCGAGGCCGCTGAGGGCGCCGAGGCCTGATCCTCGCCGCACCCGGCTTTTCTTTTCCGACCGCCGTCCCGCTCCGATGAGGAAGCGGGACGGCGGTTGGCGTATGAAGGAGACATGCAGATGACGGACGACTCCAGCCCCTGGCTGATCGTGGGCCTGGGCAACCCCGGGCCGGAGTACACGGGCAACCGCCACAACGTGGGCTTCATGGTCGCGGACCTGCTCGCGGAGCGGATGGGCGCCAAGTTCAAGGCGCACAAGGCCTCGCGGGCCCAGGTCGTCGAGGGCCGCCTCGGTGCGCCCGGCCTGTCGAGCCGTCGTGTGGTGGTCGCCAAGCCGATGTCGTTCATGAATCTGTCGGGCGGGCCGACGGCTGCGCTGCGGGACTTCTACAAGGTGCCCGCCGAGCGCGTGATCGCCGTCCACGACGAGCTGGACATCGACTACGGCACGCTGCGGCTGAAGCTCGGCGGCGGCGACAACGGCCACAACGGCCTGAAGTCGATCACGAAGGCGCTGGGGCCGGACTACCTGCGGGTGCGGTTCGGGATCGGGCGGCCGCCGGGGCGGATGCCCGTTGCGGACTTCGTCCTGAAGGACTTCTCGTCCACGGAGCGGAAGGACCTCGGCTACGAGGTGGACCGGGCCGCGGACGCGGTGGAGTCCCTGATCGTGGACGGCCTGGAGCGCGCGCAGAGCACGTACAACTCCTGACACACGCGAAGTGGCCCCCCCCCCGAACGGGGGGGGGCCCGTATCCTGTGTGGGGGACCCCGCGTTGGGCCCGCCCC
>NZ_JBMMMZ010000015.1:123684-190322 GCF_049725035.1 Streptomyces sp. XH2 | reverse complement strand
GCAGAGCCCGCACAACCCCTCACCCCCGCGATGGGCCCCCCGCCCGTCGGGGCGGGGGCCACTTCGCGTGTGTGCGTCAGCCCGTGTTGCGCAGGCCCGCGGCCACACCGTTGACCGTGAGCAGGAGCGCACGGCCCAGCAGGGGATCCGCCTGCTCGCCCCGCTCGGCGGCCTGCCGCTGGCGGTGCAGCAGCGTCACCTGCAGGTACGAGATGGGGTCCAGGTACGCGTCGCGCACGCGGAACGTCTGGCGCAGGACCGGGCTGGCGTCGAGGAGCTCGGCCTCGCCGGTGATGCGCAGCACTTCCTGCACGGTGAGTTCGTGCTCGGCCTTGATGACGTCGAAGACGTGCTTGAGCTCGTCGGGGACGAGGGTGTCGACGTAGTGCTGGGCGATGCGCAGATCGGTCTTGGCGAGGGTCATCTCGACGTTGGACAGGAAGTTCTGGAAGAAGTGCCAGTGCTCGTGCATCTCGTCCAGGACGGTGTCCAGGCCGGCTTCGCGGGCGGCCCTGAGCCCGGAGCCGACGCCGAACCAGCCGGGGACGATCTGGCGGGACTGGGTCCAGCCGAAGACCCACGGGATGGCGCGGAGGCCGTCGAGGCCGGCGCCGGAGTCGGGTCGGCGCGAGGGGCGGGAGCCGAGGTGGAGCTCGGCGAGCTGGTCGACGGGGGTCGAGGCGAAGAAGTACGCGGGGAGGTCGGGGTCCTCGACCAGGCGGCGGTACGCGCAGTGGGCGGCGTCGGAGACGGTGTCCATGGCCGCGTCCCAGCGGGCGAGGGCCTCGTCGGACTGGCGGGGGGCGGTGTGCAGGGCGGAGGCCTGGAGGGTGGCGGCGACCGTCAGTTCCAGGTTCTCGCGGGCGAGGGCGGGGATGAGGTACTTGTCGGAGATGACCTCGCCCTGCTCGGTGACCTTGATCTCGCCCTCCAGGGTGCCCCAGGGCTGGGCGAGGATCGCGTCGTGGGTGGGGCCGCCGCCGCGGCCGACGGTGCCGCCGCGGCCGTGGAAGAGGCGCAGGCGGACGCCGTAGCGGTGGGCGACGTCGCGCAGGCGGCGCTGGGCGCGGTGGATCTCCCACTGGGAGGTGGTGATGCCGCCGAACTTGGAGGAGTCGGAGTAGCCGAGCATGACCTCCTGGACGTCGCCGCGGAGGGCCACCAGGCGCCGGTAGGAGGGGTCGGCGAGCATGTCGTCGAGGATGCGGTCGGCTTCCTTGAGCTCGTCGGTGGTCTCCAGGAGCGGGACGATGCCGATCTTGGCCCAGCCGGCGTGGAGGTCGATGAGGCCGGCTTCGCGGGCGAGGACGGCGGCGGCGAAGACGTCGTCGGCGCCCTGGCACATCGAGATGATGTACGACTCGACGACCTCGGGGCCGAACTTCTCCAGGGCCTCGCGGATGGTGCCGAAGACGCCGAGGGTCTTGGCGCCGGCGGCGTCGAGGGGCGCGGGGCTGGGGGCCAGCGGGCGGCGGGAGCGCAGCTCCTTGGCGAGGAGCTTGCGGCGGTAGTCGCGGGGCATGTCCGCGTAGCGCCAGGACTCCTCGCCGAGGCGGTCGAAGAGCTGGCCGAGGGCGTGGTGGTGGGCGTCGGCGTGCTCGCGGACGTCCATGGTGGCCAGGTGGAGGCCGAAGGAGGCGAGGGTGCGCAGGGCGCGCTCCAGGCGGCCGTCGGCGATCAGGCGGCCGCGGTGGGCGCGCAGGGAGTCCTGGATGATCTGGAGGTCGGCGAGGAGCTCGGTGGTGCCGAGGTAGTCGCGGCCGTCCTCGTGGGGGGTGTTGCGGGCCAGGCGCTCGCGGGTGTTGACGAGCTTCTGGCGGATGCAGGTGGCCTTGAGGCGGTAGGGCTCTTCGGCGTTGAGGCGCTTGTAGCGGGGGCTGATCTCGGGCAGGAGTTCGAGGTCGCGCTGGAGGGAGGAGAGGAGCTCCTCGGTGGCGCCGCTGTTGCGGATGGAGTTGGAGAGGGCGCCGCGCAGTTCGTCGACGAGGTCGAGGGCGTCGGTGATGCCGTGCTCGTACTGCAGGAGGAGGACGTCCCAGGTGACCTGGGGGGTCACGTTGGGGTTGCCGTCGCGGTCGCCGCCGATCCAGGTGCCGAAGGTGAGCGGGCGGGTGGTGGGGGGCAGGGCGACGCCGACGCGCTCCAGCTCGGCGGCGAGGTCCTCCAGGACGTCGCCGACGGCGTTGGCGTGGAGCTCGTCGAGGTAGTAGATGGCGTTGCGGGCCTCGTCGGTGGGCTCGGGGCGGGCGACGCGCAGTTCGTCGGTCTGCCAGAGCAGGTCGATGTTCTCGGCGAGGCGCAGGTCGGTGCGGCGCTTGTCGCCGGTGCCCGCGGCGAGGGTGTCGAGGAGGGCCGCGATGCGGCGGAGCTTGTTGAGGACGCTGCGGCGGGCGGCCTCGGTGGGGTGCGCGGTGAAGACGGGGCGGACGCCGAGGTTCTCGACGGTCTGCTGCACGTGCTCGGGGTCGGCTTCCTTGAGCTGGTCCGCGGTGCGGGCCAGGATCGAGCCCTCGGCGGCGCGCTTGGCCGCGAGCTCGCGGCCGCGGTGGACCTGCTCGGTGACGTTCGCCAGGTGGAAGTAGGTGGAGAAGGCGCGGACGAGCTTGGCGGCGGTCTCCAGGTCGGTGGCACCGAGCAGCTCGGCGGCGGCCTCGCCGTCGGTGCGGGTCAGGGCGCGGACCCGCTCCACGAGGTCGAGGAGCTCTTCCCCCTCCTGGCGGACCAGGGTTTCGCCGAGGAGGTCGCCGAGGCGGCGGATGTCGGCGCGCAGGGCGGCGTTGGTGTTGTCGGCACTGCTCACAGGTGCGGCTCCTTGCAGAGTTTCTGGCACGTCTGGAGGGGTTGCGGACCGCGCTGTCCGACGCCCACCAGCATAGGTCTCCGCACGACGCGCGGTTATCCACAGCCCTCTTGCTCCCCGCCACCGCCCTGCCATACTTACGAAGCCGTAGGTTACGGAACCGTAGCCATGCCCCGACCCCCATGAGGGAACCCATGACTGCAAGCCCCGACGTGCTCGAAGACGCGCCGAAGGCCCAGGAAGCCCCGCTCCCCTCCGCCACTCTGGGTGGCGACAGCAAGCGTTCCGTGGAGCAGATCACGCTGCTGCTCTTCATCACCGTGCCGTTCCTCGCCCTGGTCGCGGCGGTCCCGCTGGCCTGGGGCTGGGGGGTGAGCTGGCTCGATCTCGGGCTGATGACCGCGATGTACTTCATCGGCTGCCACGGCATCACCATCGGCTTCCACCGCTATTTCACGCACGGCTCGTTCAAGGCCAACCGGCCGCTGCGGGCCGCACTGGCGATCATGGGGTCGATGGCGGTGGAGGGCCCGCTGGTGCGCTGGGTCGCCGACCACCGGCGGCACCACCGGTTCTCGGACGCGGAGGGGGATCCGCACTCGCCGTGGCGCTTCGGCGAGACGGTGCCGGCGCTGATGAAGGGGCTGTGGTGGGCCCACGTCGGCTGGATGTTCGACGAGGAGCAGACCCCGCAGCACAAGTACGCCCCCGATCTGATCAAGGACCCCATGATCCGGGCGATCTCCCGCCAGTTCGTGCTGTGGACGGCGGTGTCCCTGCTGATCCCGCCGCTGGTCGGCGGCCTGGTCACCTGGTCCTGGCAGGGGGCGGCCACGGCGTTCTTCTGGGGCTCGCTGGTCCGCGTCGCCCTGCTGCACCATGTGACGTGGTCGATCAACTCGATCTGCCACGCCGTGGGCAAGCGGCCGTTCAAGTCGCGTGACCGCTCGGGCAACGTGTGGTGGCTGGCGATCCTGTCCTGCGGCGAGTCCTGGCACAACCTGCACCACGCGGACCCGACGTCGGCCCGGCACGGCGTGCTGAAGGGGCAGCTGGACTCCAGCGCACGACTGATCCGCTGGTTCGAGCAGGCGGGCTGGGCCTACGACGTGCGGTGGCCGAAGGCCGACCGCCTCGACTCCCGACGGAAGGAGAGTGCCGCCGAGGCGGCATGATTGACAGCGTGGCGATCGACAGCAATACCACCAGTAACAAGGACCGGGCCCCGGCTGCGGGGACCCGTCGCACCCGGCGGGTGCGGATGACCGGCGCGGAGCGCCGGGAGCAGCTGCTGGACATCGGTCGCACGCTCTTCGCCGAGCGGGGGTTCGAGGGCACGTCGGTCGAGGAGATCGCGGCGAAGGCCGGGGTCTCCAAGCCGGTCGTCTACGAGCACTTCGGCGGCAAGGAAGGGCTGTACGCGGTGGTGGTCGACCGCGAGATGCGGCAGCTGCTCGACATGGTCACCGGGGCGCTGACCGCGGGCCACCCGCGGGAGCTGCTGGAGCAGGCCGCGTTCGCCCTGCTGGATTACATCGAGCGGTACACGGACGGCTTCCGCATCCTCGTCCGCGATTCGCCCGTGGCGCAGTCCACGGGCACGTTCGCCTCCCTGATCAGCGACATCGCCACGCAGGTCGAGGACATCCTCGGCCTGGAATTCAAGGCCCGCGGCTTCGACGCGAAGCTCGCCCCGCTGTACGCCCAGGCCCTCGTCGGCATGGTGGCCCTCACGGGCCAGTGGTGGCTGGACGTCCGCAAGCCGAAGAAGGCGGAGGTGGCGGCGCACCTGGTGAACTTGGCGTGGCACGGTCTGGACGGCTTGGAGCCGAAGCCCCGGCTTGTGGGGCACCGGCGCGCGTAGCGGTGCGCACGCCGTGCCCGGTGCGGTTCCGAGGTGCCCCCGCACCTTGAAACCGCCGCCGCGGCGGATTGAAGGGGCCGGGCCCCTTCATCAGCCTCGGCGCGCCACTACGAATACGCGCCGGAACGGAAACACCGTGCCGTGCCGCCCGCGGGGATACGCCTCGCGCAGGAGCGCCCCGTACTCCGACAGGAATCGCGTCCGCGCCTCCGCGTCGCCGCGCAGCGCCGTCAGGACCGGCCGCAGCGTCGTGCCCTTCGTCCAGTCGAGGACCGCGTCCTCGCCCTCCAGGACGTGGACGTACGTGGTCTCCCAGGCGTCCACGGCCAAGCCCTGGCCGGCGAGCCGCTCCAGGTACTGCGCGGGCGTCAGCACGTGCCCGGGCCGCTGGAGGCCACCCAGCCGTTCCCGCCACGCCTCGCTCTCGCAGAGCTCGTGCAGCAGCACATGGCTGGGCTCGCCGAAGTTGCCCGGCACGGTGAAGGCGAAGGCTCCGCCCGGGGCGAGCGCCCCGGTCCACGCCGGGAACGACTCCTCGTGCCCCGGCACCCACTGGAACGTCGCGCTGGAGATGATCAGGTCGTACGAGCCGTCCGGCGTCCACCCGCGCAGGTCCGCGCGGAGGAATTCCGCGCCGGGGAGCCGCTCGCGCGCCTGCCGCAGCATCTCTTCCGAGGTGTCCAGGCCCGTGATCCGCGCCCGCGGCCACCGCTCGGCGAGCAGTGCCGTGACGTTGCCCGGCCCGCACCCGAGGTCGGCGATCCGCGCGGGATCGCGCACCGGCACGCGGGCCAGCAGGTCGTGGAAGGGGCGGGACCGGGGGCCCGAGTGACGCAGGTACTGCTCCGGGTCCCAGACAGGCGTGGCAGCGTGAGTCGTCATGCTTCCAGGATCACCACAGGGATATCTTGACGTCAAGAGACTTCATGTCGACAGACCCTCTACACTGATCGTCATGGAGGACGAGGTCGATCGGCTGGTTTCAGCGTGGCGCCGCGAGCGCCCTGACCTCGACGTGGAGCCGCTCGAGGTGCTCAGCCGTGTGAGCAGGCTGGCCCGTCACCTCGACCGCGCCCGCCGTCTGGCCTTCGCCGAGCACGAGCTGGAGCCGTGGGAGTTCGACGTCCTGACGGCGCTGCGCCGCGCCGGGGCCCCGTACCAGCTCTCGCCCGGACAGCTGCTGACCCAGACGCTGGTCACGTCCGGCACGATGACCAACCGCATCGACCGGCTCGCCAAGAAGGGCCTGGTGCGGCGGGAGCCCGACCCGAGCGACCGACGGGGCGTGCTCGTGCGTCTCACGGACGAGGGCCGGGACCGCGCGGACGAGGCCCTGGCCGGGCTCCTGGAGCAGGAGCGCGCCATCCTCTCCGAGCTGTCCCGCACCCAGCGCCGCGAGCTGGCCGATCTGCTACGCCAGCTGACCGCCCCGTTCGACAACACTCCCGGTTAGGTCCACGGGCCCGACGCCGGCCCTGCGCGCGAGCGCGACGGCGGCGAGGGTGGAGTGGACGCCGAGCTTCCCCAGCACGTTCTGCATGTGGGTGCGGACGGTGTGCGGGGAGAGGTAGAGCCGTTCGGCGACGGCCTTGCGGCCCAGCCCGGCCACCATGCAGCGCAGCACCTCGCGCTCGCGCGGCGTCAGCGACTCCACGAGCCGCTCGCTCTCCGTGCGGTGCTTGCGGGCCGCCGTGAGCTCCCGCAGCACGCCCGTGAGCAGGGCGGGCGGCAGGTGCGTCTCGTCCCGGAGGACGCCCCTGATGACGGCCAGCAGCCGGGACAGCGAGCAGTCCTTGGCGACCCAGCCGCCGGCGCCGGCCTGCAGGGCCGCCGCGGCCCGCCGCGGGTCGTCGCGCTCGGCGAGGACCACCGTGCGCACCGCGGGGTGCGCGCTGCGCACGCCGGCCACGAGCGAGATCCCGTCGACCGTGCCCTCACCGGGCCCGCTGCCGTCGTGCACGGTGCCGTGCACCGGCCCGTGGCCCGCGGCGTGGGGCGGGCCGTGCCCGGTCCCGAGGCCCGCGCCGTGCGGTGCGGGCCCCCTGAGCTGGCCCGGCACTCCCCCGCCGTCCTGCCCGACCGTGCCGAGGTCGGCATCGATCAGGAGCACGTCGAAGCGACGCCCCTCGGCCGCCGCCCGCTCCAGCGCGCGCAGCGCCGCCGGCCCGCTGCCGGCCGCCGAGACCTCCACGTCCTGCTCGGCCGCGAGGGCGGCGGCGAGCGACTCGGCGAAGATGCGGTGGTCGTCGACCACCAGTACCCGAATACGTGCCACTGCCACCCCCATATCCCGGGCGGCGGTCAGTGCGGGTACGGCGCCCGGTCCGGGGCCGCCACACACCGCACGGCCGCCGCCGCACTTGTTGACTTCCACCCCGCCCCGGGCGTCGTACCTGCCTGTCTCGCCCCCTGATCAGCGCCGGCCCCCACCGACGCTGTGCATCAGCGTACGGCGGGGGTCCCGCAACGGAAGCCGATTGGCAAAACTGCTCGACCCGCCTGTTTATGGTGAGCTTTCTGTTCAGTATTGAGGCAGTGAACGACGTGGAACGACGCGAAGTTGACCATGCCCGACTGCACGATCGGGGAGTACCCTCCGGCGCCGGTTCACCCCTCACCTCGGAGCACCCGCCGCGCACCGCCGCCCGCCACGGCTGCGAAGACCCGCGGCGGACGGTGCCCGGCCGCCGCGAAGGCCGCCGTGACGGCCCCGCCGACCGCGTCCGCCGCGCCCTCCTCCACGAGCGCCAGCGCGGAGCCGCCGAAGCCGGCGCCGGTCATCCGCGCCCCGAGCGCGCCCGCTTCGTTCGCGACCGCGACGGCCAGGTCGAGCTCCGGGCAGGAGACGGCGAAGTCGTCGCGGAGGGAGGCGTGGCCGGCGGTCAGCAGCGGCCCGGCCTTGCGCGGCTCGCCCCCGTCCAGGAGCGCCACGACCTCCCGTACCCGCTCGCCCTCGGTCACGACGTGCCGCACCAGGGGCCGCAGGGACGCGTCGGCGAGCCCGCCCAGCGCGGCCCCCAGCTCCCCGTGGGGCACGTCCCGCAGGGCCCGTACGCCCAGGGCCCGCGCCGCCGCCTCGCAGCCCGCCCGCCGCGCCGCGTAGGCGCCGTCCGCCAGGGCGTGCCGGACGCGGGTGTCCACGACGAGCAGCCGCAGCCCGTGGGCGGCGAGGTCGAAGGGGACCTGCCGCAGCGCGAGGTCGCGGGTGTCGAGGTGCAGGGCGTGGCCGGCGGTGCAGCAGGCGGAGGCCGTCTGGTCCATGACTCCGCAGGGGACGCCCACGAAGGCGTTCTCGGCGCGCTGGGCGAGCCGTGCGAGGGCGGGGCGCTCGCGGGCGAGGCCGTGCAGCTCGGTGAGCGCGAGGGCCGTGGCGACCTCCAGGGCGGCGGAGGACGACAGCCCGGCGCCCGCCGGCACGTCGCTCTCCACGTACACGTCCGCCCCGCCGACGGGCAGGCCCGCCTCGCGCAGCGCCCAGGCGACGCCCGCCGGGTAGGCGGCCCAGCCCGTCACGCCGCCGGGTGCGAGCGCGGCCAAGGACAGTTCGGCCGTGCCCGGCGCCTCGCGCGAGCGCAGCCGCAGCACGCCGTCCGTACGGGCCGCGGCGGCCACGCGGGTGCAGTGCGGGAGGGCGATCGGCAGGACGTGGCCTTCGTTGACGTCCGTGTACTCGCCGATGAGGTTGACGCGGCCGGGCGCGGCCCAGACGCCGCCGGGGGCGTACCCGTAGGCGTGCTCGAACCCCTCGGCCGCGTCGTTCGCCGCTGCGGTCACTGCTCGGGCCCGCGGCGCGCGAACTCCCAGGCGTCGGCGACGATCCCGGCGAGGTCCGGGCGGCGCGGGGTCCAGCCGAGGGTCTCGCGGGCGCGCTCGGCGGAGGCCACGAGGACGGCCGGGTCGCCGGGGCGGCGCGGGGCGGCGGTCTGCGGGACGGGGTGGCCGGTGACCTTGCGGACGGTCTCGATGACCTCGTGGACGGAGAAGCCGTTGCCGTTGCCCAGATTGCAGATGAGGTGTTCGCCGTCGCGTGCGGCGGAGAGGGCGAGGAGGTGGGCCTCGGCGAGGTCGGCGACGTGGATGTAGTCGCGGACGCAGGTGCCGTCCGGGGTCGGGTAGTCGTCGCCGTAGACGGCGATGGCCTCGCGCTCGCCGCGGGCCACCTGCAGGACGAGCGGGATCAGGTGGGTCTCGGGCTCGTGCCGCTCGCCGTAGCGGCCGTACGCGCCCGCGACGTTGAAGTAGCGCAGGGAGACGGCGGCCAGGCCGTGGGCGGCGCACTCGCCGCCGATCATGTGGTCGACGGCGAGCTTGGTGGCGCCGTAGGGGTTGGTGGGGGCCGTGGGGGCGTCCTCGGTGATGGGGACGGCGGCCGGTTCGCCGTAGGTGGCGGCCGTGGAGGAGAAGACGAGGGTGCGCACGCCGGCGTCGCGCATGGCGGCGAGCAGGTCGGCGGTGCCGCCGACGTTGTTGCGCCAGTACGGCTCGGGGTCGGCGACGGACTGGCCGACCTGCGAGAAGGCCGCGAAGTGCAGCACGGCGTCGTAGGAGCTGTCGAGCCACTGCCCCGCGTCCTGCACGCGGCCCCGGACGAACGCGGCGCCCTCGGGGACGGCGGCCCGGTGCCCGGTCGAGAGGTCGTCGAGGACGGTCACGGTGTGCCCGGCGGCCAGCAGATGCGCCGCCACGACGCTTCCGACGTAGCCCGCGCCACCCGTGACCAGGCACTTCCTGCTGCTGTCGCTCATTGACCCGCTACCTCTCGCAGTCGCTCCGCCGCGGCCTCGGGCGGCACATCGTTGATGAACACGTTCATGCCGGATTCGGAACCCGCGAGGAACTTCAGCTTTCCGGGAGCCCGGCGGACGGTGAAGAGCTCCAGGTGGAGCGCGAATTCACTCCTGCGGGGGTCCTGGAACGGCGCCTGGTGCCAGGCGGAGACGTACGGGGTGGGCGGCCCGGCGGGGTCGAATATCCGGTCGAACCGGCGCAAGAGTTCCAGGTAGACCTGTGGGAACTCTGTGCGGGCGGCGTCGTCCAGGGCGAGCAGGTCGGGCACGCGGCGGCGGGGGTAGAGATGCACCTCGTAGGGCCAGTGGGCGGCGTACGGCACGAAGGCCGCCCAGTGCTCGGCCGCGAGGACGATGCGGCGGCCGTCCTCGCGCTCGGCGGCCACGGTGTCGTCGAAGAGGTTGCGCCCGCCCGTGCGGGCCGCGTGGGCGGCGGCCGAGGCGAGCATGCGCTCGGTGCGCGGGGTGACGAACGGGTACGCGTAGATCTGGCCATGCGGGTGGCCGAGGGTCACGCCGATCTCCTCGCCCCGGTTCTCGAAGCAGAACACCTGCCGCACGGCGGGGAGCGCGGCCAGTACGGCGGTGCGGTCGGTCCAGGCGGCGAGGACGAGGGCGGCGCGGTCTTCGCCGAGGGCGGCGAAGGAGGCGTGGTGGTCGGGGGTGAAGCAGACGACTTCGCAGCGGCCGGCCGCCTCGCCGGCGAGGGAGGGGAAGCGGTTCTCGAAGACGGCGACTTCGTAGTCGGAGGCGGGGATCTCCGTGGGGCGGCCGGGACTTGAGGGGCACAGGGGGCACGCTTCCGCGGGTGGGAGGAAGGTGCGGGTCTGGCGGTGGGAGGCGATGACGACGTCGTCGCCGAGGATCGGGTCGCGGCGGATTTCGGTGGTGGTGGTGACGGGAGGAAGGGGGCGGGGGTCGTCCGCGGGCTCGCGTATGACGTCGCCGTCGAGGTCGTAGTAGATCAGCTCGCGGCCGTCGGCGAGCTTGGTTGCCGTCTTCCTCACGGGGCGCGGTGGGCTCACGGCTTTCTTCTCCCCACCCCGCCCCTTCCCGTAACTGGGGGCAAGCCCCCAGACCCCCTTGTCGCGCTGAACGCGCTCGTCCTCAGACGCCGGACAGGCTGTGTTTTGCTGCGGCTTGCGCAACACCAAAGGTGGAGTCCGCAACGAAAATCACCCAGCGGTAGCTGGGGGGAGTTCGAGGACCGGGGTCCGGGGCGGAGCCCCGTGCCTACGGGCCTGCAGGCCCCCGCGGCGGCGGCACCGGGCCGGAGCCCGCCGCGCGGTCCAGCAGGCCGGTGCGCGCGGCAAGCGCAGCCGCCTCCAAGCGCGACCCCACCCCCAGCTTCATCAGCACTCGCTGCACATGCGTCCGCGCTGTGCTCGGCGCTATCCCCATGCCCGCCGCGATCAGGCGCGTGTCCTCCCCCTCTGCGACCCGGACGAGGACTTCGACCTCCCGCGGGGTGAGGAGCTGCAGCAGCCGCGCCCCTTCGTCGTCGGGCTGGGCCGCGGGGTTGAGCAGCTCCGCGAACGCGCCCTGGAGGAGCTGCGGATCGACCGCGGCCTCGCCCGCCCGCGCCTTCATCATGGCGCGCTCGACGCCCTCGATCCGTTCGTTGTGCCGCACGTAGCCGGACGCGCCGGCGGCGAAGGCCGCGGCGATGCCGAGCGGGCTCGGCACCGGGCCGAGCACGACGACGGCCACCTGCGGCCGGTCCCGCTTGATGCGGACGACGGGGTCGAAGACCCCCGGCTCGGCGGGTGTGGCGGTGCCCAGCAGGCACACTTCGGGTGCGCGGCTCACCACCAGATCGGCGGCGCCCGCGCTCGGCGCGGCCGCGGCCAGGACCCGGTGCCCGCGCAGCTTCAGGGCCGAGGCGAGCGCCTCGGCCAGCAGTCGGTGATCGTCGACCACCATGAGCCGCACGCCCATGCGCTTGCCCCCTGTCGCCCCGCGTACGTCTCTACGTCTCCTTGTCGACCCCTCGACCCCGGAAGCTACACGCTTGTTCGACGTTGCGCGCCCCTTACCGGTGAGAAGTCCCCCGGAATGCCGAAATCCCTGCCAATCACGTGTACTTCGCGACTGAAACGGATCGTTCAGGCGCGGCAGCGCGACGAGCAGGGATACGACTTCTCCGACGTCAATTGTGCTTGATCACGGCGCCAAGCGGTCGGAAACCGCTTGTACGGGCAGCGCCGTGATCACGTCGCGTCAACGCGGACGGTCAGCCTTCCGGGTCAGGATCAGCTCCCGCCGAACACCATCAGCGTGTACTGCTTCCCCAGATCGACCGTGGAGGCGCGGTGCGCGTACTTGGTGCCGAGGAAGAGCCGGCCCTGGGCCCACAGGCCCATCTGGAAGTCGGGCGACAGCTCCCGCTCCGGGCGGGACGTTTCGTCGGCGTTCTTCAGCAGCACGTCGGCCTTGTACGTCTTGGGGTCGATGCGCAGCACCTTGCCGCCGGCGTTGTAGGTCGGGATCTGGTACCCGATCGGGTAGCCGTCCTGGTCCACGCCGAGGGGCACCAGGGTGGAGCCGGGGGTGCCGTCCGTCTTGCCCTTGGTCTGGCCGGTGGCCAGGTCGAAGGCGACGATCTCGTTGACGCGGCCGGCCTGGTTGGCGTCTCCGGAGGCGTGGTCCGCGGTCGGCATGTAGAGCGTGTCCTTGGTGATGGACAGCTTGGTGCAGCCCTCGACCTCGGTGGACGGGCAGCGCGGCTCGTACTTGCCGTTGTCCGTGGAGATCTTGCTGCGCAGCTTGCCGTCCTTGGCGCTGTCGTCGACGACGAAGAAGTCGGACGCGCCGTTGCCCGTGCTGCCACCGGCGTTGACGGCGACGACGAGGGGATCGGTGGAGGCGATGTGCGGCCAGCTCAGGCCGGGCGGCATCTGGTACGAGGACTTCACGGCGCCCGACGCGGGGTCGAGCGTCTGGATCTTGACGATGCCGCGCTCGATGTCACCGCAGCGGCGCACGGCGACGAGCTTGCTGCCACCGCCGTAGCCGCCGTCGCGGCAGTCGTCGCCGTCGGCCTTCGGGGCCCACAGCTCCTTGCCCTCCGCCAGCGACCAGGCGGCTCCGCCGCTGAGGCCGCCCGCGGCGACCGTGCCGCCGCCGATGGTGACCTCGGAGAAGGTCACGTCGCGGTCGCCGGACTTGGCCGACTTCTGCCAGAGCTTGGTGCCCTTGTTGACGTCGAAGGCGATGACCTGGGTGCAGGGGCCGCCGTACTTCTTCTCCGCGCTGGGCTTGCCGTCGCTGACGAGGATGACGGCCTTGCCGTCGTCGGTGGCCTTGGGGTTCGCCCAGCAGATGGCGCCGTCGAGCGGGAGCTCCCACTTCTTGCCGCCGGACAGGCCGTAGCCGACGACCTTGTAGACGTCGCCCTTGGCGATCACCTGGTCGGTGGCCCACATGCCGTTCATGTTGACGAGGTCGTCGACCTTCTCCTGCTCGACGTTGAACAGGAGCTTGCCGTCGACGGTCTTGGGCTTGCCGCCACCGCCTCCGCCGCCGCCCTTGGTGCCGCCGTTGCCGCCGTTGCCACCGGTCTGGCCGTTGCTGGCGACGTTGGTCTCGTCCTTGTCGCCGCTGGTGGCGAACCAGATGCCGCCGCCGACGAGGACGAGGACGGCCGCCACGGAGCCGGCGATGATCGCCATGCGCTTCTTCTTGGCGGCGTCACCGCCGTTGCCGCCGGGCGCGCCGGGGTACTGGCCCGGGGCGCCGTACGGGCCGGGCTGCTGCGGGTAGGCGTTGTACTGCGGGTACCCCTGCGCCGGCTGCTGCTGGCCCGGGCCCGGGTAGCCGTAGCCGCCCTGGGGCGCGGTCTGCGGCGCGGCGGGCGGCGGCGGGGGCGGCGGCGTCTGCGGGTAGCCGTAGCCGGGCTGCCCCGACGGCGGCGGCCCGGGCGGGCCGAGGGGCGGGGCCGGCGGGCCCTGCGGGGGCGCCTGCGGCGGCTGCGGGGACTGCGGCGCCGGAGCGCTCACCGCGGGCTGAGCGGGCTGAGTGGGCGCGGGCTGCTGCGGCGGATAGCCGTACGAGGGGCTGGGTGCCCCGAAGCCCTGCGGCGGCTGGTTGGGCGGCTGGGGCGGGGGCGGTGTTGACATCAGCTTTCCTCGTTGCGGCGGGGCTGGCGGATGTTCTTTTTATCACCCGGTACTGACGGGGCACGGGTCGATACCGGCCCGTGACGAGACTGTTGCCCGTGCCGGACGGTTGTGCGGGGCCGTACGGGTTCGGGTGCGCCGGGCACCGCCGGGCTCCACCGTTGTGGTTGCGCGCCGTTGCGGCGGAAGCGAAGGGGCCGGGCCCCTTCGCCCCGGTCACAGGCCGAGGTTGCGCTCCCGCACCCTTGAACCGCCGGATGTGAAGGGGCAGGCTCCTTCACCGGGTGCAGGTCAAGGATGAGCTCGCATCCTTGAAGCCGCCGCGACGGCGGTCGACCACGACGGCGAGGGTCCGGCGGAATCCGGAAGCACCGGCACAGGCACGTGCCGCCCCGTCATCCGCCGGAACGGCTACGCGTCCTCCGCCAGTTCCAGCCAGCGCAGTTCCAGTTCGTCGCGCTCGCCCGCCAGCTCCCGCAGCTCCGCGTCCAGCTTGGCAACCGCCTCGAAGTCGGTCGCCTTTTCGGCGATCTGCGCGTGGAGCTTCGCCTCCTGCTCGCTGATGCGGTCCAGGCGGCGCTCGATCTTCTGCAGTTCCTTTTTCGCGGCGCGCGCGTCCGCGGCGGACTTCTGCGCCGGCGCGCCCGCCGCCGGGGCCGCGGCCGGAGCGGCGGCGGGCGCGGCAGCCTCGATCACGCGCTGCCGCCGCTCCAGGTACTCGTCCAGGCCGCGCGGCAGCATCCGCAGGGCCCGGTCGCCGAGCAGCGCGTACACCTTGTCGGTGGTGCGCTCGACGAAGTACCGGTCGTGGCTGATGACGATCATCGAGCCGGGCCAGCCGTCGAGGAGGTCCTCCAGCTGGGTGAGGGTCTCGATGTCGAGGTCGTTCGTCGGCTCGTCGAGGAAGAGGACGTTGGGCTCGTCCATCAGCAGGCGCAGGATCTGCAGCCGGCGGCGCTCACCGCCGGAGAGGTCGCCGACCGGCGTCCACTGCTTCTCCTTCGTGAAGCCGAACTTCTCGCACAGCTGTCCCGCGGTCATCTCGCGGCCCTTGCCGAGGTCGACGCGGTCGCGGACCTGCTGCACGGCCTCCAGCACCCGCTTGGCCGGGTCGAGTTCGCCGACCTCCTGCGAGAGGTAGGCCAGCTTGACGGTCTTGCCGACGACGACCTTGCCGCCCGCCGGCTGCTTCTCGCCCTCGGTGGCCGCCGCCTCCGCGAGCGCGCGCAGCAGCGAGGTCTTGCCCGCGCCGTTGACGCCGACGAGGCCGATGCGGTCGCCCGGGCCGAGCTGCCACGTCAGGTGCTTGATGAGCTCCTTGGGGCCCGCCTGGATGGAGACGTTCTCCAGGTCGAAGACCGTCTTGCCCAGGCGCGAGCTCGCGAACTTCATCAGCTCGGCGCTGTCGCGCGGCGGCGGCACGTCCGCGATCAGCTCGTTCGCGGCCTCGATGCGGAAGCGCGGCTTGCTCGTGCGGGCCGGGGCGCCGCGGCGCAGCCACGCGAGCTCCTTGCGCATCAGGTTCTGCCGCTTCGCCTCCTCGGTCGCGGCGATGCGCTCGCGCTCGGCGCGCGCGAAGACGTAGTCGCTGTAGCCGCCCTCGTACTCGTGGACGACGCCGCGCTGCACGTCCCACATGCGCGTGCACACCTGGTCCAGGAACCAGCGGTCGTGCGTGACGCAGACCAGCGCCGAGCGGCGCTGCTGCAGGTGGCTCGCGAGCCAGGAGATGCCCTCGACGTCGAGGTGGTTCGTGGGCTCGTCCAGGACGATCATGTCCTGGTCGGCGATGAGCAGCTTGGCGAGCGCGATGCGGCGGCGCTCGCCGCCGGACAGCGGGCCGATCACGGTGTCCAGGCCGTCCGCGAAGCCGGGCAGGTCGAGCCCGCCGAAGAGCCCCGTGAGCACGTCGCGGATCTTCGCGCTGCCCGCCCACTCGTGGTCGGCCAGGTCGCCGATCACCTCGTGCCGGATGGTGGCGGCCGGGTCGAGCGAGTCGTGCTGCGTGAGCACGCCGAGGTGCAGGCCGCCGGCGTGCGTGACGCGGCCCTTGTCCGCCTCCTCCAGCTTGGCGAGGATGCGGATCAGGGTGGTCTTGCCGTCACCGTTGCGGCCGACCACACCGATCCGGTCGCCCTCGTTCACGCCGAGGGAGATGCCGTCGAGCAGTGCACGGGTGCCGTACACCTTGTCGACGGCTTCCAGATTGACGAGGTTGGCTGCCATGCCGCTCCTTGCGTGGGGTTCCTGGGTTCCAGGATCCCATGCCTGCCGGAAAGCCCGGCGGGGGCGGGGTCAGCCGCGGGCCGCCTCCACCGGGCGGGACCGGAGCGCCCACCACGTGGGGACCAGTGTCGCCGCCAGCGTCAGGGCGAGCCCTGTGCCGATCACCGTGACGGCGATCTCCGGCGGCCCGGAGATCGCCCCCGCGCCGCCCAGCGCGTACCCGAACGGCACCAGCGTGCTGGCTGCCGCCACGCCGCCGAGGAGGAGGCCCACCACAGCCACCAGGCCGCCCTCCACCGTCATCATCCGCAGCACCTGCCCGCGCGTGGCCCCCGTGAGCCGCTGCAGCGCGAACTCCTTGCGGCGGTTGCCGACGGCGACCGCGGTCGTGTTGACGACGGACAGTGCCGTGTACGCGATGAGCATCCCGATGATCAGGTAGTTGACGGACGCCTGGGTGCGGCTGCCCTGCGCGTGCGCCGTCATCAGCGCGTCCCGGTCCGTGACCTTCAGCCCCGGGTGCCGCGCCGCGAACGCGGTGAGGTCGGCCGTCAGCCGGTCCCCTGCACCGGGCGCCGCCCGCACGAGGAGCTGTGCCGGAAGCCCGGCGGTGGTGTGCGGGGCGAGCAGCTCGGCGCTCGTCAGCGCCGTGTCGAACCCCTCGCGCCCCTCGAACAGCGCCACGACCCGTACGTCCGCCCGCTCCCCGTCGCCCAGGATCAGGGTGATCGTGTCCCCCACGGTGCGGTGCATGCGGTGCGCCACGGTCTCGGGGAGGGCGATCGCGTTGCCCCGCAGGGCGTCCAGGCGGCCCCCGGTCGCCCGGACGGCGAGGGTGCGGGCGACGCCCTCCGCGCTCACCCCCTGCAGGGGCAGGCCCTTCTTGTTCTCGTCGCCGTCGTGCGGCTTCTCGGTGTGCGCGACGCTGGTCACGTACGCGCTCGCGGCGGAGACGGACGGCAGGGCACGGACGCGGGCGAGGAGGGCCGGGTCCACACCGCCCGCGGCGGAGGTGAGGACGGCGTCGGCCCGCAGGTTGTCCGCGAAGGCCTTGTCGGCCATGGCGGCCGTCGTGGTCTGCAGGTAGAGGTTCCCCGTGGCGATGGCGCTGGCCAGCATGACCGGAGTGGCGATGGCGGCCAGCTTGGCCGTACGGGCACGGCAGTTGAGGGCGGCGAGGCGGCCGGCGGGACCGGTGAGGATCCGTACGGGCCAGTGGAGGAGAAGGGTGACGGCTTTGGCGAACCACGGGCCGAGGAGGGCGAGCGCGATCGCACAGCACATCACCGTGGGGCCTGCCGTGCTGGCGGCGACCGGGCCGCGCAGGACGAGCGCGGTGACGAGAGTGAGGGCGATCGTGCCGG
The DNA here is from genome assembly GCF_049725035.1 of Streptomyces sp. XH2. Lineage (NCBI taxonomy): Bacteria > Bacillati > Actinomycetota > Actinomycetes > Kitasatosporales > Streptomycetaceae > Streptomyces > Streptomyces sp. XH2. The sequence continues at coordinate 173,163 of NZ_JBMMMZ010000015.1, read as the reverse complement.
CGAGGAACAGCAGCCCGGCGGCGATCCGCACGGGGTGCAGTCCGGGCGCCTGGACCGCCGCCTCGCCGAGCGCCTGGACGGGCTTGGCGCGGACCGCCCGCGCACTGCCGAGCAGGCCGCCGAGGACGGCGGTGAGGAGCAGCGCCCCGTAGGCGGGCAGGGCCGGGATCCAGCCCTGGGTGAAGACGACCGTGTCCGCGATCATGCCGCTGTCCACGAGGGTGTCGTAGAGGGCCCGGCCTGCGACGGGCCCGGCGAACCAGGCCGCGGCGCCTGCCAGCGCCATGACCATGAGGGTCTCGCCGAGCAGCATCCGGCGGAGCTGCGGGGTCGTCGTACCGATCGCCCGCAGGAGCGCCAGTTCGCGGCTGCGCTGCTGCGCGGAGAGGGCGACCGTCCCGGCGACGACGAACGCCGCGACGAGGACGACGAGGCCACCGACGACGCCGGAGAGCGCGACCAGGTCGTCGCCGCCCTGGAGCACCTCCGGGTGCTCTACGGCTCCCCGGTCGTCCCCGGAGAGGAGCGTGACGGGCGTCTGGTCGGCGAGGGCTTCGGTGATGCCCTTGCGGACGGCGTCCTGGTGTGCGCCGGGGGCGAGAGTGACGGCGATGTCGGCGACGGTGGCGGGGCGGCCGGAGAGGACCGTGGCGTCCGCCGCCGAGAAGAAGAGCGTCGCCTGCGGGACGTCGTGTGCGGTGGCGACACCGCTCACCCGGTAGGTGGCGGAGCCGCCGTGCGCGGCGATACGGACTCGGTCGCCGGTTCGTGCGCCTGCGCGGCGGGCGGTGGCCGCGTCGAGGACGACCTCGCCGCGGGCGGGCGCGTCACCGGTGGTGAGGGCGTACGGGGTGAGCGCGGCGGATTCCCATCCGTGAGCCTGGACGGTGACCGTTGCGGCGCTGCCCAGCACGGCGGCGTCGAACGTCCGCTCACCGGTGGCGGCCCGGACGCCCGGCACGGCGCGGACCTTGTCGACGAGATCGGCCGGAAGCTCCACCCGCTCGGGCAGCGTGGTCGCCTTCTTGTGCTTCTTGCTCGTCGCCACGGTGTGCGTACGGTCGCCGGTGACCAGCAGGTCGGCGCCCGCGAGGCGCTGCGGCGGCACGTTGTTCCGAATGCCGGTCTCCATCAGGCCACCGCAGGCCATGACGAGCGTCGCGCCGATGAACAGCGCGAGGAAGGTGGCGGCGAAGCCGCCGATTCTGTAGCGCAGCGAGCGCGCTGCGAGTTTGCCCATCACTGGGTTCACGCTAGGGACGCGGGGCGTCCCGCCCCATGGGAGCAGCGGGCCCTTTGGGGGTAGGGGTAGCCCTACCCGCCCGCCCGTGGAGAACCGGGTGGGCTGGGCGACGTGGTCCAGTGCCGGGTGCCGGGGGCTCCGGGGTGGGGGTCCGGGGCCGTATATTTACGGGCCCGTTGCCGCGGATGCCAAGGGTGCCCCGGTATTGGGCCCACAAATACACGTCAGCGCCCCGGACCCCCACCCCTGCGCCCCCGGCCCCCTCCCGCACGCTGTGGTGCTCCCCTCCGCACGCGGTGGTGCCGGCTCGCCCGGTTCTTCACATGCGGGTGGGGCAACCCCACCGCGCCGCGGCGGGTGCGTAGGCGATGAACGCCTCCCAGGCGGGGGCGCCTACGGCGAGTTGGGGGCCGTCCTTGCGTTTGGAGTCGCGTATTCGTATGGCTTGGGGGAGGCTGGCGACTTCAACGCATTGAGCGCCCTCTTCATCGCTGTAGCTGGACTTGGTCCAGCGGAGGGTGACTTCAACGCAGGCGGCGCCTTCATTGTCGCTGTAGCTGGACTTGAACCATATGGGCCCACTGCTCATAGTTCGTCTGCCACCTTCTTGATCAATCGCGCCGAGTCCGCGGCATTGAGGGCATGCATGCGGATTCCCGCATAGCGCTTCATGAGAGCGCTCACCCTCTCCGACTCCGTGTACAACATGCTGCTCCCCTGGGCCTCCTGATACCCGTAAAGCCTGTGATCGGGGTCCTCCAGCACAGTGAACCCGCCGCTGATCCCAGGGCACGCGCCTTGACCGAGAGGCAGCACCTGGATGGAAACATTGCGCAACTCGCCGACTTCCAAAAGGTGGTTGAGCTGCCCCTTCATCACCTCAGGACCGCCCACCATCCCGCGCAAGGCGGCCTCATGGATGACGAAGTTGAACAGCGTGGTCGACTTCTTCAGCAGGTCCTGACGATCCAGCCGGGCCACCACCCGCGCTTCAACAGTCTCGTCATCCACAGGTGGGCAGTGACTGGACATAAGGACGCGCGCGTACGCCTCGGTCTGCAGCAGGCCGGGGACGATCAGCACGTCGTACCAATGCAGGGCAATTGCCTCGGCCTCGATGGCCATATATTCGCGCACCCGGCTGACGAACTTATCCGGCTCCAAGTACTGGTGCGTCGACTCCAGCTTCCCGCCCGCGCCGAACATGCTGTCCGCCACCTGCAACAAGTGCTGGCTCGGCCTCCGGCGGCCCATTTCCATGGACCGGACGGCCTCCACCCCGTACCCCGCCTCCGCCGCGAGCTCCTCACGAGAGACGCCCGCGGCCTGGCGCCACAGCTTGATCTGGTTTCCGCACAGCCGCCAGGCCATCGGCGCGTCGGGTCGTGCTTCCATCCGGCATCCCGCCCTTCCTGCCTACCTCCGTCGGTAGCAACGGACGCTAGGGCGGGCAAGATGCAAACACGCCGGACTCGAAGAACTACTCCCCGAACGGGTGAACGGGGGAACTTACAGCCACTGCTGGCCAGAGCCCTGGTTGGGCACCTGTCCAGGAGTGGGCGGGGGCAGCTTGTTCAGCTTCGACCGCACCGTCATGTTCCAGATCAGCGTGAACGGCGTGAAGAGCGCCAGAGACAACGGGCTCCACCAGCCCTGCCACAGCGTCTTGCCCGTCATCTCACGCTCGACCGCGAGACCGCAGTTCCGGCAGAACGGCCCCTTCAGGTGCATGAAGGTCATCCAGAAGAGGACACCCCGGTGCTGGCGGATCGTCGCCTCGACGGCCGGGAACCCGCCGCACATGCGGCACGTGGGCCCCGCCGGCATCGGGCCGGGCGCAGGCGCATGGCCCGGCGCTACGTAGCCGTACGGGTTCTGCCCTTGGCCGTGCGGGGCCTGCCCCTGGCCGTACGGGTTCTGCTGCTGGCCGTACGGGTTCTGCTGCTGATAGGGCGGCGGTGGAGTCGCCATGGTGAAACCCCCGATTCAGGCGCCCCCTCGGGGCGCGGAATCGCAGAGCCTAACCGACAGTGATCGTCGCCCCGGGCACCGGGCCCGACGCCACCCGGACCGTCCGGCACGTGCCGGACTCCCGCAGCGCCTCCGCGACCTTCTCCGCCTGCGCCTCGTCGCTCACCAGGAACGCCGTCGTCGGGCCGGAACCCGACACCATCGCCGCCAGCGCGCCCGCCTCCGTGCCAGCCGTCAGAGTCTCCGCCAGTGACGGCCGCAGCGAGACCGCCGCCGCCTGCAGGTCGTTACTCACCGCACCCGCCAGCGCCACCGCGTCCCCCGCCCGCAGCGCCTCCATCAGCTCGGGCGACGGATCCGGCGCAGGCACGAACGAATCGCCCCGCAGGCGGTCACACTCCCCGTACACCGCCGGGGTCGACAATCCACCATCCGCAACCGCAAACACCCAGTGGAAGGAGCCGCCCGTCTCGACCGGCGTCAGGAGCTCGCCCCTCCCCCGGCCCAGAGCCGCGCCACCCACCAGGCTGAACGGCACGTCGCTGCCCAGCTCGGCGCAGATCTCCAGCAGCTCCTCGCGCGAGGCGCCCGTGCCCCACAGTGCGTCGCACGCGACCAGCGCCGCCGCGCCGTCCGCGCTGCCGCCCGCCATGCCGCCCGCGACGGGGATGTCCTTCTCGATGTGAATGTGGACATTCGCCTCGCGCCCATGCCGCGCAGCCAGCGCCGCTGCTGCCCGCGCCGCGAGGTTCGACGGATCCAGCGGCACCTTGTCCGCGTCCGGACCCGAGCACGTCACCCGCAGCTCGTCCGCGGGCGTCACCGTCACCACGTCGTACAGGCCGACCGCCAGGAACACGTTGGCCAGGTCGTGGAAACCATCGGGCCGCAGCGGGCCCACCGCGAGCTGGACGTTGACCTTGGCGGGGACGCGAACGGTCACGGACACGGAGCGGGCTCCTCGGGGTGCGGATGATAGCGGGCACCCCGATCGTACGGCCGAGCTGTAGCGAGATCGGAGTCGACCATGTCCCCGAGGCACGGGTTTCCGGTAGCGTGAGGGGCACGTAGGCCCCCGCCCAAGGGCCGGAAACCGTAATGGGCGGGAGCTGGAAGCCGCAGGGTTATCGACCTGAGCCTCCGTAGTCGGGGCTCAGGTCACCCCTTGAACCACCTCCCCAGCTTCCCCGCGATCCGGACCAGAAGGTCCTCGGCGCGCTGCCGGAGTGATGGCTTCGACTTCCCGTGACGCCCCATCGGCGCCTCCCCTCAGATCAACCGCCGAGATTCCCGGTCGACGGTTTTTCTTCGGTTCGGGCCGGGCCCCGAGGGGACGGGACCCGGAGACGATCCATGAGGGGAGGCGCCTTGATGGGAGGCGCACCGTGGCGCGCCGTGGAAGACGTTACTGACACAGCTCGGACCAGGGATCCGCTGCTCATCAACGTGAGCGGCGTTCAGCCACTTGTGCGCGCCGTGGCGCGCCCGTGGCCCATACTGCCCGCCCGCCGCTACACCGCCGGCTTGTTCTCCGCGATCGCCGCGAACTCGTGCACCGTCAGCGCCTCGCCCCGCGCCTGCGGCGAGATCCCGGCCGCGACCAGCGCCGTCTCCGCCGCCGCAGCGGACCCGGCCCAGCCGGCCAGCGCGGCCCGCAGCGTCTTCCGGCGCTGGGCGAACGCCGCGTCCACGACCGCAAAGACCTCTTCCTTGGTCGCGGTCGTCTCGATCGGCTTGTCGCGGCGGACCAGCGACACCAAGCCCGAGTCGACGTTCGGCGCCGGCCAGAAGACGTTCCGGCCGATCGCACCCGCCCGCTTGACCTCCGCGTACCAGTTGGCCTTCACGGACGGCACGCCGTAGACCTTGTTGCCGGGCCGGGCGGCGAGCCGGTCGGCGACCTCGGCCTGGACCATGACGAGCGTGCGCTCGATGCTGGGGAAGCGGTCCAGCATGTGCAGCAGCACCGGCACGGCGACGTTGTACGGAAGGTTGGCCACAAGAGCGGTGGGGTCCGGCCCCGGAAGCTCCTGCACGTGCATCGCGTCGCTGTGGACGAGCGAGAAACGGTCCGCCCGCTCCGGCATCCGCGCGGCGATCGTCGACGGCAGGGCCGCTGCCAGCACGTCGTCGATCTCGACGGCGACGACCCGGTCGGCGGCCTCCAGCAGGGCGAGGGTCAGCGACCCCAGGCCGGGGCCGACCTCGACGACGACGTCGTCGGGCCGGACCTCGGCGGTGCGGACGATGCGCCGGACCGTGTTCGCGTCGATCACGAAGTTCTGGCCGCGCTGCTTCGTGGGACGCACCCCGAGGGCTGCGGCCAGCTCGCGGATGTCGGCGGGGCCGAGCAGGGAGCCGGACTCGTCTGTGCTGGGGCTGGGGCTGGAGCTCACCCGTGAAGTTTACGGCCGCACACGGGCCACGGGCTCGCCCCCCGGCTGACGTACAGCTTCTTGGCCCGCAGGGTCTGCTCGGAGGCGGGCGCGTCCTGCGGCCGGCCGCTGCCTCCGAGGGACCTCCAGGTGTGGACGTCGAACTGGTAGAGGCCGCCGTACGTGCCGGAGGGGTCGACGGCGTCGGGGCGGCCGCCGGCCTCGCACTGGGCGAGCCCGTCCCAGTTCAGGCCGTCCCCGCCGACGCTCTGGACGGAGACGGGACGGGGCTTGGTGCCGACGCGGACGATCTGGGTGCGGGGCTCCCGCACGGTCTCGGACGCGACGCGGCGCGGCTTCTGCTTGACGCCGTTGACGGTGCGCAGGGCGTACGTGATGCGTTCCACGCCCTTCTCGCCGCGCTGGGAGACGACCTCGGTGCCTTTGAAGAGGTCCGGGTCGTCGTGGCGCTCGGTGGTGAAGTCGATGGGCTCCTCGCGGACCTCCTCGCTGCCGGTGATCCGCATGACGGAGATCGTCTGGCCTTCGCGGGGGAAGCTGTCGGGGTCGACGGAGGTGGTGTCCTCGCCGTGGAGGGAGATGCCGGCCTGTTCAACGGCTTCGTGGACGGTGGCGGCGTTGGTGCGGATGGTGCGCTCGCGGCCGTCGGCCATGAAGGTGACGGTGCGCTCCGTACGGATGGCGAGGTCGAGGCCTTCGCGGCTGATGGGGGCGGACCGATCGGTCGACAGGTAGGCGCCTTCGGCGCGCACGCCGAGCTGCCGCAGGGCGCCGTCGACGGTGCGGGCGGTGGTCCACATGCGGTGGTGCTCGCCGTCGAGGGTGAGGGCGAGGGGGCGGCCGTAGCGGACGGTGATCTCGTCGCCGCGGGCGAGGCCGTGGCCGGGGCCGGGCGAGACGTCGTCGTGCTCGCCGAGGTCCATGCCCTGGTCGGCGAGGAGCTCGTCGACGTCGTCGGCGAAGGTGTGCAGGACGCGCTCACGGCCGTCGACGGTGAGGCGGACGGTCTTGTCGTCGGCGACGAACGCGGAGGTGCCGCCGGCGAGGAAGGCGACGACGAGGGCCTGCGGGAGGAGCTTGCGCAGGGCGTCGGGGCGGTCGCCGGGGCGCTTGCGTCCGCGGCGGCCGGGGGCGGGGCGGGCCGCGGCGGGGGGCGCCTCCGCGACCGCCTCGTCAGCCCTGGCAGTCCCGGCAGCCCCGGATCCGCCGACTGCGACCACCCCGCTCGGGGCAACCTCGCCGGCGGCAACCCCGCTCGCGACGACCTCGCCCGTGACGGTCTGCCCCGTCTCGTACGCCTCCCTGGTGAGCGGCTGGCGCGGCAGGTGCGGGGCGTCGTACGGAGCGGGCGCCTCGGGGTCGGCCGCCGCCTCGCGCGGCTCGGGCAGGAACGGGTCGTACGGGGCGTAGGGGCCGGAGCCGGGCCCCGCCGGGGCCGGGACCGGTTCGTGTGCCGGGACCGGTTCGTATATCGGGTACGGCCCGACCGGGGCGACGTAGGCGGCGTACAGGTCGTAGCGGCTGTCCCCGTAGTGACCGGTGAAGTACGGGTCGTGCGGGTCGTACGGATCGTGTGCGGCGTACGCGTCGTGCGCCGCGTACGGGCTGGACAGGCTGCTGGACGGACTGGAGGTGTCGAACGGGTCGTACGGCGGTGCTTCCGCCGCACCGCTGCGTGCGGCGCGGGGGCTGCCCTGTGCATGACGAGTCACGTGACGCTCCCCTGGGTCGGGCTTCGGCCCGGGACTGTAGCGGAGGGGAAGTCACTCTCCAAAGTCGGATCATCACACGGTGTCGCGGGGCGCGGGAGTGCGGAGGGGGCGCACGGCGGACTCCGGCCACCGACCGGGCTGCCGCCCGGCAGCCGCCCGGCAGCCGGATTCAGTCCGGATTCAGTAGCCGAAAGCCCGCGCCGTGTTCGCCGCGACGGCCTCGGCGAGCGCGTCCTCGTGGATCTCCTTGTAGCCCGCCATGGCGCGCAACGTGACCGGAATGAGGTACGGCGCGTTGGGCCGTCCGCGATAGGGGGCGGGGGTCAGGAAGGGCGCGTCGGTCTCGACGAGGATCAGGTCGAGGGGGGCGACGGCGAGGGCGTCGCGCAGCGGCTGGGCGTTCTTGAAGGTGACGTTGCCGGCGAACGACATGTAGTAGCCGTTGTCGGCGCAGACCTTCGCCATCGCGGCGTCGCCGGAGTAGCAGTGGAAGACGACCGCGTCGGGCGCGCCCTCCTCGTCGAGGACGCGCAGGACGTCGGCGTGGGCCTCGCGGTCGTGGATGACCAGGGCCTTGCCGTGGCGCTTGGCGATGTCGATGTGGCGGCGGAAGGAGTACTCCTGCGCCTCCATGCCCTCCGGGCCGGTGCGGAAGAAGTCCAGGCCGGTCTCGCCGACGCCCTTGACCTGCGGGAGTGCGGCCAGGCTGTCGATCTCGGCGAGCGCGGCGTCGAGGGCCTCCCGGCCGCCGCCGGGGCGGGCGCCCTGGCGCGACCAGCCGTCCGGGTCGCCGTGGACGATGCGGGGCGCTTCGTTGGGGTGCAGGGCCACCGCGGCCCAGACGGCCTCGTGCGCGGCAGCCGTCTCCGCCGCCCAGCGGGATCCGGCCACGTCGCACCCCACCTGGACGACCGTCGTCACGCCGACGGACGCGGCCTTGGCCAGGGCCTCGGCGACAGGGGTGTCACCCTGCATGTCCAAGTGGGTGTGCGAGTCGGCAACGGGAACGCCGAGCGGGGCCGGGAGCGGCGGTGGGGCGTCCTTGTCGGTCTTGCCGCTGCCGGTCCTGCCACTGCCGTTCGATGCGTTCGATGTTGTTGCCGCCATGCGAGCGATTCTAGGCAGCGCCCGTGACCGTCACGTGACCGTCAGCGGTGGTGCTCGCGGTACGCCCGGACCGGGTGGAGGAGGTCCGAGAGGTGCCAGTGGTGTTCCTGCCCGGCCTCCTCGGGGTGCTCGGCCTTCTCGGCGCGCTCGGCACGCGGGAGCCGGTGCCAGGGCTCGGGGCCGCCGGCGTGGAGCGGGCCCGCGGGGGCCTGCTGGGTGGCCGGGACCTCGTGGGCGGGGCGGTGCAGGACGTCCGCGATCAGCGAGACGCGGCCGGACCGCATGATGCGCACGACGTGCTCGCCGCAGTTCACGCAGGTGGGGCGGGTCAGCGGGGACGGCACGCGCTCGCCGTCCGCGTAGTAGATGACGAAGGGCCGACCCTCGGCGTCCGTGTGGTGCTTGATCTCGTACGACTGCTCCCAGCCGTGGCCGCACCGCATGCAGGCGAACGAGTACGACTCGTGTGCCGTCTCCGTCTCCAGCACGGTCGGAGGTGCGGCGGCGGCGAATGTGCTGCGCTCGGGGACCGGCTGCGCGCCGGCTATCGAGTGGACACCGTTCGAGGTTCCTGCGATCTCGCTCATGGCAGCTCCTCTTGTCCTGAGGACAAGTCTCTCCGGGACCGGACGTCCCACATCCAGGGAACGCCCATCCCGGCGATGGCGCAGCAGCCTATCCCCCGAATTGGGGCAAACTTGGCGTCGACCTGCCCAAAGTCCCAGGCTGCCAGGCCTAAGCTTTGCTTTTCAGATTATCCCTTTACTCTCCGATGGGCCCTGTTATGGCGCATTCTTTGCTGCCACGACGGCATCGAAGACCTCGCGCTTGGGTAGGCCTGCTTCCGCAGCCACGGCCGCGATGGCCTCCTTGCGGCGCTCGCCGGCCTCCTCGCGCGCCCTCACACGGCGCACGAGCTCCTCGGCGTCCAGATCCTCGGGGCCGGGCTCGGGGGCGCCCTCCACGACGATCGTGATCTCGCCGCGCACGCCCTCGGCCGCCCAGGCCGCGAGGTCCTTCAGCGGGCCCCGCTTGACCTCCTCGTAGGTCTTCGTCAGCTCGCGGCAGACCGCGGCGCGGCGGTCCGCCCCGAAGGCCTCCGCCATCGCGGCGAGGGTGTCGTCCAGGCGGTGCGGGGCCTCGAAGTAGACGAGCGTGCGGCGCTCGGCGGCCACGTCGCGGAGGCGGGCGAGGCGCTCGCCGGCCTTGCGGGGCAGGAAGCCCTCGAAGCAGAAGCGGTCCACGGGCAGGCCGCTCACGGCCAGCGCCGTCAGCACGGCGGACGGGCCCGGCACGGCCGTCACCTTGATGTCCCGCTCCACCGCGGCGGCGACCAGGCGGTAGCCCGGGTCGGAGACGGAGGGCATGCCGGCGTCGGTGACCAGCAGGACGCGGGCGCCGTTCGTGAGCGCCTCCACCAGTTCGGGGGTGCGGGCCGACTCGTTCCCCTCGAAGTACGACACGACCCGGCCGGTCGTGTGCACGCCCAGCGCCTGGGTCAGCCTGCGCAGCCGGCGCGTGTCCTCCGCGGCGATCACCTCGGCGGCGGCGAGCTCGGCGGCGAGGCGGGGCGGGGCGTCTTCGACGTCCCCGATGGGAGTACCAGCAAGTACGAGCGTTCCAGTCACGCGTCCATCCTCCCAGGCGCGGGGCGCCTCGCGGCGGGCGCGGCACCGCGGGGCACCTCCGGTGGGGGTTGCGCGCCGTCGCGGCGGGCTTTTCCTGCCTGCCGGCAAGAGGGCATGCCCAGCCACAGGGCGCCGGGTAAAGCCCGCGCCGGCCTCCTTGCCCGCGGCAAGCGGGTGCCCCCTTCCTTGCCGCAGGCAAGAAAAAGCCGCCGCAACGGCGACCAGCCACCACAGCGGCACCCGGCGATGCCGGACAAGCCCCCGCATCGGCCGGCACGGCACCGCCGGACACCCCGGCAGGGACTGCGCACCATCGCGGCGGGAGATCGCCGCCCGGCTCACCGCGTGCCCCCCGGGCCGCGGAGGCGGACCCTGGGAAGGGCCGGGGGCGGTACGTAGAGAGGTGGGGTCGTCATGCCCAAGGTTTCCAGGGACAGCGCCGCGCAGATCAGCACGCGCGGACCCGTCGTCGACCGGCACGAGGACGTGGACGGGTACACCGTCGACTTCGTGACCTTCACCGAGGACGTCGACGGCGCCGCCCTCTTCCGGGGCCTCCCCGGCGGCGCCTGCAGCTGCCCGCACTGGGGCTACGTCCTCAAGGGCCGCCTGGCCTACCGGTTCCCGGACGACGGGGACCGTGAGGAGGTCTTCGAGGAGGGGGACGCGTTCTACCTGCCCCGCGGGCACGTGCCCTTCGCCGCCGCGGGGAGCGAGGTCGTCCAGTTCAGCCCCACGGCGGAGCTCCGCGTCGTGGAAGCGGCGATGCAGGCGAACATGCCCGGGCGGTGATCCGCCGAGTCACAGGCCGGTTCCCTACGATGGCGCGGTGACCAGTGACACCGCGACGCACGCCTCGCAAGGCCGGACGGCAGCCGAGCAACCGCCACCGTGGCAGCTCAGACTCCGCCGTTTCGGCTACGCGGCCAAGCCGCAGCCGGACGTGCGGGAGCGGCTCGTCCCCCCGTTCCCGGAGCCGGGGACGCGCGTGTGGTCACTGCTGGGCGTGCGGGCGGAGGCCGCACAGCGGCTCGCCCGCTGGTCGGGCTGGACGGGCCCGCTGCTCGTCACCCTCTTCGCCGGTCTCCTCCGCTTCTGGCACCTGGGCAGCCCCAAGGCCGTCATATTCGACGAGACGTACTACGCCAAGGACGCGTGGGCGCTGTGGAAGTACGGCTACGAGGCGAAGTGGCCGGACGACATCAACGACAAGGTCATCGGGGGCTGGTCCGACGTCCCGGACCTCCCGGGCTACGTGGTGCACCCGCCGGTCGGCAAGTGGGTCATCGGCCTCGGCGAGTGGCTCTTCGGGCTGAACCCCGTCGGCTGGCGCTTCATGGTGGCGCTGCTGGGCACCCTGAGCGTCCTGATGCTGTGCCGCATCGGCCGCCGTCTCTTCCGCTCCACGTTCCTCGGCTGCCTCGCGGGCGCCCTGATGGCCGTGGACGGCCTGCACTTCGTCATGAGCCGCACGTCGCTGCTCGACTCGGTGCTGATGTTCTTCGTGCTGGCCGCGTTCGGCTGCGTCCTGGCCGACCGGGACCGGGCGCGGGCCCGGCTGGCCGCCGCGCTGCCGGTCGGCGCGGACGGCGTGGCGCGCCCCGACGACGCCGTCGGCGACGGCCTGCGCCTGGGCCTGCGCCCGTGGCGGATCGCGGCGGGCGTGTTCCTGGGCCTGGCTTGTGCCACGAAGTGGAACGGCGTGGTGTTCCTGGCCGCGTTCGGCCTGATGATCGTCCTGTGGGACGCGGCGGCCCGGCGGACGGCGGGCGCGCGCCGCCCGTACGTCGCGGCGCTGCGCCGCGACGTGCCGTGGGCGTTCCTGTCGACGGTGCCGGTGGCGGTCGCGGTCTATCTGGCGTCGTGGACCGGCTGGTTCGCGAACAGCGGCACGTACAGCGAGAAGAACGGCTGGCAGCACAGCGGCTACTACCGGCACTGGGCCGAGAACGACGGCGGCTACGGCACGGACGGCTTCCTCGCCGGGGTCCTCAACCCGCTGCGCAGCCTGTGGAAGTACGAGCAGGAGGTGTGGGACTTCAACACCACGCTCTCCTCGCCGCACACGTACCAGTCCAACCCGTGGAGCTGGCTCGTCCAGGCGCGCCCGGTCTCGTACTTCTACGAGTCGCCGAAGCCGGGCGAGGACGGCTGCCCGGTGGACGCGGCGGACAAGTGCGCGCGCGAGGTGCTCGCGCTGGGCACTCCGCTGCTGTGGTGGGCGGCGTCCTTCGCGCTGGCGTACCTGCTCTACCGGTGGGCGCTGCGGCGCGACTGGCGGGCGGGCGCGGTGCTGTGCGGGGTCGCGGCCGGTTATCTGCCGTGGTTCCTGTGGCAGGAGCGCACCATCTTCGTCTTCTACGCGGTGGTGTTCCTGCCGTTCCTGTGCCTGGCGCTGGCCATGATGATCGGCGCGGTCCTGGGGCCGCCGGGGTCCTCGGAGCGGCGGCGGGTGGCGGGCGCGGTCGGCGCGGGCACGCTGGTGCTGCTGATCGCGTGGAACTTCATCTACTTCTGGCCGATCTACACCGGGCATGCGATCCCCATAGAGGCGTGGCGGAACCGCATGTGGTTCGACTCCTGGATCTGAGTCGATCTGACGAAAGCTCAATAACCTTGAGGGATGGGTTCAATAACCCTGAAGGATCGGTTCCGGCCATAGCCCCCTTGCGCGCCCCGGCCTTCCCGTACAGTGCCCACACAGAGGTTTTAATCGGATGATTAAACCGGTTGGGGCGGGGAGGCCCGGACCGGGCCTGGAGGGGGAACACACACATGCACAAGGGCGCGAAGATCGCGATCGGCGTCGTGGCGGCGGCGGTCGTGGGGGCGGCCGGCCTCGGCGCGTACAACCTGGTGGACGCCGTGGCGGGTGACGGCTCGACAGGCGCGCACGGGGAACCCGCCCCGCTGAGAACCGGGCCGCCGACGGCGGGCGAGATCAAGAAGACCGCGCACGACTTCCTCGCCGCCTGGGAATCCGGCGACACGGCCAAGGCCGCCGGCCTCACCGACAACTCCGGCGCCGCGAGCGCCGCCCTCAGCGGCTACCGCGAGGCCGCCCACGTGGAGAAGGTGTCCCTCAAGCCGGGCACGCCCCAGGGCGCCAAGGTGCCGTTCTCCGTGAGCGCCGAGGTCTCCTACGGATCGCAGCGCTCGACCTGGACGTACGACTCCTCGCTCGACGTCGTCCGCGGCCGCAGCACCGGCGCCGCGCTCGTCGACTGGCAGCCCGCCGTCGTCCACCCGCAGCTCGGGCGCGGCGAGACCCTGCGGACCACGGCGGGGGCGCCGCCCCAGGTCGACGCGCTCGACCGCAACGGCGCGAAGCTCGACGCCAAGGACTACCCCTCGCTCGCCTCCGTCCTGCCGCAGCTGCGCAAGCGGTTCGGGGAGAAGGCGGGCGGCGCGCCGGGGGTGGAGGTGCAGGCCGTGCCGGAGGGTGCGGCCGGGGGCGCCGCCGACGGGGCCGGCGCCGCCGCCCCCAAGACGCTGCACGTCGTCTCCAAGGGCAAGCCCGCCCAGCTGAAGACCACGCTCGACGCCGGGGTCCAGCGGGCGGCCGAGGCGGCCGTGAACCTCCGCGACGACGCGTCCGTCGTCGCCCTCAAGGCCAGTACGGGTGAGATCCTCGCCGTCGCCAACTCCAAGAAGACCGAGTTCAACACCGCGCTCATGGGGCAGACCGCGCCCGGCTCCACCATGAAGATCATCACGTCGGCGATGCTCCTGGAAGCCGGCAAGGCCTCCCCCGGCAAGCCGCTGCCGTGCCCGAAGTACGCCACGTACGGGATGCGCTTCCACAACGTGGAGGAGAGCGAGAACCCCGGCGCGACCTTCGCCCAGGACTTCGCCGCCTCCTGCAACACCGCCTTCATCTCGCTGGCCGGGCAGGTCGGTGACGGCGCGCTCGCCGCGGAGGCGCGGGACGTCTTCGGGCTCGGCCTGGAGTGGAAGACCGGCGTCGCGACGTTCGACGGCAGCGTGCCCGCCGAGTCCGGGGCGGGCAAGGCGGCGGCGATGATCGGGCAGGGCAAGGTGCAGATGTCCGCGCTCAACGTCGCCTCCATGGCCGCGACGGTACGGGCCGGCTCCTTCCACCAGCCCTACGTCGTCGACCCGTCGCTCGACGGCCGGGAGCTCACGCGGGCGCCGAGGGCCCTGCCGGGCGGGGTCGCCGAACAGCTGCGGGGGATGATGCACCTCACCGCCACGGCGGGCACGGGCGCCCGGGCGATGTCCGGGCTCGGGCCCGACACCGGCGCGAAGACCGGCTCCGCGGAGGTCGACGGCCAGCCCAAGCCGAACGGCTGGTTCACCGCGTACCGCGGCGACGTCGCCGCGGCGGCGGTCGTCCCTCAGGGCGGCCACGGCGGCGACTCGGCGGGCCCGATCGTGGCGTCGGTCCTGCGGGCGTCTTGACGACGCCGGCCCGCGCGGGCCTGGTCGGCGCAGCCCATACGACGCCAGGCCGGTTCGGCACCGCCGGGGCGCGCCGCGGGGGCTGATCGCCGGGGCGGCGGGGGGTGGTTGCCGGGCCCCGGCGATGGGGGTGTGTTGCCCGGCCCCGGCGGCGGGGGGTGCCGGGCATCCGGTAGTGAGGGCGCGGGCCCCGGGCCGCGTACTCAGATGCGATCTGAGTACCCCGGCGGTGGTCGTCCGCCCGGCCCGGCGGCGATCGTGGCGCGCATGGGAATCAAGATGAGCGCGCGGGAGATGGCCGCGGCGACGCCGGGGGCGCGGGATCGCGTCATCGATCTGTTGCGCGTGGCGTCCCTCGGGACCGTCGTGTTCGGGCACTGGCTCATGGCCGCCGTCACCGTGGACGACGACCGCCCCGCCGTCGGCAACCTGCTCGCGGTCGAGCCGAAGCTGCAGCTGCTGACCTGGTTCCTGCAGGTCATGCCGGTGTTCTTCTTCGTCGGCGGCTTCTCGCACGCCCTGTCGTACCGCTCGCTCACCCGCCGCACCGGCGCCCCCGCCTACGCGCTGTTCCTCCGCGCCCGCCTCCAGCGTCTCCTCCGCCCCACGATGCTGTTCGTCTCCGTGTGGGGCGCGGGCGCGCTCGCCGTGCAACTGGCCGGCGGGAACGGCGCCCTGACGGACGTCGCGGCCCGGCTCGTCGCCCAGCCGCTCTGGTTCATCGGCATCTACCTGGCCATGGTGGCCTTCACCCCGCCGCTCCTGCGCCTCCACGAGCGCTACGGCTGGGGCGCGTTCGCCGCCCTGGCGGCCGCGGCGGCGGCCGTCGACGTGCTGCGCTTCGCGGCCGGCGTCCCGTACGTGGAGTTCCTCAACTTCGCCTTCGTCTGGCTGGCGGTCCACCAGCTGGGTTTCCTCCGCGCGGACGGCCGCCTGCGCCGGCCCGCGGTCCTCGCCGGGGCCGGTCTCGCCGGAGCCGTCGCCCTCGTGGCCCTCGGCCCGTACCCGCTGTCCATGGTGGGCATGCCGGGCGAGAAGATCAGCAACATGGCGCCGCCCACCGCCGCCCTGCTCTGCCACGGCATGTGGCTGATCGGCGCGGTCGAGCTGCTGCGCGGCCCCATGGCCCGCGCGGTGGCCCGCCCCCGCGTCTGGCGCACGGTCGTCGCCGCGAACGGCGTCGCGATGACGGCGTTCCTGTGGCACCTCACGGCGATGCTGGGCGTGTACGGGGCGATGCTCGCGGCGCACGTGTCCCTGCCCGCGCCCGCGGGCGCGGCCTGGTGGCTGCAGGTCCCGCTCCGCATCGCGGCCGCGGCGGCCGTCACCGCGCTCCTCGTCGCGGTCTTCCGCAGGGCCGAGCAGCCGCCGGCACCCGCCCCGGCGGGGACGGCCGCAGCCCGCCGCGGCGCCGCGCCCGCCGCCGCGCTCGGCGTCACGCTCGCCCTCCTCGGCGTGCTCGGGCTGTCCATGGTGGGCTTCGCCGGGCTCCTGGAGGGGCACTCCGCGGTGCTCGTCGCGGTACGCGTCACCGCCCCCGTGACCGTCCTCATGTGCGCGGCGGGCTGGCTGCTCGTGGAGACGGCGGGGAGGCCCGTCCGGCCCGTGTGATCCGCGACATCGCGTGTCCCGTCCGTACGGGGTTAGCGTCCTGGTCCATGACCCCTTTGGTCGCCACGGCCGTCCTCATAGCCGCCATCACGCACGCCAGTTGGAACGCCGTCGCGCACGGCATCAAGGACCAGCTCCTCGCCTTCACCCTCGTCGGGGGCGGCGGGGCGCTGTGCGGGGTGGCGGCGGCGGGCTTCGTCCCCCTGCCGGCGGGCGCGGCCTGGCCGTACCTGCTGGGCTCCGCGGTCCTGCACATCGTCTACCAGATGCTGCTCATGCGGTCGTTCACGCTCGGCGACTTCGGGCAGATGTACCCGATCGCCCGCGGCACGGCCCCGCTCGCGGTCACCGTCCTGGCCGCCGTCTTCGCCGGCGAGACGCCCGGCGGCTGGCAGGCCGCGGGCGTCCTCGTGGCCTCGGCCGGGCTGGTCGGGCTCGCGCTCTGGGGGATCCGCGGCTCGGGGGCGCGGCCGCACTGGGCGGCCATCGCCGCGGCCGCGGCGACGGGTCTCGCGATCGCCGCGTACACGGTCGTGGACGGCCTCGGCGTCCGCGCCTCCGGGACGCCGCTCGGCTACATCGCGTGGCTGATGATCCTGGAGGGGGCGCCGATCCCGGTGTACGCGATGGTCACGCGGCGCGGCGGGTTCGCGGCGCAGATCAGGCCGTTCGCGGTGCGGGGGCTGCTGGGCGGGGTGCTGTCCGTGGCCGCGTACGGGCTGGTGCTGTGGGCGCAGACGCGCGCGGACCTCGCGCCCATCTCGGCGCTGCGGGAGTCGTCGATCCTGGTGGGGGCGGCGATCGGGGCGGTGTTCTTCAAGGAGCGGTTCGGGGCGCCGCGGGTGGCGGCGGCGGGGCTGATGGTCGCGGGGATCGGGATGATGCTGCACGCGGGGTGAGCGGGGTGACTGCCGTTCGGCGGGCCCGGTTCACCGCCTTCTGAGGATCTGTTTCAGGTCCGCGTTGCCGATGAGGATGCCGCCGTCCACGGGAAGGGTCACCCCCGTGATCCACGCGGCGTCGCGCGAGGCGAGGAAGGCGACGGCCGCCGCGATGTCCTCCGGCTCGCCGACCCTTCCCAGCGGGTACTGCCCGGCCGCCAGCTCCAGCGCGTCCGGCCGGTCGGCCCAGCCGGGCGTGCGGACCGTGCCCGGGGCGACGAGGTTGACCCGTACGCCGCGGGGCGCGCACTGCCCGGCCAGGGTGCGGGTCAGGCCCGCGAGGCCGGCCTTGGCGGCGCTGTAGGCGTGGGCGCCGTAGTCCCGCTCGCCGTTGACGGAGCCGACGCTGACGACGGCGCCGCGGCCGTCCGGAGCGGCGGCCAGGTGCGGCATGGCAGCCCGCACGCAGCGGAACGCGCCGGTGAGGGTGATGTCCAGGTCCCGCGACCAGGCGTCGTCGGTGACGTCCTCGACGAGCGGGGGGTCGGCGTGGAACGAGTACGCGTTGTTGACCAGGACGTCCAGCCCGCCGAACCGCTCGACGGCGCGCGCCACCGCCGCTTCGACGGCCGCCCGGTCGCCCACGTCGCACGCGTACGCCTCGGCGGTCAGGCCGTCCGCGCGCAGGCGGGCCGCGGTGTGCTCGGCGCGGTCGCCGTCGATGTCCGTGACGAGGACGCGGGCGCCCTCCGCGGCGAGGCGGTACGCGGTGGCGGCGCCGATGCCGCGGCCGGCGCCGGTGACGAGGGCGGCGTAACCGCCGAAACGGTGCGATGCCTGCATGGACCGATACCGTAGGCATCCACCGCCGACAGGGAAAGAGGACCGGACCGACGTGGACCACGGATCCGAAAGCACGCGCAGTGCGGTACGGCTGTTCCTGACCCGCTTCGGCGAGGGCGATCCGGAGCGGATCGCGGACCTGTTCGCGGAGACCGTCGACTGGATGATCGTCGGCGATCCGGCGGTCGTGCCGTGGGTACGGGCGCGCTCCACGCGGGCCGATGTCGCCGCGCACTTCCGGGAGCTCGCGGAGAACGTGGCCCAGGCGGACGGCTCGCCGGCCGTCGACGGGGTCCTGGCGGACGGGTGCGACGCGGTGGTGACGGGCGTCCTCCGCGCGACGATCCGCGCCACGGGGCTGCCCTTCCGGACGCCGTTCGCCCTCCGTCTCACCGTCGAGGGCGGTCTTCTGACGCGGTTTCATCTGTACGAGGACAGCTTGGCGGTCGCCCGCGCGGTCTGACCTCCCGGCCGGGGATGCGGGGCACCGGCCCGTTCCCCTTGCCGGGGAGCCCGGCAACCATCCCTCCGCTGCCACGGCGAACAACCACCACGGCACAGACCGGCGGTGCCCGCACCACCTCGCCCCTGAGCCCGGCACCACCGGACACGTCCGTACGGGCTGAGCACCGCCGCGGCGGAACGAACTGGCCGAGGCCGTCAGGCGGCTCAGATGGTGCCCCGGCCCGCACCCATTGCCGGGCCCGGCAACCATCCCCCGCCGCCACGGCGAACAACCACCACGGCACAGACCGGCGGTGCCCACACCACCTCGCCCCTGAGCCCGGCACCGCCGGACACCTCCGTGCGGGCTGAGCACCGCCGCGGCGGGAGGGAACGGCCGAGGGCGTCAGCCGGCTCAGGTGAGGGACCTGGCCCATCCCCGTTGACGGGTCCGGCAACAGACCCCCGCGGCGGCCGGGCGGCCCCGGGCGCGGCCGGTGGGTGGGCTACTGCTTGAGCGAGCGGGACAGTGCGCGGACCAGCGCCTGCGCCCGGGGGTCCGCCGTGACGTTCTTCTGCATGCCGTTCGTGACGTAGCCGAAGGACACGCCCGATTCCGGGTCCGCGAAGGCCAGGGAGCCGCCGCGGCCCGGGTGGCCGAAGGAGCCGGGGGCGAGGAGCGGGGAGGCCGGGCCGTGGAGCATGTAGCCGAGGCCGAAGCGGGTGTTGACGACGAGGACCTTGTCCGGGCCGGCGGACTCCTCCGTGCGGGCCAGCGTCAGCGTCGCGGGGGCGAAGAGGCGCCGCACGCCGTCCACGTCCCCGATGAGGGAGGCGTAGAAGCGGGCGAGCGCGTCCGCCGTCGCGATGCCCGCCGAGGCGGGCAGTTCGGCGGCGCGGTACGCCGGGTCGTTCTCGTCCGCCGCCGGGGAGATCGCGGCGAAGGCGCGCCGGGTCAGGGACTCCGGGTCGCCGTAGGCGTCCGTGACGGCCTGCTTGGGGCGGACGCGCAGCCCCGCCGAGGGCGCGGCGGCGGCCGGCGCCTCGATGTCCGCGATGCGGCCGGCCCGGCGCGCCTGCTCGGGCTCCGGCAGGCCGATCCACAGGTCCAGGCCGAGCGGCCCGGCTATCTCCTGGGCGATCCAGCGGCCGATGGACCGGCCGGTGATGCGCTCGACGAGTTCGCCGAGCAGCCAGCTGTACGTCTGCGCGTGGTAGCCGTGCGCCGTGCCCGGCTCCCACGCGGGGGCCTGGGCGGCGACGGCCGCGGGGCCGCTGACGCCGTCGATCGCCTGCGCCGGGGTCAGGGGTGCGTCGAGCGCGGGCAGGCCGGCGCGGTGCGAGAGGAGGTGCCGGACGAGGACGCGTTCCTTGCCGGCGGCCTTGAACTCGGGCCAGTACGTGCCGACGGGCGCGTCCAGGTCGACCTGGCCGCGCTGGTGCAGGAGCAGCAGGACGGCCGCGGCGACGCCCTTCGTGGCGGAGCGGACGATCTGCGCGGTGCCGCGCTGCCACGGCTCCTCGCCGCCGTCGGCGTCGCGCACGCCGCCCCACAGGTCGACGACCTTGCGCCCGTCGCGGTAGACGGCGACCGCCGCGCCCCGCTCGCCGCGCCGGGCGAAGTTCTCCGCGAAGGCGTCCCGGACCGGTTCGAAACCGTCCGTCACCGTGCCCTGGACGTCCACCACTGTTGCCTGCTCCTGTGCCGATTGCCGCAAATTCCTCCACCATGGTGCAACGTGTTCGTCAATGCGCGTAGACCGGGGTGGAGGGACCCGTCACCTCCCGGCGCCGCGCGCGGCTAAGCACCCACCGTGTTCGGCCGTACGGTGCGCGGGTCGAAGCCGAACGGCAGCTCCAGTCGGTGCGCCCGCATGAGGTTCTCGTCACACAGCAGGTCGCGGGTCGGGCCGTCGGCCGTGATCACGCCCTCGCTGAGGACGACGGAGCGCTCGCAGAGCTCCAGGGCGTACGGCAGGTCGTGCGTGACCATGAGGACCGTCACGTCCAGGGAGCGCAGGATGTCCGCGAGCTCGCGGCGGGAGGCCGGGTCGAGGTTGGAGGACGGCTCGTCCAGGACGAGGATCTCCGGCTCCATGGCGAGGACGGTCGCCACGGCGACGCGGCGGCGCTGCCCGAAGGAGAGGTGGTGCGGCGGGCGGTCCGCGTAGCCGGCCATGCCGACCCGCGCGAGGGCCTTGTCCACGCATGCTGCAAGCGGAGCGCCGCGCAGGCCCGCCGCGGCCGGGCCGAACGCGACGTCCTCGCGGACGGTCGGCATGAACAGCTGGTCGTCGGGGTCCTGGAAGACGATGCCGACGCGGCGGCGGACCTCGGCGAGGTTCCGCTTCTCGACGGGCAGGCCCGCGACGCGGACCGTGCCGAGGCCGCCGCCGAGGATGCCGTTGAGGTGGAGGACGAGGGTCGTCTTGCCGGCGCCGTTCGGGCCGAGCAGCGCGACGCGCTCCCCGCGGGCGACCTCCAGGTCGACGCCGAAGAGGGCCTGGTGGCCGTCGGGGTAGGCGTAGGCGAGGCCGGACACGTCGAGGGAGGGCGTCCGCGTGGGGGCTGCGGTCGTGTCGGGGTCGGCTGCGGTCATGTCAGGGTCCATCCGGTCAGGCAGACCGCGAGTGCGGCCAGCGGCAGTGCTGCGGCGTACGTCCACTGCGTACGGGTCGCGGGCGTGTCGTCGGTCACCGGCATCGTGCCGGTGTAGCCCCGGCTGACCATCGCCAGGTGGACGCGCTCGCCGCGCTCGTAGGAGCGGATGAACAGCGCGCCCGCGGACTTGGCCAGCACGCCCCAGTGGCGCACGCCGCGGGCGGTGAAGCCGCGGGACTCGCGGGCGATGCGCATGCGGCGCATCTCGTCGGTCACCACGTCCCCGTAGCGGATCATGAACGAGGCGATCTGGACGAGCAGCGGGGGCATGCGGAGGCGCTGCAGGCCGAGGAGCAGCGAGCGGAGCTCCGTCGTCGAGGCGAGCACGACGGAGGCGGCGACGCCGAGGGTGCCCTTGGCCAGGACGTTCCAGGCGCCCCAGAGGCCGGGTTCGCTGACCGTCAGCCCGCCGGGGAGGTGGACGGGCTCGCCCGGCACGACGAACGGCATGAGCAGCGCGAACGCCACGAACGGGATCTCGATCAGCAGGCGCCGGAGGAGGAACGCGGCGGGGATGCGGGCCGCGGCCGCCGCGGCGGCGATCAGCAGGGCGTACAGGGCGAACGCCCAGACCGCCTCGCGCGGGGTCGCCACGACGGTGAGGACGAACGCGAGGACGGCCACGATCTTGCAGTGCGGGGGGAGGGAGTGCACGGGGGTGCGGGCGTGGCGGTAGAGCTTGTGGGCGTGGCCGGAGGACATGTCAGGTGGCTGCCGTCTCGGACTCGGATTCGGATTCGGATTCGGATTCGGCGGAAGCGTTGCGCCTCCGGCGGAGGACGACGAAGACGCCGGTGCCGGCGGCCAGAGTGGCGCCGACGCCGATCACTCCGGCCAGGCCGCCGGAGAGGCGCTCGTCGGAGACGTCCTTGACCTGGTAGTCGGCCAGGGGGGAGTCCTTGGCGGCGTGCGCTTCTTCCTTGCTGTCGATGCCCTTGTCGTGGGCGACCTTTTCGAGGCCGTCGGGGCTGGCGGAGGCGTAGTAGCTGAGCCCGCCGGCGCACACGAGGGCGGCGGCGACACCGACGAGCCAGAGCCGCTTGGCGCTGCGGGGGGCGCCCGGGGCGCCTCCTTCCGCCGCGACGGCGCCCGGCTCCCGCGCCCCTGTCCGGCGATGCCGGTCCCCACTCGGCCCGTCCGGCACCGCCGGGCCACGCCGCTCAGGCTGATCGCCGTCGCGGCGAGGGGAGATCGCCGGGCTCCCCGGCACGGCGGGGGTCGCTGCGGCGGTCGTGCGGAGTTCCAGAGGCCTCAGAAGATCCCTCGCCCCGTGCACCAGGTCCGGGCGGACCGCTGCCACCGCGGTCACCGTCAGTGCGGTGATCGCCGCCTCGCCGAGGCCGATCAGGACGTGGACGCCGGTCATGGCCGTGAACACCTGACCCACCGGGACGTCCGTCGTCCCGCCGAGCGCGTAGATCAAGGTGAAGGCGGCCGCCGCGGCCGGGACGGAGACGAAGGCCGCCACGAAGGACGCCGCGCTCAGGCCCGTACGGCCCCGCGGCAGCAGCCGCAGCAGCAGGCGGAAGACCGCGTACGCGACCACCGTCGTGACGATGCCCATGTCGGTGATGTTGACGCCGAGCGCGGTGAGCCCGCCGTCCGCGAAGAGGACGCCCTGCATGAGCAGGACGACGGATATGCAGAGCACTCCGGTGTACGGGCCGACGAGTATCGCCGCGAGCGCGCCGCCCAGCAGGTGCCCGCTGGTGCCCGCCGCGACGGGGAAGTTCAGCATCTGGACGGCGAAGACGAACGCCGCGACGAGGCCGGCGAGGGGCGCGGCCTTGTCGTCCAGTTCGCGCCGGGCGCCGCGCAGGCTCACGGCGACGGCCGCCGCGGCGACGGCCGCCGTGGCGGCGGAGACCGGCGCGTCGATGAATCCGTCGGGTACGTGCATGGCGTCGCCCCTCGCTTCTCTTCCTGCCCGCGACGCTTCCCGGCCCGCGGCGCTTCCCGGCCCGCAACGGGCCGCTCGATGATAGGGGCTCTCTGCGAATCATTCGCAAGAGCTTGCGTCACGCGGCTGCGCGCCCCTCGCCCCTCCGCGCGCCTCCCCCGGTGGCGGCCCCGGCACCCGCCGCACACGCTGGGCGTATGACCACGGCCGCACCCCCCGTGCTCAGCCGCCGCCGCACGAACCTGGTCTTCGTCACGATCGTGCTCGGCATGCTGCTCGCGGCCCTCGACCAGACGATCGTCTCGACCGCGCTGCCGACGATCGTCGCGGACCTCGGCGGCGGCGGGCACATGGCCTGGGTGGTCACGGCGTACCTGCTGGCGGAGACCGTCGCGACCGTCCTCGTCGGCAAGTTCGGCGACCTCTTCGGCCGGAAGGTCGTCTTCCAGCTCAGCGCGGTGGTCTTCACGGCCGGTTCGGTCTTCGCGGGCGCCGCGGGCTCCATGGCGATGCTGATCGCGGCGCGCGCCGTGCAGGGCGCGGGCGGCGGCGGGCTGATGGTCACCGCCATGGCGCTGATCGCGGACGTGATCCCGCTGCGCGAGCGCGGCAAGTACCAGGGCGCGCTGGGCGCGGTCTTCGGCGTGACGACGGTCGTCGGGCCGACCCTGGGCGGCGTCTTCACCGACCACGCGACGTGGCGGTGGTGCTTCTACGTGAACGTGCCCGTCGCCGTCGTCATGGTCGTCATGGCGGCCCGTACGATTCCCGTCGTCCGCTCGGCCGTGCGGCCCGTGATCGACTACCTGGGCATCGCCCTGGTCGCGGCCGGCTCCTCCGCGCTCGTCCTGGGCCTGGAGTGGGGCGGCAACACGTACGCGTGGAGCTCGGCGGTCATCGTCGGCCTCTTCGCGGGCGCGATCGTCCTGCTGACGGCCTTCGTCCTGGTGGAGCTGCGGGCGAAGGAGCCCATGCTCCCCATGCACCTCTTCCGCAACCCCGTCTTCACCGTCTGCTCCCTCCTCAGCTTCATCGTCGGCTTCGCGATGCTGGGCGCGCTCACGTACCTGCCGACGTACCTGCAGTACGTGGACGGGGTGTCGGCGACGATGTCGGGCGTGCGGGCGCTGCCGATGGTCGCCGGGCTGCTGGGCGCGTCCATGCTCTCGGGCGTCGTCGTCAGCCGCACCGGCCGCTACCGGTGGTTCCCCGTCGCCGGCATGGCGGTCATGGCGCTGGGGCTGTACCTGATGTCGACGATGGGCGCGTCGACGGGGGCGTGGCTGGAGTCCCTGTACATGTTCGTGCTGGGCGCCGGCATCGGGCTGGCCATGCAGGTGCTGACGATCGCCGTGCAGAACACCGTCCCGTACCACGAGCTGGGCACGGCCACCTCCGGCGTCACCTTCTTCCGCACACTCGGCAGCTCCTTCGGCACGGCCATCTTCGGCACGCTCTACGCGGGCCGGCTGAAGCCGGAGCTGGCGGAGGCGCTGCTGCGCTCGCCCGGCGTGCCGCCGTCCGCCGTGATCAGCCCGCAGCGGCTGGCCGCGCTGCCGCCCGCGCAGGCCCGGCCGGTCGTCGACGCCTACGCGCACACCGTGAACTACGTCTTCCTGTGGGTCGTGCCGGTGGCGCTGGCGGGCTTCGTCGCGGCGTGGTTCCTCAAGGAGGTGCCGCTGCGCGACAGCGCGCGGGCCGGGGCGGCCGACATGGGCGAGGGCTTCGCGGCGCCGGACTCGGCGGAGGCGGAGCGGCAGCTGGAGCGGGCGGTGGCGAGTGTCATGCGCAAGGCCGGGGGGCCGGTGGGCCGGCAGGTGCTGGCGGAGTCGGGCAGTCCGCTCGATCCGGCGGAGGCGTGGACGCTGGGCCAGATCCACTGGCGGCTGCGCGTCCGCGGCGAGGCGACGCTGTCCTCGGTGGCGGCCGCGCACCGGATGCCGCCGGAGGCGCTGGAGCCGGTGTTCGTACGGACGGCGGGGGCGGGGTACGCGCGGGTGGACGGCGACCTGCTGACGCTCACGCCCACGGGCGAGGCGGAGATCGAGCGGCTGGAGGCGACCTGGCGCTCGTGGCTGGCCGCCCGGCTGGGTGACTGGGACGCGGGCGACCCGGAGGACCGGGCCCGGCTCGACCGCGCGCTGGACGCGCTGGCGGCCCGGCTGCTGGAGGAGGCGGAGGAGGAAGAGGAACGGATCCCGGTGTGACGGATCCCGGTGATCCTGGTGTGACGGCCCCGCCGCCGCACAGGCGGTGAAGGCCCGTGGGTGGGCAGGTGGCGGCCCCGGGAAAGGGGGATCCCCCCGGGGCCGCTCCCGCGGGTCGCCCGTGCAGGGGCGGTGGCCCGGCCTGGAGGCGCGCACGCGACCGCGTGCGCCGGACCCCGACACGCACCCCCGTGGCGCATCGCGGTCCGAGCCGCTTGGGACCCCAGCCTCTTACGGAGGCGAATGATCCACTAGTGGCATCTTCAGGGGCAGGCATGGCTAGATGGCTCCCGTGGAGACCGGAGATCTTGTCAGGGAGCTGCGCACGGCGCGCGGATGGAGCCAGGGCCGGCTCGCGGCGGAGGTCAACGAAGCGTGCGGCACCGCGCTGACCCGGGAGTACGTGAGCGGCTGGGAGCGGGGCAAGGTCCGGCCCGGACCGTTCTACCTGCGCGCCCTCGCCGAGGTGTTCGACGTGCCGCGGGCCGCGCTGGACGCCGGGCGCGCCGGTGGCCGGGCAGGCGTCCGGGCCGGCGGGGCCGCGGGCGGCCGGGCCCCCGCGGCGACGGCCGCCGCGCTCGCCCCCGCCGTCACCTCCGACCTCCTCGGCCTGGGCTTCGCCGCCCGGCTGGGCGGCGGCCCCTCGGCCGACGACTGGGAGGCGCGGCTGGCCGCGTACGGCACCGACTACATGTCCTCGCCGGCCGCCGACCTCCAGCGGCGGGTCGCCGAGGACCTCGTCGTCGTCCAGCAGCAGCTGGACGAACCGGCGATGTGGTCGGCGGCGGCCCGGCTGATGACGATGTACGCGACGACGTTCTCGCGGCAGGAGTGCGCACGGAGCATCCACTGGTTCCGGACGGCCGCGGAGGCGGCTGACCGTTCGGGGGACGTGGGCGTACGGGTGTGGGTGCGCGGCCGGGGCGCCCTCGCCCTCGGCTACGGCGGCACGGCCACAGGGCTGGCCGACCTGCTGGCCGACCAGGCCCTCGCCCTCACGGACAAGCCGTCCGTGGGCCTGCTGCACGCCGCGCTCGGCAAGGCGTACGCGGCGGCCCTGCGCGGCGACCGGGAGGCGGCCCTGCGCCTCGCCGACCGGGCGCGGCGGATCTTCGACGCCGCGTACGACCCGTCGGCGCAGCTCAGCGACTACAGCATTCCGGCCTGGCGCATGAACGGCTTCCTGTCGCTGCTGTCGGCGCGGCTGGGCGACGAGAAGCAGGCCACGAAGGCCCGGGAGGAGGCCCTGTGCGAACTCCCGGAACGGCTGCCGCGCTTCGTCACGCACCTGGAGCTGCACAAGGGGCTCACTCTCGTCCGCTCGGGTGACCGCGAGGGCGGGCTGGAGTGTGCGCGGGCGGCGCTCGACGCGCTGCCGGAGGAGAGGTGGTGCGGGACGCTGCAGATGCTGATGGCGGAGATCGCGGCGTGACTGCGGCGTGAGCGCGGCCCTGCCCGGGGGCGCGACCGCCCTCGTACGACCACCCTCTTACACAGATGGGTGAATTAGTCATAATATATGCAGTTTTGGTGGTCTCCTGGTCAATTCTCCTGACGGCTACATCGGCCACATCGGCACCCGCAGCAGCCACGAGGAGATGCGTCATGCGCCGGTTCAGACGCCTGGGAATCGCCTTCGCCACCGCCGCCGCCGTCCTTCCGGCGGCCCTCCCCGGTAACGCGGCCCGGGCCACTCCCCCGCCGCCCGAACCCACCACACCGCAGGCCGGACTCCACCGGGCCCCGGTGGACTACGACGAGAACGAATGCGAAGGGGCCACGGCGGAGGAGGGGGACGTCTACGCACCCCCCAAGACCGACACCACGACGGGCCCGGCCCCGCACCACCGCAGCCTCCCCGTGAAGTGGCCCCGGCACATCCCGGACGTCAAGGAAGCCGTGCGCATGCTGGACGAGCTGAAGGTCAGGCCGTTCAGCAGCAAGGGCTACAAGCGCAAGTACTTCGGCTCCACCTGCTGGGTACGGCACGGCATCGACCAGTGCACCACGCGGGAGACCGCCCTCAGGCTCCAGTCCGTCGTCCCCGTGAGGCTCGAAGGCCGCTGCAAGGTCGTCGGCGGCCGCTGGCACAGCGAGTACGACAACCGGGACATGGCCGACCCGGCGCACGTCGACATCGACCACATCGTGCCGCTGCGGCACGCGTGGGGATCCGGGGCGCGCCACTGGACGGACAGGAAGCGGCGGGAGTTCGCCAACGACCTGACCGCCGCGCCGCAGCTGATCGCCGTGTCCACCTGGGCCAACCGGCGCAAGATGGACAACGGCCCGGACCGGTGGCTGCCGGTGGCCGGCGCCGAGTGCAACTACAGCGAGGCGTGGATCGGGGTGAAGGACTACTACGGGCTGTCCGTCACCTCCGCGGAGAAGGAGAAGCTGCAGCAGGTCCTGTCCGGCTGCAAGTCCTGACCCCCGCACGGCCTCGGGGCGGGGGGGCGGGCGGGGCCCCCGCCCGCCGGGGGGGGGGGCGCCGGCCGGGCCCCCGGCCCCGTGGCGGGGCGCGCCCCGCTACAGCGCCGCCCGGCTCCCCGTGCTCACCGGCGCCGTCGCCGTCGCCGCGCGCTGAGCGGCGTCCGCGACCTGCGCCGCCGTCAGGACGTAGCCCGTCCCCGTGTCGGACGTGGAGCGGGCGAAGACGACGCCGTAGACCCGCCCGGAGGGGGTCAGGAGCGGGCCGCCCGAGTTGCCCGGGCGGATCGTGGACCGCACGGAGTACACCTCGCGGGTCGTCACGCCGTCGCCGTAGATGTCCTGGCCCTTCGCGCGGATCTCATTGGCGACCGTGGCCGCGCGGATGTCCAGGCCGCCGTTCTCCGGGAAGCCCGCGACGATCGCCGCGTCGCCGCGCTTGGCGCCCTTGTCGAACGGCAGGACGGGAGCCCGCAGGCCCGGGACGTCCAGGACGGCGACGTCCGTGCGCGGGTCGAAGAGCACGACCTTCGCCTGGTACGCCTTGCCGACGCCGCCGACGCGCACGGTGGGGGTCCGCACCCCCGCCACGACGTGGGCGTTCGTCATCACGTGCTGCGCGGCGTAGACGAAGCCGCTGCCCTCCTGGCCGCGGCGGCCCTCGCCCGTGTCGGAGACGCCCTCGACCTTGACCACGCTCTCGCGGGCGACGCGCTTCGCGGCCGGCGTGACGGTGTCGCCGGACGGCTCCGGGACGCTCGTCGCCGGCTCGTTCTCGAACGGGTTGAACACCTGCGGGAAGCCCGCGCCGGTCAGGGCGTCCGTGGTGCGGCTGAACCAGGTGGGGGCCTGCTCCGGCATCGCCTTCTGCACGGCCCCGAGGAGGGTGGAGTCCCTGATCTGACGGGACAGGAGCGGCGAGTTCGCCGAGACGAGCACGCTCGCCGCGACCCAGGCCACGAGGAGCACGGCCAGGGAGTTCACGGCGGCGCCGCCGATCCCGTCCACGCCCCGGACCGGGGCCCACGTGAGCCTGCGGCGCAGGCCGTAGGCGAGCCGGCCGGCCAGGGCGTGCCCGATGCCGGCCGGGACGAGGACCACGAGGACGGCGACCACGGCCGCGGCGGCCGTCCCCGCCTCGAACGGCTCCAGGGCGAACGGCAGGGCCCACACGCCGAGGACGGCTCCGCCGAGGAAGCCGGCGAGCAGCACGACGCTCGCCACGAGGCCCCGGCGGAAGCCGGAGACGGCGTAGCCGAGCACGACGAGCAACAGCAGCAGATCGAGCAGGTTCAACGTGGAGCCCTTTCCTTCGCGCGCGCCCCCGACCGCGACCGCGGGTCGTCGACCCGTGGACTTCAAGAAACGCCGGCATGGCGGGGGGTGGTTCCCCATCCGGGCGAATTCATGGCGTACGACACGTTGCGGCCGGGGCGCGCACGTACGACTACGCGCGGTTCGGCACCGCCGGGCGCGCCGGCTGTGGCTGGGCGCCGCGGCGGCGGAAGAAAAGCGGGGCGCTGCCCCGGGCCCCGGTGGGGGCCCGGGGGCTTGCCCCCGGGGAAACGGTGAAAGGGCGGGTCAGGGGCCCCTCCCCCGCCGCCACGGCGATCAGCCGAACCGGCGCGGCCCGGCGGTGCCGGGCCCACCCGCAGGGGTGAGCCGCACCGCCGGGCCGCGCCCGCGAAGAGCCGAGGTCAGGCCTTGACCAGCTCCCGGTCCTCGTCCGCGTCCGGCGCCTTCGGCGCCCCCGGCTCGGCGAGCCGCTTCTGGAGCCCCTCGCCCTCGACGTCCACGTTCGGCAGGACCTTCGCCAGCCACCCCGGCAGCCACCACGCCGACTTCCCGAGCAGGGCGAGCACCGCCGGCACGATGGCCATGCGGACGACGAACGCGTCGAAGAAGACGGCGATGGCCAGGCCGAAGCCGATCATCTTGATCATCTGCTCGGAGGAGCCGATGAAGCCGGCGAAGACGCTGATCATGATGATGGCCGCGGCCGTCACCACGCGCGCACCGTGCTTGAAGCCGGTCACGACGGCCTGTCCGGGCCGCTCGCCGTGGACGAACGCCTCCCGCATCCGGGTGACGAGGAAGACCTCGTAGTCCATGGCGAGGCCGAAGACGACGCCCACCATGAAGATCGGCATCATCGACATGATCGGGCCGGTCTCCTCGACGCCGAAGAGCGAACCGAGCCAGCCCCACTGGAAGACCGCCACGACGGCGCCGAGCGCGG
Organism: Streptomyces sp. XH2; assembly: GCF_049725035.1. Taxonomy (NCBI): domain Bacteria; kingdom Bacillati; phylum Actinomycetota; class Actinomycetes; order Kitasatosporales; family Streptomycetaceae; genus Streptomyces; species Streptomyces sp. XH2. The sequence continues at coordinate 143,468 of NZ_JBMMMZ010000015.1, read as the reverse complement.
CGACGACCGACAGCAGGAAGCCGAGCGCGGCCTTCAGCGGCACGAGCACCGAGCGGAAGACGACCATCAGCAGCAGGAAGGCGAGGCCGACGACGAGTGCCAGGTAGGGCAGCAGGGCGTCGTTGAGCTTCTGCGAGACGTCGATGTTCATCGCCGTGGCGCCGGTGACGAGCACCTCCGCGCCCGTGTCGGCCTTGAGCGGGCCGCCCTCGGCGCGGATCGCGTGGACCAGGTCCTCGGTGTCCGTGCTGGTGGGCTTGGACTTGGGGACGACGGTGAGCATGGCCGTGTCACCGGCCGGGTTGAAGTGCGCCGGGGTCACGGTGGCGACGTTGTCCAGGCCCTTCAGCTTGTCGCCGACCTTCTGGACCGCGCCCTTGGGGTCCTTGGCGTCCGCCACGTCGGTGATGACCATGAGCGGGCCGTTGAAGCCGGGGCCGAAGCCCTCGGACAGCAGGTCGTACGCCTTGCGCTGCGTGCTGCTCTTGGACGCCGCGCCGTCGTCCGGAAGGCCCAGCTCCAGGGAGGCGGCGGGCACGGCGACGGCGCCCAGGCCCAGCACACCGGCGACGAGCACGAGCACGGGCTTGCGCAGCACGAAGCGGGCCCAGCGGGTGCCCATGTTCGGCTTGCCGGCGCCCTCGGCGCCCGGCTTCGCCTTGCGGACCTTGCGGGCCAGGACCTGCTTGCCGGCGAAGCCGAGCAGGGCGGGGATGAGGGACAGCGCGATCAGCACCGCGATGGTGACCGTGCCCGCCGCGGCCATGCCCATCTTCGTCAGCATGGGGATGTTGACGACCATGAGGCCGGCCAGCGCGATGACGACGGTGAGGCCCGCGAAGACCACCGCCGAACCGGCGGTGCCGACGGCCCGTCCGGCCGCCTCCTCGCGCTCGCGGCCCTCGGCCAGCTCCGCGCGGTAGCGGGAGACGATGAACAGCGCGTAGTCGATGCCGACCGCGAGGCCGATCATCATGGCGAGCGTGGAGGTGTTGGTGGAGAGGTCCAGCAGGGGCGCGAGCGCCGCGATGGACGAGACGCCGATGCCGACGCCGATGATGGCCGTCAGGAGCGGCAGGCCCGCGGCGACCAGCGAGCCGAAGGTGATCAGCAGGACGACCGCGGAGACGGCGATGCCGATGGCCTCGGAGCCGCCCTCGGGCATCTCCTGCAGGACGCTGCCGCCGACCTCGACGGTCAGCCCGGCGTCGCGGCCGTGCTGGGCGGCCTCCTTGAGCTCGCTGCGCGAGTCCTCGGTCAGGTCCATGGACTTGACCTTGTACGCGGCGGAGGCGTAGCCGGTGGTGCCGGCCGGGTTGACGGTCTTCGCCGTGAACGGGTCGGCCGCGGCGGCCACCTGCGAGCTGTGCTTGAGCTCGCCGATGACCTTCTCGACGGCCGCCTTGTTCTTCGGGTCGGTGAGCTTCTGGCCCTCCGGGGCCTTGAAGACGACGCGGGCGGACGCGTTCTGCTCGTTGTTGCCCGGGAAGCGCTTCTCCAGGAGGTCGAAGGCGCGCTGCGCCTCCGTGCCCGGTATGGAGAAGTCGTTGTTGGAGGACTTGGACGCGGTGGCGGCGCCGGCCCCGGCGAGGACCAGCAGCAGCACCCATATGAGGGCGAAGTACCAGCGCCGCCGGTAGGCGAGCCGGCCGAGTCTGTAGAGGAACGTGGCCACGAGGAGTGGTGCTCCCGTCGGATCAGTGGATGAACAAGGGCATGGGGAAGCAGCCCGACGACGAGAGCGGCACGTCACGTGGGCAGTGTGGGGGAGGTGATCTGTGGGGGTCAGGCGCCGAGGGCGGGGAGGACCACGGCGTCGATGTAGCGGGACAGGTACGCGGTGTCCGCGGTCTTGTCCTCGATCAGGGAGCGGGCGATGAACGCGCCCAGCATCATGTGCGGGACGAAGTCGAGCGCGGGATTGTCCGCGGCCACCTCGCCCCGGTCGACCGCGCGGCGCAGCATGGCGCGGAGCCCTTCGTGCTCCGGCCGGATCAGCAGGTCGCGCAGTGCTTGATGCAGGTCGGGGTTGGTGTGGATCGCGTGCCCGAGGCCGCGCATAAGGGCGGCGTCGCGCGCCATCTGTTCATCGTCCACCTCGCACGCCATCTTGCGGAGGTCACCGCGCAGGGAGCCGGTGTCGATGTCCGCCAGCTTGACCGGCTTCTGGTGCCGCAGCGCGCTCGCGACCAGCTCGGGCTTGCCCTTCCACTGGCGGTAGAGGGTGGCCTTGCTGGCGTGCGTGCGGGCGGCGACGCCGTCCATGGTCAGGCCGTCGTAGCCGACCTCGCGCAGGATCGCGAGGACCGCCTCGTAGAGCTCGGCCTCGCGCTCGGGGGTGAGCCGGGTGCGGCGCGCCGCGGGCTCGGTCGGATCCGTGGACACGGCCACCTCCCTGGGTCCACTCCCGTACGAAACGGTTTCGTACACCTGGAAGCGTACGACGGTGCGGGATCGAAACGGCGCCGTTTCGCCAGTGTTCTCCGTCACGGCCGGTTACCGCCCCGGTCCCGGGCGACCGAGTTGCCGCGCCTCCCGGGGGCCGAAACGATGGTGGAGTGAGTGATTCTTACCTGAGATTTCCTCATCTCCATGGTGATCTCTTCTGCTTCACCGCGGAGGACGACCTGTGGCTGGCCCCCCTGGAGCCGGGGGCGTCCGGCGGCCGGGCCTGGCGGCTGACCGTCGACCGCACCCGCGTCGGCCATCCCCGCTTCTCCCCCGACGGCCGCCACATCGCCTACACGAACTGGCGCAGCCTCGACCCCGAGATCCACCTGGCCCCGGTCGACGGCGGACCCGCCCGCCGGCTCACCTACTGGGGCAGCACCGACGCCCGCGTCTGCGGCTGGGCCCCCTCGGACCGCAACGGCGGCCACGACGTCCTCGCCGTCTCCTCGCACGGCCAGCCGTTCTCGTACTTCTCGTGGGCCTACCGGGTGCCGACCGAGGGCGGTCCGGGCCTGCGGCTGCCGTGGGGCCCGGTGTCCGACATCGCGATCGGCGAGGCCGGCGGCGAGCACCGCACGCTGCTGCTGGCCGGCAAGCCGCCGCACGAGCCCGCCGCCTGGAAGCGCTACCGCGGCGGGGCCACGGGCCGGCTGTGGCTGCTGGGCGCGAAGGAGCGGCGGCTGGTGCCGGAGATCGGCGGCCACCTCGACTCGGTGATGTTCGCGGGCGGCCGGATCGTCTTCCTCTCCGACCACGAGGGCGTCGGCAACCTCTACTCCTGCCTGCCCGACGGCTCGCAGCTGCGCCGCCACACCGACCACGACGACTTCTACGCCCGGCACGCCTCGACCGACGGCGAGCGCGTCGTCTACCAGTGCGCGGGCGAGCTGTGGCTGGTGGACGACCTCGGCCCGGAGGGGAAGCCGCGCCGCCTGGAGGTGACGCTGGGCGGGCCGCGCGCCGGGCGCCGCCCGTACCAGGTGCAGGCCGCCTCCAACATCGATGGCGTGAGCGTGGACACGACGGGCCGGGCGAGCGCCGTCCAAGTGCGCGGCAGCCTCTACTGGCTCACCCACCGCGACGGCCCCGCCCGCACCATCGCCGACACCCCGGGTGTGCGGGTGCGGCTGCCGGAGATGCTCGGCGCGTCCGGGCAGGTGGCCTACGTGACGGACGCGGAGGGCGAGGACGCGATCGAGATCGCCCAGCTGCCGCGGGCGGCGGGCCCGGCCGAGCCGCGGCGGCTGGCCGCCGGGAAGATCGGCCGGGTGCACGAGACCCTGGCCTCTCCCGACGGCGAGCGGCTGGCCCTGGCCACGCACGACGGGCGGCTGCTGCTCGTGGACACCTCGGCCGAGGGCGAGGGCACGGGATCGGGATCGGGCGAGGCCACAGGCTCCGGCTCCTCCGGCTCCGGCGAGGGCACAGGACCGGACGAGAGCGCGGGATCCGCCGAAGGCGCCGGACCGGACGGCGGCGGAGCCCAAGAGGTGAGCGAGCTGATCCGGTCGGCCAACGGGCCGGTGCGCGACCTCGCCTTCTCCCCCGACTCGGAGTGGCTGGCCTGGTCCCACCCCGGCATCGGCCGCTCCCTGCGCCAGATCAAGATCGCGCGGCTCAAGGACCGCCTGATCGTCGACGTGACCAACGGGCGCTTCGAGGACGAGCAGCCGGTCTTCACCCGCGACGGCCGCTATCTGGCCTTCCTCTCCTGGCGCGGCTTCGACCCGGTCTACGACGTGCACACCGGCGACCTGTCCTTCCCGCTGGGCTGCCGCCCCTACCTCGTCCCGCTGTCCTCGGCGACGCCCTCGCCGTTCGCGCTGTCCGCCGAGGGCCGGCCCGCGGCCGGCGGCCTGGACCTGGAGGACACCGGCGCCGGGCCGACGCTGATCGAGGCGGAGGGGCTGGAGAGCCGGGTGACGCCCTTCCCCGTGGCCGCCTCGAAGTACTCGTCGCTGCGCCCGGTCAGCGGCGGCGGCCTGGTGTGGCTGCGCTGGCCGATCTCCGGGGCGCTCGGCGAGACCTTCGCCAACCCCGCCGACGTCTCCGGCAAGCCCACCCTGGAGCACTTCGACCTCACCAAGGCCAAGCGCACCGAACTCACCAGCTCCCTCGACTGGTTCGCGGTCAGCGGCGACGGCACCCGCCTCGTCGTCAACGACGACGGCGAGCTGCGGGCCGTCCCCGCCACGGACACCCCCGACCCCGAGTCGACGGTCTTCATCGACATGCGGCGCATCAAGCACGACGTCGACCCCGCCGCCGAGTGGCGGCAGGCCTACGAGGAGGCCGGGCGGATCGTCCGCGCGTACTTCTGGGAGCCGGGCATGTGCGGCATCGACTGGGACGCGGTGCTCGCCCAGTACCGACCCCTGGTCGGCCGGGTCGCCACCCCCGACGACTTCGCCGACCTGCTGCGCGAGGTCCTCGGCGAGCTGGGCACCTCGCACGCCTACGTCGCCCCCGCCCGCCGCAACGAGGGCCCGCCGCACTACCAGCGCGCCATCGGCCTGCTCGGCGCCAACCTCACGCACCGGAAGGACGGCTCCTGGACGGTCCGGCGCATCCTGCCCGGCGACTCCTCCGACTCCAAGGCCCGCTCCCCGCTGGCCGGTTCGGGCATCCGCGAGGGCGCGGCCCTCACGCACGTCGACGGCCGGCCCGTCGACCCGGTCGCGGGCCCGTACCCGCTGCTCGCGGCGGCGGGCGGGACCACCGTGGAGCTCACCTTCCGCTCCCCCGAGCCGGAAGGGCACGCGCGCCGCGTCGCCGTCGTCCCGCTCGTCGACGAGCGCCCGCTGCGCTACCAGGACTGGGTGGCCAAGCGCCGCGCGGTGGTCCGCGAGCTCAGCGGCGGCAAGTGCGGCTACCTGCACATCCCCGACATGGGCGGCTCGGGCTGGGCCCAGTTCAACCGCGACCTGCGCATGGAGATGTCCCGCCCCGCCCTGATCGTCGACGTGCGCGGCAACGCGGGCGGCAACATCAGCGAGCTGGTCGTGGAGAAGCTCACCCGCACCATCATCGGCTGGGACCTCACGCGCGACGCCCAGCCCGTGTCGTACGCGAGCAACGCCCCGCGCGGGCCGGTCGTCGCCATCGCGGACGAGATGACCTCCTCCGACGGCGACATGATCACCGCCGCGTTCAAGCTGCAGGGCATCGGCCCGGTCGTGGGCCTGCGCACCTGGGGCGGCGTGGTCGGGATGACCGGCCGGCACCGGCTCGGGGACGGCACGTCGATCACGGTGCCGATGAACGCGGCGTGGTTCGACGCGTACGGCTGGACGATCGAGAACCGCGGCGTCGAACCCGACGTCGAGATCGACCGCACGCCGCTGGACTGGGCCGAGGGCCGGCACAAGCAGCTGGACGACGCGGTGCAGATCGCGCTCGACCTGCTGGATCGGCACGGCGCGGCGCAGCCGCCGGACTACTCGGGGGCGCCGGACCTGCGGCGGCCGAAGCTGCCGCCGCGGAGCTGAGCGCAGCAGCAGAGGCGCACCCCTTGCGGGGTGCGCCTCTGCTCGCGAGGGTCGCGATGGTCAGATCTCGAAGTTCTCGTCGAACGTGTCGCGACGGTCCCACTCCTCCTGCTCCTTGCGGATCAGTTCCTGGCGGGCCTTGTCGTTGGCGTTCTGTTCGGCCTTCTTGCCGGATTGTGCGGCCTTTCCGGCCTGTTGCTGCTTGAGCTGCTCGGCCTTGCTCTTGGCCTTGTCTCCCTTGGCCATGAGGCTCAGCCCCCTCAGGTGCGGTCGTCGAGCTCGTCGCGCAGGTCGTCGAAGGACTGCTGACGGCCCTCCTGCCGACCTTGCTGCCGGCGCTCCTTGAGCTTGTCCTGTTCCTGCCGGCCCCTCTGCTGGGCCTGCTCCTTGGCCTGCCGGGCCTTCTCCTGGGCCTGCCGCGCCTTGTCCTGCATCTCGTCCTTGATGCCCATGCTGTCCACTCTCCTCACCGAGGGGATTCGGGGTAGTTCGCCCCAGAACAGCCTTACACGCACCCCCAGGGGCCGCACATCGGATGACTACGCTGCGCTACACCCCCGTGCGCTCCTTCTCGTCCGCCGCCCCGCCCGCGCCCACCAGCCCCGCGCGCATGCCCGCGAGCCTCGGCTCGTACCGCCGCATCTCGCGCTCCGCGCCGAGGGCGAGCAGGCCGGGCAGCCAGCCGCGGGCGCCCTGCATCAGCCGCAGCCAGCCCTGCCCGTACACGTGCGCCGCGCGCCGCTCGATGCCGTCGACCAGGCGGTCGGCGGCCGGGCCGAGCGGGTAGGTGCGGTTGGCCGGCCACGGGAGGCGCTGCCGCAGCTCGCGCATCACCTCGTACTCGTCGGCGCCGCGCACCATGTCCGTGTCGGTCCAGCTCAGGTAGGCGACGCCGACCCGGACGCCTTTGTGGGCGACCTCGCCGCGCAGGCAGTGCGCGTACGCCTCGACGCCGGCCTTCGACGCGCAGTAGGCGCTCATCAGCGGCGCCGGGGCCATCGCGGCGAGCGAGGCCACCTGCAGCAGGTAGCCGCGGCTCTCGGCGAGGACGGGCAGGAAGGCGCGGCCCGTGACGGCGCTGCCGACGAGGTTGACGTCCACGACGCGGCGCCAGCTCCCGGGGTCGGAGCCGGCGAACGGGCCGCCCGCGGCGACGCCGGCGTTGGCCACGACGATGTCGGCCTTGCCGAAGCGGGCCTTGACCTCGCGGGCGACCTGCGTCATGACCTCGTGGTCGGTGACGTCCGCGTGCCAGTGCGCGGCGTCCTCGTGCAGCGAGGCCGCGACCCGGGCCAGCTCGTCCGGCTCCAGGCCCACCAGCGCGACGCGCGCGCCGCGCGCCGACAGCTTGCGGGCCAGCTGCTCGCCCACGCCGCGGGCGGCGCCGGTGACGACGGCGACCTGGCCTTCGAGGCTCACCCGGCTCATCGCGCGGCCTCCGTCCCGGCGGCCCCGGCGGCCGCGGTCACCGCCGTACGAGGTGCGCGCGGTGGCCGCAGCACCTGGTACTCGGAGAGGTTCACCTGGCGGGTGGCCCTGCGGAACTCGGCGGTGGTGCCGGGCCAGACGACGGTGTTGCGGCCGTTCGCGTCCAGGTACCAGCTGTTGCAGCCGGTGTTCCAGACCGTGCGTTCCATGCGGCGCTGGAGGTGCCGGTTCCAGGCGTTGACCGCGGAGGGGCGGGCGTCCAGGGCCGCCCTGCCGCCGAGGGTGTCCAGCTGCCGCATGAAGTCGGCCAGGTAGTTCAGCTGGGACTCGATGATCAGGATCATCGAGCTGTTGCCCAGGCCGGTGTTGGGCCCGATGACGGTGAGGAAGTTGGGGAAGCCGGCGGCACTGGTGCCGCGCAGGGCCGCCATGCCGTCCTTCCACGCCTCGGCGAGCGTCACGCCGCCGGCGCCGGTGACCCGCTCGGCGATCGGCATGTCCGTGACCCGGAAGCCCGTCCCGAAGACGATGGCGTCGGCCTCGGCCTCCGTGCCGTCGGCGGCGACGAGCGTCGATCCCCGCACTTCGGCCAGCTCCGAGGCCACCAGGTCCACGTTCGGGCGGGCGAGCGCCGGATAGTAGTCGCTGGAGAGCAGGATGCGCTTGCAGCCGATGCGGTAGTCCGGCGTCAGCCGGGCCCGCAGGGCCGGGTCCGCGACGGCCTTGCGCAGGTGGGCCAGCGCCAGCTTCTCCACCACGCGCATCCGCTCCGGGTGCTTGGTGAAGTTGCTGACCTGCAGCTCCCGGATGCCCCACAGGACGCCGCGGCGCAGCGCCGCCGTCGCGGGCAGCCGGGTGTGCAGCCAGCGCTCGGCGGCCGAGACGGGGCGGTCGAAGCGGGGCAGCACCCACGGCGGGGTGCGCTGGAAGAGGGTGACGCGGCCCGCCTCGGGCTGGATGCCCGGCACGATCTGGATCGCGGAGGCGCCCGTGCCGATCACGGCGACGCGCTTGCCGCGCAGCTCGAAGTCGTGGTCCCAGCGGGCGGAGTGGAAGACCTTGCCGGGGAAGGAGTCCAGGCCGGGAATCTCCGGGACGCGCGGGTCCGCGAGGGGGCCGGTGGCGGAGACGACGACGTCGGCGGTGTAGTCGCCCCCGGCCGTGGTGACCTCCCAGCGCAGCTCCTCCTCGTCCCAGCGCAGCTGCTGCGCCTCGGAGTCGAAGCGCAGGTGGGGGCGGAGCCCGAAGGTGTCGGTGACGTGCTCCATGTACGCGCGGATGTGCGCCTGGCCGGAAAAGCTGCGCGGCCAGGCGGGGTTGGGGGCGAAGGAGAAGGAGTAGAGGTGGGACGGCACGTCGCAGGCGCAGCCGGGGTAGGTGTTGTCGCGCCAGGTGCCGCCGACGGAGCCGGCGCGCTCCAGGACCACGAAGTCGGTGATCCCTTCGCGGCGCAGCCGGATCGCCGCCCCCAGCCCGCCGAAGCCGGACCCGATCACCGCAACCCGTACGTGCTGACGCCTCTGCTCGGCCATGCCGCAGCCTCCCGGATTCGACACAACTGCGCCAGCAATCACTGGCACGATGGGGAGCGTAGGGCAGAGCCGGGCCGAGCGATAGGGGTACAGGGAAAGGAAGTTACCGCCGGTCGCACGTACGCTTACGCTTCGCGCGTGACCACGGACGAGGGGGACGCGATGGGCGACGAAGGGGGCCGCGGGGCGGCGCGGCGTGCCGGCTCAGCCGGGGCCGCACGGCGCACCGGTTCGGCCGGGGAACGCCGGGCGCCGGGGACGGCCGGCGAGGCCGCGGCGGGGGCCGGCAGGCCGGAACGCCGCGGGGCGGCGAGGCCGGCCGAGCCCGCCGCGCACGAGAGCCGCGCCGCGGAACCGGCGGACGCCGCCGCACGGCAGCACCGCACCGAGGAGCCGCCCGCAGGAGCCGTGAGGCAACAGCGCGCCCCGGAGCCGCCCGAAGCCGCCGCGAGGCAACAGCAACACCACACCGAGGAACCGGCCGAGCTGGCCGCACGGCAACCCCGCACCGAGGAACCGGCCGAGCCCGCCGCACGGCAGTACCGCGCCGCCGAGCTCGCCGACGCCGCCGGCATCACCCCCCGTACGCTGCGCTTCTACCGCGAGCGCAAGCTGCTGCCGCCGCCGCGCCGCGAGGGCCGCATCGCCTGGTACGGGCCGCAACACCTGGCCCGGCTGCAGACGATCGCCGCGCTCCTGGAGCGCGGGCACACCCTCGGCGGCATCGCCGAGCTGATCAGCGCCTTCGAGTGCGGGCGGGACGTGGGCGAACTGCTGGGGCTGGCGGGGGCGGCGGTCGCCGTCCCGTGGCAGGAGGAGGCCGCCGTCCGCCTCACCCCGGCCGAGCTGGCCGACCGCTTCGCGGGCGAGATCACCCCGGAGAACCTCACCGCCTCGCTCGACATGGGCTACCTCGGCGTCGACGGCGACGAGATCGTGCACGTCAGCCGCCGCCTCCTGGACGCCTCGACCGCACTCGTGCGGCACGGCGTCCCGCTGGCCGCGGTCCTCGCCGCGGGCCGCGAGGTGCGGGCCCACGCGGACGCCCTCGCCGGGACGTTCACCGAGCTCATCCGCACCCACGTGCTCGCCGGGCTGCGGCCGGGCGAGCCCGCCACCGCCACCGCCCTCGCCGAGCTGCGGAGCATCGCCAAGACGGTCATGGACGCGGAGATCACCATGGCCCTGGACCGGCGCGTGCGCACCGAGCCGGCTGTGTGGCTCGGTGCGCACGGCGCCGCCGACGAACCGGGACCCGCCAGACCCGGCTGACGGCGGCGGGGACGCACGGGCGCGCCATGCCGCGACCACGCCCGTACGCCGGCCGGTCAGGCCAACTGTGCTTCCACGAAGCAGAATTGAAGCAGCCCGCCGCCCGCTGGCGGGCGGGAAGCCGGAGTCCGCGCACGCAAACGGGCGTGATTGCGCCGAAAGCCGGAGCCCGGGCGGGAACCGGGGCCGAAGCCGTGGCCGGGGCCCGGCCTCAGCCGAAGACGCCGGTCACCGGCGCGTGGTCCGACCACCGCAGGTCGTGCGAGGCCGCCCGCTCCACCGTCGCCTTCAGCGCCCGCTCCGCCAGCCCCGGCGTCGCGACCAGGTAGTCGATGCGCCAGCCCGAGTCGTTGTCGAAGGCCCGCCCGCGGTACGACCACCACGAGTACGGCCCGTCGACGCCCGGGTGCAGCGCCCGGACCACGTCCACGTACTCGCCGAAGACCTTGCCGAGCCACTCGCGCTCCTCGGGCAGGAAGCCCGCGCTCTTGCGGTTGGCCTTCCAGTTCTTCAGGTCGGCCTCGGTGTGCGCGATGTTCCAGTCGCCGCAGACCAGGACCTCGCGCCCCTCGGCCGCCGCGCGCGCCTTGAGCCCGACCAGGTACGGCAGGAACTCCGCCATGAAGCGTTCCTTCTCGTCCTGCCGCTCCGTGCCGACCTCACCGGAGGGCAGGTAGAGGCTGGCGACCGTCACGCCCGGGAAGTCGGCCTCCACGTAGCGGCCGCTGCCGTCGAACTCGGCCGAGCCGAAGCCGATGCGCACGGCCTCCGGCTCGCGGCGCGAGTAGAGCGAGACGCCCGCGCGCCCCTTGGCCGCCGCCGGGGCGTGGACCGTGAACCAGCCCTCCGGCTCGCGCACCTCGTCGGGCAGCTGGTGCGGCTCGGCCCGGACCTCCTGAAGGCAGACGACGTCCGCCCCGGTCCGCGCCAGCCACTCCACGAAGCCCTTCTTGGAGGCCGCACGGAGTCCATTCACATTCACGCTCGTAACGGTCAGCATTCCGGCACGATACCGACTTCCGTACGATGCCTTGAATGCAGATCTTGCCGGTCGCATACGACCATCCCGACGCGGTGAAGCTCCAGGACCGGGTCCAACTGGAGTACGCGGAACGGTACGGAGACGGTGATCTCACCCCGCTGGAGCCGGCCCAGTTCGCCCCGCCGTGTGGCCTGTATCTCATCGCCTACGAGCCCGGCGGCGCGCCCGTCGCCACCGGCGGCTGGCGCGCCCGCGACGCGGCGGGCGGCGAGGGCCACGCGGACGGCGACGCCGAGCTGAAGCGGATGTACGTGATACCGGAGGCGCGCGGGCGCGGGCTCGCGCGGCGGATCCTCGCGGAGCTGGAGGAGGACGCCCGGGCGGCGGGCCGGACGCGGATGGTCCTGGAGACGGGCACGAAGCAGCCGGAGGCGATCGCGCTGTACGTGTCGAGCGGGTACGCGCCGGTGCCGGAGGCGGGGAAGTTCGGCATGTACCGGGCGTACGAGAGCAGCCGCTGCTTCACGAAATCGCTGTAACGGGCCGGGCCCGGTCCGGCACCGCCGGACTCCACCACCGTGGCCGAGCGCCGTCGCGGCGGTGGCAGCCGGCTCCGCCACAGACGAAAGCCGCGGGCAGCCCGGCAGATCGCGCTCGCCGCAACGGCGGCACGCCACCACGGCGAGGGTCCGGCGGCATGCCCGGCCGGCGCGTGCGTTCCCCTGCCCCCCCCGGCAGGGATCAGTGCTCGGCGATCGCCGCCTCCACCTCGTGGCGGATGTCGTCCGTCCGGTAGCGCGTGGCCTCCCCGTACGCCTCCAGGATCGCGTCGGCCTCCTCCGGCCCGTCCTCGACGATCTCCACGGCCAGGACCGTGCTGCCCGGCGGGACCTCCGCCGCGAGCATCTCCAGGGCGGCGTTCGCGGCCGTGGCCTCGCGCGCGTCGCGCACGCCGCCCATGAGGCCGCCCGCCCCGAATCCGATCATGACGCCGAGCGGGCCGCCGAGGATGCCCAGCAGGCCGCCGAGCAGGCCGCCGACGGCGAAGGCGCGGCCCGTGCCGGAGTTGTCCACGGCGTCGGGGAAGTCGAGGGTGCCGTCGTCGGCGCGGGAGATCACCGCTCCTTCGCGGAGCTTGAGGCGGCCCGCGGCGTGCGCCTCGCGCAGGGCGTCCAGGGCCCGGTGGCCCTTCTCGGGCGAGGGGACGTTCAGGAAGAGGACGTTGTCGTCTTTCATGGCTTCCACTGTTGGGGCAGTCGGCCCGCCCCGCACCTCAGGAAGGACCGGGGCCGCCGTCCGCCACCGGGTCCGGCGCCGGGTCTCCCTCCCGTACCGACGCGCTCAGGTCCAGCGTCGCCTGCGCGCCCCCGCCGTCCGGGTTGGCGAAGGTCAGAGCCGCCCCGAGGACCCGCGCCTGGCCCGCGGCGATCGTCAGGCCCAGGCCGAGGCCGGAGCGCGAGCCCGTGCGGAAGCGCTGGGGGCCGCGGGTCAGCAGCTCGGGCGGGAAGCCGGGGCCGCCGTCGCGGACCCGGACGGCGCCGCCGTCGACCTCCACGGTCACGGGCGCGCCGCCGTGCCGGAAGGCGTTGGTGACGAGGTTGGCGAGGATCCGCTCGACGCGGCGGCCGTCGGTCTCGACCAGGCAGTCGCGCGCGACCCGCACCTCGGCGGCGTCCTTGCCGTCCACCTCGGCCGCGCGGACCGCGCGCCGGGTCAGCTCGCCGAGCGTCCGCAGCTCGGTGTCGGCCCGTTCGGCGGTGCCGTCCAGCCGGGCGACCTCCAGGACGTCCTCCATGAGCGCCCGGACGCGCTCCGCCCGCTCCCGGACCATTTCGGCGGGCCGCCCGGGCGGCAGCACCTCGGCCGCGGCGACCAGGCCGGCCACGGGCGTGCGCAGCTCGTGGGCGATGTTGGAGGTGACCTCGCGCTCGGCCTGGAGGCGGGCGGCCAGCGCGTCGGCCATGGTGTTGACGGCGACGGTCAGGCGGGCGATCTCGTCCTGCCCGCCGCGCGGCCGGAGGCGGGCGCTGAGGTCGCCGTCGGCGATGCGCTCGGCCGTCCGGGCGGAGGCGTTGAGGCGGCGCCCGGCGACGGTCGCGAGGCCCACGCCGACGATGCCGGCGAAGGCGGTGCCGAGGCCGCCCGCCCACCACAGGGCCTCGTCGAGCTTGTCGAGGTTGGCGGCCTGCCGGGAGTAGGGGTGTTTGACGACGATCGTGTCGCGGCCGAGGCGGCTGCCGGCCCACAGCATCGGTACGGGGCCGCTGCGGTCGAGGTAGGTGGCGCGCTTGCCCTGCCCGACGGCCTTCCGCAGCGGCCCGGGTATGCGCTCGGGGTTGATGAGCGTGCGCGGCCGGTCGACGCCCGCGGCGTGGTCCTCGACGGCCGTGGCGAGCCGGCTCTCCAGGGACTCCCGCGCGGTCTCCAGCTGGCTGGTGGCGGTGCGGTGGTGCACGACGAGGCCCATGATGACGGCGACCAGGGCGGCGGTGGCGGTGATCGCCACGCCGATCTTCGTGCGCAGTCCCATGGCTTCCAGCTCCTCGGCGGCTAACGCGGGGGGACGGGGAGCCGCAGGTCGCGCAGCTCGTGGGCGAGCGAGCCGGGCAGGCCCTCGGGGTCGACGGTGGCGCGGGTGTAGTAGGCGGTGCCCTCGTCGTCGCCGTTGCCGTCGGCGGCGCGGCGGACGAGGCCGCCGAGGGTGACCTTGGCGGCGTACGGCCGGTCCGGGGCGCAGGCGGGGCGGCACCAGGTGCCCCGCACGCTGCCGTACGCCTCGGCCGTCGGGCCGCCCCAGGACTGCCAGCGCAGCTCGGAGAGGGCGGCCCCGGGAGAGAGGGTGAGGGCGGCGGGGCGGCGCACCGGCGGCTTGTCCGCGGCCTCCGCGACATAGACGGCCCCCGTACCGGGCGAGGGGCTGAGGGCCGGCCCGGAGACCTCCAGGCCGCCGGGGTCGGCGCAGCCGGTCAGCAGGGCGCCCATGGCGAGCAGGCCCGCGGCGAGGGCCACGGCGCCGGGCGCTGCGGTGAGCGGTCGCACGCGGTTCCTCGGGTCGGGCCGGCGGGGCCGGCGGCTGACCGGAGCGGTGGCACTTAGCAGGCCGGGCCGATCCGATGGGGCCATTCGTGCCAAATGTAACCGGCGTGGCTGGTTCGACGCCCGCGCCCTTGCGGCGTGGCGCTCATCAGCTCGTAGGATCGCCGCGCCTAATGCGCGTAATGCGCCCCAGTGGTCCGGTCCGTTCACTCCTGTCTCAGGAGCTTCGCACTCGTCACGGTGGAGGTCACTCATGCACATGGCCCGTCGCAAACTCCTGGGCGCCCTCGCGGGGGCGGCGGCTCTGGGGACGGTGCCCGGCGTGGCCGCCGCGGCCGGGCCGGGAAGCGCCGGGGGGCCGGGCGGTCCCGGCGGGGACTCCGGCTCCCCGGACGCCGAGGCCGTGGCCTCCGCCGGGGCCGAGAGCTCCGCGGCGGGGCTCCCCGGCGCGGAGGACGCCGCCGCGCCGGGAGCCGCCGGAGCGGCCGCGGCGGCCCTCGCCCGGCTGCTGCCCGCCCACCACCGGCAGGTCGCCTTCCGCACGGTGCCGCGCAAGGGCGGGGCGGACGCCTTCCGGGTGTCCGGGCGGGAGGGCGCGCTGGAGGTGTCGGGCACGACGCCCGCCGTGCAGCTCACGGGCTTCCACTGGTACCTCAGACACGTCGCCCACGCCCACTTCTCCTGGAACGGGGCGCAGACCGCGGCCCTGCCCGCGCGCCTCCCCGGCGTCCGTACCCCCGTCGTCAGGACGGCGAACGTACCCCACCGGTTCGTGCTCAACGACACGAGCGACGGCTACACCGGCCCCTACAACGGGTGGGACTACTGGCAGCGCGAAATCGATGTGCTGGCGCTGCACGGCTTCAACGAGGTGCTCGTCTACGCGGGCGCGGACGCGGTCTACCACCGCACGTTCCGCGAGCACGGCTACGGCGACGCCGAGCTGCGCGCGTGGCTGCCGGGCCCGGCCCACCAGCCGTGGTGGCTGCTGCAGAACATGGAGGGCTACGGCGGGCCGCTCTCGGCCGGGCTGCTGGAGCGGCGGACCGCCCTGGCGAAGAAGATCGTCGGCCGGCTGCGGGAGCTGGGCATGACGCCCGTCCTCCCCGGCTACTACGGCACCGTGCCGCCCGGCTTCGCACAGCGCAACCCCGGCGCCCGCACCGTCCCGCAGGGCACGTGGGGCGGCTTCCGCCGGCCCGACTGGCTCGACCCGCGCACCGCGCACTTCCGGCGCGTCGCGGCGACCTTCTACCGGGTCCAGAAGGAGCTCTACGGCGCCACGTCCATGTACAAGATGGACCTGCTGCACGAGGGCGGCAAACCCGGCGACGTGCCCGTCGCCGACGCCGCCCGCGCCGTCGAGAAGGCCCTGCGCGCCGCCCGCCCCCGCGCCACCTGGGCGATCCTCGGCTGGCAGGAGAACCCGCGCCGCGCGATCCTCGACGCCGTCGACCGGAGCCGGATGCTCGTCCTGGACGGCGTCCCCGACCACTACCCCAAGGTCACCGACCGCGAGGACGACTGGGGCGGCACCCCGTACGCCTTCGGCTCCATCTGGAACTTCGGCGGGCACACGGCCATGGGCGCCAACACCCGCGACTGGGCGAGGCTCTACGAGGACTGGCGCACCAAACCCGGCAGCGCGCTCAAGGGCATCGCCCTGATGCCCGAGGCCGCCGACAACAACCCCGCCGCGCTCGCCCTCTTCAGCGACCTGGCCTGGACCGACGGCCGGATCGACCTGGAGGACTGGTTCGCGCGGTGGCCCCGCTACCGCTACGGCGCCGCCGACCCGCACGCCGTCCGCGCCTGGGACGTCCTGCGCCGCACCGCCTACGGCACGACCCGCGAGGACGGCTGGAGCGAGGCCGCCGACGGCCTCTTCGGCGCCCGCCCCGACCTGGCCGTCACCCACGCCGCCACCTGGTCACCGCGGCAACTGCGCTACGACGCGGACGCCTTCGACAAAGCCCTGCCCGAACTCCTCGCGGTCGCCCCCGCCCTGCGCGGCAGCTCCGCCTACCGCTACGACCTCCTGGACGTGACGCGCCAGTCGATCGCCAACCGCAGCCGCACCCTCCTGCCCCGGATCAAGGCGGCCTACGAGGCGGGCGACCGGGCCCGCCTGAGCGACCTGACCCGCCAGTGGCTCGACTGGATGGCCCTCCTCGAAGAGACGGTCGCCACCGACGAACGCCACCTCCTCAGCCGCTGGACGGCCGCCGCCCGCGCCTGGGGCTCCTCCGAGGCCGAACGCGACCGCCTCGAACAGGACGCCCTCACCCTCCTCACCACCTGGGGCCCCCGCCCCTCCGCCGACGCCGGCAAGCTCCACGACTACGCCAACCGCGAGTGGTCGGGCCTGGTCGGCGGCCTCTACCGCAAGCGCTGGACGGCGTACTTCAAGGAACTGGACGCCTCCCTCACGACCCGCCGCAAGCCGAAGGCCATCGACTGGTACGCCCTGGAGGAGGACTGGCTCCGCCACCGCCCGGCCCTGCGGACGAAGCCGGCGGGTGACGTGGTGAAGGTGGCCCGGCGCGTCGCCCGCAAACTCTGACGCAGCCCGGCCGCGCAACGGCGGCGCCCGCAGGGGCACATGACCCGCAAGGGCATAAAAAAGATCCCGTCCGATCTATCAGATCGGACGGGATCCCTTGCTGTGGACCTGAGGGGATTCGAACCCCTGACCCCCTCGATGCGAACGAGGTGCGCTACCGGACTGCGCCACAGGCCCTTGCAACGAGTGAAACTCTAGCAGCTCCATCCGGGTGCCCGGTAATCCGCTCCCCGCTGGTCAGGCGGCCGGGCCGGTGAAGTGACGCGGGTCACTCGTTGGCGGCGCGGGGGCGGTCGTCGTCGGCGTACTGGTCGAAGAGGGGCGTGCGGCCGCCCTCGCGGGGGCGGCGGCGGCCCCGGGAGGGGCGGCGCTCCTCCGCGGCGGCGCGGGCGCGGTCCGCGGCCGGGTCGGCGGTGCTGGAGCGGGCGGAGCTCCAGGTGTCGGGCGCGCCCAGGTCGGTGTCGTCGCCGGCGCGCGGGGCGACCGGTGCGGTGACGTAGGTGGGCAGGGGGACGGGGACCGGGTCCCAGCCCTCGGCCGCGCCGCGGTCGCGCTGCTGGTCGACCCACTCCGCGTGGTCCGTCTGCTCCACGAGGGCGCGGCGGCCCGCGGCGGGCGACGGCTCGACCGTGTGGTCGGCGGCGGGCGCCGGGTGGGCGACGGTGTCAACGGGGTCGGCGGCGGCGTGGGGGTCCGCCGCCTGGCGAGGGCGGACGCGGCCCTCGCGCAGGCGCTGGGCGGCCAGTTCGGCGCGGCGCTGGTCCATGGTGAAGGCGAAGCGCCGCCGCTCCTGGATCCGCAGGTAGACGATGTACGCGCTGAGCAGCACCGCCGGGACGGCCGGCACCCACAGGAACGCCAGGCCGCCGACACCGGCGACGACCGCACCCAGGGTGAAGGCCAGGAAGAGCACGACCGTCGTGCGGCGCCGGCGCGCGAGGACCTTGGTGCGCCGGGCGCGTGCGGCGGCGGCCGCCGGGGTCGCGGAGGACCCGGCGCGCTCCCCCGCCGCCCCCTGGACGCCCGGGGCGCCCGCGGGCGGGCCCGCGGAGGCCGGTGCTTCCGCCGGGGGCGCACCGCCTCCTCCGGGCATGCCGAAGGGCCGGACGTCGACCATTTCGGTCGGCGCTTCCGGCTCGGGCGCACGGGCCGCCGGCTCCCCGGGCTCGCCTGAGACCGGCGCGTCGTCGGCGGCGCGCACTTCCAGGTCCTTGGCGTAACGGCGCTCCATCCCCGCCCGCCCGGACAAGAGCCGGATGGCGGTGCTGAAGCGTTCCGTCGGACGGGCTTCATTGAGCTCGTCCTGCCTACGGAGCCACATCGGCACCAAGTAGGCGGCCCAGGCCCCGACGATGACTGCGTAGATGAGGCCGCTGCTGCTCACACTTCACACCGTAGAGGGGTACGCGCAGGGGATTCCGCCAATTGGCCCGGTGTGTCGCACGATCCGGCTGATATCTCGAACTTTTTTTGTGATTGTTGGGACCGAGTCGACTCGAATACCGTCAATTGACGGTCACTTTCGAATATTTATTCTATTTCCGGGGTGTGCCGGGGCGGGACCGGTGCCAGCGCTGCAGGAGCCCCTCCGGGACCTCCTCGGCCGTCAGCGCGTAGACCAGGTGGTCGCGCCAGGCGCCGTCGATGTGGAGGTAGCGGGGCCGCAGCCCCTCCTCGCGGAAGCCCAGCTTCTCCACCACGCGGCGGCTGGGGAGGTTCTCCGGCCGGATGCACACCTCCACGCGGTGCAGGCCGACGGCGCGGAAGCAGTGGTCCACGGCGAGCGCGACCGCGGTCGGCATCACGCCGCGGCCGGCGACGGCCTCGTCCACCCAGTAGCCGACGTGGGCCGAGCACATCGAGCCCCATGTGATCCCCGCCACGGTCAGCTGGCCCGCCAGGCGGCCCTGGTACTCGATGACGAACGGCAGCATGCGCCCCGCGTGCGCCTCGGCCCGCAGGTGCCGCACCATCTGCCGGTACGTGGGCCGGTGCGTGACCGGACCGCCCGGCGGGGGCGGCGGGATCGTGGCCTCCCAGGGCCGCAGCCAGTCGCGGTTGCGCCGGTTGACCTCGCGCCACTGGTGCTGGTCGCGCATCCGGATGGGGCGCAGGACGACGTCCCCGTCCGCCGGCTCGGCCGGCCAGCCGGCGTTCAGTGCGGGCCCCCGGCTCTCGGGTGGTCGCCCCCGCGGACCTGCTCCACGGCGTGGACCAGCAGCCGGCCCAGCACGGCGAGGCCGTCGCGGACGCCGCCCGTCGATCCGGGCAGGTTCACGATCAGCGTGCGGCCGGCCAGCCCGGCCAGGCCGCGGGAGAGCGCGGCCGTGGGCACCTTCGCCAGGCCCTCGGCGCGGACGGCCTCGGCGATGCCGGGGACCTCGCGGTCGAGGAGGGGGCGGGTCGCCTCGGGCGTGCGGTCGGTCGGGGAGAGGCCGGTGCCGCCGGTGGTGACGATCACGTCGTAGGCGGCGGCCACCCCGTCCCGGAGGGCCGCCGCCACGGGCTCCCCGTCGGGGACGACGACGGGGCCGTCCACGGCGAAGCCGAGGGCCTCCAGCCCGGCGGCGAGGAGAGGCCCGCCCTTGTCGGGGTAGACGCCCGCGGCGGCGCGGTTGGAGGCGGTGACGACCAGGGCCCTCATGGCCTGCGCCTGAGCCTGAGCCTGAGCCTGAGCCTGAGCCTGCTCCGGGGCGCTCATGACCGGCTCCAGTCGCCCGACTTCCCGCCCGTCTTCTCCTCCACCCTGATGTCCGTGATCACCGCGCCCTTGTCGACGGCCTTCACCATGTCGACCACCGTCAGGGCGGCCGCGCTCACCGCGGTCATCGCCTCCATCTCCACGCCCGTGCGGTCCGTCGTCCGCACCGTGGCGGTGATCTCCACGGCGTCGTCGGCGACCCACAGGTCGACCTTCACACCCGAGAGCGCCAGGGGGTGGCAGAGCGGGATCAGGTCGGGGGTGCGCTTGGCGGCCATGATGCCGGCGATGCGGGCGGTGGCGAGGGCGTCGCCCTTGGGGACGCCCTCGC
>NZ_JBMMMZ010000015.1:22777-123674 GCF_049725035.1 Streptomyces sp. XH2 | reverse complement strand
TGCGGGGGGGGGGTGGGGGGGGCGCCCCTGCGGGGGGGGTGGGGGGGGGGGGCGGGGGGGCCGCCGGGGGGCCCGCCCGCCCCCCGCAGGAGTTCCACGACGCGCGGCGAGACGAGGACACGGCCGCCGGCGCGGGCCGTGCGCGCGGTGACCTCCTTGGCCGAGACGTCGACCATCCGGGCCGCTCCCGCACTGTCGAGGTGGGTGAGGCGGGAGGGCTCGGGCGAGTCCTGGGCGGCGCTGCTCATGCTTCTCCTGGTCCGGTCCTGTGTGGGCAGACACCGTACCGGCAGCGCCCCGGGCAGGGGTTCAGCCCAGCGGGATGACGTCGACCTCCGCGCCCGCTTCCAGGGCCGTGGCCGCCTCGGGGACGACGATGAGGGCGTTGGCCTGCGCGAGGGCCTTCACCAGGTGCGAGCCCGCACCGCCCACGAGCGAGACCGTGCCGTCGCCCGCCTCGTACCGCGCGCGCAGGAACTGGCGGCGGCCCTCCGGCGACGACGTGACGGCGTCGGTGCACACGGCGCGCACGGTGGTGCGGTCGACCGGGTCGAGCCCCATGAGCGCCCGCAGGGCGGGGCGGACGAAGAGCTCGAAGGAGACGTAGCAGCTGACGGGGTTGCCGGGAAGGGCGAACAGCGGGACCCGGTCGGGGCCGATCCGGCCGAAGCCCTGCGGCTTGCCGGGCTGCATGGCCAGCCGCCGGAAGGCGACGCTGCCCTCCTCGCCGGCGAGCCCGGAGAGCGTCTCCTTGACCACGTCGTACGCGCCGACGCTGACGCCGCCGCTGGTGACGACGGCGTCGGCCCGGATGAGCTGGTCCTCCAGGGTGGCGCGCAGGGTCTCGGCGTCGTCGTCGACGGCGCCGACGCGATACGCGATGGCCCCGGCGTCCCGCGCGCAGGCCGAGAGGACGAAGCTGTTGGAGTCGTGGATCCGGCCGGGCGCGAGCTCCTCGCCGGGCTGGACGAGCTCGCTGCCGGTGGACATGACGACCACGCGCGGGCGCGGCCGCACCAGGACCGTGGCGCGCCCGATGGCCGCGAGCAGCCCGATCTGGGCCGGGCCGAGGACGGTCCCGGCGGCGAGGGCGAGCTCGCCCGTGCAGGCGTCGCTGCCGCGGGCCCGGACGTGGGCGCGGGCGGCGACGGGGCGGTGGATGCGGACCTCCCCGCCGGAGCGCTCCGGGACCGCGCTGTGGGCCGCCATGGCGTCGGCGGGGCCGGCGCCCGCACCGCCGTCCGTCCACTCGACGGGGACGACGGCCTCGGCGCCGGGCGGCAGCGGGGCGCCGGTCATGATCCGGGCGGCCTCGCCGGGGCCGACCGCGGGCGGCGTGCCGCTGCCCGCGGCGACGTCGCCGATGACGGTGAGGACCGCCGGGAACTCCTCCGTGGCGCCCTCGACGTCGGCCGTGCGGACCGCGTAGCCGTCCATGGAGCTGTTGTCGAAGGGCGGGAGGGCGGCCGGGACGGTGACGTCCTCGACCAGGACGCACCCCTGGGCCTCGGGCAGTTGCAGCTCGATCGGCTCCAGGGGGCGGACCTTCGCCAGGATGTCGGCGAGGTGCTCGTCCACCGTCCACAGGCGGCCCGGGTCGTCCCGCCCCTCCGCCGGGGCGGGAACGGAGCCGGTGGCCGTGTCGGCGGTGCTGCTCAAGGGGCTACATCTCCTCGTTCACATAGCGACGGAGCCAGGCGCGGAAGTCCGGACCAAGATCTTCGCGCTCGCAGGCCAGTCTGACAATGGCGCGCAGGTAGTCGCCGCGGTCACCGGTGTCGTAGCGGCGGCCCTTGAAGATCACGCCGTGCACGGGCCCGCCGAGGCCGGGCTCGGCGGCGAGCGCCTGCAGGGCGTCGGTGAGCTGGATCTCGCCGCCGCGGCCGGGCGGGGTCTCGCGCAGCACGTCGAAGACGGCCGGGTCGAGGACGTACCGGCCGATCACGGCGTAGTTGCTGGGCGCCTCCGACGGATCGGGCTTCTCGACCAGGCCCGTGACCTGCACCACACCCTCGGCGTCGGTCGGCTTCACGGCCGCGCAGCCGTACATCCCGATCTGGGCGCGGTCGACCTCCATGAGGGCGATCACGCTGCCGCCGTGCTTGCGCTGGATCGCGACCATGTGGGACAGCAGCGGATCCCGGATGTCGATCAGGTCGTCGCCGAGGAGGACGGCGAAGGGCTCGTTCCCCACGTGCGGGGCGGCGCACAGGACGGCGTGGCCCAGGCCCCGGGGATCGCCCTGGCGGACGTAGTGCATGGTCGCCAGGTCGCTCGACTCCTGCACGCGCGCGAGCCGCGACTCGTCGCCCTTGCGGCGCAGCGCCTCTTCCAGCTCGTAGTTGCGGTCGAAGTGGTCCTCGAGCGGTCGCTTGTTACGCCCTGTGATCATGAGGACGTCCGAGAGCCCGGCGAGGACGGCCTCCTCCACCACGTACTGGATCGCCGGCTTGTCCACGACAGGCAGCATTTCCTTGGGCGTGGCCTTGGTGGCAGGCAGAAATCGGGTGCCGAGACCGGCTGCAGGGATGACAGCCTTGCTGATCCGAGGACGCGAGTGAGTCATGGGCCGAACACTATCCGTTGAGATTGTGCGGAGGATGAGGCTCCACCGAGTATGCCCCCAGGCAAGGAGTTTGTACGCACAGTGATCAAGTACGACGGTACGAAGGCGGAGTTGCGGCGGGGTCTCCTGGCGGTGAGATCCGCGTTGACCACGGATGACGTGGCCGGGGCGGGTGCGGCGCTGGCCCGCCGCGCGCTGGAGCTCCCGGAGCTCGCGGAGGCGGGAACGGTGGCGGCCTACGTCTCTGTGGGGCGCGAGCCGGGCACGCGCGCGCTCCTGGAGGCGCTCCGCCGACGGGGGGTACGGGTGCTGCTTCCGGTCCTCCTGGAGGACAACGATCTCGACTGGGCGGTCTACGAGGGCCCGGACCGTCTCGTACGGGCCGGGCGGGGCCTTCTGGAGCCCTCCGGGGAGCGGCTGGGGCCGGAGGCCGTGACGTCCGCGGACGCGGTGCTGCTGCCCGGGCTGGCCGTGGACGGCCGGGGGATGCGGCTCGGCCGCGGAGGGGGTTCTTACGACCGGGTCCTGGCCCGTCTGGACCGGGCCGGGGCGACTCCGTCGCTGGTGGTGCTGCTGTACGACAGCGAGGTGATCGCCGAGGTGCCGGCGGAGGGGCACGACCGCCCCGTGGACGCGGTGGTCACCCCGGGCGGGGTGCGCCGCCTTTCGCGCTGACGCGCTCGTCCTCGAACGCCGGACGGGCTGGTTTTTGCTGAGGTCTCAGCAAAAACCAGCCCGTCCGGGCACAACATCCGCCGCAGCTGGGGGAGCTCAGCCCCACCGGAGGTGACCGGCGGTGCCGAACCGGCCGAAGCCCTTACGGCTTCAGAGTCAGCTCCGCATCCGTCGCCTTCTTCACCGCATCCGCGGAGAACGCCCACGGCAGGAGCTCGCCCTTGGCCCACTTGTCCGTCTGGTCGTAGTAGTGCGCGTTGTACGCGTGACCGGACGCCCCCGTGAGATTGATCCAGCGGGACTTGTCGAGGTCGGCGAGGTTGACGACCATCCGCATCGACGGGACCCAGATCACGTCGTAGCCGCCGGCCGCGTTCCAGCCCGCCGCGTTGACCGCGGCCTCGCCGCCGGCCAGGTTCCACGGGCCGCGGTTGAGCATCCACCGGACGATGCCGGGGCCGTCCTTGCCGAGGGTCTGGTTCTTCAGGCTGAGCTGGTGGAGGCGGCCCCAGCTCCAGGAGTTGACGTCCTTGCCGAGCTTGGAGGTCAGCTCCCAGCGGGCGTCCTTCATGGCCTGGGCGAGCAGCTCGTCGCGGTTGCCGGCGCCGGTGCGGCCGCCGGTCTTCCACCACTCGTCGCCCGGCTTGTCGAGGATGGAGCGGACGACCTCGAACCAGCGGTCGCCACCGTCGGGCTGGGCCGAGTCGGGCTCGCGCTCGCCGCATTCGCGGACGAGGCGGGTCTTGCCCTCGAGGTCTTCCTGGGGCCCGGCGTCGTTGGTGGGGTGGACCCGCAGGCACTGGCCCTTGACGCGCAGCTCCTTGGGGAGCTTGTTGCCGAAGGCGAGCTTGAGGGTGTTGCGCCACACGGCGTTGAAGTACGCGGCGGCGGCCGAGTCGGCTTCCTGGTTGTAGTCCCAGCCCTGCAGGAGCTTCTGCGCCTCGCGGACGTACTTCGTCTCGCGCTCGTTGGTGCCCTTGAGGTCGATCTTCAGCAGGTAGGGCGTGAGCAGCTTGGCGATCTCGCTGCTGTTGTCCATCTGCATCTTCTGCATGTCGTCCGTCGAGATCTTGCCGCCGTCCTTGATCTTCGACTGGATCAGGTCCTCGATGCGCTTGCTGCGGGCGCCGTAGCCCCAGTCCCCGGTGAGGGAGTAGGGGTACTTCTTGTCGGTGACGGCCTGGTTGGCGGTGACGATGTAGCCGCGCTTGGGGTTGAGCTCCCAGGGCAGCTCCTGCGGCTTGAGGTAGCCGGTCCACTGGAAGGCGGGGTCCCAGCCGGGCGCGGGCATGCGGCCGTCGCCCTTGCGGACGGGGATGCGGCCGGGGGCCTGGTAGCCGAAGTTGCCCTTGGTGTCGGCGTAGATCAGGTTCTGCGAGGGGACGTCGAAGCCGGCCGCCGCCTTGCGGAAGGACGCGAAGTCGGTGGCGCGGTTGAGGTCCATCAGGGCGTCCATCGTGCTGCCGGGCTCGAGCGCGGTCCAGCGCAGGGAGACGGCGTAGCCCTCGGCGCGGTCCGGCGCCGGGTCCTTCACGGGGGCGTCCTGGCCGACCTTGCCCAGCTCGTCGTTGCGGTCGGAGACGACGGGGCCGTTGCGGGTGGAGCGGACGGTGATGGTGCGCTCGTCGCCGCCGGCGACCTTGATGGTCTCCTTGCGGGTGGCGAAGGGGACCTGCTGGTTGTCGTAGAGGTAGCTGCCGGAGGTGACCTTCTCCAGGTAGAGGTCGGAGACGTCCGCGCCCAGGTTGGTCATGCCCCAGGCGATGTCCTGGTTGTGGCCGATGACGACGCCGGGCATGCCGGCGAAGGTGTAGCCGGCGACGTCGAACGGGCAGGACGGGCCGGTCTTGGTGCAGTGCAGGCCCATCTGGTACCAGAGCGAGGGCATCTGCGGAGCGAGGTGCGGGTCGTTGGCGAGCAGCGGCTTGCCGGTCGTCGTGTACTGGCCGGAGACGACCCACGCGTTGGAGCCGATGCCGTTGCCGGACTTGCCGAGCAGCGCCGGGATCTTGTCGAGGGTGTTGGACAGCGACGTCAGGCCGGTGCGCAGGCCGCCGGCCGCGCCGGCGCCGCCGCCGGTGGCCGCGCTGCCGTTGTTGCCGGTGCCGCCCGTGGCGCCCGGAGTGCCGGCGTTGCCCTGGTTGCCCGGGGTGCCCTGCGTGCCCGTGCGGGCGTTGCCGGTGCGCCCGGTCCCGCCGGTCTCGCCGGTGGAGCCCGGCGCCGTGGGCGTGGCCTTCGGGTCGAACTCCTTCGTCGCCGGGTCGATCGCCCCGCCCTCGACGATCGGCTTGTTCCGGTCGTACGGGTACGCCGGGTACAGCTGCTCGATCTGCTGGGGGCTCAGCCGCGTGGAGGCGAGGGAGCGGTCGATCTCGTCCTGCACGTTGCCGCGCAGGTCCCAGGCCATGGCCTTGAGCCAGGCGACCGAGTCGACCGGGGTCCACTTCTCGGGCTTGTAGTCGTTCTTGAACTCCAGGGCCGCGTACTCGACGGACAGCGACTTGCCCTGATGGTCCTTGAGGTAGGCGTTGACCCCGTCGGAGTAGGCCTGGAGGTACTTCTTGGTGGCGGCCGACAGCTTGGTGTCGTACTCCTCCTGCGCGACCTTCCGCCAGCCCATGGTGCGGATGAACGCGTCGGTCTCGACCTGGTCCTCGCCGAACATCTCGGACAGGCGGCCCGCCGTCAGATGGCGCCGGACGTCCATCTCCCAGAACCGGTCCTGCGCCTGGACGAAGCCCTGGGCGCGGAAGAGGTCCTCGGCGCTGTTCGCGTAGATCTGCGGAACGCCGTGGTCGTCGCGCGCGACCCTGACCTCCCCGCCGAGTCCCTTGAGCTGGAGGGTGCCGCTGGTCTCCGGGAAGGAGGCACGCACGGTGCTGACGCTCCAGTACGCACCGAAGCCGATGCCCGCGACGAGCAGCAGCACCACGGTGATCACGAGCAGGCGGGCGCGGCGCCCCTTCTTTTTCTTACCGGACTTGCCGGAAGGGCCGGTCTTGTTGGCGGGCATCGCTGTCCTTAGAGGGGCAGGGTGGTCCTGGAGTGCTGGAAGCAACCATAGGCGCAGGGCGCCGGACGACCGGACGCGGATGCCGGACCGTGCAGTGACATGGGTCCCTCTCGCCCCCTCCCGGAACCCTCGCCCACCCGCGAGGCGTTAAGAACCCGTAAAATATTAGATGAGGAAATGAAGTTCCGATGGGCCGGAGGAACGTTCCGGCCCGGTTCATGGCAAAGCACTCGTGAAGGGACCGGCCCCTGACTGTCCACCACCTCAACGAACTCCTGCTGATCTGCTCCCTCGTGCTGCTCGTCGCGGTGGCGGCGGTGCGCATCTCTTCGCGCAGCGGGCTGCCGAGCCTGCTCATCTACCTCGGCATCGGGGTCGCCATCGGCCAGGACGGCATCGGCGTCTCCTTCAACGACGTGGGCCTGACCCAGGTGATCGGCTACGCCGCCCTGGTCGTGATCCTCGCCGAGGGCGGACTCGGTACGAAGTGGCACGAAATCAAACCCGCGCTGCCCGCGGCGGCCGTGCTGTCCACCTTCGGCGTCGCGGTGAGCGTCGGCCTCACGGCCGCCGCCGCGCACTACCTGGCGGGCGTCGAGTGGCGGCAGGCCCTGATCATCGGTGCGGTGGTGTCCTCGACGGACGCGGCGGCCGTCTTCTCCGTGCTGCGCAACGTTCCCCTGCCGTCCCGGCTCACCGGTGTCCTGGAGGCCGAGTCCGGCTTCAACGACGCCCCCGTCGTCATCCTCGTCGTCGCCTTCTCGGCGGCCGGGCCGGTCGAGCACTGGTACCTGCTCCTGGGGAAGATCGCCCTGGAGCTGGCGATCGGCGCCGCCATCGGCATCACGATCGGCTTCCTCGGCTCGTACACGCTGCGGCGCGTGGCCCTGCCCGCCTCCGGCCTCTATCCCATCGCCGTGATGGCCATCGCCACCGCGGCCTACGCGGGCGGCGCCCTCGCGCACGGCTCCGGCTTCCTCGCCGTCTACCTCGCGGCGCTGATCCTCGGCAACGCCAAGCTGCCGCACTGGCCGGCCACGCGCGGCTTCGCCGAGGGCCTCGGCTGGATCGCCCAGATCGGCATGTTCGTCCTGCTGGGCCTGCTGGTCACCCCGCACGAGCTGGGCGACGACATCCTGCCCGCGCTGGTCGTGGGGCTGGTCCTGACGGTGGTCGCGCGGCCGGTGTCCGTCTTCCTCAGCACGGCGCCCTTCCGGACGCCCTGGCAGGAGAAGGCGCTGCTGTCCTGGGCGGGCCTGCGCGGTGCCGTGCCGATCGTCCTCGCCACCATCCCGATGGTGGCCGGGGTGGAGGACAGCCGCACGATCTTCAACATCGTCTTCGTGCTGGTGATCGTCTACACGCTGGTCCAGGGCCCGACGCTGCCCTGGCTGGCCCGGCACCTGCGGCTGGGCGAGAA
Organism: Streptomyces sp. XH2; assembly: GCF_049725035.1. Classification (NCBI taxonomy): domain Bacteria; kingdom Bacillati; phylum Actinomycetota; class Actinomycetes; order Kitasatosporales; family Streptomycetaceae; genus Streptomyces; species Streptomyces sp. XH2. The sequence goes on along the minus strand of NZ_JBMMMZ010000015.1, from coordinate 116,000 downwards.
CGAGCCGCCGGAGGACCTCGGCATCGAGTCCGCGCCGCTGGAGCGGCTGCGCGGCCACCTGCTGTCGGTCTCCGTCCCGGAGGGCTCGCGGATGCACGGCGTGGAGGTCTCGGAGCTGCGGCTGCCCGCCGGGGCGGCGGTCACGCTGGTCGTCCGGGACGGCAAGAGCTTCGTGCCCGGGCCCTCGACCGTGCTGCGGCTGGGCGACGAGCTGCTGGTGGTGGCCACGGACCCGGTGCGCGACGCGACCGAGAAGCGGCTGCGGGCGGTCGGCGAGGGCGGCAAGCTCGCGGGCTGGCTGGGCACGACCGGGGGGCACGCGGAGCCTTCCGGCGGGCCCTCTGTGACGAAGGCCATAGGCATATCCAAGGGTCCCCGTATGATAAAGAGGAAGTAATCATTCACTCCCGCTCCCAAGCGGGAGGATTCCCTAGATTCACACCGAACCAACTCTGCCTGATGCAGGGCTGGCGCGACCGCACGGCGGCCGCGGTCGCACGAGGCGGCCGGAAGGCATCTACCACGGTCCTGCGCGAGAGGACAGCTCTCGGCGCGCTCCGTGGCGGCTTGCCGTTCCGGTGGCGCGCTACCAGGCGGCGGAAAGGCCTGGGCCGTGGCATCCACGGTCAACGAACGGCCCGGATACGGGCAGCTGCTGCGCACCCCCGGCGCGTGGACGTTCCTGCTGCCCGGCTTCCTGGCCCGGCAGCCGTTCGCAATGCTGACCATCGGCATCCTGCTGCTGGTCAACGACACCACCGGCTCGTACGGCACCGCGGGCACCGTCTCGGCGACCGCGGGCGTGGCGATGGCCCTGTTCGCGCCGCAGAGCGGCAAGCTCGCGGACCGCTTCGGCCAGGCCGCGGTGCTGATCCCGGGCGTCATCGTGCACGCGGCGGCGATCTCGCTGCTGACGGTGCTCGCGCTGTCGGACGCGCCCCTGTGGGCGCTGCTCGCGGCGGCCGTGCCGGCCGGTGCGTCGACCCCGCAGATCGGCCCCATGGTGCGGGCCCGCTGGGCGAACAAGCTCGACGGGTCTCCCCTGATGTCCACCGCGGCGGCCTTCGAGTCCGTCACGGACGAGTTCACCTTCGTGATCGGCCCGGTGCTGGCCACGGCGCTGTGCACCGGCGTCCACCCGGCCGCCGGTCTGGTCGCGGAGGCCGTGCTGACGCTGGCCGGCGGTCTGCTGTTCGCCTCGCAGCGGCGCACGCAGCCGCAGGCGAGCCGCACGGCGGCCGGGGCGGCCGAGGACGGCAAGCGCGTCTCGGCGCTGTCCGTGCCGGGCGTGCGGGTGCTGGCGGTCGTCATGCTGGGCATCGGCACCGTCTTCGGCGGCATGCAGGTGTCGATGACCGCCTTCACCAAGGAGATGGGCGAGCCGGGCCTGAACGGTCTGATGTACGGCGCCTTCGCGGCCGGCAACATGATCGCCGGCATCGTCTGCGGCGTCGTCGCCTGGAAGCTGAGCCCGCAGCGCCGCCTGCTGCTGGCCTTCCCGCTGCTGGTGCTGGCCACGACCCCGCTGTGGGCCGCGCACCACATGGTGCTGCTGGGTGCCCTGGGCATGCTGGTGGGTCTGTGCATCGCGCCGTCGCTGATCACCGGCTACACGCTGGTGGAGAAGCTGGTCCCGGCGAGCGCCCGCACCGAGGCGTTCACGTGGCTCACCGGCGCCGTCGGCCTCGGCCAGGCGGCCGGTGCGACCGTGGGCGGCAGCCTGATCGACGCCCACGGCGCGAGCACCGGTTTCCTGGTGCCGCTGGGCGGCACCGCGGCCGCGCTGGTGGTCCTGCTGACGCTGCGGAAGGCCCTGACCCCGCGCTCGGAGTCGGTCGTCGCGGCACGTGGGGTCGGTCACCGTGAGGCCGTTCCGGTGGACTGAGGGACCGGAATACTGCAGTATGGAGCGTCGTTAGCACTCAACGAGTGAGAGTGCCAGGAGGAGCAAGTGCCGACTTACCAGTACCAGTGCACCGAGTGCGGCGAGGGCCTCGAGGCGGTGCAGAAGTTCACCGATGACGCCTTGACCGAGTGCCCCAGCTGCCAGGGGCGCCTGAAGAAGGTCTTCTCTGCGGTCGGCATCGTCTTCAAGGGCTCCGGTTTCTACCGGAACGACAGCCGCGGCTCGTCGTCCAGCAGCTCGCCCGCGAAGTCCTCGTCGTCCTCGTCGTCGTCCAGCACGACGACCACGGCTCCGGCCGCGAAGAGCGAGTCGAAGCCGTCCTCGGCGGCTCCTGCCTCCACCGGCACGTCGGCCGCCTGAGGCCGCGTCACCGCACTTTCGCCCACAGGGCCCTTCACCCCCGCACGGAGGTGAAGGGCCCTGTGGCGTACGCGCTCCCGCCGTTAGGGTGACGTCCATGGTCGAAATGCACAGCGCGCGGGCGGACATAGGCGTCATCGGCGGGTCGGGCTTCTACTCCTTCCTGGAGGACGTGACCGAGGTCACGGTGATGACCCCGTACGGGTCGCCGAGCGACTCCGTCTTCGTCGGCGAGCTCGCCGGGCGGCGGGTCGCCTTCCTCCCCCGCCACGGCCGCGGCCACCACCTGCCGCCCCACCGCATCAACTACCGGGCCAACCTGTGGGCCCTGCGCTCGCTCGGCGTGCGCCAGGTCCTCGCCCCGTGCGCGGTCGGCGGGCTGCAGCCGCACTACGGGCCGGGCACGCTCGTCGTGCCGGACCAGCTCGTGGACCGCACGAAGGCGCGGGCGCAGTCCTACTTCGACGGCGAGACGCTGCCCGACGGCCGGGTGCCCAACGTCGTCCACACCAGCTTCGCCGACCCCTACTGCCCCACCGGCCGCGCGGTGGCGGTCGCGGTGGCGCGCGGCAAGGGCTGGGAGCCGGTGGTGGACGGCGGCACGATGGTCGTCATAGAGGGGCCGCGCTTCTCGACGCGCGCCGAGTCGCGCTGGCACGCCGCCCAGGGCTGGTCGGTCGTCGGCATGACCGGGCACCCCGAGGCCGTCCTCGCCCGCGAGCTGGAGCTCTGCTACACCTCGATGGCGCTGGTCACGGACCTGGACGCGGGCGCCGAGTCCGGCGAGGGCGTCTCGCACGACGAGGTCATGCGGGTCTTCGGGGAGAACGTGGGCCGGCTGCGCGAGGTGCTCTTCGCGGCGGTCACGGCCCTGCCGGAGACCAAGGAGCGGAACTGTCTGTGCGCGGACGTGCACAAGGGGTGGGACCTGGGTATCGAACTGCCCTGAGGCCGCCCCGGGCCCCGGCTGGATATGGAATCCTTCATTCCGGAATATCCGGACCATCCGGGCGGAAGCAGTGACAGAAAGGCTTGAGCAGTGACGACGAAGACCGGGGTCCTCGGCGGATTCAAGGCGTTCCTCATGCGGGGCAACGTCATAGACCTCGCCGTCGCCGTCGTCATCGGCGCCGCGTTCACCAACATCGTGAACGCGGTGGTCAAGGGCGTGATCAATCCGGTGGTGGGCGCCTTCGGCACGAAGGACCTCGACCACTACGCGGTCTGCATCAAGGGCCCCTGCGCCGTGAACGCCAAGACCGGCGAGGTCACCCAGGGCGTCTCGATCCAGTGGGGCTCCGTGCTCAGCGCCTCGCTGACCTTCCTCATCACGGCCGCGGTCGTCTACTTCCTGATGCTGCTGCCGATGAAGCGCTGGCAGGACCGGCAGGCGGCGCGGCAGCCGGCCGCCCCCGCCAAGGAGACCGAGCTGGAGCTGCTCACCCAGATCCGCGACGCGCTCGTGGAGCAGCGGCGCGAGCCGGGCTCGGAGACGGTGCCGGCGCCCCGGTAGGCCGTGACCCGCGGCGGACCGCCGGCACTCCGGCTCACCCGAAACGTCCCGCCGCGGCGGCGAGAACCCACGACGGCGAGGGTCCGGCGGCATACGGAACTGCCGGGTCCCGTACGGGGCGGAGCCCTCAGACGTGGTGCGGCGGCTTCTCGTCCAGGAAGCGGGCGAGATCCGCGGCCGGACCGCCGGAGGCGGGCCGGTCGCCCCAGCCGCGGTCGGTGTCGTCCGAGGACTGCTGCGACAGCGGGTCGTCGAAGATCAGGGCGGCGGCGGGGTTGCGCGGCCGCGACGCGGGCCGCGGAGCGGTCTCGGGCGCGGTGCCGGGGGCGGTCTCGGGGGCGGTGTCACTCATACGCCCAGGGTAAGCGGCGGAGGAGGACGGCCGCCCCGGCCGCGGTGATCACGGATCCCGCCGGCCCCGGCCCCGGGCACGTTTCTTCCGCCGCAACGGCGAGGAACCACGACGGCGGAGACCGGCGGTGCCGGGCCGGGCGGCACCCCGTACGTACTGTTCCGCCGAGCGAGCCGCACCGACCACGGTGAGAATCGCCGTATGAGCGAGGACGCACCCGCCCCACGGGAACCCGGCGGGCCGCAGGCCTCCCCCGTACTGCGCCGCATGACGGGCCGCGGACGCGAGGAGACGCACCGGACGGCCACGCCGCTGGAGCTCTTCTTCGACCTGTGCTTCGTCGTGGCGGTGGCGGTCGCGGGCCGCGAGCTGGTGCACGCGCTCGCCGAGGGGCACGCGGCGCACGGCGTGCCCGGCTACCTGATGATGTTCTTCGCCATCTGGTGGGCGTGGGTGAACTTCACGTGGTTCGCGTCCGCGTACGACACCGATGACGTCCTCTACCGGGTGGTGACCCTGGTCCAGATCGCCGGGGTGCTGATCCTGTCGGCGGGCATCCCGCGCGCCTTCGAGAAGAACGACTTCTCGGTGGTGTGGTTCGGGTACCTGGTGATGCGGCTGGCACTGGTCTCGCAGTGGCTGCGGGCCGCGTTCAGCACGACGGGCGCGGAGCGGCGGACGGCGCTGAAGTACGCGGCCGGGGTGAGCGCCTGCCAGGTGGGCTGGCTGGGCGTGCTGTTCCTGCCCGACCCGGCCAAGCCGTGGGTGTTCCTGGTGATGGCCGTCCTGGAGATGGCGGTCCCGGCCTTCGCCGAGATGACGCGGGAGACGGCCTGGCACCCGCACCACATCGCCGAGCGGTACGGGCTGTTCACCATCATCGTGCTGGGCGAGACGGTCTCGGCGGCCACGGTCGCCGTGCAGTCGGCGCTGGAGGAGAGCGAGGCGCTGGACGAGCTGCTGCCGATGGCGGCGGGCGGACTGCTGCTGATCTTCGCCGCGTTCTGGATCTACTTCGCCGTCCCCATCCACCTGCACCTGGCCTCCAACCGCCAGGCGTTCCTGTGGGGCTACGGGCACTACCTCGTCTTCGGGTCGGCGGCGGCGATCGGCGCGGGCATCGAGGTGGCGGTCGAGCAGGCCGTCGGCAAGGCGCACGTCTCGACGGCGGCGGCGTCGAGCGCGGTGACGATCCCGGGTGCGCTGTTCATGTTCTCGGTGTGGCTGATCCACTCCCGCCACTACAAGCGGGGCCCGGCCCAGCAGTTGGTGCTGCCGGTGTCCGCGCTGGCGGTGCTGGCCTGCACGTTCGCGGGGGACAGGGCGGTGCTGCTGGCGGGGCTGGCGGCGACGGCGACCGTGGCGGTGGGGGTGTGGCTGTCCGTGCGGCCCCGGAAACCGGCTACCGCCGGCGGCTGACGGGTCCGGCAACCCATCCGGCCCGTCCGGCGATTGAGGACAGCGCCGGCGGGCGCTTTCCTGCCACCGGCCCGCACCCGACGTGATACGCATGGCTGCATGACGAACGCACCCGCCCCCGGGGCCATGGACGCGCTCACCGACGTCGCCGGCATCCGCGTGGGCCACGCCCGGCACCGCGGCGCCGGCGCACTGACCGGCACGACGGTCGTTCTCACCGCGGAAGGCGGCGCCGTCGCCGCCGTCGACGTCCGCGGCGGCGGCCCCGGCACCCGCGAGACCGACGCCCTCGACCCGCGCAACCTCGTCCAGCGCGTGGAGGCGGTCGTCCTCTCCGGCGGCAGCGCCTACGGGCTGGACGCCGCGTCCGGCGTGATGGCCTGGCTGGAGGACTGCGGCCGCGGCTTCCGGGTCGGCCCGGACCCGTCCCAGGTCGTCCCCGTCGTCCCCGCCGCCGCCCTCTTCGACCTCGGCCGCGGCGGCGACTGGCGGGCCCGCCCGGACGCCGCGCTGGGCCGCGAGGCCGCCGAGGCCGCGGCCCGCGAGGACGTGGGGGCGCCCGTCCCGCAGGGCAACGTCGGCGCCGGCACGGGCGCGGTGGCCGGCGGCATGAAGGGCGGAGTGGGCACGGCCAGTGCCGTCCTGCCCTCGGGCGCCACCGTCGCGGCCCTGGCGGTCCTCAACGCGGCCGGCTCGGCGGCCGATCCGGCGACGGGCGTCCTCTACGGGCAGCTGCACGAAGGCGCGGTCGAGTACCCCGACGCGGCCCGGCACGCGGCCGCGCAGCGGCGGCTGGCCGCGGCCCGGGAGGAGTCCGCGAAGCGCTCGGCGGCGTCCGTCCGCCCTCCGCTCAACACCACCCTCGTGGTCGTGGCCACCGACGCCGCACTGACCCGCGCCCAGGCCCAGAAGCTCGCCGGCACGGCCCACGACGGCCTGGCCCGCGCCGTCCGCCCGGTGCACCTCCTCAACGACGGCGACACCGTGTTCGCCCTGGCCACGGGCGACCGCCCACTGCTGTCCGAGGACGTCTTCGGCGACGCGGCCACGCTGCTGGCGGCGGGCGCCCTGAACGAGATCCTGGCGGCCGGGGCGGACGTCGTCACGCGCTCGGTGGTGAAGGCGGCCCTGGCGGCGGAAACGGTGGACGGCCCGGGCGGGGTGTTCCCGGCGTACAGGGAGTTGTACGGGTAGAGCGCCGCGTTAACGCGCCCCGTAAGGGGCGCGGGGAACTGCGCGAGCAACCACGGACAACCCGCAGCCAAAAATCCACGCACACCCGGCATCGCCTTGATAGGGGGCGCGGGGAACTGCGCGACAAGCCAGTACGCCCCGCACCCGGAATGACCACGCCCCCGGCGGAGCGCCCCGTCACACCCCGGCCGCGCCCAACAACGAACCGGCCGCGTACGTCACGGCCATGGCCAACGCGCCCCCGGCCGCATTGCGAAGCATCGCCCGCCCCACCGGCGCCTCCCCCATCCGCGCACTCCCCCACCCGCACAGCAAGAGCGCGGCGAGCACCGCCACCACCGTGACCGCCAGCCGCAGGTGCGCCGGCGGGAGCACGATGGCGAGCAGGGGCAGGAGCGATCCGGCCGTGAAGGCGAGGAAGCTGGCCCCGGCGGCCTGCCAGGCGCTGGTGAGCTCGTCGGGGTCGATGCCGAGTTCGACCTCGGCGTGGGCCCGCAGGGCGTCGTGCTCGGTGAGCTGTTCGGCGACTTCGCGGGCGAGGTCGCGGGTGAGTCCCTTGCCTTCGAGGAGGGCGGTGAGCTCGTCGAGTTCGGCTTGCGGGGCGACGGCGAGTTCGGTGCGTTCCAGGGCGAGGGCGGCGCGTTCGGAGTCGCGCTGGGTGCTCACCGACACGTACTCGCCGGCGGCCATGGACATGGATCCGGCGAGCAGTCCGGCGAGCCCGGCGGTCAGCAGCGTGCCGCGGGAGTCCGTGGCGCCGGCGACGCCGACGACGAGGCCCGCCGTGGAGACCACGCCGTCGTTGGCGCCGAGGACGGCGGCGCGCAGCCGGTTGAGGCGGTTGCCGAGGGGACCCTCGTGGGGTTCCTGATGAGATTCCTGGTGAGGTTCCTGGTTGCCGGGCACGGTGGGGGGCTCATCGCTCACGAGCCGAGGTTCCCACCGTTGCCCGGCGTCACTCCGGCAGGCTCACCCGGATCTTCGACTGGCCGTGCGGCCGCTTCTCCCAGTCGTCCATGAAGCGGGCCCGCAGCCCGTGCTTCTCGGCGAGGGCGAGGAGCGTGCCGGTGCGGTAGTAGAAGTCCTCGCGGAGCACCTGGTGCTCCGCGCCCTCCGTGCGGTCGAACGTGAAGTCGAAGAAGCCGCCCGGCGCGAGGATCCGGCCGACGTGCGCGAGGCACTCCTCGATGACCTCGATGGGCGAGTGCGAGAAGACGCTGTGGGCGTGGACGACGTCGAAGTGGGCGTCGGGGAGGAAGTCGAGGGTGAGGTTCTGGGTGATGGTGAGGTGCGGGAGCTTCTCCTGGAGCCCGTAGGTGGTGAGGGTGCGCTTGGCGGAGATGAGGATGTCGGGCGAGATGTCGATGCCGTAGTAGTGGCCGGCGTCGAGGTAGTCGATGAAGAGCCGGCCGGCCCGGAGGTTGCCGCAGCCGATGTCGAGCATGCGGTGGCGCGGGGCCAGGCCGTGCTCCTTGAGGTAGTCGAACTGCATCTTGCCGAGGGCGAGCCAGCGGTCGTGGGTCTTGCTGCCGACGGCGGCCTCGGGGTTGCGGGCGGTGTCGGAGGCCATCACGGCGCGGTAGTAGTCGACGTGGTCGGGGTGCTTGATGCGCAGCCAGCCGTCGCGGGCGGTGCGCTTGAGGTACGGGGCGATGCGGGCGGGGTGGGTCACCGCGTAACGGACCTTGTGGGAGAGGTTGCTGCGGTTCTTGAGCAGTGCGGTTGCTTTGCGCGAGGACACGGGCGGGACCTCCGTGGTCAGGAGAGGCAGCGAGTGGGCTACGGCAGGGGCATCGGGGGCTACGGAAGGGGCACCAGGGGTTATGGAAGGGGCCGGCGCTTGAGCACGAAGCAGACGACGGCTACGAGGGCGGCGGCGAGGCCGAGGAATATGCCGGTCTCGATCCACTGGAAGGTCCAGAAGTCGCTGCTGGGGTAGACCGTGCGGTAGCGGCCGGTGAAGCCCTTCTGGGCCATGCACGTCTTGAGGTCGGGCAGGCCTTCGCCCCAGGCGCAGGCGTCCGGGATCGCGTACTTGCGGCCGGCGGCGTCGACGAAGCCGAACTCGCCGGTCGACCAGCCGCTGCCGATCTCCCGCCGGGGCGCGTCGCCCTTGCTGACCCACAGCTGGGGCGAGATCCAGTCGGAGCGGAAGGTGTTGAGCGCGAACCGCACGGCCACGACGGCGCCGAGCACGGCGGCCATGGCGGGCAGGGTGCGCCGGATCAGCAGGCCGGCGGCCGTGCCGGCGGCGAGGCCGAAGAGTGCGCAGGCCACGGCGGCGGGGCCGGTGGCGTTGAAGATGTAGCCGTCGTGCCAGTAGAGGCCGCCCAGCATGTTGGAGACCGGCGACCACCACCAGGCGACGAGCGCGGCGAGGACGGCCGAGCCGAGCACGGTGCAGGCGGTGGCGAGGGCGAAGCGGGTCGTGAACCAGCGGCCGATGCCGACGCCCTGGGTGAGCGCGAGCTTCCACGTACCGCTCTCCAGTTCGCGGCCGAGGAGCGGCGCGCCCCAGAAGATGCCGATGAGGACGGGCAGGGCGGTGCTGAGGGAGCCGAGGGCGCGGAGGGGGCCGTTGTTGTCGTCCAGCAGTTTGAGGGCGGCTTCGCCCGTGGCCCCGTTCTGACAGTCGCCGTCCCAGCCCTTGCAGCCGGCGGTGTCGATGTGGTGGCTGCTGATGAAGCCGGTCATGTCCGTGCGCATGACCACGACCCAGGCCGTGACGGCGAGGAGGACGGCGGCGCCGGTGAGGATCAGGGCGCGCTGCTGGCGCCAGGCGAGCCAGAGGGTGCCCTTCATGCGGCGGCCTCGGCGGGGTGGTCTGAACGCAGGTAGGCGAGCGAGAGATCTTCCAGGGAGGGGTTCTCGACGATCCACGGGTCGCCCGGGGACCAGTCGCTGTGACGGAGGAGGGCGTGCACCTGCCGCCCGGTGACGGTGGCCTCGACCACGCCGGCGCGGTCGGCGTCCGGCGGCAGTCCGTCGGCCGTGGACGGGTCGGCGAGCCCGGTGATCCGGACGTGGGTGTCGCAGAGCCGCTGGGTGTCGCCGTCGAGGCGTACGGCGCCGTGCTTGAGCAGCAGGACGTGGTCGCAGGCGTTCTCCAGCTCGGACAGCACGTGGGAGGACATGACGACGGTGGTGCCGCGGTCGGCGACCTCGGCCATGACCAGGCCCATGGCCTCGATGCGGACGAGCGGGTCGAGGTCGGCCAGCGGTTCGTCCAGGAGCAGCAGGTCGGGGCGCTTGCCGAAGGCGAGGGCGAGCGCGACGCGGGTGGCCTGGCCCTGGGAGAGGGCGCCGACGCGGGCGTCGAGGGAGATGTTCCCGGCGCGCACGATGCGCTCGGCGGAGGCGTGGTCCCAGTCGCTGTTGAGCTCGCGGCCGAAGCGGAGGGTGTCGTCCACGGTGAAGCGGGGGTAGAGGGGCTTGTCCTGGGCGAGGAAGGCGGTGCGGTCGCGGGCGGCCGGGCTGCCCGGCTCGGCGCCGAAGACGCGCAGGTCGCCGGAGGTCGGCCGGAGCAGACCGGTGGCGAGGTGGAACAGCGTGCTCTTGCCGGCGCCGTTCGGGCCGACGAGGGCGGTGATCCGGCCGGCGGGGAGGGCGAAGTCGCAGTCGCGCAGGGCCCAGCCACCGCGGAACCTCCGTCCCAGGCGGGTCGCCCGCAGGGCGGTGGTGGGGTCGTCGGTCACGTGTCTTCCTCCTGCGTGGGCGTGTGCTTCTGCGGTGGGCGGGGGGCCGGGATGAAGGGCGGTGGTGGATCGGGGAGCGGAAAGGCGTCGTCGAGGACGGAGGCGGCGAGGGCCGCGACGTCCTCCCGCTCCAGCCCGGCCGCGCGGGCCCGGCCGGCCCAGGCGGCGGCCTCGGCCCGCAGCGGCGAGTCCGCGGCCGCGGCCGGCCGCGCCAGGGACCGCCGTACGAACGTGCCCTGCCCCGGCCGCGGCTCGACCAGCCCGTCGCGCTCCAGCTCCCGGTAGGCGCGGAGCACGGTGTTCGGGTTCACGGCGACGGCCTCCACCACTTCCCGGGCCGTCGGCAACCGGTCCCCCGGCTCCAGCACCCCCAGCCGGAGCGCCTGCCTGACCTGGTGAACGAGCTGCAGGTAGGTGGCCACGCCACTGCGCCGGTCGATCCGGAACGCGATCATGCGGCACCCTCGTTTCACTAACGTGTTAGTGGAATGATGCGGAGGGGGTGCGACGATCGTCAAATCCGAACACTGCGCGTCCGGGGCGTGACCGAGGGCTACGAAGGGAGGGCCGTGGCCCCGGCAGTGGCGCGTACGGCCTGCCGCACCGCGTCGGCGTAGGCGCGGACCGCGCCGGGATCGGGGCGGCAATCGGCGTACGCAGCCGGCAGCCCCCGGCAGTCACGACAGAGCCCGCCGGGAAGCGCTTCGGGGCGGCCGGGAGTACGGCAGGTCTCCTCAGATGCCGATGATCCGGACGCGGTCACCGCACAGCCGGGCCATGTCGTCGACGTCGGAGGTGAGTACGGCCACCGGACCCGGCTGGCGCAGTGCCACCTCGGCGACCGTCGCGTCGATCGCGTACTTGTGGCCGTGCAGACCCGCGGTCTTGAGCAGTTCCGCAGACGCTTTCGCCGCGCTCTCGGTCACCGGCTCGACCTTGACGCGTGAGAGCGCCCACTGCAGCCGAGGCACGTTCACCCGCGCGTGGCTGACTTCCACGATGGTGTTGGCTCCGATGACGAGATCGGCGCCCATGGCGTGGAACACCTGGAACATGGCGAGGATCTTGCGGTCCTGTGCGATCCAGGCGGAGAGCCCTTGGGAGTCCAGGACGACGGTCTCGACGCGCTCGTTCACGCCGCGCTCGCCGGACCGCCCGCCTCCGTCACCCCGAGGATCCTGGAGCGAGCCTCTGCCAGCTCCTCCTCGGTGAAGGCCCCGTGTTCCTCCTGGTGGCGCACCAGATCGGCGCCGAGCAGCTGGTGCCGCAGCTGACGCGCCACCGCCTCGGCGACATAACCGGAGACGTTGTCGGTGAGCTTTCTCAGCTCGGCGACCTGCTCGGTCGGCAGCGTCACCGTGATGCGTGTCGTGTCCGCCATGGCGCGAGCATACTGCGGTATGCGCGCCCCACGCACGAGAAAGCCCTGGGCGGGCTGGATGCGTCCAGCCCGCCCAGGGCGCGTCACAGGGGGATCGCTCAGGCCGCCGCCGGCTCCAGCTCCGGATCCGCCGCCGGCTCCTGTTCCATCGCCGGGGCGTCCTCCGTCCTCCGCCGCTTGGGGAGGAGGAAGAGCAGGGCGAAGACCAGGGCCATGCCGCCCGCGACCCACCACATCGCGTGGGTGAACGCGCCGCCGAAGATGTCGGCCATCGGCTCGCGGCGCGGGTCCGCGTCGTCCACGACCGAGAAGAAGGCGACCGAGACCAGGCCGAGCCCGATCGCGTTGCCGAGCTGCATCGTGGTGTTGATCAGGCCGGACGCGGAGCCGGCGTGCTCGCGCGGGACCTCGGAGAGGATGGCGTCGGTGATCGGGGAGACGATCAGGCCCATGCCCGCGCCCATCACGACGAGCGGGAGCGCCATCTGCCAGGACTTGATGTCGGCGCCGTAGCGGTCCGCTTCCCAGATGTAGATGAGGACGCCCGCGGCCATCACGAGGGCGCCGGTCGAGAGCACCTTCCGGCCGAAGCGGGGCACGAACTTCTGCACGGACATGCCGGCCGCCGCGGAGACGGCGAGCGAGAACGGGATGCCGGTCAGGCCCGCGTGCAGCGCGGACCAGCCGAGGCCGATCTGCATGTACATCGTCCAGACCATGAAGAAGATGCCCGTGGTCATGCCGAAGACCAGCTGCACGCCGACGCCGCCCGTGAAGCTCCGGACCCTGAACAGCGACAGCTCGACCAGCGGCGAGCCGTCCTTGCGGGTCTTGTGGCGCTCGTAGGCGATGAAGGCGCCGAAGACGAGCAGGGAGGCGGCCATGGATATGAAGCCCCACAGCGGCCAGCCGTGCTCGCGGCCCTGGGTGAGCGGGTAGAGCAGCATCAGCAGGCCGACGCTGGCCAGGGCGACGCCGACGAGGTCGAGCTTGAGGGCCTTCGGGGCCTTGGACTCGGTGATGAAGCGGCGGCCGAGGAGCAGGCCGGCGATGCCGACGGGCAGGTTGATCAGGAAGATCGGGCGCCATTCGAGGCCGAAGAGGTTCCACTGGGTGAGCAGGGCGCCCAGCAGCGGGCCGGAGACGGCGCCGAGGCCGACGACCGCGCCGAACATGCCGAAGACCTTGCCGCGCTCGTGCGCGGGGAACGTGACGTGGATGATCGACAGCACCTGCGGCACCATCATGGCGCCCATCAGGCCCTGCAGGACGCGCGCGCCGACCAGCAGCTGCGGGTCGCTGACGATGCCGCACAGCATCGAGGCCAGTGTGAAGCCGCCCATGCCCAGCAGGAAGACCTTCTTGCGGCCGTAGATGTCGCCCAGCCGGCCACCGGTGATCAGGCCGATCGCGAAGGCCAGCGCGTAACCCTCGCTGAGCCACTGCAGGACGCTGAAGGAGGCGTCGATGTCACGCCGGATGCTGGGCATCGCGATGTTGACGATGGTGACGTCGACCAGATCCATGAAGGAAGCGGTCATCACTACCGCGAGCGCCAGCCAGCGGCGGCGGTCGGTGGGCGGTGAATCGGTGGTCATGGATGGACCTGGCCTTTCGGTCGTGGGGCAGGGGGCGCGTTTGGCGTATGACCCGACCGTAGCCCCCATATAGGACAGCTTGTGTCCCACATCGCTGCCACCCTGGTGTCATGACCGACACTCCGGCACGGCTCCTGAACCTGCTCTCCCTGCTGCAGACCCCCCGCGAGTGGCCCGGCAGCGAGCTGGCCGAGCGGCTGAACGTGACCACGCGCACCATCCGGCGCGACATCGAGCGGCTGCGGGACCTCGGCTATCCCGTGCAGGCGACCATGGGCGCGGTCGGCGGCTACCGGCTCGCGGCCGGCGCCGCGCTGCCGCCGCTCGTCCTCGACGACGAGGAGGCCGTGGCCATCGCCGTGGGCCTGCGCGCGGGCGCCGGGCACGCCGTCGACGGCATCGAGGAGGCGTCCGTACGGGCCCTCGCCAAGCTGGAGCAGGTGCTGCCGTCCCGGCTGCGGCACCGGGTCTCGGCCCTGCAGGCGGCCACGGTCCCGATCACGTCCGGGGACGGCGCGACGGTCGACCCGCGGACGCTGACGGTCATGGCCTCGGCGGCCACCGGCAACGAGCGGCTGCGCTTCACGTACCGCAAGGGGGACGGCACCGAGACGCAGCGGCTCGTCGAGCCGCACCGGCTGGTGAGCACCGGGCGGCGCTGGTACCTCGTCGCCTACGACATCGACCGCGGCGACTGGCGCACCTTCCGGGTCGACCGGGTCAGCGAGCCGTTCGCCACGGGCGCCCGCTTCGCCCCGCGCGAGCTGCCGGCGGCCGACGCCGCCGAGTTCATGAAGGGCTCGCTGGGCCGGATGCAGCCGACGATGCGGGTCGTCGCGACGCTGCACGCCCCCGCGGAGTTCGTCGCGGCACGGCTCCCGCAGCACCTCGGGGCCCCGCAGCCGGTCGACGGGACGACCTGCCGGCTCGATCTGGAGGTCGCCGACTCCCTGGAGTGGGTCGCCTTCCGGCTGGCCCTGCTGGACTGCGACTTCACGGTCCACGAGCCCCGGGAGCTGGTGGAGCACCTGCGCGAGCTCGGGGCGCGGATCAGCCGCGCGGCGACCTGAGCGACCGGCGGGCGGCGGGCGGCAGGCGGCGACGTGAGCGACCGGCGGGCAGAGGAGGGCCCCGGCGCAGGGGGGGGTGGCGCCGGGGCCCGGTCTATGAGGTTATGCCCTATTAAGCCGCTACGTCACTACGCCGCACTACGCCGCCGCGTCAAAGCCCGTGTCGTGTGCCATCTTCTTGAGCTCCAGCAGGGCGTGCTTCTCGATCTGCCGGATCCGCTCCCGGGTCAGGCCGTGCTGCTTGCCGACCTCGGTGAGGGTGCGCTCGCGGCCGTCCTCGATGCCGTAGCGCGCCTTGATGATCGAAGCGGTCCGTTGGTCGAGGCGGCCGATCAGGTCCTCCAGCTCCTCGCTGCGCAGCAGGGCGATCACCGACTGCTCGGGCGACACCGCGGAGGTGTCCTCCAGCAGGTCGCCGAACTGGGTCTCGCCCTCGTCGTCGACGGACATGTTCAGGCTGACCGGGTCGCGGGCCCAGTCCAGGACGTCGCCGACGCGCTCGGCGGTGGTGCCCAGCTCCTCGGCGATCTCGGCGTGCTCGGGGTCGCGCCCGTTCTCGCGGTTGAACTCGCGCTGGACGCGCCGGATCCGGCCGAGCTCCTCCACGAGGTGGACGGGGAGCCGGATCGTGCGGGACTGGTCGGCGATGGAACGGGTGATCGCCTGACGGATCCACCACGTCGCGTACGTGGAGAACTTGAAGCCCTTGGTGTAGTCGAACTTCTCCACCGCGCGCACGAGACCCGCATTGCCCTCCTGGATCAGGTCGAGGAGGGGCAGGCCGCTGCGGGGATAGCGGCGGGCGACGGCCACGACCAGGCGCAGGTTGGACTTGATGAAGACGTCCTTGGCCCGCGCGCCTTCGGCGGCTATGGCCTCCAGCTCCTCGCGCGAGGCGGCCTTCGCGCCCTTGCCCGCTTCCTCCAGGCCGTCGAGGATCTGCTGGGCGTAGACGCCCGCCTCGATGGTCTGGGAGAGCTCGACCTCCTTGGCGGCGTCGAGCAGGGGCGTACGCGCGATCTCGTCGAGATACATGCCCACCAGATCGCGGTCGGCGATCTCCCCGGAGGCGCGCACACTGCTCGCCCCCTCAGCGCCCTTGTCGGCAGTCTTACGACGGGCGACGGCACGGGTTGCCATGCGTACTCCCTTGCGATGAGTCGGTCGCGGGACGGGCGGGGCGTGCGGGACCCAAGAGGACCCTTACTCTCCGGTCCTCTCTGGGCGGACCCTGTCACGGTTGCCCCGTCCGATGGAAAGAACGACTGGAATCCGGACAGAATTCCCGCGGAACATCTTGTTTCTGGTGATCATGCAGTATCCTGCGCGGCCACAGGCCCGGAGGCGTGTCGAGAAGACCCACGGAAGCGCAGGTCAGACCACACGACGGGGTGTCCCGGCAGTCCCGCGGGACCCTGGTGCCGCAGCCGGCTGAGACGGTCGTCACACCGGCGGGAGCGTCGCCCTTGACCGGTCTCCCACCCTCAAGGACGGTGCCGGCGCCTCTGTGGTTGCCGTGCGCCGTTTGATCGATTGCCGGGCGCCGTTTGATCGATTTGCCCCGGTCCCGGCGCGGGTGTGCGCTGGTGGGACGAGAGAGGAGCCCCGCGATGACGCACTCGATCATGCCCGGGCGCCACCATCCCGCCCACGAGGGCCCCGGCCCGGTGGCGCGCGGCACCCGCCTCGGCGAGCCGGCCCGCTGGACCTGGGCCGTGCCCGTCACGGGCGGGATCGCCCTCGGCCTCTTCGCCATCTTCCTGGCCGGCGACAACGGCTACACCACGGGCGCCGCGGTCGTCATCGGCGTCGTCGCCGGCCTGATCGCCATGGCAGCCGGCTACGCCCTGCTCCGCGAGCGCAACACGATGATCGCCGAGGTCCGCGCGGCGGCCTTCGGGGCGCTCTTCGGCGGCAGCATGGGATTCCTGCACGCCCTCAGCGGCGGGACGGTGCTGCGCTCCGCGGGCATCGGCGTGCTGACCGCGCTGGGCATGGGGCTGGCCTCGTACTACGTCTTCTACTGGCACGAACACCGGGCCGACATGTGACGTGGCGAGGTGACGCACGAGGGGCCGGGTGACGTACGAGGAGCCGGGCCACACACAAGAAGCCAGCCACGTACGAGGAGCCGGGCGACAGGGCCTGCGACGTAGGACCTCAGACGGTTTCGCACGCCGGACGACCGGCCTTAGCGTGAAGGCCGATGCACCTCTACGCACCGGCCCCGCCCGCGCACGCACCCGCCCTACCCGCCGCACCCGCCCTACCCGAACTGGACCGACCGCTTCGCCAGCCCCATCCAGAACCCGTCGATGACGCTGCGCTGGCCGTCCAGCTCGCCCTCGGCCGCGCCGAGCGTGACGAACAGCGGGGCGAAGTGCTCGGTCCGCGGGTGGGCGAGGCGGCCCGCCGGGGCCTTGTGCTCGAAGTCCAGGAGCGCGTCGACGTCCTGCGCGGCGAGCGCCTCGCGCCCCCACGCGTCGAACTCCGCCGACCAGCCGGGCGGCCCGGAGCCCGCGTGCCGCAGCGCGGCCAGGTTGTGGGTGAAGAAGCCGCTGCCGACGATCAGCACGCCCTCGTCGCGCAGCGGCGCGAGCCTGCGCCCGATCTCCATCAGGCGGCGCGGTTCGAGGGTGGGCAGGGATATCTGGAGGACGGGGACGTCGGCGTCCGGGTACATCTCGACGAGCGGGACGTACGCGCCGTGGTCCAGGCCCCGGTCCGGGACGTCCTGCACGGGGGTGCCGGCGCCGCGCAGCGTCTTGCGGACGCGCTCGGCGAGTTCCGGGGCGCCGGGGGCGGCGTAGCGGACCCGGTAGTAGCGCTCGGGGAAGCCCCAGAAGTCGTACACGAGCGGGACGGTCTCCGTCGCGCCGAGGGCGAGGGGCGCCTCTTCCCAGTGGGCGGAGACGACGAGGATCGCGGTGGGCCGGGGCAGTTCCGCGGACCAGGCGGCGAGCTCGGCGGTCCAGAGCTCGTCGTCGGCGAGGGGCGGGGCGCCGTGCGAGAGGTAGAGCGCGGGCATGCGCGCGCCGGAACCCGCGGGGATGTCGGTGGGGGTGTCGACGGCAGGCATCCGCCCTCCAAATACTTGAACTCTCAAGCTTTCAGTTCCCAGCTTAAGCCTCACTTATTTAAACTTCAAGGACGCAGTGTGGGAGCGACAGGAAACCGGTGGGTGAAACAGTGGATGTCATGACCAAACGACCCGAAGAGGACATCGCGCGTCCGGAGGGGGAGCCCGCCGCCGGCAGCGCCGCCGGGCCGCGCTGGCTGACCGACGCCGAGCAGGACGTCTGGCGGGCGTACCTGCACGCCACCACCCTCCTGGAGGACCACCTCGACCGGCAGCTGCAGCGCGACGCCGGGATGCCGCACGTCTACTACGGGCTGCTCGTCAACCTGTCGGAGGCGCCGCGCCGCCGGCTGCGGATGACGGACCTCGCCCGGCACGCCAAGATCACCCGGTCCCGGCTCTCGCACGCCGTCGCCCGCCTGGAGAAGAGCGGCTGGGTGCGCCGCGAGGACTGCCCGTCCGACAAGCGCGGCCAGCTGGCCGTCCTCACGGACGAGGGGTACGAGATGCTGCGCCGGTCCGCGCCGGGGCACGTCGCCGCCGTCCGGGCAGCGCTCTTCGACCGGCTCTCGCCCGAGCAGGTGGCCCAGTTCGGCGAGATGTGCCGGACGATCGCCACGGGGCTGCAGCCGGCGGGGGCGGACCTGCCCTGGCTTCGCTGAGAACGGCCGCACACAACCGCGGCCAGCCGGCACCCGCGGCTGCGGGCGGCCGCACACGCGCGAAGGCCCCCGCCGGGACGGCGGGGGCCTTCGTTCGTGCGGGTCCGTCGGGTCAGTGGGCCATGACCGGGACGGAGTTCTCCGCGTTCTCGCCGTCGCCCGAGCCGGCGACCACGCCGCCCTGCTGACCGGCGTTGACGAAGACGACCGCGACCAGCGCGGCCAGACCCAGGATGCCGACCGCCCACCACACCGCGGTGGAGTAGCCGTGCACCATCGACTGGAAGGTGAGCAGCTTCGGGTCGCCCGCGGACGCCATGTGCGACTTGAAGTAGTCGGTGGTGGCGCTGGCGGCGATGGTGTTGAGCAGCGCGGTGCCGATGGCGCCGCCGACCTGCTGCGAGGTGTTCACCATCGCGGAGGCGACACCGGCGTCACGCGCCTGCACCCCGTACGTGGAGAGGCTCATCGCCGGCATGAACGCCGTACCCATGCCGAGGCCCATGAGCATCAGGCCGGGCAGGACGACCGCCGCGTAGGAGGTGTCCAGGTCGATCCGGGTGAGCAGGGTCATGCCGACGGCCGCGAGCAGGAAGCCCGGGCCCATCAGCCAGCGCGCCGGGACGCGGTTCATCAGGCGGGCGCCGATCTGCGTGGAACCGGTGATCATCGTGGCGATCATCGGCAGGAACGCAAGACCGGTCTTGACCGGCGAGTAGCCCCGGACGACCTGCAGGTAGTAGGTGAGGAAGAGGAACAGGCCGAACATCGCGATGGCGGCCAGGCCCAGCGAGACGTAGACGCCGGCGCGGTTGCGGTCGGTGACCACGCGCAGCGGCAGCAGCGGGGCCTTCACCCTCCTCTCGACGACCACGAAGGCGAGCAGCAGGACCAGGGCGGCGGCGAAGAAGCCGAGCGTGCTGCCGGCCGTCCAGCCGGCGGACTCGGCGCGGGTGAAGCCGTAGACCAGCGAGACCAGGCCGAGGGTGGCCAGGATGACGCCGGGGATGTCCAGCTTGGAGGGGTTGCGGCTGCCGGCCGGCTCGCGGATCACGGCGATCGCGCCGGCCGCGGCGACGACGGCGAAGGGGATGTTCACGAAGAACGTCCAGCGCCAGTTGAGGTACTCGGTGAACAGGCCGCCGAGGATCAGGCCGACGCCGCCGCCGGCACCGGCGATGGCACCGAAGATGCCGAACGCCTTGGCGCGCTCCTGGCCCTGGGTGAAGAGGACGGCGAGCAGCGACAGCGCGGCGGGCGCGAGCAGGGCGCCGAAGACGCCCTGCAGGGCGCGGGCGCCCAGCAGCATCGGGGTGTTGACGGCGGCGCCGCCGAGGGCCGAGGCGGCGGCGAAGCCGATCAGGCCGATGACGAACGCCCGCTTGCGGCCCCACAGGTCGGAGACGCGGCCGCCGAAGAGCAGCAGGCCGCCGAAGGCGAGGGCGTAGGCGGTGATGACCCACTGGCGGTTGCCGTCCGAGATGCCGAGGTCGGCCTGGGCGGAGGGCAGCGCGATGTTCACGATGGTCGCGTCGAGGACGACCATCAGCTGCGCCAGGGCGATGAATATGAGCGCTTTCCAGCGCCTGGGGTCGAGGGGGGTGGTGACGTCTGGCATGAGTGGGCCTACCTCGGCGGCGGTGGTGGGGTGGTGCGGGACGGTGGGGCGTTGTCCGAGCCGTACTGCTCGCTCGGCTCGGTGAAGTCTTCGGGGGCGTCCGCGGGGACGCCTTCTGGCAGGTCTTCGGACACGTCTTCTGGCAGGTCTTCTGGCACGTCTTCGGTGGAGCGGGAGGTCATCCGGTCCCGGCGGCGGCCATCAGGCCCCGGCGGCGGGGCCCGTGGCGGCGCAGTGCTTCTGGCGGCGCAGCTCCTCCAAGGTGACGGCGGAGCCGGGGAGTTCGGACCGGGCGGGAGTCATCAGGCCGTCGAGGAACAGCTGCAGGTGCCGGTGGATGAACTGGTCGAAGACCGCGCATCCCTTGCCCGGCAGCGGCCGCGTCAACTGCGTGACGGCGACCATGAGATCGCCGACCGCGATGTCGTCCCGCAGCTGACCGGACGCGCGCGCGTCCGCCATGATCTGCTCGATCTGTCCGTCGAGGCGGTCACGCGCGGCCACCAGCTCGGGGTGGCCGGGGTCCATGCCCTCTTCCAGCAACGTGCAGAGCGCACCGACGCGTTCGTCCGCGGCGGCATGGACGAACCGCCTCAGCGATCGGAAAGCATCGGGCTCCTCAGCTCGTGCCGCCTCGGCCTGCTCGGCGAGGCGGGCCATGACGTGAAGGGTGACGTGGTGGATCAGCTCGCGGCGGTCCGCGAAGTGCCGGTACAGCGTGGCATTGCCGACCCCGGCCCGTCGAGCGATTTCATCGAGGGAGCTCTCGGCCCCGTACTCGACGAGCGCCTCGCGGGCGGCGGTGATGATCCGCTCGCGGTTGCGCAGCGCGTCGGCGCGGAGGCGCGGCGGGTGGGCGGTGGCCACGGCCTTTGCTCCTTCGGAGAGAGGGATCCACAACCGGGGATCGAGTCCCCGGTTCGTGCGTACGAGGGGTAAACGGGGAGAGGGTCCCCGGATATTTCGGCGGGGAAGGGTGACGCGCATCACGTTTGCCCCGGGCCGGGCGACGAGGGGGCGGCCAGGGATGCCATGCCCCGTCTGCCGCAGTCCGGGGAGCGCACCGCGACCCGGCGGCGGAGGCTGATCACAGAGGGCGCCGCGGCGGCCGCCCGTGGGAGGCGCCCGGCATGAAGACGCCGGCCATCGTGGTCATGAAGACGCTGGCCATCGTGGTCATGGCCGTGACCACGCTCGCCATGACCTCACCCGTGCCCGCGGGCCGGGCCGGGCCGGACGGCAGGGCCGGCGCACGGGGCGGCCCGCCGGCTCTCCCGGACACGGGGGCGCGGCCGCCGTCCGGCCCGTGCGCCCTGCCCGGAGCCACCGACAACGTCTCCGAGACCGCCCTCACGCCGCCCGGCTACTCCCCCTCCAGCGGCGTCGTGCGCGCGATCACCTTCCTGATCGACTTCCCGGACTCCCCCGCCACGATCACCCCGCACGAGCGCTACGCCGAGTTCTTCCCGGCCGTCGCCGACTACTACCGGACCAGTTCCTACGGCCGGCTCGACTACCGCTCCACGCCCGTCCTGCGGTGGATCCGGATGTCCCGCCCGTACCCCGCGTACGGGATCGAGCGCGGCACGCCCTTCGACGCGAGCAGCGACGACGGCTACGCCGCGCTGTCGGCGGAGATCCTCGACGCGGTGGACGACACCGTCGACTTCCGGCGCTACGACCTGATCAACGTGCTGGTCACCCCGGACGCGGGGCCGCCGGCCACCGAGGACGTGCGGTCGGTGACCTTCGCCGGCACCCCCACCGGCCTGACGACGGCCGAGGGCACCTCCTTCATGAACGTGTCGTTCATCTGGAGCCGCCAGACGGGCGACAGCCCCTTCCGCGTCCTCAACCACGAGAACGCCCACAGCTTCGGCCTGCCCGACCTCTACTACACGGGCCGCGGCGCCGCCCTGCTGAAGACGCCGGTGGGGCACTGGGACCCGATGGACGAGGACTGGGGCCCGTCCGAGGACTTCCTCGCCTGGCACAA
The DNA here is from genome assembly GCF_049725035.1 of Streptomyces sp. XH2. Taxonomy (NCBI): domain Bacteria; kingdom Bacillati; phylum Actinomycetota; class Actinomycetes; order Kitasatosporales; family Streptomycetaceae; genus Streptomyces; species Streptomyces sp. XH2. The sequence goes on along the minus strand of NZ_JBMMMZ010000015.1, from coordinate 94,157 downwards.
GTGGAAGCTGGGCTGGCTGGCCCCGGCGCAGGTGCGCTGCCTGGACCGGCCGGGCGTCCGCTCGTTCGCCCTGACGCCGACGTCCGTCCCCGGCGGCCTCAAGCTCGCCGTGCTCCCCGTCTCCCGGCACACCGCGATCACGCTGGAGGCGCGGGCGCCCGGGCCGCTGGACCACGTGGTGTGCCGCCCGGGCGTCCTGGTCACCGCCGTCACGACGACCATGTACACGGGCTCCGGGCCGGTGCGCGTCGCCGACGCCACGCCCGGCAGCGGGGGCTGCTACACGAGCGACCTGAACGTCAACGCGGCGCTGAGCGACGCCCCGTACACCGCCGGGCAGACGTACACGGGGCCCGGGGTGACGGTCGACGTGCTCGGCACGACGGACGGGGGCGACTGGCGGGTGCGGGTGCGGACGGTCAGGCCGCGCGCCAGTGCCGGCGGCCGAGACTGATCAGCCGCAGCTGCCGCCGGGCGGTGTCGGCGATGACCCGCTCCTCCTCCGGGTCCTCCGCGGAGGCCTCCAGGAACGCCGAGGCGGTCATCACGAGGTGGTCGACGTAGAGCCCGGCGAGCATGCGCACGTCCTCGGCGCTCCAGCCCCGCGACACCTCCTGCGCGGCGAGCGCGGCGGCGACCTCGTCCCCGAACCGCGCCAGCTCCGCCGCGATGGCCTCCCGCACCGCGCGCACCCCGCCGTGCCGCTCCCGGGCGACGAACCGCACGTGCGCCGGGTGCCGCCGCACGTGGTCCGCCACGGCCCCGACGCTGCGGTCGATGACCTCCTCCGCCTCCTGCTGCTCCGCCAGCACGGCCCGGATCATCACGTGCAGGCTCCCGAGCGACTCCTCGACGAGCGCGACCCCGAGCTCCGCCATGTCCCGGAAGTGCCGGTAGAACGCGGCCGGCGCGACCCCCACCACCCGGGTGACCTCCCGCAGCCCGAGGCTGCTCAGGCTCTGTTCCTCCAGCAGCTTCAGGGCGGCGTCGAGGAGGGCCTGACGGGTCTTCAGCTTCTGGGCCTGGCGGACCCCGAGGGTGGCGCGGGTGCTGCTGTTCATGGATTCAGTAAACAACTGTTTGCCACAGCGCGCCAGGAGCGCTACGCTGGATTTCAGTGAACAACTGTCATTCCAACTGTTCACCCAAGAAAGTGTTCACCCAAGAAGGGGAAGGACATGATCTTCCTAGTGGCGGCCGTGCTCCTCCTGGGAGTCCTCGTGGGCGCCGCCGCCCACCTCACGCTCCCGGTGGTCGTCCCGGCGGCCACGGCGATCGCCCTGTGGCTGCTGGTCTTCGCCGTCCGCGAACGCAGGAGGGAGCACTGAGATGACGACGACACTGACGGGCCGCGCCGCCGAGCAGAAGGCGCGGCAAAAGGCGCAGCAGAAGGCCCGGCAGAACGCACAGCAGACGCGGAAGACGCCCGCTCCGCCCTCCCGCCGCGAGGCCGACGGCATGGCCGTCGCCTCCTTCGTCCTCGGCCTGGTGGGCCTCCTGGTCTTCAACGTCGTCCTGGGCCCCCTCGCCCTCGTCCTGTCCGGCCTGGCCCTCGCCCGCGGCACGACCCGCCGCGGCCGCGCGCTCCTGGGCCTGACCCTGGGCGCCGCCGACCTGATCGTCCTCGCGGCCCTGGCCACGACGGACCACACCCTGTCCTGGAGCCTCGGCCCCTGACCCCGCCGCCCCGCCACCCGCTACACTGACGGCTACCTTGCCTCCGTAGCTCAGGGGATAGAGCACCGCTCTCCTAAAGCGGGTGTCGGCAGTTCGAATCTGCCCGGGGGCACAGCAATTCGAGGGGCCCTCCCGTCCGTGCGGACGGGAGGGCCCCTCGGCTTTTGCGGGCTACCAGGCCACCGGAAGGGACTCCGGGCCGCGGTTGATGGAGCCCCGGCGCCAGCGCATCTCGGATTCCGGGACGGCCAGGCGCAGGCGGGGGAAGCGGTTCAGGAGGGCGGTGAGCATGACTTCGGCCTCCATCCTGGTGATCAGTGCGCCGACGCAGTAGTGCGGGCCGTGGCCGAAGGAGAGGTTGGGGGCCTCGTCGCGGGTGAGGTCGAGGCGGTCGGGGTCGGTGAAGACGGTGGGGTCGCGGTTGGCGGCCAGGTAGGAGACGTAGACGACCTCGCCGCTGCGGATCGTCGCGTCGCCGACCTGCAGGTCCTCGGTGGCGATGCGGGGCAGGCCGACGCCGTTGCGGTGCGGGATGTAGCGCAGCAGCTCCTCCACGGCCTGAGGCAGCAGGTCCGGGCGGGCGCGCAGGGCGGCCAGCTGCTCGGGGTGGGTGAGCAGGGCGTACACCATGTTGGAGACCTGGTTGCGGACGGCGTCCATGCCGTTGAGGACGAGCATCACCGCGAGCGAGATCAGCTCCGGCATGCTGAGGCCGCCGTCCTTCTGGGCCTCGGTCAGGGCGCTGAACAGGTCGTCGCCGGGGTGCTCGCGGCGGTGCGCCGCCATGGCCTTGAAGTAGCCCGCGATCTCGCCCTTGACGGCGTTGCTCTCCTGCTCGGAGTGGTTGCTGGAGAGGATGACGCTGCGCCAGTTCTGCAGCCGGTCGAGGTCGTGGGGCGGGACGCCGAGGAGCTCGCCGATGAGCTGGGCGGGCAGGGGCCCGGTGAGCCACTCCGTCAGGTCGGCCGGGGCGCCGTGCTCCGCCATGCGGGAGAGCATCTGGTCGGCGAGTTCCTCGGCGCGGGGGCGCAGGGCGGCGACGCGCTTGCGGCCGAAGGTGAGGGCCACGTGGCGGCGGATGCGGGTGTGGTCGGGCGGGTCGGTGCGGCCGACGCCGCCGGCGGGGGCCACGACGTGCGGGGTCATGCTGGTGACCGGCCGGTCGACGGTGAGCGCGCGGCTCAGCCGCGGGTCGGCGGCGACCGTCTTCACGTCCTCGTAGCGCGTGGCCAGCCAGGCGTCGCCCTCGCCGAACCGCAGCCGGATCCGGGCGATCGGCTCCTCGCGCAGCAGGCGGTGCATGAGCGGGTCGAACGCGAGGGCCGGCAGGTGGTCGACCGGCCAGTCGTGGACCGTCTCCCCGGGCGGGCGGGCGCCGGCCATCGGACAGGATTCCCCGCCCGCCGCCGGGCCGTCCGGAGGCGAAGCGGGCGAGGACTGCGTCGTCATCCGGCTCACCACACGACCGGAAGGTGTTCCGGTCCCCTGATGAGCGCGCTGCGCTGCCACCGGATCTTCTCCACGGGCTCCGCGAGGCGCAGGTCCGGGAAGCGCGTGATCAGCGAGGTGAGGATGATCTCGGATTCCAGGCGGGCGAGCATCGAGCCCAGGCAGAAGTGCGGGCCGTGCCCGAAGGACAGGTGCGGATTGTGCTCCCGGTCGAAGTCGAGCTCGTCCGGGTGGTCGAACACGGAGGGGTCGCGGTTGGCCGTGAGGTACGAGGAGTGGACCACTTCACCGGCCCGGATCAGCACGCCCCCCACTTCGACGTCCTCCATGGCGATGCGGCCGAGGCCGACGGCGTTGCGGTGCGGGATGTAGCGCAGGAGCTCCTCGATGGCCTGCGGCAGCAGCCCGGGCTCGCGGCGCAGCCGCTCCAGGTGCCGGGGGTGGGTGAGCAGGGCGTAGACCATGTTGCTGCTGTTGTTGCGCACGGCGTGGGCGGCGCTGGCCTGGATCAGCAGGGCGATGGCGACGGCCTCCTCCGTACTGAGGTCGCCCTTGGCGACGGAGGCGGCCAGCTCGCTCGCGAGGTCGGGGCCCGGCTCCTCCTGCTTGCGCCCCAGCATCTCCACGAAGTAGGCGGCCATCTCCGACTTGGCCCGGTCGCTGGCCTCCCGCCCGTGGCCCGCCGACAGCAGGACCTCCGTCCAGTGCGCCATCCGCGGCAGGTGCTCTTCCGGCACGCCCATGAGGTCGCTGATGACGGCGAGCGGCAGGGGCCCGTTCAGGTGCTTCATCAGGTCCGCCGGGGGGCCCTCGCGCTCCATGGCGTCGAGGAGTTCACCTGCCACGCGCTCGGCACGGGGCCGGAGCCGTTCGAGGCTCGCGGGCGTGAAGGAGCGCGCCACGGCCTTGCGCAGCCGGGTGTGCTCGGGCGGATCGGCGAAGCCCACGGCTTCGTCGAGCGGGATGAAGTGGGGGGCCAGCCGGGTGATCGGGCGGCCGAGCACGGCCTGGCGGCTGAACCGCGGGTCGGAGGTGACGAACTTGACGTCCTCGTAGCGCGTCACGAGCCAGGCGTGGCCCTCGCCGTGCGGGAGCTTGACCCGCGAGACGGGCTCCTCCCGCAGCCGCTCGGCCATGAAGGGGTCGAAGTCGAGCCCGCGGAGGTCCTCCACGGCCCAGAAGCGCACCGGGTGCTGCTCGGAGTCGGATGCTGTCGTGGTCGCCATCAGCTGTCCCACCCGCCTGTTGCCTGCGGTCACTTGCTCTTGCGTTGCGTCGGGGGCTGCTCCCCTGTCGGGTCCCCTGTCGGGGGTGCTCCCCTCAGGTCAAGCTCCCCGGAAAGCTGCACGCGCAACGGGGCACGCCGGGAAAATCACCCGTACGGCGTACAGCGCCGGCCGCGCGCCCCACCGACACTTCGTCACATCACCTACTGCCAGGGGCCCGAGCAGGGATAACACTTACTAAATGACTAAAGTGTTCACATGAGTCGCTCCAGTGGACTGATAGGCGCCTGGGCCGAGGCGCAGCGCCAGCAGCAGCGCCGCCAGGAAGCCGAGCACCGGGAACAGGTCCAGTTCCAGCGGGAGCAGGAGCGACGGGAGCGGGCGGCGGCGCGCGAGGCCGCGCGGGCCGACCGGGAGCAGCGGGCCGCCTACCGGCAGCGGCGCGAGGCCGAGGCGCGGCGGCGCACGGAGGAGCTGGACGCCCGGGTCGCGGAGTTGACGGGGCTGCTGGTCGCGGGGTGCCGGGTGCCGGCGTTCTCGACGGCGGCGCTGCGCCGGCCCGAGACGGTGGAGCCGTTCCATCCGGGGCACCTGGGACAGCCGGTGCCGATGCCGAACCCGGTCTTGTACCAGGCGCAGGGCGGCTGGGGCTTCGGCGCGAGCCGCAGCCGGGAGCAGTACGACCACGACCTGCGGGCCGCACAGGCCGCCGAGGCCGCGCGGCTGCAGCAACTGGAGGCCTACCGGCGGCAGTACGAGCAGTGGGCGGCCGCGCAGCTGGCCGAGGTCCGGGAGCACAACGCGGGCGTGGAGGAGATGCTCACGGCGCTGCGCGCCGGGGACCCCGACGCCGTGGTCGACTACTTCTCGGCCGCGCTGTACGCCTCCTCCGCCTGGCCCGCCGAGTTCCCGCACCAGGTGTCGGCCGCGTACGACCCGGCGGCCCGGCAGCTGGTGCTGCTGTGGGAGCTGCCGGGCTACGAGATCGTGCCGGAGGCCAAGGCGGTGCGGTACATGCCGACCGCCGACGAGGAGAAGGAGACGGCGCGGCCCGCGGCGCAGCGCCGGGCCGTCTACCGGGACGTGCTGGCGCAGTGCGTGCTGCTGGTGCTGCGCGACCTCTTCGCCGCGGACGGCTCCGGGGTGCTGCAGTCCGTCGTCGTCAACGGCTTCGTCGACGACCACGACCCGGCCACGGGCCGCCGCGCCCAGATCGTGCTCGCCTCGGTCTCCGTCTCCCGCCCGGTCTTCGCCGGGCTGCACCTGGAGCAGGTCAGCGCGGTGGACTGCCTCACCGACGGGCTCGGCGGGCTGCTGTCCGCCCGGCCCGACCAGCTCGCCGCCGTGCGGCCGGGCCGGATGCCCGCCGACGTGGGGCGCAGCGTCGTCTCGCACGGGGGCGGCGACGACCCCGACCTGTACGAGATGGACCCGGTCGAGTTCGAGGCGCTGGTCGCCCAGCTGTTCCGCGCGCGGGGCATGCAGGCCGTGATGACGACCCGGTCCAACGACGGCGGTGTGGACGTCGAGGCGCTGGACCCCGACCCGATCAGCGGCGGCCGGATCATCGTGCAGGTGAAGCGGTACCGCAAGACGGTCCCGCCGACCGCGGTCCGGGACCTGTACGGCACGGTGCAGGGCGCGGGTGCCAACAAGGGCGTGCTGGTCACGACCTCCGGCTTCGGCCCCGGCTCGTACGCCTTCGCGAACGGCAAACCGCTCACCCTCGTCTCGGGCGAGGAGCTGGTGGGGCTGCTGGGACGGCACGGGCTGCGGGGCCGGCTGGGCGGCGGCGCGGGGCGGCCCGCTCCCCCGGCGAGCCCGCCGGACGACACCGCACCCGACGCCCCCGGCGAGCACAGCATCCTCGGCATGGCCTGGTCCGGGGCCGTCGCCCTCGACGTGTGCGCCCTGGTCTGCCACGGCGGCCGCGTGCTCAGCGACGAACACTTCGTGTTCTTCAACAACACCGCCACCCCCGACGGGGCCGTGCGCACCGTGCCGCCGCCCCGCGGGGACAAGGCCGCCGTCCGCGTCGCCTTCGACGCGCTGCCCGCCGACGCGGACCGGCTCGTGCTCGTCGCGGCCGTCGACCCCGCGGTGAACCCGGACGCCGACCTCGCGGGCTTCACGGACGCCCGGATCCGGCTGGCGGACGCGGCCGGGGCCGAGCTGGGGCAGCTGGAGGTCTCCGACGGCCGGGCGGGCGAGACGGCGCTCGTGCTCGGCTCCTTCCGGAAGCGGGCCAACGGCGACTGGGACTTCGTGATCGGCGGCCAGGGCTACCGGGGCGGCCTGGAGGAACTGCTGGGGGACTACGGCATCGAGGTGGCGTAGGAAGCCGGGGCCGTCGGGCAGCCGCACAAGATCGGTCGCCGGGGGTTATCCACAGGCCCCGCCCGGTGTCACCGGACCCCCCTAGACTTTCCGCATGGCCGACCTCACCGAGACCGCCCGCCCCACCGCCCCCATCCCTTCCCCCTCTCCCACGCCCGCCGCCGCGGGCAGTGAGGCCCTGGGCTGCCTGCGGCGCGTCTTCGGTTACGACGCGTTCCGCGGCGACCAGGAGGCGATCATCGAGCACGTCGTCGCCGGCGGCGACGCGCTCGTCCTGATGCCGACCGGCGGCGGAAAGTCACTGTGCTACCAGATCCCGGCCCTGGTCAGACCGGGCGTCGGCGTGGTCGTGTCCCCCTTGATCGCCCTCATGCAGGACCAGGTGGACGCCCTGCGGGCCCTCGGCGTCCGGGCGGGCTTCCTCAATTCCACGCAGGACATGGATGAGCGCCGGCTGGTCGAGGCGGAGTTCCTGGCCGGCGAGCTGGATCTGCTCTACCTGGCGCCCGAGCGGCTGCGCGTGGAGGGCACGCTGCGGCTGCTGGAGCGCGGCAAGATCTCCCTCTTCGCCATCGACGAAGCGCACTGCGTGGCCCAGTGGGGCCACGACTTCCGGCCTGACTACCTGGCCCTGTCCGCGCTGCACGAGCGCTGGCCCGACGTGCCGCGCATCGCCCTGACCGCGACGGCCACGGAGGCCACGCACGCCGAGATCGCCGCCCGGCTGCAGCTGCAGGGCGCCCGGCACTTCGTCGCGAGCTTCGACCGGCCCAACATCCAGTACCGCATCGTGCCGAAGAACGACCCGAAGAAGCAGCTCCTGGAGCTGCTGCGCACCGAGCACGCGGGCGATGCGGGCGTCGTCTACTGCCTCTCCCGCAAGGGCGTGGAGGACACCGCGGCCTTCCTCGCCCAGCAGGGCATCGAGGCGCTGCCGTACCACGCGGGCCTCGACGCGGGCACGCGCGCCGCGAACCAGGCGCGCTTCCTGCGCGAGGACGGCATCGTGATGGTCGCGACGATCGCGTTCGGCATGGGCATCGACAAGCCGGACGTACGGTTCGTCGCCCACATCGACCTGCCGAAGTCCGTCGAGGGGTACTACCAGGAGACGGGCCGCGCCGGGCGCGACGGCCTGCCGTCCACGGCCTGGCTGGCGTACGGCCTGCAGGACGTCGTCCAGCAGCGCAAGATGATCGACGGCTCCGAGGGCGACGAGGCCCACCGCCGCCGCCTGGCCTCCCACCTCGACGCGATGCTGGCCCTGTGCGAGACCGTGGAGTGCCGCCGCGTACGGCTCCTCGCGTACTTCGGGCAGGAGAGCGGCCCCTGCGGCAACTGCGACACCTGCCTCACCCCCGCCGAGACGTGGGACGGCACGATCGCCGCCCAGAAGTTCCTCTCCGCGGTCTACCGGCTCGCGCGCGAGCGGCGCCAGAAGTTCGGCGCGGGCCAGATCATCGACATCCTGCTGGGCAAGAAGACCGCGAAGGTCATCCAGCACGACCACGACGGCCTGACCGTCTTCGGCATCGGCACCGAGCTCAGCACGGCGCAGTGGCGGGGCGTGGTCCGGCAGCTGCTGGCGCAGGGCCTGCTGGCCGTGGAGGGCGACTACGGCACGCTGGTCCTCACGGATGCCAGCGGCGAGGTGCTGGGCGGGCGCCGCGAGGTGCGGCTGCGGAGCGAGCCGGAGCGGCCGACGCGAACGTCGGCGAAGTCCGGCGGCTCCGGCTCCGCCAAGCGAGCAGCGCCCGCCGACCTCCCCGCCGAGGCACTGCCGGTCTTCGAAGCACTCCGCGCATGGCGCGGGGCCACGGCGAAGGAACAGGGCGTTCCCGCGTATGTGATCTTCCACGACGCGACGTTGCGGGAGATCGCGACCATCTCGCCCACATCGCTCGACGAGCTTGCCAACGTAAGCGGCGTGGGCGAAAGCAAGCTGGCGAAGCACGGCGAGAAGATCCTCGCCGTGCTGTCCGAGCTCCGGGAGGCGTCGGCCGGCTGACGACGACGGCGGGAGGGCGGCGGGGCCGCAGGGGCAGGGTTCCCGGACGCTGACGTGTATGTGCGGCGCCAAGTGCCGGGCAAGAAGACGCAGGGGCGAAGGGCGCCGTAAATATGCGGTCCGGGGACCCTGCCCCGGAGGCCCCGGCGCCCGGCCCCACGCCGTCAGTGCCCCCGTCGCGGCTTGATCCGCCCCTGCGCCGCCAGCACCGCCGCCCCGTACCGGGGATCCGGCCGCAGCGCGTGCTCGCGTCGGCACGCCTCCGTGAACTTCAGGACGTGCTCGTCCCCGTGCTCCACCGCCCGGGCGATGAGCTCGTCGAACGGCGGCACGTCCGTCTCCGCCGCCTCCCGGGCCGCCGTCTCCTCCCCGCCCCGGTCGTCGGTGAAGGCCAGCAGCAGCGTCGTGTGGACGTGCCAGAGCGCGGCCGCGGACGGCTCGTGGAGCTCGTCGGGCAGGTGCGGCAGGACGAGCCGTACGGCGGCGGGCGCGGTGACGGCGTGCACGAGCGGTACGGGGAAGAGCTCGGGGTGTCCGAGGTAGACGCCGGCGAAGGCGGTGGTCATCTCGCTGAGCAGCCACTGCGTTCCGGCGGGGGCGAGGGAGCCCAGCGCCTCGTGGTAGCCGGCCAGTTCGCCGGGCCGGGCGAGCCGTTCCGCGGCGACGGCGCGCCCCCGCTTGCCGGGCCCCGCGTAAGCGGTGCGGGGCAGGGCGGCGATGGCGCCGGCCAGGTCGTGCCGGCCGCTCATGCGGACTTCACCGGGCAGGTGGGCGAACCGGGCGGCCCAGTAGGCCAGCCCCCGGGCCAGCTCGGTGAGCTGATGCGGCGTCGGCTGCCCGGCGTCCGCGTCCGCGGACGTGGCCGCGAGGGAGCGCACGGCGTGGGCGGTGCGGATCAGACCGTGTGTCAGGCCGGCGAGCAGACCGGGCAGGAGCCGGGGCCACCAGCGGACGAGGACGTCGCGCCAGGGGGCGGCGGCGAGTTCGCGGCGGAAGAGCTCTTCCCAGTCGCCGGCGCGGGAGAAATCGCCGAGCGCGGGGCGCCAGGAGGTCTCGTCGTCGGGGTCGAGGGCGAAGCTGCGGGCGGGCACGTCGTGGTGGGGCATGGCGGTGCGGTAGCCCTCGACCCAGGCGGCCACTTCGCCGCCGTGGCCGAGGGCGGCGAGCGCTTCGGCGCCCATGGGCCCGTGGTTGGCGAGGTCGGCGCCGGCCCCGCGCTCGTACCCCAGGTCGTCCATGCGCTCCAGCGCGTCGTTGAGTGCGTCGTGGTATCGGATCGCCGGCATGAAGATCTCCCCCTCGCAGAATCCCGTGAAGCCTATGAAGCAGCCCATGAGGCAGCCCATGAGACCTATCTTCGGTTTCCACAATAGTTTGGATTTCCGAAGCGTCTAGACTCGCAGTATGCCGCACGACCCCGCACCCGGGAAGGGCCGCCCCCGGCTCCCCACCCCGGAAGAGACCGAAGCGATCGGTCTCGTCCCGCTGCTCTCCCCGTACATCCGCCAGGCCCGCACCGAGATGCCGGACGAGCTGCGCGCGCTCTTCGAGGCGCACAACCTCACGGCGCGGCACGGCGCGGTCCTGCCGCAGCTGATCGCCGAAGCACCCCTGGCCGTGAGCGAACTGGCGCGCAGGATGCGGCTGTCGCTGTCGACCACGAGCGAGCTGGTCGGGGCCCTGAACCGGGCCGGTCTGGTGGAGCGCCGCGAGGATCCCGCGAACCGGCGCCGCACGCTCGTGGCCGTCGTGGACGACCACCGTCCGGCGGTCGAGGCGTTCATCGCCACCCGCTCCGAGCCGCTGCTGCGCGCGCTCGACAGCCTGTCGCCGCGCGACCGGGCGGGGTTCGTCGCGGGCCTGACGGCCTGGGCCCGCGAGACGCAGGCGGCCGGGGGCGGCGCACCGTCCGACGGCGGCGCCTGACGGGCACTCACCCCCGGATCCCCAGCTCCCCGGATCCCCGGCTCACCTCACCCCCGTGAGATGGGCGTACACCACCACGTTCCCCAGATAGGCGTGGCTCTCCTCGGAGAACCCGCCCCCGCAGGTGATCAGCCGCAGCTCGGGGCGCTTCGCGGGCCCGTACACCTTCTGCGAGGGGAAGTCCGTGCGGCTGTACACCTCGATCGCGTCGATGGCGAAGAGGGCCGTGCGGCCGTCCGCGCGCGCGACCTCCACGCGGTACCCCTTCTTCAGGGCGCCGAGGTTGTAGAAGACGGCGGGCCCGGTGGTGGTGTCGACGTGGCCGGCGACGACGGCGGTGCCGGTCGTGCCGGGCGCGGCGCCGTCCGCGTACCAGCCGGCGACGTTGCTCTCGTCGTCGCGCGGGCTGGAGAGGCTGCCGTCCGCGAGCAGGCGCAGGGGTTCCAGCGGCGCGTCGACGTCGATCGCCGGGATCCGCACCCGCGTGGGCACGGCGATCGGCAGCGGCGGGACCCCGCGTTCGCCGCGCTCCGGTTCCGTACGGGGCCCGGTGGCGGGGAACGCCTCGGCCGCGGAGGGCTGCGGGGGCGGGTCCTGGATGTCGGCCCCGCGCTGGATCAGCCAGCTGCCCACGCACAGGGCCGCGGCGAGCAGCACGGCGACGACGGCCCTGCGCCGGGAGTCGCGCGCGTGGGCGGACAGAGGCCGTCGGCCGGGCAGAACCGCACCGCCGAGGCCGCCACGACGGCCGGAGCCGCCACGACGGCCGGAGCCACCAGGACGGCCGGGGCCGCCAGGGCTCCCGGATCCGCCGGAACGACGGGATCCGCGGACGCCACCGGAGCCACGCGCGCCACCGGACCCACGCACGTCACCAGACCCATGCGCATCACCAAAGCCACGCGCATCATCGAGGCCACGTGCGTCACCAGAGCCACGCGCATCACCAGGCGCGCGACCACCACCGAAACCGAAGCGACCGGGGCCGCGAGCATCACCGAGGCCGGGGCCAGGGCCGAAGCCGGGGCCGGGGCTGCCGGCGCGGGCGGGGGCGGGGGCGGGGGCGGCCGGGCGGCCCCCGGAGGGCGGGGCGTCCGCCGGCGCCCGCCGGCACGGGTTCCGCCGCATCTGCCGCGAGTTCCGCGCCTTGCGGGAGCCGCGTGCCCGCCGGCCGTCGCCGGCGTCCTGCGACTGGGACATGGATCTCCTCCACCGCGTCCGCCGCGCCCGTGGTCCCCGGACGCGGGGGCGTTCGGGGACCGGGGGGCGGAGCGGGCCGGGGGCGCGTCAGATCCGGTTGCCGTTGCTGCCACGGCGCCGCAGGTACCAGGTGCCGCCGACCGCCGCGGTGGCCAGCACGGCCGCGCCCGCCATGAGCTCGGTCATCCCGGAGTCGTCGCTGGCGCCGCCGACGCCGGTCTTCATGCCGCCCTTGGGGGGCTTGGCCGGGGTGGAGGAGCCGCCGCCCGTACCCATGGAGGGGCTGTGGCTCGCGCCGCCCATGGAGGTGCCGCCCGTGCCGGACCCGCTCGACGCGGACCCGCCCGAGCCGGCGGAGACGACGACGTCGCCCGTGGCCTCCTTGCCGTTGTGGCACTTGACGCCGATGCCGTACGTGCCGGCCTTCGCGCTGTTGGGGACCTTGAACGTGCCGATGACGCTCTCCTTGTGCGTGCCCGGCTTGAGCTGGAACGAGGCCGGGCCGCCGACGGCGCTGGCGTCGCCCGCACCCGAGCCGTTGGCGCCGCAGGCGGTGGTGTTCACCGTGACCTCGGCCCCGGGCTTGACGGGGTTCGGGGAGACTTCCAGCTTGCCGAAGTCCCCGGCGAGCGCGGGGGCGCTCGCCAGCCCGAGGGCGGCTATGGAAAGGGCGGTCCCGGTGAGCACTCGTGAGTTACGCATGCTTGTTCCTCCGTGAACGCGGCCGGGGCACGTGATGTGCCCACGAAGGGGAGTGGGGAATTCCGCGCTCCTCAGAGCCGAGGGAACCGGGATCCGGGACACCCCGCACCCTGACAGCGCATCAGAATCCCCGGTCCGGGCCGCGCCGCGGGCCGGGCCCGGCAGGCGTAACGGCAGGTCACCGGGGGTGACCCCGCCGTCACCGGGACGGCCGCCGCCGAACGCGGCGAACGGGTGACCCCGGACCCCCGCGCCGGGAGCCCCGGCCCGGGTCACCCGTTCGGCGGACCCGGCCCGCACCGGGCGCCCCCGCGAACCGTCCGCACGACCAGGACGCACGACCGGGATGCGCGCCAGGGGCGCGCAACCCCCGCGCGAATCACACGGAACGGTGACCCCACAGTCGGAGGGGTCACTTCCGCCGGGGGCGCGCGTATGCTCTGCGCCCATGGGGGAGGAGACCGAGGTCCCCGTCAACACCGAGGTGCGCGGCGAGACTTGGCGGGTCCGCATTTCCACGTCCGGCGGCGACGTCCTGGGGGCCGGCATCCTGCTGGCCGCCGATGCCGTGCTGACCTGCGCCCACGTCATCCCCACCGGCCCCGACGACCTCACGGGCCACGCCGTTCCCGGCGGGGAGGTGCTGGTCGAGCTGGTCGGCGTGCCCGGCGCCCGCCCCGTGCCGGCCCGGGTGGCCGACGGCTGCTGGGTGCCCGAGCTGGCGGACTCCCGGGGCGATGTCGCCCTGCTGACCCTGGCCGAGCCGCAGGACGCCCGCCACGCCGCACCGCTGCACCGGGTCGCGCCCACGCGCGGCCGGTCCGTCTGGATGTGCGGCTTCCCCAGCACGCGCGAGCTCCAGGACGGGGTCTGGTTCCGGGCCACCCTCGCCGGGCCGTCCGGGCCGCGCGGCGAGTGGGTGCAGATGTTCCCCCTGACCCCGGAGGAGACGGTCCGGCCCGGCTTCAGCGGCGCCGCCGTGACCGACGCGGAGACGCACCGCGTCCTCGGCATGGTCGTCAGCCGCTACGACGACCGCTCCTCGGCCGCCCCCGCGAGCAGCCGGCTCCACCTGTCGTACATGATCCCCATCGAGACCGTCGTCCGGCACCTGCCGGCCATCGACCGCTACGTGAGCGGCGGCCGCGGCAACGGCCTGCCGTCGGTGCCGCGGGGCGCGGCCCGCGACCGCGAGTTCGCCCGCTGGCTGGCCCGCTGGTTCGCCGCCGCGGAGGGCACCCGGCAGGTGGAGGCGATCGTCATCAAGAAGGGCGAGGCGGTGCGCGCGGCGACGCTCAGCCGGGCGGTCGCCCTCGCGGACCGCGAGCTGCCCGCGGACGCACCGCTGCCGGCCCCGCGCAGAGCGCCCCTCCCCGTCGGCATACACCCGCCCTCCCCCACCCACGCACCGCCGCCCGGCACCCCGCCCCCGGCCGCCGCGCCCCGCAACGGCGCCGCACGCCGCCCCCCGTCCCCGTACGAGCCCCCCTCCCCCGTCCCCGAGGAGCCCGACGACGGCCCCCTGCCGCCCGTCGGCAGCGTCGACCTCGCCCTCGACGTCTCCGGGGAGACCGTCGCCGGCGTCGCCGGGCGCGTCGCCGACCGGCTCGGGCTGAGCCCCGCCGGGGACGACGGCTCGGCGGTCGGCCTGCTCGGCGCCGCCGCCGTGCCGCTGACGATCGTCGCGGAGGGCGTCGACTACGCGGCGGACCCCCTCGCGCTGGTCGAGTTCGCCGACCTCCTCGCCGCCCGGGGCGCCCGCCTGCTCCTCGTCTTCCGCAACCCCGAATCGCAGAGCCTGGAGCTGGCGCTGAGGATGGCTGACCCCGGCAAGGACGAGACCGCCGCCCGGCTCGACCGGGTGCGTGACCGCATCGACCACATCGCGCGCCGCGAGCGCACCGCCCACGACCGCACCGCCCTGATCGCCCCGGTGCGGCCCGTGCCGCAGCGAGCCGCCGCCCTGCGCCTGGACCTCACCGCGCTGCGCCGCCACCCGGAGCCGGGCGGCGCGCGCTTCCTCGCCGACCTCGGCGCCTTCGAGAGCACCGTGGAGTCGGAGCTGCTGCGCATCGAGGAGGTGATCGGCCTGGCCGAGACGCAGATCGCCCGGCGCAACGAACTGCGCGGCCGGCTGGAGGCCTTCTTCGCGCTGCTCGCCGCCCGCAGCCTGGAGGAGGAGCGGGCCGCCGCGCCGCTCTACCGCACCGCGCACAACCTCCTGCACCGGGCGCCCTGCGAGCTCGCCGAGGCCGAGCGCGCCGTGGAGCGCTTCGCCGAGGCCGTGCGCCACCACACCCACCGACCGCGAGGGGGCGACGCCTCGTGAACGTCCCGGCCGACCCTCCCGGCGCACGCCCGCCGGGCCCCCGTGCCGCCGCCCCGGCCCCGCCCGCCGTCGGCGCACCCTGCCCCCGGCGCGGCTGCGACGGCCGCGTCGAGTCCACCGGCTTCTGCTCCACGCGCGGCCACGGCGTCCGGTCCGCGGAGCCCGGCGGCGTCCCGCCCGTGCCCGACAGCCCGTCCACCGCCGGCACCCTCAGGCGCGCCGAGACCGACCAGCTGTTCACCGTCGGTCCCGCCGGCGACGGCCTGCTCGACCTGCCCGTCATCGCCACCCCCTCCCCCCAGGCCCTCGTCGTCAAGGACCCCGGGCTCCCCCTCGGCGGCAAGACCTGCGGCCACGAGGGCTGCACCGCCGTCGTCGGCAGGTCGTACAAAGGACAGCCGGCCCTGCCCGTCGGCTACTGCGAACGCTGCGGCCATCCGTACGACTTCACGCCCCGCCTGGCCCCCGGCGACCTGGTCGGCGGGCAGTACCGGGTGGTGGGCTGCGTGGCCAACGGCGGCCTCGGCTGGGTCTACCTCGCCCACGACATCCGGCTCGACGGCAATCCGGTGGCGCTCAAGGGCCTGATCAACGACCGCGACCCCGTCTCCCTGCAGCGCGAGAAGGAGGAGCTGCGCGTCCTCATCAGCTCCGACCACCCGGACATCGTCCGCGTCATCAACTTCGTCTCCCACAAGGACACCACGGGCCAGAGCGGGGACGGCCCGGGCGGGGACGGCAGCCACACCCGCTACATCGTCATGGAGTTCGTCCGCGGCATGCACCTCTCCCAGGTGCACGACCGCATCACCCGCGGCGAGGGCCCCTTCGGCGAGGACCGCGTCTTCGAGTACGTCCTCTCCTACGGCTGCCGCATCCTCGACGCCCTGGAGAGCCTGCACCGCAAGAACCTCGTCTACTGCGACCTCAAGCCCAACAACGTCATGCACTACACGGACCGCATCAAGCTCATCGACCTCGGCGCCGTCCGCGACCTCGACGACCGCACCGGACACGTCCTCGGCGCGCGCGGCTTCACCGCCCCCGAGGTCGTCCGCATGGGCGTCGACGGGCTGTCCGTCCGCTCGGACCTCTTCGCCCTCGGCGTCACGCTGCGCACCCTCTCCGAAGGCTGCCGCAAGCAGCCCCCCGGCCTGGGTGCCGACTCCTACGCGCGGGTCCTCGCCCGCGCCACCGCCGCCGATCCGCGCGAACGCTTCGGCTCCGCCCGCGAGATGGCCGAGCAGCTGCGCGGCGTCCTGCGCGAGACCCGCTCGCTGCGCACCCGCACCGAGACCCCCGAGCCGTCCACCCTCTTCGCCGCCACGGCCACCCTGCTCGACTCCTCGCTCGGGCGCGTCCCGCCCCTGGAGCGCTGGCTGGCGGGCGAGCCGCGCCCGCTCCTGGGCCCCGGCCTGCCCGAGCCGGACCGCGTGCCGCACCACCTGCCCGTGCCGTACCCCGACCCGGCCGACCCGGCCGCCGCGCTGCTGGCCCAGCCCACCACCAGCGGCCCCCGCCGGCTCATCCAGCAGTTGTACGCCTCGGGCCGGGAGACCGCGGAGATCTGCTTCCGGCAGCTGCGCGCCCACCTCGAACTGGGCGAGCTCGACGCCGCGCGCGAGCGGCTGACCACCGCCCGCGCCCTCCTCGGCGACCTCGCCCCGTACGACTGGCGGCTCTGCTGGCACCAGGGGCTGCTGTTCCTCGCCCGGCGCGACACGGGGGCGGCGCAGGGCGAGTTCGAGCGCGTCTACCACGCCCTGCCCGGGGAGTACGCACCGAAGCTCGCCCTCGGCTACTGCGCCGAGAAGGCCGGGGCCCCCGCCGACGCCGAGCGCTATTACGACGCCGTGTGGCAGCGCAGCCGGTCGACGCAGGGCAGCGCCGTCTTCGGGCTCGCCCGGCTGCGGCTGGCCGCCGGCGACCGCACCGGCGCCGTCGCCCTCCTCGGCAGCCTGCCCGAGGTGTCCCGGCACTACGACGCGGCCCGGATCGCCTGCGTCCGCATCCTCGCCGGGCGGCTGGAGCACGGCGGCGGGCCCCTCCTCCCCGACCGCTCCGACCTCGCCGCCGCCTTCGGCCGCCTCCCCCTGCTCTACCTGGACGAGGGGCACCACGCCGGGCCCGCCCGCGACCGGCTGGAGGCCGAGACCCTCGAAGTGGCCCTGGAGCGCGTGGCGATGCGGACGGGAGCGGCCGCGCGCACGGGCTCCCGCCTGTTCCTCGGCCCTGACGACAGCACCGACGACGAGGAGTTCACCCTGCGCACCCGGCTGGAGGCGAAGCTGCGCCGGCTCGCCCGCCAGGCCCCCACCCCGGCCGGCCTGGCAGGCCTGGTCGACCTGGCCAACAGCGTCCGCCCCAAGACCCGCTTCTGACCCCGGGGGAACGAATGGACCGCAGCAAGGGACCGAGGCCGTGACCCGCGACGACGGGGCGGCCCCGGAGGACCGCGCGCCGACGGCGGCACTGCCCGCCCTGACCGCCCAGCTGGGCCAGAACAAGTACATGGCGGCGGGGTCCGGCACCGTGCCGGCCCACGCCGTCCTCACCGTCGAGGGCCACGGCCTGGCCGGGCTCACCACCCACGCCTCCTCCGCCGAGGTCGTCGTCATCGACTGCTCCGGCTCCATGAGCTGGCCCAGCACGAAGATCGCCGCGGCCCGGAAGGCCGCGGCCGCCGCCATCGGCGTCCTCCGTGACGGCACCCGCTTCGCCCTCGTCGAGGGCACCGACAAGGCCCGCGTCGTCTATCCGGCGACCGGCCGGATGGCCGTCGCGGGCCCCGACACCCGGGCCGACGCCGCCCGCACCGCGCACACCCTCGTCGCCGCGGGCGGCACCGCCATCGCCTCCTGGCTCGCCTGCGCCCGCGACCTCCTCACCGCCGACGGCCAGGACCACCCCATCCGGCACGCCCTCCTGCTGACCGACGGCAGGAACGAGCACGACCGGCCCGACGAGCTGGAGCGCGTCCTCGCGGACTGCGCCGGGAAGTTCACCTGCGACGCGCGCGGCATCGGCGACCAGTGGGCCGCCACCGAGCTGCGGGAGGTCGCCGGCCGGCTGCACGGCATCGCGGACGCCGTCGAGCACGACTCCGACCTGGAGGCGGAGTTCCGGCGGATGATGCGCAAGGCCATGGACAAGTCGCTGCCCGGCATCCGGATCCGCGTGCGGCTGCGCGTCGGCAGCGAGCTCCACTTCTTCAAGCAGGTGTTCCCCACCGAGCTCGATCTGACCCCGGAGGGCGTGCGGACCGGGGAGCGCACCTGGGAGTTCCCGACCGGAGCGTGGGGCGACGAATCCCGCGACTACCACCTGTGCGTCACCGCCGACCCCACCGGCGACCCGATGGGAGAGGACATGCAGCTGGCCTCGGTGGCCCTCGTCGCCGAGGGCGCGGACGACCACCCCGCCGAGACGGTCGTCTCCGTGCCCAGACCCGTCCCCCTGCTCGTCCACTGGACCGACGACCCCGTCCTGTCCACGCGCATCGATCCGCGCGTCGCCCGCTACAGCGGCTACGCCGACCTCGGCCGGGCCGTCAACGCCGGCTGCGAGGCCTTCGAGGCCGGGCGCCCGGGGACGGCGGAGGACGAGTGGGGCCGGGCGGTGCGGCTCGCGCACGACCTCGGCGACGAGAAGATGCTGCGCCGGCTGCGGCGGCTGGTGGAGGTGGAGGACGCCGGCGAGGGGCGGGTCCGGCTGCGCGACGAGATCACGGCGGGCGACCTCAACTCGGCGTGGATCGTCTCCAACCACAGCACGCAGACCCGCAGGCCCGGGGCGCCGCCGCGGGGCGCCCGCCCGCCGCACGAGCCCGGCCCGCCGCCGGCCGCCGTGCCGGGGCAGTGGCAGCGGAGTCGGCGCGGGGAGAGCGCCGCCGTGCCCGACGTGGAGTGCCCCGCGTGCGGCCGCGTCTCCCCCGGCACGGCGAGGATCTGCGCCCGCTGCGGCGCCGCCCTCCCGGCGGGGGACGGCGGCGCGCCGCAGCGGCGCGCCCGGCCGGAACAGGAGCCCCCGGAGCCGACCGCATGACCGCCCCCACGACCGCCCCGGCGGGGCCGGCCGGGCCCGCCGGCGCCGGGCCGTGGCTCGGCACCCGCCCCTGGCTGATACGCCGTCTGGTCGTGCTGCTGACGGCGACCGTGCTGGCCTGCGGGGCCCTCTTCACGGCCTACTACGGAGTGAGCCGGGGCGCGGACGAGGTCCCCGGCCGGACGATCCCGGCCATGGGCTACGTGGACGGAGCGGAGACGGCCCTGCGGCAATCGCTGGCGGCCGCGAAGACGGCCCTGAACAGCCCCGCCGCCCCGGCGGAAGGCCCCGGCGAGGAGTACAAGGCGAAGCTCAACGCCGCTTTCCGGAGCCTGGAGAAGGCCGCCGCGACCACCGTCGCGGACGGCGGCAGGAACGACCTGGACACCGTGGCCGGCCAGCTCTCCTCGTACGACTACCTCATCGGGCAGGCCGCCCACAGCCGAGCGGCCTCCGGCCGGGCCGACGAGCGGCTCCGCGACACCTACCTGCGCTACGCGGACAGCACGCTGAACCGCGAGAAGAGCGGCATCCTCCCCCGGCTGGAGGCGGTCCAGCACGAGCAGGCCCGGGTTCTCGCGGCACAGACGTCGCCCGGCCGGCTGCTGAAGACGGCCTGGGGCGTGGCCGTCGCGCTGTGGGCCGTGCTGGTCTGGCTGCTCGCCGACACCCAGCGCTTCCTGCGCCGCCGCTTCCGGCGCCGCTTCAACGGCCCCCTCGCCGGGGCCACGCTGCTGGTGGCGGCCCTCGTGCCGCTGCTCCTGCCCGCCGCCGATCAGCTCCAGGACGACCTCGACTGGGCCCGGGGCCACCGCGTCTCCGGGGGCGGGGAGACCGCGAGCGAGCACCTGGCGGCCACGCACTGGCTGACCATCGTTCCCGCCGGGATCCTCCTCGCGGCGGTCGTCGCCGCCGCGCTGGTCGTCCTCGGCCTCCAGCCGCGCATCGAGGAGTACCGCTTCGCCCGCGTCCCGCAGCGGCCCGGCCGGCGGATCCGTTCCTTCGAGGCCGCGACGGTGCTGCTCGCCCTGTGGCTGGTGCTCCTCTCCGCCGTCGGCGCCGGCGACGTGCGCACGGTGCACAACGGACGGATCAGCGTCCTCGCCACGTGGACCGACGCCGAGCAGGAGCGCTTCCAGGCGCTGCTGGACGCGTACGCCGCGAAGTACCACGTCAGCGTCGACTACCAGGGCACCACGGCCCTGCGCGAAGTGCTGCTCTCCCGGCTGAACGCGGGCAACCCCCCGGACATCGCGATCCTGCCCAGCCTCGGCGAGGTCCGGGCATACCTGAAGGAGACGCCCCGGCCGCGGAAGCTCGGCCCCGTCCTCGGCGAGACCCTGAACGCGTACGGCCCGTTGTGGGCCCCCCGGTTCGGCGACGAGGTCTACGCCGTCGCGGTCAAGGCCGACCTCAAGAGCATCGTCTGGTACGACCCGGCCCGCGGGCAGAGCCCGCGCGCGCTCGCGGCCCGGGGCGGCGGCCAGTGGTGCGCCGGCATGGGCGGCGACGGCACGTCCGGCTGGCCGGGCACCGACTGGGTCGAGGACATCCTGCTGCAGCAGAGCGGCACGGAGGCGTACGAGAAGTGGGCCCGGGGCGAGCTGCCGTGGACGGAGGGGCCCGTGCGCGACGCGTGGGAGGCGTTCGGCGGGATCTTCACCAAGGGCCCGGCCGCGGCCGCCCTGGACAGCGACTGGGGCCAGAACTTCCTCACGTCGAAGCACTGCGCCCTCCAGCACCAGGCCTCCTTCGCCCGCGACGCCGGTTACACCGGGCACGCCGCCTTCGCGCCCACGCGCGAGGTGCTGCCGGACATCGCCCGCCGCCCCGCCGCCACCGAGGTCTCCGCGGACTACGCGACGCTGTTCGCGGAGGAGGGCAGCAAGAGGGGCGACGCGGCCGAGGACCTGCTGCGGTTCCTCACCACCCGGCAGGCGCAGGAGGTGTGGGCCTCCGCCCTGTCCAAGGAGGAGAAGCAGCGCAAGATCAAAACCCACCCGGGCCGGCCGTTCTTCGTCACGGCGGGCGCGCCCCGGCCCGACCCCCGCGCCGAGCGGGTCAACGCCGCCATCGACGAGGCGCTCGGCGGACC
The DNA here is from genome assembly GCF_049725035.1 of Streptomyces sp. XH2. Taxonomy (NCBI): domain Bacteria; kingdom Bacillati; phylum Actinomycetota; class Actinomycetes; order Kitasatosporales; family Streptomycetaceae; genus Streptomyces; species Streptomyces sp. XH2. The sequence goes on along the minus strand of NZ_JBMMMZ010000015.1, from coordinate 73,164 downwards.
CCGGCCCAAGTGCCTGGACGCCTCGGACGTGATGCCGCTCCGGATGCGGTTCGCCTTCCAGCACGGCGTGCTGGACTACCTCAGCGACCCCGGCCCGGAGAAGCAGCGGCAGGTGCTGGACTACCTGGAGGACGTGCGGAAGGAGCTGCGGGGCGCCTCGGGGGCCGCCGCGCCGCGCGTGTGCACGTGACGCCCCGCCGGGCGGGCTACTTCGCCAGGTCGTCCGGGCAGCCCGTCCCGCGCGGCAGCTTGTAGCGCGCCACGATGTGGTACGTGCCCGCCTTCGGCGCGTGCAGCAGCGTCCAGTCGTCCTCCGGCCGGTCCTCGCGGGCCTCCTGGACCTCCTTGGACAGGCAGCCGTTGACGTTGACCGGCGGCTCGCCGCGCGCCCCCGCCTTCGGCGGCTGGACGTCCTTGCCGTCCTTGTCGACCAGGCCGAGCCACGGCGAGTACGGGATGCGGATCAGGACCGGCCCGGCCTTGCCGACGGTGATCGTCAGGCCCTCGGCGTCCGTGCGCTCGACGACCGCGGGGGGATCGGCGAGGGGGGTCGGCGACTCCACCTCGAACAGCCGCCAGTTGTCGTCGGACCACACTTCGCGCAGGTACGGCTGGCCCTTGGTGACGAGCTTGGCCTCGTCGACGGCCGCGTGGTCCGGCTCGCCGGCGGGCAGCACCACGTAGTGCACGGCCCAGCGGTCGAGCCAGGCGCGGTAGCTGGAGGGGGTGAGCCGGCCCGGCTCGTAGAAGAGCGGGTTCCGCTCGCGGTCGGCCTGCCGGTTCCAGCCGCGGGCCAGGTTGACGTACGGGGTGAGGGCCGAGGACTCGCGGTGGCTGCGGGCCGGGACGACCTCGACGCGGCCGCGCGCCGCGTCGGCCTGCTGCAGCCGGTGCACCAGGGGCGCGAGCTCGCGCGCCCAGGACGCGGCGGGCGTGGTGTGCATGATGTCGCCGATGGAGACGGCGAGCTGCCAGATCGTGCACGTGGCGAGGGCGGCGGCCAGCGCCGTCCAGCGCAGGCCGCTCTTCAGCAGCTCGGCCGGGCGCGGCACCTTCAGCTCCGGCAGGGCCGCGACCAGCACCGTCCCGCCGAAGATCATGCCGAGCCGGGAGACGTTGGTGCCGATCTGGGAGGGAATGAGCCAGACCAGCAGGACGGCCAGGACGTAGAGCGCCGAGGCCATCCGGACCGTGCGCCACTCCTTGGGGACGAACACCACCCCGAAGATGCCGCTCAGCAGCGGCAGGATCGCCGAGACGAAGGCCATCGGCTGCTGGCCCGAGAACGGGAACAGCCACGCCGAGAGACCCACGACGACGGCCGGGGAGATGCCCAGCGCGTACGCCGCAGGTCGGCGCTTGCCCAGCCACAGGGCGGCCGCGACGAAGCCCACGAACAGGCCGGCGACCGGGCTCGACGCCGTCGCCAGCGCGGCCGCCAGCGCGGCGAGGCCGGCGCGGCCCCAGCGGTACTTGCCCTCCGAGCGCCAGCGCATCGGCCACGCGAAGATCACGGCGACGGCCGCCAGGCCGAACATCGTGCCGAGGCCGAAGGTGACCCGGCCGGAGATCGCGTTGCAGGTCAGCGCGAAGGTGCCGTACAGGGCCGGCACGAGCGGCCGGCGCACCACCCTGCTGCGCACGAGCAGCAGGGCGAGCAGGCCGGCGGAGAGCGTGCCCGCGATCATCATCGTGGTGCGGACGCCGATGCTGGCCATCAGGTACGGCGAGATCACGCTGTACGAGACGGGGTGCATGCCGCCGTACCAGGCGAGGTTGTACGCCGAGTCGGGGTGCTGGCCCACGAACTCCGCCCACGCGTCCTGGGCGGCCAGGTCGCCGCCGCTGTTCGCGAACACGTACACCCAGACCACGTGCGCCACGGCCGCGACGATCAGCGTCGTCAGCACGGGGCGGCCGGCCAGGGCGCGGCGGGTGCGGGCCAGGCGCTCGCGGAAGGCGGAGGACGGCGGTGCTATCCCGGCGGGGGTGCGCCCGTCCTGCTGGTCACCCGGCTCGTCCGGCTTGTCGGCCCGTGCCGGGCCCACGGTGGTCACTGCGGCTCTCCCCGTCTTCCCCCGAGGTCTTCCCCCATCGTCACGCTGTCACGGACTTGCGGGTAGCGCACGGCGCGGCACCATGCGCAAACCCTCGCGACGCTAGCACGCCGCGAGGGCCCGGCAGGGGCGGCGACCGCCGCCCCCGCCCACGCCGGCCGGCGCGACGCCGGCCGGGACGGCTCAGCCGAGGCGGGTCAGCTTCGACCCGAAGCCCGGCTCGGCCAGCGCCGACTTCAGCGCCACCGGCACCCGCACCTGGCCCGGGCCGCTGCCCACGGTCAGCATGCCGACCTCGGCACCGGACTTCGCCGCGTGCGGCAGCTTGTGGCCGCCGTCGTTCAGCGCCAGGTCGACCGTCAGGCCGGACCAGCCGACCGCGGTGACGTCCTTGGTCGCCACGACCGGGGTGCGGCCGCCGAGGCCGTCGTCCACGGCGCCCACGACGTCGCCCTTCTTGACGACCGTCTTCGCCTCCAGCGCCTTCTTCGCGGACTCGATCGCGTCCTTGGTCGCCGCGACCACCGAGTCGATGATCGGCGTCTTGTGCTGCGCCAGCACGGCGCCGATGATCAGCTGCGTCGTGCCGCCGATCTTCTTCTCCGCGGCGAAGAGCAGGTTGCCGCCGGCCGCAGTGGTCGTGCCCGTCTTGATGCCGGTGCCGTACAGCGGAACGATCGGGTTGAAGTTCTTCTGCTTCTCGCCGTTGCTGTCGATGTACTCCGTCAGCCCCGAGATCTCCCGGAAGACCGGGTCCGCCATGGCCTTCTTACCCAGCTTGACCAGGTCCTTCGCGGTGCTCTTGGTCGTCGCGTCGAAGCCGCTCGGGTCGGTGAAGTTCGTGTTCACCATGCCCAGCTCCTTGGCGGTGTCGTTCATCTTCTTGACGAACGCCTCCTCGGAACCGGCGTCCCAGCGGGCCAGCAGCTTGGCGATGTTGTTCGCCGACGGCAGCATCAGCGCTTCCAGCGCCTCGTACTCCGAGAGCTTCTGGTTCTCGGTCACCCGGACCAGCGACTCGCCCTCGGGCTTGCCCTTCTGGTAGTCGCTCACCGCCTTGGCGTCGACCGTCATCAGCGCGCCCTTCTTGTCACCCTTCTTCATCGGGTGGTCGCGAAGGGTGATGTACGCGGTCATCACCTTGGTGACGCTCGCGATCGGGACGGGCTTCTCCTCGCCGTACTCGCCCAGGCTGCCGAGACCGTCCACCTCGACGTACGCCTGGCCGGACGTCGGCCACGTCATCTGCGCCTTGTCGCCGTCGAACTTGAACGCCTTGTTCGCCGTGAGCACCAGCTTCGGCTCCGGCAGCGGGCGGAACGCCTGCACCACGCAGAAGATGATCGCCAGCAGGATCACGAGCGGGGTCCAGATCTTGACCCGGCGCAGCACCGTGCGGACGGGCGTCTCCGGCGGCGGAGGCGTGTTCGTCAGCTGCGCCAGCAGATCCAGCGGCGCGGCGGGGGCGCCGGCGGCGGCGCCTTCCGGCTTGGGGGACGGCTCCTTCGGCGGGGCGACGCTGACCGGGATGGCCGGCTTGGCGGGGGCGCTCGCCTTGGCGGCGGGCGGGGTCGCCTTGGCGGCGGGCTTGGCCTGAGCAGCGGGCTTGGCCGGGGCGGCCTTCCCGGCGACGGCGTCGTCGGACTTCAGCGGTACGAACTGGCTGGTCCGCTCGGAGTCGGAGTCCTCACGCGGGGCGGCCTTGGCGGGGCCGGCCTTGGGCGCACCGGCCTTGGGTGCGGCCGCCTTGGGCGCAGCGGCCTTGGGCTCGGGCACCTTGGGGGCCTTCATCAGCGCGGTCGGCTGATCGTCGGCGGAAGGCTCGGTGGAGGACTTGCCGGAGGCCTTGTCGGCGGACTTGGCAGCCGCGTCGCCCTTGGGCCGGATCGCACCGAAGACGGCGGTGGCCTGGTCTGCGGGCGCGGCGGGCTTGCCCTTGCCGTCACCGGAAGGCGCGCCCTTCGGCGCCGGAGCGGACTCCCCGTCCTTCGGCCGGACCGTACGGAACACGGCGGTGGCCTGGTCGGCGGAGCCGGCGGGCTTGTCCTTGCCGGGGGCGGAACCGTTCGCGGGGCGACCGGCAGCGGGCTTGGAGCCTTCACCGTCGCCGGCGGCGTCGTCGGTCTTGGGGCGGACCGTACGGAAGACGGACGTGGCCCGGTCGACGGAAGCGGAACCCTTTCCGTCACCAGAAGCGGAACCGTTCGCAGGGCGACCGGCAGCGGCGGGCTCGGAGCCCTCGCCATCACCGGCGGCCTCGCCGGCCTTCGGGCGGACCGTACGGAAGACGGACGTGACCCGGTCGACGGGCGCGGCAGGCTTGCCCTCACCGGAGGCAGAGCCCTTGGCGTCGCCGGAGGGCTCGCCCTTCGCCGCCTCGCCGTCACCCGACGCAGCGGGCTTGTCCTCACCGGAAGCGGAACCCTTGCCGTCACCGGAGGACCCGCCCTTCGCAGCCTTCGAGGCCTCGGCGTCATCGGCCGGCGCGGCGTCCTTCGTCCGGAGCGCGCCGAAAACAGCCGTGGCGCGGTCACCGGAAGCCGGGGCCTTGCCCTCGCCGGAAGGCGTACCCGCGCCCTTGCCGGCAGGGCTGCCGTTCACGGGCCGGTCGCCGTCGCCGTCGTTCTCGGCCTCGTCCTTCGAGGCCGCGGACGCGCCGGACGCGCCGGACGACGCGGACGCCCCGGCCTCATCCGGTTCGTCCCCGTCCGTTCCGGCCACCCACGCCGCCACCGCAGCCTTCAGCCGCGCGTCGCCGCCGGCCGTACGGCCCGAGTCGGCCTTTGCGATCGCATCGGCCCCGGCGGACGCCGCGGGCACTTCCTTACGGCCGCCTTCCGCGGCATCCGCGGCATCGGCGGCATCCGCTTTCCCGGACGGCTTTCCGGAGGATTCCCGGAAAACCCCGAGTCGCGGGTCGTGCTCGCCGCGCGTCGTCTCCCCCGACGACTTCCGCTGCTCCGACTTGCCGGGGGACTCGCCCGCCACCGATGCCTCCTCGAAATTCCCACGCGATACGCCACCGCGGGGTGCACCGCACCCCGCAGGCCGAACCTTCTCAAACGCTTACCAGTGTCCTGTGTCGCAGCCCCGTCACCGCGCAACCGCACCGCCAGAAGGGATGGACCGGGCTCACCGTCGTGCTAGACGAGACGACATACCTACCGGTTCCCACCCGAAGCCACCACGCACTCTCGACAGACCAATGTGAGAGGGGTCACCCTGTCAGTCATCCACGCGGGGAGGCATGGATGGGCAGGAGCCGCAGAACAATTCCGGAGGAGCTTCTGCTGCTCGCTTTGGACCCGGCCACGGGAACCACGGCGCAGCCGCAGTCGCTCGACCTGGGTCTCGCCGGGGCACAGCTAGTGGAGCTGGCTCTGGCTGGACGGATAGCCCCAGACGGGGATCGTATCGCCGTGGTGATGCCGCGGCCGACAGGAGATCCGACGCTGGACACCGCGCTCGAACTGCTGCGCCGCCGCGGCAGTCCGGTCCGCGCCGTCCACTGGATCGGCGGGCCCCGGCTGGGGCTGCGCCAGACGTACCTCACGCACCTGGAGCGGTGCGGCATGGTGCATGCCGTGGCGGGCCAGATGTGCGGGGTGCTGCCGACGACGCGCTACCAGGCGACGGACACCGCGATCAGCCGGGAGATCAGGGCCCGGCTGGACAGCGCGATCCGCACCGGCGTCCCGCCGGACCCGCGGACCGCGGCGCTCGCCGCCCTGGCCCACGCGGTGGGTCTCGGCAAGCACCTCTACCCGGGCAACGAGGGGCGGTCGTCCCGCTCCCGGCTGCGGGATCTGATCCGGCACGACCCGATGGGCGGCCTCGTGGCGCACGCCGTGATGGACGTGCAGAACGGCGTCGCGGCGCAGCCGCGGCGGGCCCCGGCTCCGGCCGGTTCCGGCTCGGGCGGCCACGGCGGCGGATCCGGGCGGCGGACGTCCGTCCGCGGCGGAGCGGCGGCCGGTCAGCAGGCGTCCCAGGGGGCGCCCGTGATGGCCCGCGCCGGCGCCTCGTGAGGGCCCCGCACGTGCCCTTGGGGAACAGCGCGACGCACCACAGCACGTTTGCGTAACACTCTGGTTCGACCGCACGGCAGCGCACCGCACAACGGCGCATCGCACGGCATCCGCATCACCCACAGAGCTCGACCGACCGCAGAGCAGTCCCCCGGCCCGGTTCGGGAGCCGCGATATCGCGCGGGGTGGTGGTCCGGCCGCCCGGGACGGCGGTCCGGTCCGCCACCCCGCGCACATGCACGGGACGATGCACGGTCCGTAGCGGCCGGCCCCGGCAAACCGTTCACCGCAGGCGGACTCTGTGTCGCATTTTCCAGCGCCGCCCCGGCATGTGGTGGCAGGCTGCGAGGTCAGGAGACAGCAGCATGACGGAGCCGGAGGTGCGTCCCGTGGCGTCCAGTGTCAATCCCACCGTTAGGCGGCGCCGCTTGGGGCAGGAGCTGCGCAAGCTCCGCGAGCTCAAGGGCATGACCGCCGAGGAGGTCGCCGAGCGGTTGCTCGTCTCGCAGTCGAAGATCAGCCGGCTGGAGAACGGCCGCCGCAGCATCAGCCAGCGCGATGTGCGCGATCTCTGCGGGGTGTACGGGGTCGAGGACCACCGGATTGTCGATTCACTGATGCAGATGGCCAAGGAGTCGCGTCAGCAGGGCTGGTGGCACGCCTTCGGCGACATTCCCTACAGCGTCTACATCGGCCTGGAAACGGACGCGGCCTCACTGCGCGTGTACGAGGCATCTCTCGTACCGGGTCTGCTGCAGACGCCCAATTACGCGAGCGCCGTGACGGAGGGTTCCTGGCCCGAGGCGACGACGGCCGACATCGAGCGCCGCGTGCAGGTGCGGATGCGCAGGCAGGAGCGGATCACCGATCCGGAGAATCCGCTGCGCCTTTGGGCCGTCATCGACGAGTCGGCGCTGCGCCGGATCGTGGGCAACCGCGAGATCATGGCGGAACAGATGCGGCAGCTCGTGCAGTTCAGCCTGGAACCGCACATCACGGTGCAGGTGCTGCCTTATGACGTCGGCGCGCACCCGGGCATGTACGGGAAGTTCTCCATCCTGGAGTTCAATGACCCGCAGGACGCGAGCACGGTCTATCTGGAGGGGATCACCAGTGATCTCTACCTGGAGAAGCCGAACGACGTGCAGACGTACAGCGTGATGTACGAACATTTGCGAATGCAGGCCCTCAACGCGGAGCACTCCCGGCAGTTCATCGACCGGGTCGCGGAGGAGTGGGCGGCGGAGGCCTGACGGAAGGCGCCGCACGGTACACCCTCTGCCAGTCGCCCGGGAAGGGCGTTCCCGAATATGCCATCCGGTCGAGTGAATGGGCCGTTCATCAGGTGATGTTGGCGCGTAACGTCGGTCGCACCTCGGGAAACCGGCGTTCCGACCGGCGTTTCTGATCAAGGCACATACTCACCAAGGCATGGGAGCAATCATGGCCATCCAGCAGGGAAACACCACGTGGCGCAAGTCCTCGTACTCGCTGGCCAACGGCGACTGCGTGGAGGTCGCCTCCCCCCTCCCCCAGTCCATCGCGGTCCGTGACTCCAAGGACCCTCAGGGACCGATTCTCGGTTTCGCGCCGGCCACCTGGTCCGCGTTTGTGACGACCGTTTCCCGTCGCGCATACGACTTCTGACGAGACCAGTCGATTCGGCGTCTTCATCGTCCTCATCACCCCTAGCAGTGCGCACAGAACCCCCTCGGCCGGTCCGTCGTCCCGGCCGAGGGGGTTCTGTCGTGTGCGGGCGTGCGCGGGTGCACACGACCGTACGGGTTGTGCGATCGCAACTGCCGTGGTGCGCCGCGTGGTTGTGCCGCTACACCAGGGGGTAGCGCTCCGTCCACGCCGTGGAGACCGCGCCCGGGCCGTGCAGGTGCGCGCCCTGGGTGAGCTCCATGGCGAAGTCGTCGGCGATTTCGGCGATTTCGGCCCGTCCCTCCAGCTCGGCCAGCAGGTCCGCCGGCAGCGCGGTCTCGCCGTGCAGCGCGCCCAGCAGGTTGCCGCAGAGCGAACCGGTGGAGTCGGAGTCACCGCTGTGGTTGACGGCGAGCAGCAGCCCGTGGCGGATGTCCTCGGCGACCAGCGCGCAGTACACGCCCATGGCAAGGGCTTCTTCGGCCACCCAGCCCTGACCGAGCGTTTCGAGCCGCTCGGCCGACGGCGCGCCCTGGCGTACGGCGTCGAGCGCCTGCCGCAGCGCCGCCGTGGTCTCCTCGTGCCCCGACCACCCGGCCAGCAGGCCGAGCGCCTGGTGGACGGAGCTCTCCAGCGTCCCGCCGCGGACGACCCCGTGCACGACGGCCGCGAAGGCGGCCGCCGCCAGGACGCCCGAGGGGTGGCCGTGCGTCTGGGCGGCGCACTCGGCGGCGAGGTGGAAGACCTGCGCCGGCTCCCGGTCGACCAGCAGGCCGAACGGCGCCGAGCGCATCACCGTGCCGCAGCCCTTGGACTCCCGGTTCTTGGGGGCGGCGAGGGTGCCCATCCGGTCGTCGTCCAGCCCGGACAGGCAGGCGTTGCCCGGCGCCCGCTGCGAGTAGAGCCACTCCTGGCGGCCCAGCCGGCCGAGGCCGGGATCGCGCAGGTCGGGGGCCTCGTAGCGCTGGGTGGCCCGCCACCGCAGGTACGCGCGGTGCACGTCCCCCGCCGCGTTCCCGTCGCCGGTGCTGCGCCGGATCCCGGCGCGGATCAGGCCGTCGACGGTGAACAGCGTCATCTGGGTGTCGTCGGTGACCGCGCCGCGCCGCCCGTAGGCCCGCACGTAGCCGCGGACGCCGGCGGGCCCGTGGTTGTCGCGGATCATGCCGAGCGAGTGGAACTCGATGCCCGCGCCGAGCGCGTCACCGATCGCCCCGCCGAGCAGGCAGCCGCGGACGCGGGCGCGGAAGTCCTGCTGCTGCGCCCGGCTCCACAGTGCGGTGGTGGTCATGGTGTCCCGCCCCTTCGTCTCCTTGCCTTCCGTCCCGCCCTCAGCCCTTGAGCGGGCGGACCGTCTTCATGATCTCGTCGATCCGGGACTCCGGCAGCGCGCCGGAGACGCCCTGGTCGGCGTACATGACCCAGCTGCTGAAGCTGCCGTCGGGGAGCTTGGTGACGATGCTCTTGACGATGGCGGTGGGCGGCACGCAGGGGCTCGGGCGGTTGAGGACCTTGACCTTGGCGGTCGCGGTCCAGCCGTCGATGCCGTTCTGCTTCCAGGGCTTGGCCTCGCTGACCTCGATCTTGGGCTTGTTGCCCAGGCCGCCGTACGCGAAGACGCCCCAGTTCCCGGCCCAGTTGCGGGCGTTCTCCTGGATGCTCAGGGACGCGTCGCCGCCGGTGGTGCCGACGGTCGCGAGCTGGCCCTTGCCCGCCTCGCCGACGGCGTTCGGGTTGGCGGACGAAGCGCAGCCGCCCTCGCTGTAGTTGGCGGTGTCGCGCATCGAGATCTGCGGCTTACCGGACGCGTCGGTGTACGCGAGCATCGTGTCCTGGGGGAAGACCTTCCACTTCTCCCCGGCACCGGGCACGTCGTACTGGAGCTTGTGCTCCTTGCTCGTCTGCGTCTGCCAGCCGGCGGGCGGGGCGGCGGGGGCACCGGCGGAGGCGTCGGGGGCACCGGGCTGCTGCGACTGGCCCTGCTGCCCTTGCTGCCCCTGTGCCGGGTCGCCGGAGGGCTTGGGCAGGCCGCCGGCCGCGACGTTCTGCTTGTCGTCCTTCTTGTCGTCACCGCCCTTGAGGAGGAAGAACGCGCCGCCGCCGATGACGGCGAGGGCCACGACGCCGCCGACGACGGCGAGCAGCGTCTTGTTCTTGCCACCGCCGCCACCGCCGCTCGGCGGTGCGGGAGCGGGCGCCGGGGCCGGCGCGGGGTTCGTCCAGCCGCCCGGCGGCGGGGGCGGGGGCGCCACGCCCCCCGCGCCGCCGGGTCCCGGCGGCTGCACGGCGGGCTGGGCGAAGACGGTCGCCTGGGCGTGGGGGTTGGCAGCACCGTTCGGCGCGGCCGGGGCGGGCGCGGCCGGGGCGGGCGGGGTCACGGCGGGCTGAGCGAAGGCGGTGGGCGCCGCGTGGACCCCGCCGGGCGGCGGGACGACGGCGGGCTGGTCGACGGCAGTGGCCTCCGGACCACCCCACGCCCCGCCCTGCGGTGCGCCCTGCTGCGGAGGCTGCGGCGGATGCGGCTGCGGAGGCTGGTGGGGCTGCTGGGGATTCTGAGGCCAAGACATGCGGGCCACCCTAGACGCCCGTCGGTTGCCGTCGTGTAGAGGCATCTCGACAAGACGGCAACATTGCCGTGCCATAGGCCCCGGGAAACCGGGGGCCCGGGGCACCGCCCCGAGCCGAAGCGCCCCACCCCACCCGACGGCTAGTCGTCCAGCACCGGCAGCAACTCCGGAAGATGCCCGTCCGACGCCGCCGCCGCGGCGATCCGTTCCGCCGGCACCTCCCCGTACAGCGTCGTCCGCGCCCGTGCCGGCCGCCCGGCCGACTCCGCGATCGCGACCAGGTCCCGGACCGACCGGTACGACCCGTACGAGGAGCCCGCCATGCGCGAGATGGTCTCCTCCATCAGCGTCCCGCCGAGGTCGTTCGCACCGGAGCGGAGCATCTCCGCCGCCCCCTCCGCGCCCAGCTTGACCCAGCTCGTCTGGATGTTCGTGATGTGCGGGTGGAGCAGCAGCCGGGCCATGGCCGTGACCGCCCGGTTGTCGCGCGTGGTGGGGCCGGGGCGCGAGATGCCCGCGAGGTACACGGGCGCGTTGGTGTGGATGAACGGCAGCGTGACGAACTCCGTGAAGCCGCCCGTCTCCCGCTGGATCTCGACGAGCCGGCGGAAGTGCCCGAGCCAGTGCCGCGGCTGGTCCACGTGCCCGTACATCATCGTGGACGAGGACCGGATCCCGAGCTCGTGCGCGGTCCTGACGACCTCGATCCAGGTGGCGGCGGGCAGCTTGCCCTTGGTGAGGACCCAGCGGACCTCGTCGTCGAGGATCTCCGCGGCCGTGCCGGGGATGGTGTCGAGCCCGGCTTCCTTCGCGGCGGCCAGCCACTCCCGTACGGACAGGCCCGTGCGGGTCGCGCCGTTGACGATCTCCATCGGCGAGAAGGCGTGCACGTGCATGCCCGGCACGCGCTCCTTCACGGCCCGCGCGATGTCGAAGTAGGCCGTGCCGGGCAGGTCGGGGTGGATGCCGCCCTGCATGCAGACCTCGACCGCGCCGACGTCCCACGCCTGCGCGGCCCGGTCGGCGACCTGCTCCAGGGACAGGGTGTACGCGTCGGCGTCGGTGCGCCGCTGGGCGAAGGCGCAGAAGCGGCAGCCGGTGTAGCAGACGTTGGTGAAGTTGATGTTGCGCGTGACGATGTACGTGACGTCGTCGCCGACCGTGTCCCGGCGCAGGTCGTCGGCGATGCGGCAGAGCGCGTCGAGCGCGGGACCGTCGGCGTGGAGGAGGGCGAGGGCCTGGGGGTCGGTCAGCCGGGTGGGGTCGTCGGCGGCCTGCCGCAGCGCCTCGCGCACGTCCGCGTCGATCTTCTCGGGCGCCATGCCGGGCGCGGCGGCCTCGCGCAGCGCCTCCCAGTCCCCGTAGACCTCGTCGAAGTCGTCGCGCCGGTCGGCGGTGCGGCCCTCGGTGTCGATGGCGCGGTGCAGCTCCGTACGGCCGGAGGGGACGAAGACGTCTTCCGGCTCCTGCCAGGGCAGGCCCTTGACCTCGGCGTGCTCGTTCGCCAGCCCGGTCTCCGGGTCGGCCAGGGCGCGCACGTGCGGCAGCACCCGCGGGTCCAGCCAGGGCTCGCCGCGCCGCACGAACTCGGGGTAGACGGCGAGTCGTTCCTGCAGCCGGAAGCCGGCCGCGGCGGACTGCTCGGCGAGCTCGTCGATCTGCGGCCAGGGGCGCTCGGGGTTGACGTGGTCGGGAGTGACGGGCGAGACGCCGCCCCAGTCGTCGATGCCCGCGCCGATGAGGCGCGCGTACTCGCCGGCCACCAGGTTCGGCGGGGCCTGGAGGCACGCGGAGGGGCCCATGATGTGCCGGGCGACGGCGACGGTGGCGACGAGGTCGTCCAGCTCGGCGTCCGGCATGCCGCGCATCGCCGTGTCCGGCTTGGCGCGGAAGTTCTGCATGATCAGTTCCTGGATGCCGTGATAGGCCCGGGAGACGCGGCGCAGCGCGAACAGCGACTCGGCGCGCTCCTCGTACGTCTCCCCGATGCCGATCAGCAGGCCGCTGGTGAACGGCACGGAGCTGCGCCCGGCGTCCTCCAGGACGCGCAGCCGGACGGCCGGTTCCTTGTCGGGGGAGCCGTAGTGCGGGCCGCCGGGCTCGCTCCACAGCCGCTCGGCGGTGGTCTCCAGCATCATGCCCATCGACGCGGAGACGGGCTTGAGGCGCTGGAAGTCCGTCCAGCTCATGGCGCCCGGGTTGAGGTGCGGGAGCAGGCCGGTCTCCTCCAGGATGCGGATGGAGATGGCGCGCACGTAGGCGATGGTGTCGTCGTAGCCCGCCGCCTCCAGCCATGCGCGGGCCTCGGGCCAGCGGTCCTCGGGGCGGTCGCCGAGCGTGATGAGGGCTTCCTTGCAGCCGAGTTCGGCGCCGCGGCGGGCGATGGCCAGGACCTCGTCCGGGGACATGAACATGCCGTGGCCGGCGCGGCGCAGCTTGCCGGGGACGGTGGCGAAGGTGCAGTAGTGGCACTTGTCCCGGCAGAGGCGGGTGAGGGGGATGAAGACGCTCTTCGAGTACGTGATGACGCCGGGACGGCCGGCGGCTTCCAGTCCCGCGTCGCGCACCCGGGCGGCGGACGCGCACAGGTCGTCCAGGTCCGCGCCACGGGCCTGGAGGAGCACGGCGGACTCGGCGACGTCCAGGGCCACGCCGTCCCGGGCGCGTTTGAGCGCGCGACGCATGGCGTTGGCGGTCGGTGCGGGTCCCTGCGGGAGCGGCGGGGTGGAATTCATTGTCCGAGCATACGAGCGGGTGACGGGCCGTCCGGAAGAGGCCGGGTAGTCGTTCGTGTGCGACTGGTCACGCCACTCGGAGGCAGCCTCCGAAAGGATTCCGCCACGGCGCGCCCGGCTTTGACCCCGGGGTCCGGCACGAGGTCCGGCCCGGTCTCCGGCACGGCGTTTACAGGAACTCCGCGTGGGCGTCGAGCGCCCGCAGGATCTCCGCCTCCCCCGCCGACGGCAACCCCACCACAACCTCGGCGAGCCCCAGCTCGGCGAAGTACGCGAGCTTCCCCGCCGACGGGTGCACGGCGTACGGCACGACCTGCGGCTCGCCCGGCCGCCCGGCCTCCTGCCAGGCCCGGCGCAGCCGCGGGATCGCCTCCTTGAGGCCGCTGCCGCCCACGGGCATCCAGCCGTCCGCGTACTCCGCGACGTGCGCGAACAGCTTCGGCCCGGCCGCTCCCCCGATCAGGGTGCGCGGCCCCACGAGGTGCGGCACGTCTGCCCCGCGCGAGCGCGGCGTCCGCAGCGGCTTCGGGTGCGCGAAGCTCGCACTGACCGCGCCGAACTCGCCGCGGTAGCCCGTCGGTTCCTCCGCCCACAGCGCCCGCATCAGCGCCATCCGGTCGCGTACGAGATCCCGCCGCGTCTTCCAGTCGACGCCGTGGTCGGCGGCCTCCTCCACGTTCCAGCCGTAGCCGATGCCCAGCGTGAGCCGCCCGCCGCTGACGAAGTCGAGCGTCGCGATCTGCTTCGCCAGCGCGATCGGGTCGTGCTGGGCGACCAGCAGGACGCCCGTCCCGAGCCCGATCCGCTCGGTGACCGCCGCGGCCTGCGCCAGCGCCACCAGCGGGTCGAGGGCCCGGCCGTACTCGGGCGGCAGCGGGTCGCCCGTCGGCGCGGGCGTCTCCCGGCTGACCGGGATGTGCGTGTGCTGCGGCAGGTACAGCCCGTCGAAGCCCCGCTGCTCCAGCTCGCTCGCGAGCCGGACCGGGCTGATCGTCTCGTCGGTGAGGAAGACCGTGGTTGCGATCCGCACGCGGCGGCACCTCCTTGGCGTCGATCCTGGGTGAGCTGCCCGGACTGTGGCTCACCGTAAGCCCAAACGGTCCTGCCACGCCGACCGGCGGGGCTGACCGCCACGCAAATGTCGCAATCACGGACCGGCCCCGTACCCCTGCGCGCCACTGAGGCGTACAACAGTGCCCCCGAGGGACCTTCCGCGATGGCACAGGGAGGACGCTGATGAGACGCATCCGGCGGCGCGACCTGCTCAGGACGGCGACGGCCACGGCTGTCGCGGGGGCGGCGGGCGTGCCTACGCTCGATACCGTGACCTTCGCGAGCGGCCCCGGCGCGCCGGCGGTGACCCGCACGGTCTCCGGACGGCTGCCGGCCGGAGCCCCCGACTACGTGTACCTGCCCGTGGAAGTGCCCCCCGGCGTGCACGAGATCGCCGTCGCCTACACGTACGACCGGCCGGCCGTGCCCGCCGGCACACAGGGCAACGCCTGCGACATCGGCATCTTCGACGAACGCGGCACGGGGCTGGGCGGCGCCGGCTTCCGCGGCTGGTCCGGGGGCGCCCGCACCGAATTCGCCATCGGCACGGAACGGGCCACGCCCGGCTATCTGCCGGGGCCGGTCCGCCCCGGCACGTGGCACGTGGTCCTGGGGCCGTACACGGTCGCGCCGCAGGGCCTGGCGTACGAGGTGACGGTGACGCTGCGGTACGGGACGCCGGGCGGGGCTCCGGCTGGGACTCCGGGCGGTTCGCCCCCGCGGGCGGTGTATCCGCCGCAGCGGGCGAAAGGGCGCGGGCGGGCCTGGTACCGCGGCGACAACCACCTGCACAGCGTCCACTCCGACGGCAAGCGCACCCCCGCCGAGATCGCCGCCGCGGCCCGGGCCGCCGGGCTCGACTGGATCACGACCACCGAGCACAACACGACGTCGGCGCACGCGGCCTGGGAGGGCCTGTGGGGCGACGACCTCCTCATCCTCACGGGAGAGGAGGTCACCACGCGCAACGGCCACGTCGTCGCCCTCGGCACGGACCCCGGCACCTTCATCGACTGGCGCTACCGCGCCCGCGACGGCGCGTTCGGCCGCTTCGCGCGCCGGATCAGACAGGCGGGCGGCCTCGTCGTCCCCGCCCATCCCTACGGCACCTGTGTCGGCTGCAACTGGAAGTACGGCTTCGAGGAAGCGGACGCGGTGGAGGTGTGGAACGGCCCCTACACCCCGGACGACGAGGTCGCGGTGGCGGCGTGGGACGCGATGCTGGTCGCGTCCGTACGCGACGGCGGTCGCTGGCTGCCCGCCATGGGCAACAGCGACGCCCACCGGGAACCCCAGGTCGTCGGCCTGCCCCAGACGGTGGTCCTGGCGGACGACCTCTCACGGCAAGCCCTGCAAGCGGGGCTCCGGGCGGGCCGGAGCTGGATCGCGGAGTCGTCGGCGGTGAAGCTGTCCTTCGAGGTCACGGGCGGACGGGGTCGGCATGCGGGCATCGGCGAACGACTGGAAGTGGGGCGGGACACCCCGGTGACGGCCCGGCTGGAGGTCTCGGGCGTACCGGAACGCTGCACGGCGACGTTCGTCACGGACCAGGGCCCCCTCTTCACGACGGCGGTGGGAGGAGGCGGGGTGATCGAATGGCGCACGACGCCGTCGTACGCGGCATACGTACGGGCAGAGGTGCGCCACCCGGTGGCGGACGGCGGGGCGTCGGGAGTGCCGGGGCCGATGGTGGCGATGACGAACCCGGTGTTCCTGGGCGAGCGTTGAAGAGGGCGGGCTCTTTCACCTGTTGGGGCGGTTTACGGGTAACGCTCATGGTCCGGTGCAAGCCATCTCCCCACTGAATGCGTGCAGGGAGAGGGGACCCGTCTTGCCTGACCGTCTGCCCAGAGTTCTGACCCTCGTCGCCTTCCTGGTGGGCGTGGGGGTGATCACCGGCGCGGCCATGGTGCCGGCGGCACCCTTCGACACCATGGCGAACTCGATCAGAATCGCCGAGACCACCGACCGGACGTCGGCCCGCCCCGGGGACACGGTCCACTACACCGTGACGGTGACGAACACCGGCACCACCGCGATCAGCGGTGCGGCCATCACCGACGACCTGTCGGGCGTGGCGGACGACGCGACGATCCTCCCCGCCTCCGCCTCGGCCGATACCGGCAGGGCGTCCTTCTCGTCCCCGGAACTGCGGTGGGAGGGCGACCTGGCCTCGGGCGCCAAGGCCACGATCAGCTACTCGGCGCGGGTGAACGACCGGCCGTCGGGTGACTCCCGCCTGACCAGCAGGGTCACGTCCGGCACGACCGGCAACAACTGCCCGGCGGGCGGCGAGGACCCGGCCTGCGGGACGACTATGCCTGTGGCGCGCTGACGGGCGCGCCGCTACAGGTACAGCCCGGCGCGGGAGTGAGCGCGGGCGGCCCGCCGGTGTGCGGCAGCGGGATCACCTCGATGCGCAGGGTGAGCCGGCGGAGGGACGCGTCCAGGAAGCCCGGGTCCGCGTAGCGCGCGTGGATGGCGGCGTGGGCCCGGCGCCGGCTCGGCCGGAGGAAGCGGACGGGCCGGGAGAACTGCCCGTACAGACACCACCACGTACGGGCAGTCCCCCAGAGCCCCCTCACCTCGGCCCCCGCCGCAGATCGCGGAGCTCCTTGGCCACCAGCCCGAGCCCACGGGCGTACGTGACCGCCGACGTGTACCCGTCTCCGGGCCCCAGCCCGACCCGGTGCCGCGCCTCGCGCACGGCGGCGAGGGCTTCCTCGCGCGTGTCCCCTTCCAGCGCGGAGACCGCCTCACCGATGTGGTCGCGGAGCCGCTGGGTGATGGCCTCCACCTGACTGGGCGCGGGGAGCCAGCGGTCCATGGCGACGGCGGCGCGGATCACCGCGTCGATGCCGGTCCCACCGGCCGACGGGAGGACGTAGGTGAGGCCTCCGCCGGTGTGGGCGGTGCGGGGGAATGGAGGCATGGGTCGGCTCCCTTGCGAGCGGGTGGGGGCTGGCTGAACTACGGTCCCGCAGCACCAAGTTCAACCGCAAGCCAGGCACCAAATGGCGCCGAGAATGGCATATGCCAAACCTCAACAAGGGCTGCGTGAGCGGCAACAGGAGCTGGAAGACTGCCGCCAAGGCGAGCAATCAGGCCCAACAGAAGCTCGACGAGGACCAACACGGACGCATCCGCGGGGTACACGCGCGCGTCGCCGGGTACAGCAACAGGAGGCCTCAGAAGTGGCAGCACGACGCGGTCCGACGTTCCGACGAAGGGAACTGGGCAAGGAGCTCAAGCGCCTGCGCGAGAAGAACGGGTACACGGTGAAGGAAGCCGCAGCAGCCATCGAGAGCTCTGAATCGAAACTGAACAGGGTCGAGTCCGGCCAGAACCAGCTGCCGCGCGTCCGTGATCTGCAAGACCTGCTCAAGCTGTACGGCGTAACGGACCGCGGAGCCCTCGACCAGTTGCTGACGCTCCACCGGGACTCGCTCAGCGCCGACTGGTACAGGCCGTATCAGAACTTCATGCCGTCAGGGCAGACGCTGTACATGGGGTTGGAGTCCGACGCCCGGACGATGCGCGCCTGGCACTCCCAGCTCGTCTTCGGGCTCCTGCAGACAGAGAGCTACGCACGAGCCCTGTTCACGACGGCCAAGCCAGTCGAGGAGAGGACGACCGAGTTCGTGGAGGAATGCGTGATCGCCCGCATGAAGCGCAAGGAAGTCGTGTTCGAAGGCGATCCGATCGAACTACGCGTGATCCTCGATGAGGCGGCCCTTCGGCGCGTGGTCGGCAGCCCGGCCGTCATGCGTGAGCAGTACGAGGAAATCGCGCGGGTTTCTGCGCTTGATCACGTGACCGTGCAGATCCTCCCGATGAACCTCGCCACGTACCGGGCGAGCGCGAACTTCGTCATTCTGGAGTTTGACTCCGGTCTCGAACCCGTCGTCATGGAGGACGGACCGTCCGTCATGACCGTCACTGATCGGCCGCGCGAGGTCTGGAAGCACGCCCGGAAGTTCGATGCGCTGCGAGAAGGAGCGCTTGCCCCAGCGAAGACAGCCGAATTCCTGCATCAACTGGGAAGGGAAACCGATGAGCGCTAAACCGCGTCTCACTGCCCTCGAAGTGGCAGCAGAGATGTCGTGGTTCAAGTCCTCCTACAGCGGCGACAACGGCCCGGCTAGCTGCGTCTCCGTCGCGGCACTGCCCGATACCGTCGCTGTGCGCGACTCAAAACAGCACAACGGCCCCGCATTCGTCACCCCGTCCGCGGCGTGGTCGTCCTTCATACGCGAGGTCAGAGCCGGCCGCTGGGCGGCATAAACGCAGCCGCTGGGCTCAGGCCAGAACAGGCCGGCAGCGGAGGAGAGGGGCTCGGCCCCGTCGGGTGTCCGACGCCCGGTGGGCGGCCGGCCGCCGTACTCCTGCCGTCACGGATGCGGCTGCGTGAGGAGACCTCCCCATCAGCCTGAGCTGATGGGGAGCGGGCTGCTGCCGCGCGGTGGCTGAGCCTGTCGTGGGCGCATTCGCTCGGCTCGCCACCGTCGTGGCCGGGCGGCCGACTGCGGATCGTGGGGGCTGGTGCCCTCCCGGCGCGGAAATCCACCGGCCGGGCCGGCCTCCGCGGCGTACAAGCGCGCCGAGGACGACAGCCGTACGCCTCAACCACAACCCGCCCCACCCCCACCGGCCTCAGACGTCGTCCACGTCCAGCACCGTCAGATCCAGCTTCCCCAGCCGCTCCGGGTCGGCCAGGACCTCGATGGTGGTGATCCTCCCTTCCACCACGGTGAAGGCCATGACGGACACCGGCCGCTTCTGCGGGACGACCACGACACCAGCCGTGCCGTTGATGAGCACCGGATAGGCGAACGGGGACAGCTTGCCCCAGGACGTCGCCTGGGCGGCCACCGTCCGTGCGCCCTGGATGAGGACCGAGAGGCCGGTGCGGGCCGTGCCGCCGTCGGAGCGCAGGACGACGTCGGGGTCGAGGACGGAGACGAGGGCCTCGAAGTCGCCGTCGCGCGCCGCCGCGAAGAACGCGTCGACGGCGACGCGCTGCCGGGCGAGGTCGGGGTCGGGCGCCGGGGCCTGCCCCTGTACGCGGCGGCGGGCGCGGCTGGCGAGCTGGCGCGTCGCGGCCGGGGTCTTCTCGATGAGCGGGGCGATGTCGTCGAAGGGCACGTGGAACATGTCGTGCAGGACGAACGCGAGCCGTTCGGCGGGGGCGAGCGACTGCAGGACGACCAGCAGGGCCAGCCCGACCGAGTCGACGAGCAGCGCCTCCTGCTCGGGGTCGGCTCCGGCGGCGCCCTCCTCGCGGCTGATGACGGGGTCGGGGATCCGTATCTCCAGGGGGTCCTCGCGCCGCTGCTCCCGCGAACGCAACAGGTTCAGGCAGATGCGCCCGACCACCGTGGTCAGCCAGCCGCCGAGGTTGTCGATCTCGGAGGCGTCCGTGCGGTCCAGCCGCAGCCAGGTCTCCTGGACGGCGTCGTCGGCCTCGGCGAGGGAGCCGAGCATGCGGTAGGCCACGGCCCTCAGACGGGGCCGGTGTTCCTCGAAGCGCGTGGCCACAGAAGCTTCGGAAGTTTTTTCGTCCACCTGTCACATTCCTTCTTCGCAGCGGGTCATAGAGGCAGAGACCTGGGAGATCATCTCCCGGGCGGGTGCATGGGAGATGGTGGAGATGACCGCGAAGACCGCCCCCGTTCTGGTCACCGGTGGCACGGGCACGCTCGGCCGCCTCGTCGTGCCGCTCCTGCGGGAGGCGGGCCGCACCGTGCGGGTGCTCAGCCGGCGCGGCGGCGAGCCTGCCGAGGGCATCGAGCACGTGGCCGCCGACCTGCTCAAGGGCGAGGGAATCGAGGCCGCGCTCAAGGGCGTCGGGACCGTCCTGCACCTCGCGGGCGGCCCCAAGGGCGACGACGAGGCCACGCGGCATCTGGTGGCGGCAGCGCAGCGGGCCGGCGTGGAGCATCTGGTGTACATCTCGGTCATCGGGGCGGACAAGCTGCCGCTGGGCTACTTCAGGGCCAAGCTGGGCGCGGAGCAGGCCATTTCGGAATCCGGGATTCCGTGGACGACGCTGCGGGCCGCCCAGTTCCACGACCTGGCCCTGACGGTGGTGGAGAAGATGGCGAAGCTGCCGGTGGTGCCCGCCCCGGGCGGCCTCCGCTGGCAGCCGGTCGACGCGCGCGACGTCGCCGCGCGTCTGGTGGAACTGGCCCTCGGCCGGCCGGCGGGCCTGGTGCCCGACCTCACCGGCCCGAAGGTGTACGGCCTGGGCGACCTGAGCCGCGGCTATCTGCAGGCGCGCGGCAAGCACCGGATGCAGCTGCCCGTCCGGATGCCGGGAAAGGTCGGCCGGGCGTACCGCGCGGGCGAGAACCTGACCCTGGAGGGCGCCTCGGTCGGGCAGCGGACCTGGGAGGACTTCCTCAGCGAGCGCGTGGCCGTGGCCTAGCGCTCCGGCCGTGGCCCGGCGCCGCCGGCGGCGCACCGCTCCCCCCGCAAGTGCTGGATGCCCATGCGGTCCGTCGCGGCCGCCGCACCGCCCAGGCGGTGGACGAGGATCCAGCGGCCGTCGGGGAAGGCGCCGGCGAAGACCGAGGCGTTGCGCGTGGCGCCGTTGTGCCAGACGAGTTCGCCGGCCCGCTGCCATGCCGGGGCCGGTTCTCCCAGCACACGGTCCACCACCAGGCCGGCGAGGATGCGGGCCGCCGCCCGCGGGGTCGCCCACAAGCCGCCCGCGGGGAGGATCGCGCCGGTCATCGTCCACGGCCGGAGCCGGCGGCCGAAGAGCCCGGTCGGGACCAGGCTGCGGTCCTGCGGGGGCTGGTGAGCGACCTCGTCCCGTACGCCCAGCGGGTCCAGTACGCACTCCGCCAGCAGGTCCGTGTACGGGGCGCCCGCCGCGGCCGACAGCGCCGCGCCCAGCACCGCGTACCCGAGGTTGGAGTACTCCTCCTTCTCGCCGGGAGGAGCGACCGCCAGCGCGCCCAGGCCGGCGGTGAGGAGCTCCCGCAGCGCCTGGTCGGTGAACGGCCGGTACGGGTCCGAGCGCCGCGCCCCCGGCAGCAGGGGAGGCAACCGGGGCAGACCCGAGGTGTGCTGCTGGAGCTGCTGCAGCGTGATGCCCGTCCCCGCCGGTGTGGCGAGCCACCGCTCCACGGGATCGTCCACGGCGACGACGCCCCGCGCCGCCAGCCGCATCAGCAGCGTCCCGGTCAGCACCTTCGTCAGGGAGCCGATCTCGACGAAGGCATCGGGGTCGTGGCCGCGGCCGGTGTGGGGCGCGCAGAGGCCGCCACTGCCCAGGACGCACGAAGGCGCAGAGAAGTCCATGGCGTCCTATCCTGGCGGAAGGGGCAGGTCCGAAGGGGCGGAGCCCCTGCCCGGGAGGTGCCATGGGCATCACCAGATGGTTCTTCGAACCCGGCCACACGGGCGCCGAATTCCGCGCCAGGCACATGATGGTCACCTACGTCCGTGGGCAGCTGAAGAACGTGCGCGGCTCGCTGGAGGTCGATCCCGGCGATCCGGAGAGCGCGCGCGTGGAGGCGGTGGTCGACGCGACCCAGGTGTACACGGGCCAGGAGCAGCGCGATGCCCACCTCCGCAGCGCGGATTTCTTCGACTGCGAGACCCACCCGGAATGGACCTTCACGGGGACGGGCGTCCATCAGGCGAGCGCGACCGAATTCGAGGTCACGGGGGACCTCACCATCCGGGGAACGACCCGCCCCGTGACGTTCGACGTCACCTACCTGGGGCAGTGGGACACCCCTTGGTGGGAGGACGGCCGTGACGCCGGCCCCAGGCGCAGGGCCGGTTTCACCGCCACGACCCGGATCAACCGCCAGGATTTCGGGGTGAGCTGGAACGACGTGGTCGACCGGGGCGGGGTGGTCGTCAGCGACATGGTCGACATCACGGTTGACGTCGAGGCCGTCCTGGAGAAGGGCCGGCCTGATGAGGCCCGGCCCGAGGACGACCACCCCGAGGACGAGGACGACAGTCCCGAGGACGAAGACGACCGGCCCGGGGACGACCGGCCCGAGGACGCCTGGCCTCAGGCGGCCTAGCCCCTAGCCCCAGGTGGCCCCGGCCGGCTCCTCGACCGTGGTGTTGAGGCGGTTGAAGAAGTTGGTCGTGGCGACCATGAGGATGATCGCGGCGAGCTGCTTCTCGTCGAAGTGGTCGGCGGCCGCGTCCCATATGTCGTCCGGCACGGCCTTGCCCGTGTGGTCGGCGAGCCGCGTGGCGGACTCGGTCAGCGCCAGCGCGGCGCGCTCGGCGTCCGTGAAGAACGGGGACTCGTGCCAGGCCGCGACGGTGTGCAGCTTGTCGTCGCTCACCCCGGCCTTCTTGGCGCTCGCCACGCCCCCGTACACACAGGCGCTGCAGCCGTTGATCTGGCTGGCCCGCAGGTGGACCAGCTCCAGGATCTCCTGGGAGACACCGCCCTGGCCGGCGGCTCCGAGGAGGTGCTGGATGCCCTTCATGGCATCGGGCAGGACCATCGCGGGGTTCTTCATCCGAGCAGTCATGATCAAATCCTCCGTGTCGGCGCGGTCGCCGTCGTTGTCCGTCACTTCCATGACGGATCGGATCAGGGGGATGTGACACGTGAGCGAGAAAGATTTTCTGGCGCAGCGTTTCGAGGAACACCGGCCGCACCTGAGGGCCGTGGCGTACCGGATGCTCGGCACGCTCGCCGAGGCCGAGGACGCCGTGCAGGAGACGTGGTTGAAGCTGAGCCGCTCCGACGTCAGCGAGGTCGGGAACCTCGGCGGCTGGCTGACCACCGTGACCGGCCGCGTCTGCCTGGACATGCTGCGCTCGCGCGCCACGCGGCACGAGGAGCCGCTCCACGACGGGGAAGGCGGGGTCGTCAGCCTCCCCGACCCGGTCGTCAGCGCGGCGGACCGCGTCGACCCGGAGCAGGAGATCCTCATCGCCGACTCGGTCGGCATCGCCCTCATGGTCGTCCTGCAGACCCTCGCCCCTGCGGAGCGGCTCGCCTTCGTCCTGCACGACATGTTCCACGTGCCCTTCGACGACATCGCCGACATCATCGACCGTACGCCTGCCGCGACCCGGCAGCTCGCCAGCCGCGCCCGCCGCCGCGTGCAGGGGCAGGCCCCGGCGCCGGACAGCGACGTGGCCGCCTGCCGCCGCGTCGTCGACGCCTTCCTGGCCGCCGCGCGCGGCGGCGACTTCGACGCCCTCGTCGCCGTCCTCGACCCGGACATCGTGCTCCGCTCCGACGGCGGCACCCTGCGCCCGAGCGCGCTGCGCCGCGGCGCGGCCGGGGTCGCCTCCCAGGCGATCATGTTCGCCCGCTTCGCCGAGGCGGCGCTTCCGGCGCTGATCAACGGCACGCCCGGCGTGGTCGCCTTCGCGGACGGCCGGGCGATGTCGGTCATGGCCTTCACCGTCCGGGGCGGCCTGGTCACCGCCCTGGACATCCTCACGGACCCGGAGCGGCTGGCGCGGATCGACCTCAGCGCCCTGACGGACTGACCGCGGCGCGGACCACCGCGGCAGACCGGCCGGGGACGCAGGACTACGCAGCAGTCCCGCGCCCCCGGCCGGTCCGGCCTACTCCTCCACCACCAGCGCCGGCGTCGACCGCGTCAGCACCTCGCCGCGGAAGAACGCCGGGCTGCGGCGCTGCATCGCCAGCATCAGCACCACGCCCAACAGCAGCAGCCCCACGCCGATCACGAACACCGAGCCGACGCCCGCCACCGCACTGCCGCTCCCGTACGACGGGTCCCACATGTCGTACAGCGTCTTGCCGAACACGGCCGCCAGCAGGACGCCGCCCAGCACCGGGAACACGCCCTTGAAGAGGGCGTCCCGCACGGAGCGGCCCAGCTCTCCGCGGAAGTACCACGCGCACGCGAACGCCGTGATCGAGTAGTAGAAGCAGATCATCAGCCCGAGGGCGTAGATCGTGTCGATGAGGACGTTCTCGCTGAGGAAGCTCATGGCCGCGTAGAAGACGCCGGTGGCGATGCCGGCGGCGACCGTGGCCCGGCCGGGGGACCTGAAGCGCGGGTGGATGCGGGCGAAGGACGGCGGCAGGGCCTCGTAGGCGCTCATGGCCAGCACCGTGCGGGCGACGGGCAGGAACGTCGTCTGGAGGCTGGCGGCGGCCGAGGCCAGGACGGCCACGAACAGCAGCACGCCCAGGGCCGTGCCCATGACCGGGTCGGCGAGCGCGGCGAAGACGTTGCCGGCGGTGTCGGGGTTGCCGAGGCCGGTGCCCTCCTCGCCGGTGCCGGCGAACATCTGGGCGGCGACGGCGGTCAGCAGGTACGAACCGACGAGGACGGCCATGGCGAGGAGCGCGGCGCGGCCGGGGGTCTTCGCGCTGCCCTGCGTCTCCTCGTTGACGGTCAGGCACGCGTCCCAGCCCCAGAACATGAAGATGGACAGCGAGAGCCCCGCCGTGAAGGCCGCGAAGGACTGGACGGCGAACGGGTTCAGCCAGGTCCAGGAGAAGCCGATCGAGCCGGGCAGGTCGCCCGAGCGGGCCTTGGTCAGGGCCATCGCCACGAAGACGGCCAGGACGGCGAGTTGCAGGGCGACCAGCGCGTACTGCACGCCCTTCGTCGCGGTCATGCCCCGGTAGCTGATGGCCGTCGCCACGGCGATGAAGGCGAGGCACGTCGCCACGTGCACGGGGCGGTTCCCGTCGAGGGCGGCCACGGCGTCGTTGCCGGTGAGCTGCCCGAGGAGGAGGTAGAAGAAGGAGGTCGCCACGCCCGCGAGGTTCGACAGGACGATGATCGTGGCGATCACGAGCCCCCAGCCGCACATCCAGCCGACGCGCGGCCCGAACGCCTGCACCGTCCAGGTGAAGGACGTGCCGCAGTCGGGGACGGCCTTGTTCAGCTCCCGGTACGCGAAGGCGACCAGCAGCATCGGCAGGAAGCCGGCCAGGAAGACGGCGGGCATCTGGACGCCGACCTGGCCCGCGGTGGGGCCGAGGGTGGAGGTCAGGCAGTAGACGGGGGCGACGGTGGAGATGCCGATGACGGCGCTGCCCAGCAGGCCGACGGAGTTGCCGCCCAGGCCCTTGCCCTTGCCGGGCCTTCCGGAACGCCGCCCCTCGGCGACGCTCATCACCGTGTCTGCGGCCTGGGGCCGCGGGGTCACCTGAACCATGGGCAGGACGGTAGGGGGTGCTGTTTCCGTACCGGGGCCTCCGGCGTCCAGGAACCGGACCCTGAACTTCCAAGCAGCCACCGCCAGTTGCCCTCGCATTCAAAGGCCATCAGCGAGTTACGACCGGTAACCAACAGGCCGTACGCGCGATCGCACGCGGTGCGGGAACCGCAGCGCCGCCCCTTTTGCCCCCATTCAGAATTTTCCCGTCCCCACCGTCTCCGTGTCCCTCCCCGACCGCAGCACCGTCCCCGGCAGCGCCCCCGTCACCACGTCGTGCCGCACCGTCTCCACCCCGTTGACCCGTACGCTCACCACGCCCACCGCCCGCGAGTCCAGCCGCGGACCGTCGCCCGGCAGGTCGTGGACGAGCGTGGCCGGGCCGGCGTCGATGCGGCCGGGGTCGAAGAGGACGAGGTCGGCCGCGTACCCCTCGGCGATGCGGCCGCGGCCGCGCAGGCCGAACAGGCGCGCCGGGGCGTCCGTCAGCATCTGCACGGCGCGCTCGACCGGCACCAGCTCGCGGCCCCGCAGGCAGTCGCCCAGGAAGCGCGTCGTGTACGGCGCTCCGCACATCCGGTCCAGGTGCGCGCCCGCGTCGGAGCCGCCCAGGAGCACGTCCGGGTGCTCCCAGGTGGCCCGGCGCAGCTCCCAGCTGGCGGGGTCGTTGTCGGAGGGCATCGGCCACAGGACCGTGCGCAGCTCGTCGGCCGCGCAGATCTCCACCAGGCAGGCGAACGGGTCGAGGCCGCGCTCGGCGGCGATGTCGCGCACGACGCGCCCGGTCAGGCCGTCGTTCTCCTTCGCGTACGTATCGCCGATCACGTACCGCCCGAAGTCGGCCAGCCTGCGGAAGACGCCCGCCTCGGGGCTGCGGGCGCGGCGCAGCATGTCGGCCTGGACGGTCGCGTCGCGCAGGGCGGTGATGCGGTGCGGGACGGGCAGGGAGAGGATCTCGCCCCAGCCGGGGATGAGGTTCAGTGCGCAGAAGGTGCCCAGGGACATGTTCATGGGCGTGAGGACGGGCATCGTCAGGGCGACGATGCGGCCGCCGGCGGCGCGGGCCCGCTCGCTCGCGGCGAGCTGGCGGGGCACGCGCCCGGGCTCGGCGGCGTCGATGGTGAGGACGTTCCAGTTGAGGGGCCGGCCGGCGGCCGTGCTCATGTCCGTCAGCAGGTCGATCTCGTCGTCGTCGAAGCGGTCGAGGCAGCCGGCCACGATCGCCTCGATCTGGGTGCCCTCGTGCTCGCCGACGGCCGCCGCGAGCGCGAGCAGTTCGGCGGGCCGCGCGTGCCGGGAGGCCACGGGGTGGCCGTCGCCGTCGGAGTGGGTGGCCGACTGCGTGGTGGACAGGCCCCAGGCGCCCGCCTCCATGGCCTCGTGCAGGAGGGCGGTCATGTGCCGCAGCTGCCGCGCGTCGGGCTGCCCGCCGACGGCGTCCGGGCCCATCGCGCAGCGGCGCAGGGCGCAGTGCCCGGCCATGAACCCGGCGTTGACGGCTATCCGCCCCTCCAGCGCGCCCAGGTACTCCCCGAAGGACGACCAGTTCCAGGGCGCGCCCTCCTCCAGGGCTGCGAGCGACATGCCCTCGACCTTGCTGAGCATGCGCCGCGTGTAGTCGGCGTCGGCGGGCCGCGCGGGGTTCAGGGGCGCGAGGCTGAAGCCGCAGTTGCCGCCGACGACCGTGGTGACGCCGTGGCTCAGGGACGGGGTCGCGTACGGGTCCCAGAAGAGCTGGGCGTCGTAGTGGGTGTGCGGGTCGACGAAGCCGGGGGCGAGGACGAGGCCGGAGGCGTCCTCCTCGGTCCGGGCCCGCTCCCCCACCCGGCCGCCGGCCTGCACGGGCGACGGCGAGCGGCGGCGGATCAGGGCGATGCGCCCGTCCCGGATGCCGATGTCGGCGGCGTAGGAGGGGGCCCCGGTGCCGTCGATGACGGTGGCGCGTCTGATGAGGTGGTCGAGCATGGCAGGTCACCTTTGCTGTCGGTCACCATTACCCACGCGGAATTGCCCACGCAGCTTTGCCTGCGTGACCGGACGGGCACGCAGGGCCCGGAGAACTCACCCGCCGCAACGGCGCTCTGCTACGACGGGGAGGGTCCGGCGGAAAGCCGCCCACCGGAACGGGCACGTGAGCAGCGATCCGCCGGAGGCCGGGGCCGGGGCGGCGGATCCGGGAAGACGCCGCCCCGGTGCACGAGAGGGGCCTCAGCGTCCCGCCGCCTGGCGCAACCGCGTCGTGCGGTGCACCGGATCCGTGTCGATCTTCGGTATGACGTGCTCCCCGATCAGCCGGATGGTCCGCATCGTGTCCTCGTACGGCACGCCGACCGGCAGCCCGAACGACAGCTGGTCCGCGCCCGCCTGCTCCCACCGCTTGCACTGCCGGAAGACCTCGTCCGGGTCGCCGCAGATCATCAGCTCCTCGGCGATGAGGAGCTCGATGACCTCCTCGGTGTACTCAGGCAGGAGTTCCGGCCAGCGCGGGATGCCCTCGGGGCGGGGGAACGTGTCGTGATAGCGGAAGAGCAGCGACTGGAGGTAGTGCAGCCCGCCCGCGGCCGCGATCTCCACCGCCTTCGCGTGCGTCTCCGCGCAGACGGCCGTGGAGGTGACCATGACGTTGTCGTTGACGTACGCGCCGACGGGCTCGGCCCCCGCGATCGCCGTCTTGTACGAGTCGACGACCCACTCCATGTCGGCGACCTTCTGCACGCTGAAGCCCAGGACGCCGAGCCCCTTGCGCGCGGCCATCGCGTACGAGGAGGGCGACCCGGCCGCGTACCACATGGCGGGGTGCGCGGGCCCGTACGGCTTCGGGAGCACCCTGCGCGGCGGCAGGGACCAGTGCTTCCCCTCGAAGCCGGGGTACTCCTCGTGCAGCCACATCCGGGGGAACTCGGCGATCGTCTCCTCCCAGATCTCCTTGGTGCGGTCCATGTCGGTGATGCCCGGCAGGAAGCCGAGGATCTCGTGGCTGCCCGCGCCCCGCCCGGTGCCGAACTCGAAGCGGCCGCGGGAGAGGTGGTCGAGCATGGCGGCCTTCTCGGCGACCTTGACCGGGTGGTTGACCTGCGGCAGCGGGTTGAAGATGCCGGAGCCGAGGTGGATGCGGTCGGTCGCGTGCGCGAGGTAGCCGAGGAAGACGTCGTTGGCGGAGAGGTGCGAGTACTCGTCCAGGAAGTGGTGCTCGGAGGCCCAGGCGTACTTGAAGCCGGACTTGTCGGCCTGGATGACGTACTCGGTCTCCTCCATCAGCGCGTGGTGCTCGGCCCGGGGATCGTCCCGCCGCCGGCTCGCCGGAACGTATCCCTGCACGAAGATCCCGAATTCCACGGCGGTTCACCGTCCGTCCGTTCAGGTTTTCCGAGTTCTGACGCGACGCGCCTTCTGACGCACCGTCAGATCGCTGGCTGCTGAGACTCTGGCACCGGCCCCCGGCAACGTCAAGACGACATCGCACGCCGGTCCCCGATGACGCCGGGACAACGGCGGACACCGGCCCCCGATGACCTCCGGACAACGGCGGACGCCGGTCCCCGGCGGGGCGCCCGGCCGCCCGACACCGGGGCGTCAGTCGACTACGGGGACCCCCGCCAGCCACCCCCCGTCCACCACGAAATGCTGCCCCGTCACGTACGACGAGTCGTCCGCCGTCAGATACAGCGCCGCCCTCGCCACCTCGTCCGGGCGCCCGGGCCGGCTCAAGGGCACCAGCGTCCGGAAGAGCAGGGCGGCCTTCTCCACGTCGATCATCGGGGTGTCGATCGCGCCCGGGCAGACGGCGTTGACCCGTACGCCATGCGCCGCCAGCTCCAGGGCGGCCACGCGGGTCATGGCGAGGACGGCCGCCTTCGAGGCCGCGTAGGAGGTGAGGCGGGCGATGCCCGCGAGCCCTGCGTACGAGGAGATGTTGACGATGGTGCCGCCGCCCGCCGCGGCCAGCTCGGGCGCGGCCGCGCGCATGCCGAGGAACGTGCCCAGCTGGTTGACCCGGCACACCTCCACGAACTCCTGCAGGGGCGTGTCCACCAAGCGGTTCCGGCGCAGGATGCCGGCGTTGTTGACGAGGCCGTCGAGCGAGCCGAACGCCTCCTTGGCGGCCGCGATCGCCGCCGGCCAGTCGGCCTCCTCGCCGACGTCGAGGTGGACGTAGCGCGCCGCGTCGGCGCCCAGCTCCTTCGCCACCGCGCCGCCCTGCTCGTCCAGGACGTCCGCCAGGACGACCTTCGCGCCCTCCGCGGCGAACAGCCGCGCCTCCTGCTCGCCCTGCCCGCGCGCCGCGCCCGTGATGAGCACGACGCGGCCGTCGAGTTTGCCCATGACGCCCCTCCCTGTCGCCGGTGCCGCCTGTGCCGCCCCTGCCGCCTCTGTTGCTTCTGTCGTCCCCGTCTCCTGTCGGGCTACCCGTTGAGGAGCGGAGCCACCGCCTCCGCGAACGCTTCCATCTGATCGAGGAGTTCGGACGCGTCACGCGAGCGGAACCGCACCTGTATCTGGTCCGCGCCCATCGCCCGGTACGCCCGCAGCGACTCCGCGAGCGCCTCCGGTTCGCCGGTCAGCGTCCGGCCGCCGGTGTCCCAGGCAGGGCTCCCGACGTACAGCGCCTCGGAGATCGCCCCGACCGCGAAGGGCCCGTCCCTGCCCGCCTCCTCGCGCAGCTGCCGCAGCGCGGCGATGCGCTGCGGCAGTTCCTCGCGCCGGTCGCCCTGGGACAGCCAGCCGTCGCCCCGGAGCGCCGCCCGGCGCAGCGCGGCGGGCGAGGAGCCGCCGACCCACAAGGGCGGGCGCGGAGTACGGACGGGCCGGGGCGCCTGGCCGAGCCCGCGGAAGGCGAAGCGGCGGCCGCTGAACTCCGGGAACTCAGCCGGCCCGAGCGCCGCCTTGAGCGCGTCGACCGTCTCGTCCAGGATCACCCCGCGCCGCCCGTAGTCGACGCCGAGCGCCGCGAACTCCTCCCGCACGTGCCCCGCCCCGACCCCGAGCACGAGCCGCCCCTCCGCGAGCCGGTCGACGGTCGCGTACTGCTTGGCGAGCGCGAGCGGGTGCCGCAGCGCGGCCACCGCGACGTGGCTGAGCAGCAGGACGCGCCCGGTGACGGCGGCGAGGTGGGCGAGGGTGGCCACCGGGTCATACCAGACGGTGCCCATCGCGGCGGCCAGGCGTACGGGGACGGCGACGTGGTCGCAGGTGGCGACGTAGGCGAAGCCGAGCCGGTCGGCGGCGCGGGCGATCCGCCGCAGCTCGGCGGGGCCGGCCTCGACCTCCCAGGGCTCGGCGTAGAGGGTGCTGAGGGAGGTGACGGGAAGCTGCATGCCGTAGGAGAGGCGGCCGGGCGGCAGCACCTGCAGGCCGGTGGTCGGCGGGGACAGCGTCTGCGGGCCGGTGGCCGGCGGCGGTTCCTCACCTCGCGGCATGCGCCCACAGCCCTTCCTCCGTGAGCCCCAGCAGCTCGATCGCGTTGCCGCGGACGATGCGCTCGGCGACGTCCGGCGGCAGGTGCCCCATCTGCTGCTCCGCGACCTCCTTCGAGCGCGGCCAGGTGGAGTCGGAGTGCGGGTAGTCGGTCTCGTAGAGGACGTTGCCGGCGCCGATCGCGTCGAGGCTGCGCAGGCCGAAGGCGTCGTCGAAGAAGCAGCCGTGGACGTGCTCGGCGAACAGCTCGGAGGGCGGCCGCCGGACCTTGTCCGCGACGCCGCCCCAGGCGCGGTTCTGCTCCCAGGTGACGTCCGCGCGCTCCAGGACGTACGGGATCCAGCCGATCTGCCCCTCCGCGTACATGATCCGCAGCTCCGGGAAGCGCTCGAAGGCACCGGACATCAGCCAGTCGGCGAGCGAGAAGCAGCAGTTGGCGAAGGTGATGACGGAACCGACGGCGGGCGGCGCGTCGGCCGAGGTGGACGGCATGCGCGAGGAGGAGCCGATGTGCATGGCGATGACGGTGCGGGTCTCGGCGCAGGCGCGCAGGAAGGGGTCCCAGGCGTCGGTGTGGATGGAGGGGAGGCCGAGGTGCGGGGGGATCTCGGAGAAGCAGACGGCGCGCACGCCGCGCCCGGCGTTGCGGCGGACCTCGTCGGCCGCGAGCCCGGCGTCCCACAGGGGGACGATGCCGAGGGGGATGAGACGCCCGTGCGCCTGCGGGCCGCACCACTCCTCCACCATCCAGTCGTTGTAGGCGCGGACGCCGAGGAGGGCGAGTTCGCGGTCCGACGCCTCGGTGAAGGTCTGCCCGCAGAAGCGCGGGAAGGTGGGGAAGCACAGCGCGGACTGGACATGGTTGCGGTCCATATCGGCCAGTCGTTCCGGGACGCTGAAGGAGCCGGGCCGCATCTGCTCGTACGTGATGCCCTCCAGCCTGACCTCATCCCTGGAGTATCCGACGGCGGTATCCAGCCGCGTGAGCGGACGGTGCAAATCCTCATAGATCCACCAGTCCGCCTCCGGGCCGTCGTCGCCGGGGGCGCCCATGACGGGAGTGAACCTTCCGCCGACGAAGGTCAGCTCCTTCACCGGCGCGCGCACGATCCGCGGCCCGACGTCGCGGAACTTCGCCGGTAGCCGGTCCGACCAGACGCAAGGAGGCTCGACCGTGTGATCGTCCACCGAGATGATGCGGGGGATGCTCTCCATGGCTGACACGTTAGCGACGATCTGACGCTTCGTCAGCAAGTGGTCGTCACAGGCGTGGGGCGGTCTTCGGCAGGCCTTGTGGAGAGGCCGGACCCCTGCTGACGCAGAGCCCCCGGACAAGGCAGACTGGCCGTGCGACCGAGCGGGACAAGCAGGGGGTCACCATGGCCGGCGACACAGGGCACGGGCAGCAGCTCCGATTCACCGTGCTCGGGCCCGTCCGGGCCCGCCGCGGCAGGGAACTGCTGAACACCGGCTCGCCGCAGCAGCGGGCGCTCCTCGCCGCCCTGCTGCTGCGCGGCGGCCGGACCGCCACCGCGCCCGAGCTGGTGGACGCGCTGTGGGGCGACGAACCGCCGCACGCCGCCCTCGCCGCGCTGCGCACGTACGCCTCGCGGCTGCGCAAGGCCTTCGGCCGGGACGCCGACGTGCTGGTCAGCGAGTCCGGGGGCTACGCCGTCCGGATCGGCCTCGGCTGCCTGGACATCGACCGGGCCGAGCACCTCGTGGCCGAGGCGGAGAAGACGCGCGCCTCCGGCGACCGCCACCGCGCCCGCGACCTCATCAACGAAGCCCTCGGCGTGTGGGACGGCGAGCCGCTGGCCGGCCTCCCGGGCCCGTACGCGGAGACGCAGCGCACGCGCCTGGAGGAGTGGCGGCTCTCCCTCATCGAGACCCGGCTGGACCTGGACCTGGAGGTGGGCAGCCACGCCGAGGCGGTCTCGGAGCTGACGGCCCTGACCGCCGCCCACCCGCTGCGCGAGCGGCTGCGCGAGCTGCTGATGCTCGCCCTCTACCGCAGCGGCCGGCAGGCCGAGGCCCTCGCCGTCTACGCCGACACGCGCCGGCTCCTCGCCGACGAACTGGGCGTCGACCCGTGCCCCGAGCTCTCCGAGCTCCAGCAGCGCATCCTCAACGCCGACGCCGACCTCGCCCTGCCCTTCGTCCCGGACGGCCGGCCCTGCGCCGGGCCCGCGTTCATCCGGCCGGCGCAGCTGCCCGCTACGGTCTCCGACTTCACCGGGCGCGCCGCCTTCGTGGACGAGCTCGGCGACCAGCTCGCGACGTGCGACGGCCGGGTGATGGCCGTGTCGGCGGTCGCGGGCATCGGCGGCGTCGGCAAGACGACGCTGGCGGTGCACGTCGCGCACGCCGCGCGGCACCACTTCCCGGACGGGCAGCTGTACGTGGACCTGCAGGGCGCAGGCCCCCTGCCCGCCGAGCCGGAAGCAGTGCTCGGATCGTTCCTGCGGGCCCTCGGAATTCCGGATTCCGCTATTCCGGAGGGGGTGCAGGAACGGTCCGCGCTCTTCCGCTCCACCCTCGACGGCCGCCGCGTCCTCGCCCTGCTCGACAACGCCCGGGACGCCGCCCAGGTCCGCCCGCTGCTGCCCGGCACGGAGGGCTGCGCCGCCCTCGTCACGAGCCGGGCGCGCATGGTGGGCCTCGCCGGGGCCCACCTCGTCGACCTGGACGTGATGAGCCCGGACGAGGCGCTGGTGCTGTTCACCCGCATCGTCGGCACCGAGCGCGTGGAGACCGAGCGCGACGCGGCGATGGACGTCGTCGCGGCGTGCGGCTTCCTGCCGCTCGCCATCCGCATCGCCGCCTCCCGCCTCGCCGCCCGCCGGACGTGGACCGTGTCGGTGCTGGCCCGCAAGCTCGGCGACGAGCGGCGCCGCCTCGACGAACTGCGCGCCGGCGACCTCGCCGTCAAGGCCACCTTCGAGCTGGGCTACGGGCAGCTGGAGCCGGGCCAGGCCCGCGCCTTCCGGCTGCTGGGCCTGGCGGACGGCCCGGACATCTCGCTGGCCGCCGCCGCGGCCGTCCTGGACCTGGACCTGGACGCGACCGAGGAGCTCCTGGAGTCCCTCGTCGACACGTCCCTGCTGGAGTCCGCCGCACCCGGCCGGTACCGCTACCACGACCTCGTGCGCCTCTACGCGCGTGCATGCGCCGAGCGGGACGAACAGCCGCCCGCGGAGCGCGAGGCCGCCCTGTCCCGGCTCCTGGACTTCTACCTGGCGACCGCCGCCGGCGTGTACGTCCTGGAGCGGCCCGGCGACCAGCTCCTCGCCCACCTGACGCCGACCACCCACCCCGGGCTCGTCTTCACCGACCGGGGCGCGGCCGGCGACTGGCTCTTCGCCGAGGCCGGCTGCCTGCTGGCCTGCGTCCGCCAGCACGCGTCCGCCACCGGCGACACCCTCCGCCGCGCCGTCGACCTGCTGCTGGCCGCCAAGGACCTCGCCGAGTCCGGCGCCGACTTCCGGCTCTACGAGCAGGCCGCCACGGCGCTGCTGGCCGCCGCGCAGGAGGCCGGGGACGCCCGGGCCGAGGGCCGCGCCCGGACCGTCCTCACGCACGTGAACAGCCTCGCGGGCCGCTTCGCCCAGGCCGACGAGCACGCCCTGCACGCCGTCCTCCTCGGCCGCGCCACGGAGGACCCCATTCCGTGCGGGTACGCCTCCAACAACCGCGGCATCGTCGCCATCTACCAGCACCGCTACGACGACGCCGAGGCGTACATCAGGCAGGCCCTGGAGTGCTTCCGCGAGGACGGCAACCGGCCGTGCGAGGCGACCGCCCTCAGCAACCTGGCGCGGGTCCACCTCGACACCGGGCGCTCCGCCTCGGCCGTCGAGCTCGCCGAGCAGGCCATCCGCCTCTTCCGGGAGATCAACGTCAGCTGGCGGATCGCGAACGGCCTCTACACGTACGGGCTGGCGCTCACCCGCGCGCGGCGCTACGAGGACGCACTGCGGCATCTGAACGAGGCCATGCCCATCTTCGTCG
The DNA here is from genome assembly GCF_049725035.1 of Streptomyces sp. XH2. Lineage (NCBI taxonomy): Bacteria > Bacillati > Actinomycetota > Actinomycetes > Kitasatosporales > Streptomycetaceae > Streptomyces > Streptomyces sp. XH2. The sequence continues at coordinate 38,509 of NZ_JBMMMZ010000015.1, read as the reverse complement.
ACAACCGGCAGCGGCTGTGGGAGGGCATGACCCACTACCGGATGGCCGAGGTCCACCTCCTGGCCGGGCGGCCGACGGCCGCCGCCCACCACGCCGAGCAGGCGCTGAAGCTGCGCGGCATCGGCGGGGAGTGGCGGCGCGGCAACATCCTGACCGTGCTCGGGCGCTCGCTCGACGCGCTGGGGCAGCCGGGCCGGGCGCGCGCCTGCTGGACGGAGGCGCTGGCGATCTACGAGCAGCTGGGGTCGTCGGAGGCGGCGGAGGTGCGCGACCTGCTGTCGGTGGCGCAGGCGGCGTAGACCGGGCCGCCCGTGGGTGGAACTCTGCGCTCCGGGGTAGCGGACAAGGAGCGGGTGCCGGGATCCCGAGCGGAATCCAGCAATTCGCAGTGGTGTGCGACACAGGGAGCGTCCTTCCGGATGCCCCTCCGGATGTCCTCCGGAGCCGCCGGCACAGTCGTACAGGCCCCGGAAAACGCTGTCACGTGCCCGTTCATCGATCGTTTATCGCGACAGGGCAGTCTGAGTGCTGTCGATCCGTCGCGTCGGGGGGCAGACGGGTCGTAGGTGAGGCCTCACCTCAGGGGTGATCAGCCCCAGTCCCCGTCCGGCGGCCATCGGGGGAGTCGCCGGGCGGGTTCTGCATCCCAGCACCAACCCCTCACGCCAAACGACTCGCACCGACCCATCGGAGTTGATCGCTATGAGCGACGAGCGCAAGCTCACGCCAGGCGTGGCCACACCGCAGGACGACCATCCCACGGGGGGAACGTTCACCGCGGCGCAGCAGTTCGCCCCGCCGCCGGACGACCACGCCACCATCGGCGAGCCCGTCGTCCTCAAGGACAACAAGGTCCTGAAGAGGAAGAAACCCCTTCCGGGCGATGAACCGGTCGTCATGGACGACCACCCCACGGGGGACAAGCCCACAACCGGGCTGATCTGATCGGGCTTCCGGGACGGGGGATTTCTGGCCGGAAACATCGGCGGGCAGGAATTCCCCGGCCGGGGGTCTCGGGGGGAGAGCACGACACGGGCACGTTCCGGGGGAGGAAGATCCGCAGGGAACGCACCCGGGCACGACGTACGACGGGGGAAACGCACGGGGGACGTACGACGGGGGACGTACGGGGGAAACGCACGACGGGGGAACGCACGACGGGGGATTTCCAACGGGGGAACGTACGACGGGGGATTTCCAACGTAGGTCGTCCGACGCGGAAATGAGCGCAACGGGGGGCGTCGGACGGGGAGAAAGGCGCCACAGCACGGGGGAACCACGGGGGACGTACGGGGAAAAGCACGGGGGACCCGTACCCGCACAACAGCACAACAACTGAAGAGAGCAGTTCCAACGGGGGACTGTCAGGGGCCGGCGTCGGCAGCGCGGAGGGGAAGCCGTCGACGCCGACCCCTGCGGTCATGCGCCCAACGGCGCAGAACTGCAGGAAAAAGGACCGGAGTTCAGCCACGCACTTCGGTCCGAACGGCGGACGCAGCCGTCCTCACCCGCTACGTTCACCGGCACGTGCACCATCACCGCAATACCCCCCGAATCAGAGGAGTGGGAAATGAATGGTACGAGCATGCGCGCGAAGAAGGCCCTCGTCATAGCCGCGACGGCCCTCATGGCCGGTGCCGGAGCGCTGACCGCAGCGGGTCCGGCTGCCGCTGACGACCACTCGACCGAGGCGACGCCGGCCCGCCTGGTGCAGCTCGCGCACCCGATCGGTGGCGACGACCACAGCACCGGCGGCCGGGACGACCACGGCACGGGCGGCCGGGACGACCACGGCACCGGCGGCCGGGACGACCACGGCACCGGCGGCCGCGACGACCACGGCACCATCTGGGCCGGCGCCGCCGCAGCGGCACGCTAGGCCGGCAGCAGCGCCGGCCCGGCCCGGTCAGCTCGCGCCACCCAGGTCGGCCGAGTGCCAGTGCCGCGGCCGCATCCTGATCGCCACGGCCGCCTCCGGGTCGGCCATGATCCTCTCCACGTGCGCGTCCACTGCCGCTTTCGTCGGCAGGTAACGGACGGCGATCTCCCTCGCCAGCTCCTTCGTCGCCGTTTCGAGCGACACGAGCTCGCCCTCGACGGAGACGTAGCGGTACGTCGGAGACGTCTGGTCCACCAAGAGCGTGAATCGCCCGGCATCGGCAATGAGCTGCGCTTTGCGGGAGGCGCGGCCGGTGACGAGCACGACCTCACCGCCCGGACGGTAGAGATACCAGACAGGCACGTTCACCGGTCCGCGTCCCTCGCCCGCCTCGACGGCGATCGCCGCCACGTGCGGGCCGGCCAGGAATTTCTCACGCTCTTCGACGGACAGCGGCATCGCATCCACCTCGTTCACGCTCGCTCGGGGCTCCGAGGGCCATCTTCACTCCCCGCCCCGTACAGCACCGTGGGCCGCGCCGCTGTTCCCCCTCATCGGCGCCGTTGTTCCCCTCATCGGCGTCGCTTCCCCGGTAGCGCCGTTCCCCTCATCGGTCCGTCGTCCCGCCGGGCGGCCGCAGTGCGCCCTTGACCACCTTGCCGGAGGCGTTCCGCGGGAGCCCCGGGACGAACTCCACCTCGCGCGGCACCTTGTACGCGGCCATCTCGCGCCGTGCCCAGGCGATCAGCTCGTCCGCGGAGGGGACGGGACCGCCGTCCCTGCGGACCACGTAGGCCCTGCCGACCTCGCCCAGCCGCCGGTCCGGCACGCCCACGACGGCGGCCTCGGCTATCCCGGGATGCCGGGCGAGCAGCCGCTCCACCTCTGCGGGGTACACGTTGAAGCCTCCGACCACGAACATGTCCCTGACCCGGTCGGTGATCCGCAGATTGCCCTCGTCGTCCAGCACGCCGATGTCGCCGGTGTGCAGCCAACCGTCCGCGTCGACCGCCTCCGCCGTGGCCGGCGGATCTTCGAAGTAGCCGGACATGACCTGGTAGCCGCGCACCAGGATCTCCCCCGGACTGCCCGGCGGCAGCGCCTTCCCGTCGGCCCCGGCCACCTGGACCTCGGTGTCCGGCAGGGCCCGGCCCGCGGTGCCCGAGACGACCTCGGCGGGGTCGTGGCGCCGGCACATGGTGACGACACCGGTGGCCTCGCTCATCCCGTAGGCCGTCAGCACCGTGGGAATGCCGGCCTCCGTCCGCAGCCGCTCGACCAGCCGCGGATCCACGGCCGCCGCTCCCGTCACCACCAGCCGCAGTGACGACAGCGCGCACGCCGGCCGGGCCGGGTGGTCGAGCAGCGCCTGGAGGAGCGTGGGCGGGCCGGGCAGCACGGTGATGCGCTCCGCCGCGATGCCGGCCAGCACCGTGTCCACCGCGAAGACGGCCTGCGGCACCATCACCGCGCCGCGCATCAGGCAGGCGAGCACCCCCGCCTTGTAGCCGAAGGTGTGCGAGAACGGGTTGACGATCAGATAGCGGTCTCCTCTCCGCAGCCCCGCGAGGTCGCACCAGGCGCCGAAGGTACGCAGGGTCTGGGCGTGGGTGACGACCACGCCCTTGGGCTCGCCCGTGGTGCCGGAGGTGAAGATGATGTCCGAGGGGGCGTCCGGGCTGACGGCGTTCGCCCGCGCCCGTACGGCCCAGGCAGGCACCGCGTCCCCCGCGGCGATGAACTCCTTCCACGTCCGGAAGCCCGGCGCCGACGGCGCGTCCTCGGCCAGCACGACGACCTGCTCCAGGTCCGGCAGCCCGGACAGGGGGAGCTCCGTCTCCTTCCCGGCCTCCGCACGGCTCCGCCGGCGGTCGCGGCCGCGGTCGTAGGCCGTGGGTGCGCCGCCCGCGACCCGCCGCAGTGCGGCGACGTAGGACGTGCCCAGGAAGGTGCCGGTGACGAAGAGCAGCTTCGCCCGGGTGCGCCCGAGCACATGGGCGGCCTCGGCGCCCTTGAGCCGGGTGTTGACCGGGACGAGGACCGCGCCGGCCGTGACGGCCCCCAGGGCGGAGACGATCCAGTCGAGCGTATTCGGCGCCCAGACGGCCACGCGGTCGCCGGCCTCGACGCCCGCCGCGAGGCACCCCGCGGCGGCCCGCTCGATGCGGGCGGCGAGCTGCTCGTAGCCGATCCTGGTCCGGCCCTCGACCACGGCCTCGCGGTCGCCGTGGCGCGCTGCGGCCGTGCGGACCAGCCGGGGTATGGACATGAACTCCAGGTCTCCGCGCATCGCGTGCCCTCCCCGCCGCCCCGGCCGGCCCAATGCTGACTATTCGTCAGATTAGCGATAGCCTTCCGCGCTGTCAGCAGGGGAAGCAGCGGCAGCAAGAGCAGTAGGGGCAGTAGCGGCAGCAGGGGCAGCAGCACCAGGGCCGGGGCCGGCAAGAGCGGCAGCAGCGGCGGCGCCAAGAGCGATGACAGCAACGGCGGCGGGAACAGCGCCGGCCGTAGCAGCGGCGGCAACGGCGGCAACGGCGGCACCAGCGGTAGCAGCTGCCGCACCAGCGGCAGGAACCGTGCCGGGGACGGCAAGGGGATCGACCGGAGCGCGGAGGCGACGATGGCGACGAGAAGCACGACACCCGCACCTCCCCCGGCACGCAGGGGTTCACCGGCGCTCAAGGACGCCACCGCGATCGTGGGCATAGGTCAGACCCCCTTCGCCCGCCGGCTCGAAGCCTCGGAGAAGTCCCTGGCCTGTCGCGCGATCCTCGCCGCGCTCGACGACGCGGGCATCCCCCCTTCCCAGGTCGACGCCTTCGCCTCTTACACCATGGAGGAGACCGACGAGGTCGAGATCGCCAAGTCCATCGGCGCGGGCGACGTGACCTTCTTCGCCAGGACGGGCTTCGGCGGCGGCGCCTCCTGCGCGACCGTCGCCCACCTCGCCACGGCGATCGCCACCGGGCAGGCGTCCGTCGGCGTCGCCTGGCGCTCCCGCAAGCGCGGCTCCGGCCCCCGCCCCTGGCGCAACACCCGGACGCAGCTCCCCACCCCCGCGCAGTGGAGCCGCCCGTACGGCCTGATCCGCCCGGCCGACGAGATCGCCATGCTGGCCCGCCGCTACATGCACGAGTACGGGGCCACCCGCGACCACTTCTTCAACGTCGCCCGCGCCTGCCGCCTGCACGCCGCCCGGAACCCGGCCGCCGTCATGCACGGGCGCCCGCTCACCCGCGAGACCTACATGACCTCGCGCTGGATCAGCGAACCTCTCTGCCTCTACGACAACTGCCTGGAGACGGACGGCGCCCTGGCCTGCGTCCTCGTCTCCGCCGACCGGGCCCGCGACTGCCGCCGCTCCCCCGTCTACGTGCACTCCGCCGCACAGGGCCTGCCCGCCCAGCACCACGGCATGGTCAACTACTGGAACGACGACCCGCTCACCGGCCCCTCCTGGACCGCCTCCCGGCAGCTGTGGAAGACGGCCGACTTCGGCCCCGCCGACATCGACGTCGCCCAGATCTACGACGCCTTCACCCCCCTCATCCCGCTCTCCCTGGAGGGCTACGGCTTCTGCGGGCGCGGCGAGGGCGCGGCCTTCACCGAGGACGGGGCCCTCGAACTCGGCGGCCGGCTCCCGGTGAACACCGGCGGCGGCGGGCTCAGCGAGGCCTACGTGCACGGCTTCAACCTCATCACCGAAGGCGTCCGGCAACTGCGCGGCACCTCCACCGCGCAGGTGCCCGGCGCCTCGACCTGCCTGGTCACGGCGGGCGAGGGCGTCCCCACATCGGCTCTCCTGCTGAGGAGTTGAGCTCATGTCCTCCATGATGAGGGGCACCACTGACAACGGGCCGCTGCTGCCCGAGCCCGACGAGGACGGCGCGCCCTTCTGGGAATTCGCGGCCCGCGGCGAGCTCCGCGTCCAGGCCTGCGGCCTCTGCCGCGAGCTGCGGTTCCCGCCGCGCCCGTGCTGTCCGCGTTGCCAGTCCTTCGACAACGAGTGGCAGCGGATGAGCGGCCGCGGCCGCATCTGGTCGTACGTCCTGCCCCACCCGCCGCTCCTGCCCGCCTACGCCGCACGGGCCCCGTACAACGTCGTGGTCGTGGAACTGGCCGAGGCCCCGCGCATCCGCCTCGTCGGCAACCTCGTGGCGGCGCCGGGCGCGGACATCGACTCCGTGGACCCCGAGCAGCTCTACATCGGCGCTCCCGTGCGCGTCACTTTCGCCCGGCTCCCCGGCGGCTTCACGGTCCCGCGGTGGCTCCTGGGGGAGACGTCATGAGCGGCGGCGACGGGGACGCTCGCCGCATGGAGACGCCTGCGAGCGGCAGCAGCCCCGGGGCGCGACCGGGAGCGGCTGCGCGCGGCAGCGGCGGCGGCAGCAGCAACCGAGGCGTACGGATGGAGGTGCGCGCGGACGGCGTCGCCCTCGTCACCCTCGACCGGCCCGGCCGGCACAACGCCCTCGACCTGGCTGCTGCCGCCGAACTCGCCGGCATATGGCGCCGGTTCCGCTGTGACGACACCGTCCGGGCCGTCGTGCTGACCGGCGCCGGCGAGCGGGCCTTCTGCACCGGCATCGACCGTTCCGCCGTCGTCCCGCAGCCGGGCTCGCCCTACTCGCTGGACGACCCCTTGCGCACCGTCGGCCCCAAGTCGGCCGACCTGTGGAAGCCGGTCGTCGCTGCGGTCGGCGGAATGGCGTGCGGCGGGGCGTTCTACCTGCTCGGCGAGGCGGAGTTCATCGTGGCGGCCGAGAACGCCACCTTCTTCGACCCGCACACGACGTACGGCATGGTCAGCGCGTACGAGACGGTCCACATGGCGCAGCGCATGCCCTTCGGCGAGGCCGCGCGCCTGGCCCTGATGGGCACGGCCGAGCGGCTGTCCGCGCGGCGCGCGTACGAGATCGGCCTCGTCTCCGAGCTGACCGCGCCCGGGGAGGCCGTCGCCGCGGCGCTGCGCGCGGCCGCCGTCATCGCGGCGTGCCCGACGGAGGCGGTCCAGGGCACGGTGCGGGCCCTGTGGGCGGCGAAGGAGGCGACGCGGGAAAGAGCCCTTTCCCTCGCGCCGCACCTGATCTCCCTGGGGAACCTGCCCCCGGAGGAGCAGGCACGGCTGTTCGCCTCACGGGAGCGGGGGCACCGCCTGCGCTGAGACGCCCGCAGGAACACAGGGCTCACAGCGCCCCCTCAGGGGGCGCGGGGAACTGCGCGACCAGCCACACACGGCCCGCAGCCAACCCACCCGCAGCCCGCGGCACCGCAGCACCGCCGCACCGCAAACCACCGCCCCGCATCGGCGAACCGCCACGCCCCGCACCGTCAGCGACGGGACGACGTCATCCCGGTGCCCTTGGCCGCGTCCAGGGCGTACACGCAGCGGTCCTTGCTGCACGCGTACACGACGCCGCCCGCCGCCACCGGCGAGCCGGTGATCTCCCCGCCCGTGGCGAGCTTCCACCGCAGCTGGCCGCCCGCCGCGTCCACCGTGTACAGACAGTGGTCGGCGGAGCCGAAGTGGATGCGGCCGTCGGCGATGACCGGGGAACCGATCACGTCGCCGCCGGCGGCGAACCGCCACTTCGGCGTGCCGGTGACCGCGTCGAGCGTGTAGAGCGCGCCGCCGCTGCCCAGGTGGACGGAGCCCGCCGTCACCAGCACCGGCTCCGTGGACTGCCGGGCCTCGGTGGCGATGCGCCAGCGGTCGCGGCCGGTGGCGGCGTCCAGGGCGTAGACGGTGCCGAGGTAGTCGGCGATGTAGACACCGCCTCCGGTGACGGCGGGGCCGGGGGCGAAGGCCGGCGGGCTGAGGAACACGGCGGGCGCCTCGAAGCGCCAGCGCACGTCACCGCGCGCCACGTCGATGGCCAGCACGCGCGTGCCCGCGGCGACGTACACGACGCCGTCGGGGCCGGCCAGGAGCCGTACGGGCACGCCGCCGCAGGAGGCGGTGTCGCCCACCGGGTACGACCAGCGCTCGGCGCCGGTACGGGCTTCCAGGGCCCGCAGCCGGGCGTCGGCCCAGACGTAGACCACGCCGTCGTGGACGAGCGGCCCGCAGTCCGGCGTCTCGAAGTCGGTCTGGGCGCCGCCCAGCTCCCACAGCAGCTCGCCGTTGGCGGCCTCCCAGGCCTGGACGCCGCCGCCGCGGGTGCCCGTGACGACCGTGCCGCGGTCGGCCCGCAGGGAGTAGACCCAGCCGTCGGTGGCGAGGCGCCAGCGCTCGGCGCCGTCGGCCGCGTCCAGGGAGTAGAGCGTGGGGCCGTCGGAGGCGTGGATGCGCCCGTCGGTGACGGCCATCGCCCAGGCCACGTCACGGGTCTTGAACTGGCGCCGCCCGGTGGCCACGTCGAGGGCGTGCACCTCGAAGGACGTGACGTACAGCAGCTCGCCGGCGACCGTGGGCGTGCCCCAGACGTCGTTGGACATGCGGAACCGCCAAGGCCGCCAACGGCCTTGGTCACCGGGCGCGTTGGTGGCGGCGTCGGACGCGGGGCCCGTCGCCTGGGCGGGGACGGCGGGGGCGGGGACGGGCGCACCGCCGGGCACGCCGGCGGGCGGACGCACCCAGCCGGTCGCCGGACCGGTGCCCCCCGAGGACTGGGAGTCGCGGCCGTCGGCGACCCGGGGGCCCGGGCCGATGGGGACCTGCGAGCCCGCCAGCCGGACGGAGCCGTCGTGCGCGGGCGGCGCCGGATAGCGGGCCGGAGGGGCGAGCGGAGCCGTGCCGGCGCCGGCACGGGAGTCGAGGGGGGCGCTGAGGCCGCCGCGCGGGTCGTGGCCGACGGGCATCGGGGAGCGGCCCGTGCCGCGCCCGTCGCCCCAGGCGGGGCCGCTGTGGGCACCCGGGCCCGACGGGTCGTAGGGGGGCGCGGGGGTGGGCGGCTGCGCGGGGCGCGGAGGGGCGGCGGCCCGGCCGCGGCCTCCCGCGCGGCCCGCGGCGGCCGCGGCGGGCCGCTGGCCGGCGCGGCGCTGCTCGATGAGCGAGACGGCGTTGTCCGGCAGCCAGGCGGAGGCCGTGCCGCTGTCGTCGCCCCCGCCGGAAGCGAAGAGGTGCGGGGCCAGCTCGGCCTGCAGGTCGGCGGGGCTGGGCCGGTGCTCGGCGGCCATCTGCATGCACGAGTCGATCAGGGGCCGCAGCTCGTCGGGCAGGCCGCTCAGGTCGGGGCCCTCGCGCAGGAGCATGAAGACCGTCTCCACGGGGTTCGCGCCGTGGAAGGGGGCGTGGCCGGTGGCCGCGAAGACGAGGGTGGAGCCGAGGGAGAAGATGTCGCTGGAGCCGGTGACGCTGCGGGAGTCCCGCGCCTGCTCGGGCGACATGTAGGCGGGCGTGCCGACGGCGACGTTGGTCATCGTCAGCCGGGTGTTGGAGACGCCGGAGGCGATGCCGAAGTCGATGACGCGCGGGCCGTCCTCGACGACCAGCACGTTGGACGGCTTCAGGTCGCGGTGGACGAGGCCGGCGCCGTGGATGGACTGCAGGGCCTCGGCGATGCCGGCCGCGAGCCAGCGCACGGCCTGGGCGGGCAGGGGCCCGCACTCGTTGACGATCTCCTCCAGGGAGGGCGCGGGCACGTACGCGGTGGCGAGCCACGGCACGGCGGCGCGCGGGTCGGCGTCGACGACGGCCGCGGTGTAGAAGCCGCTGACGGCGCGGGCCGCCTCCACCTCGCGGGTGAAGCGGACCCGGAAGAGCTGGTCCTCGGCGAGCTCCGTGCGCACCGTCTTGATCGCCACCCGCCGGCCGGACGCCGAGCGGGCGAGATAGACCAGCCCCATGCCACCGGCACCGAGTCGGCCGAGCACCTCGAACGGGCCGATCCGTCTCGGGTCGTGCTGCGTAAGCTGCTCCACCACTGACCTGCCACCTCCCCGTCGGGGCTTGAAGGGTTTCAGCCCCGTGCAGCGTCTCACCGCGAATTATCCCGGGGTACGCATGCTGATTCTTCCTGGCGAACGACGCGGTGGCGAAACCGGGTCGCGCTTCACCTTCTCTCCACCACATGCGGAACGACTCGTCCCGCGCCTCCTACCCCCGCTTCCCGTGCGCGACCCGCCGCTGTCCCCGGGAGCTTCCGCCGTGCCCCGCGGGGTGTGTCGCGACTGCCACGGTAGCGGGCGGAGGGGGTCTTCCGGCGGACCTGTGGACAACCGTGCGAAGGGTCTCCGGTGGGCGTTGTCCACAGCCTGTTGATAAGAGGATTCACCGGTACGGGCCAATCCCCGGCGATCTTCCAGGAGTCCCCGGCATACCCCCTGAGCTGGCCTTACACCCCACTTCAGACCCCTGCCCCCATTTGCATGCGGCCGAATCGCGCTCCGATCACCCCTCGGTAAGCTGACGGCATGACAGGACAAGTACGCACCGTCGACGGCCGCGTGGCCGGTCGGCGCGGCCAGGCGACGCGGCAGAAGCTGCTCGACTGCCTCAGCGAAATGCTCAGCTCCTCTCCCTACCGCGACGTCAAGGTCATCGACGTCGCCCGCAAGGCCGGCACCTCGCCCGCGACCTTCTACCAGTACTTCCCGGACGTCGAGGGCGCCGTCCTCGAGATCGCCGAGGAGATGGCGAAGGAGGGCGCGGGCCTGACCGGGCTCGTCGCCGGGCGGTCCTGGGTCGGCAAGTCCGGCTGGCAGGCCGCCGAGGAGCTGGTGGACGGCTTCCTCGGGTTCTGGCGCAAGCACGACGCCATCCTCCGGGTGGTCGACCTCGGGGCGGCCGAGGGCGACAAGCGGTTCTACAAGATCCGCATGAAGATCCTCAACGCCGTCACCAGCTCCCTCACGGACTCCGTCAAGGAGCTCCAGTCCAAGGGCAAGCTGGACAAGGACGTGAACCCCGCGGCGATCGCCGGGTCGCTCGTGGCCATGCTCGCCGCGGTGGCCTCGCACCAGAAGGGCTTCCAGAGCTGGGGCGTCAAGCAGGCCGAGCTCAAGCCGAACCTCGCCCTCCTCGTCCACCTGGGCATCACGGGCAAGAAGCCGACGAAGTAGCGCCCGGCGGCTTCCAGCGCGCTCCGGCACCTCGTACGTCCGCGCGTCCGTACCCCAGCGCGCCCATACCCCTGCACGTCCTGTCATCGCAGCGGCGGGCCCCCACCGGCCGGGTCCGGAGGGGGCCCGCCGTCGTGATTTCCGCCGGCTACCGACCCGCTGCAGGCCGCTCCCGTCGCTGCGGGCCCGTCACCGCCGCTCCAGCCGGAACAGCCGGATCTCCCGTTCCACGCGTGCCTGGTAGCGCGCGTAAGGCGGCCAGAACGCCACCGCCTCCGCCCACGCGGCCTCACGCTCGGCGCCGCGCAGCAGCCGCGCCCGCACCGGCACGTCACGCCCCCTCCAGCTGATCTCCGCCTCGGGGTGCGCCAGCAGGTTCGCCGACCACGCGGGATGACCCGGGCGCCCGAAGTTGCTCCCCACGAGCACCCATGCGACCGGCGGCGCGGCCCTCGGGCCCTCCGGCACGCAGGCGAGCGGGGTGCGTCGCGGCAGCCCGGTGCGGGCACCCGTCGACGTGAGCACCAGACCGGGCAGCAGGCGGGCGCTGAGCAGCGTCCTGCCGCCCGTCAGCCGGTGCACCGCACGGTCCAGGGCCGGGACGCAGTGCGGCGCGACCCTCGCGAACGTGCGGGTCGACGAGACCCGCTGCACCATGCGCTCCACGCGCTCCGCCGCGGCGCCCTTCACGGGGCCACCGCTTCCCGGTCCGGCCGCCCGGCAAACAGCCCGGCGAGCTCCGCGGCCCGGGCCCGCAGCCGGTCCGGGGGCCCGAAGAGCAGGCCGTCCGAAGCAGCCCGTTTGAAGTACAGCTGGACGTCGTGCTCCCACGTCACCCCGATACCTCCATGAAGCTGGACGGCCTCCGCGGCCACCGAATGCAGCGTCTCCAGGGCCTGCGCGAGGGCGACCCCTGCGTCGCCCGCGTCTGATGTGTCCCCGCCGGAGCCGCCCGAATCGTCGTCCGGTGCGGCATCCGGTGCGGCGGGTGCCGCCTCCCCCGCCACCCACGCCGCGTAGTAGGCGGCCGAACGCGCGGCCTGCACGGACACGTACAGGTCGGCCAGGCGGTGCTTGACGGCCTGGAAGGAGCCGATCGGCCGCCCGAACTGCTCACGCGTCCGCACGTGTTCGATGGTGCGCTCCAGCGCCCGGTCCGCGGCGCCGACGGCCTCCGCGGCCAGCATCGCCGCGACGCTCGTGCCCAGCCGGGCCAGCGCCTCCGGCACCCCGCCGTCCGCGTCCCCGAGGAGGTCGGCCTCCGCGTCCCGCAGCTCGACACGGGCCTGCGGGCGCGTCTCGTCCAGGGCGGTCAGGCGCGTACGGCACACCCCGCGGGCCGCGCCGGGCCGGAGGACGAACAGCAGCGTGCGGCCGCGGACGTACCCGCCCGCCCGTGCGGCCACCAGCAGCAGCCCCGCGCTGTGCCCGTCGAGGACCTGCGGCGCCTCCCCGTACAGCCGCCAGCCCTGCCCCTCCCCCGCCTGCCGCGCCTGTACGCCGCCGGACCTGCCGCCCCCGGCCCACGCGCCGTCCGCCGGCCCGGTGAGGCCGAGCGCTGTGGGGAGCAAGGCGCAGGGCAGCGCGAGGGCCCCTGTCAGCTCGCCGGAGGCGATACGGGGCAGGAGCTCCGTCCGCTGGGCCCGCGTGCCCAGCGCGGCGATCAGAGGGGCCACCAGACCCGCCGTGGCGAGCAGCGGGGACGGCAGCAGCAACCGGCCCGTCTCCTCGCAGGCCAGTGCGAGCTCCGTGGGGCCGCAGCCCACGCCTCCGTAGCGCCGCTCGACGGCCAGCCCGGGCAGCCCCAGCTGTTCGGCCATCTGCCTCCACAGCGACGCGTCGTGGCCGGCCCGGGTGCGGACGGCAGCCCGCAGCTCCTCCGGCCCGCAGCGCTTGAGGAGCAGCTCGCGCAAGGTGCGGCGGATCTCGCCCTGCTCCTCGGTGAATGCGGCGTCCATGGGCAACACCCTCCCGGGATCTGACGGGTCGTCATCTTAGGTGCGGCAACCCCGCATTCCCAGCCCTTATCTGATGTAGCGTCAGTTCATGGCTGCTGTCCGCACCACTGCCCGTGCCGCCGCCCGCCGCACACGCAGGGTCGCCGTCGTCGGCGTCGCGCTCTCGGACTGCGGGCGGGTCGACTCCGCCACGCCCTACGACCTGCACGCGCAGGCGGCCCGGCGCGCCCTCGCCGACTCCGGGCTCGCCAAGGCCTCCGTCGACGGCCTCGCCTCCGCCGGGCTGGGCACCCTGGCCCCCATGGAGATCGCCGACCATCTGGGACTGCGTCCCGCATGGGCCGACTCGACCTCGGTCGGCGGCGCAACCTGGGAGGTCATGGCCGCCCACGCCGCCGATGCCATCGCCGCAGGCCACGCGAACGTCGTCCTCCTGGTCTACGGCTCCACCGCCCGCGCCGACCTCAAGGCGGGCCGCCGCACTGCCGGACTCTCCCTGGGCACGCGCGGCCCGCTGCAGTTCGAGGCGCCGTACGGGCACACGCTCATCGCCAAGTACGCCATGGCCGCACGCCGCCACATGCACGAGTACGGCACCACCCTCCAGCAGTTCGCCGACATCGCCGTTCAAACCCGAGCCAACGCCTTTCACAATCCGCACGCCATGTACCGCGCCCCGATCACCGTCGACGACGTCCTGGGCGGCCCGGTGATCGCCGACCCGTTCACCAAGCTCCAGTGCTGCATCCGGTCCGACGGCGGGTGCGCCGTCCTGCTCGCGGGCGAGGACTACGCCGCGGACGCCGCCCGCCCGCCGGTGTGGGTGCTGGGCGCCGGTACGGCCGTGTCCCACACGGCGATGTCGGAGTGGGAGGACTTCACCGTCTCCCCCGCCGCGCGCTCAGGACGCCTGGCCTTCGAGCGCGCGGGCATCACACCCGCCGAGGTGGACGTGGCCGAGCTGTACGACGCGTTCACCTATATGACGCTGGTGACCCTGGAGGACCTCGGCTTCTGCGCCAAGGGCGAAGGCGGCGCCTTCGTGGAGCACGGCAGGCTCACCGTCGGCGGCGGGCTGCCGGTCAACACCGACGGCGGCGGCCTCTCCGCCTGCCACCCCGGGATGCGGGGCCTGTTCCTCCTGGTCGAGGCCGTACGGCAGCTGCGCGGCGATGCCGAGGCGGGCCGCCAGGTCCGCAGGCGGGACGGGGAGCTCCCGGAGATCGCCGTCGCCTCGGGCACGGGCGGCTGGTTCTGCTCCGCGGGGACGCTGGTCCTGGCGCGCGACTGAGCGCGCCCGGCGCGCGGGCCGCCCACCCCACCCGGTTGGATGGCCCCATGAGCGACGCAGACGCATCGGACGACACCCGTCAGGACAACACCCGTCAGCAGGCCTTCCGCACCCTCCTGCGCTCCCTCCCCGTGTGGGACACGGAACTGCCGCGCTTCGACCCCGCCACCGCCCCCGCCGACCCGCTGCCCCTCTTCCAGCGGTGGCTGTCCGAGGCGGCCGCCGCCGGCTCCCCGGAGCCCCACACGATGACGCTCGCCACCGCGGACGCGGCCGGCCGCCCCTCCGTGCGGACCCTGATGCTCCACGACGCCGACGAACGCGGCTGGCACTTCGCCACCCACCGCACGAGCCGCAAGGGCCGTGAGCTGGCCGTACGGCCGGAGGCAGCGCTGGGCTTCTACTGGCCGGCGGTCGGCCGCCAGGTACGCGTCCAGGGCACGGTGACGGCCGCGGGCGCCGAGGAGAGCCGGGCGGACCTGGCCAAGCGGTCCACGGGCGCGCTGGCGGCAGCGCTCGTGGGCAGGCAGAGCGAGGTGCTCTCCTCGTACGAGGAGCTGGAGCGCGCCTCGGACGCGGCCTGGGAGCGGGCCCTCCACGAGCCGGACGCACCGGTCGCAAGCTGGACGCTCTACGTCCTGGAGGCGCAGGAGGTCGAGTTCTTCCAGGGCGACGACCGGCGCCGCCACGTGCGCCTGAACTACCGCCGCGACCCGTCCGCGGAGAGCGGCTGGAGCACGGAGCTGCTCTGGCCCTGAGCAGGGGCAGGGGCGGGCGTGAAGACCGGCACGGAAAGGGGTGACCACCCTGCCGGCAGCGCCCCTTCCAGCTTCCGGAAGGTGACGGTGAGCGGCATGCCGATGCGCAGTTCGCCCTCCTCGCAGCCGACTATTTCGGTCATCATCCGCGGGCCCTCGGCGAGGTCCACCACAGCCGCCGTGTAAGGCAGGCGTCCGCCGAAAGGCGGCAGGTCGTTCACATGGACCACTGACCAGGTGTAGAGCACGGCCCGGCCGCTCGCCTCCTCCCAGACGACGTCCTCGCTCCAGCAGCGCGGGCAGAACTCCCGGGGATAGTGGTGCGCCTGCCCGCAGCCGGCCGCGCGGCACCGGCGCACGAGCAGCCGGCCCCGGCCCGCCGCCTCCCAGTAGGGACGGGTGAAGGCGTCGGCTTCCGGAACGTCGAATCGCGGCACGGTCGGCGCAGACGGCCGATTCGCATGCAATGCCTCAACCCCCTTGCATTTCCGGGCCTCTTTCCGGGAATCAGCCCTGCCCCGGCCCTCCGTTTGTTTGCCCGCAGCGCCATTCCTGACAGAACGTCAGATCTGTAGCCTGACTATACGTCAGCTTGTCGGCCATTTAGCAGGAGTGGACGAGACACGATGCTTGGATCGACTCACGGCACCCTCACCACCACCTCCCGACCGGCCCGCGTGGTGGCCTGCGGCGAGCGTCCGGGCCCCGCCGTCCACGGCCAGGCCGACGGCGCCGAGGACGTCGACGTCAGCGGCAGGCCGCTGCGCTCGGACATCCCCGACCTCGACCGGCTCTTCCGCCCCGAGACCGTCGCGGTCGTCGGCGCCTCGGACGCCGACGACC
>NZ_JBMMMZ010000015.1:0-22767 GCF_049725035.1 Streptomyces sp. XH2 | reverse complement strand
GCGTACCCCCCCCCCCTGCCGCGCCCCTCCCCCCCCCCCCCCGGGGGGGGGGGGGCCCGCCGGCCCCCCCCCCCCCGCCCCAACACCGGCATCACACGGCAGCTCCTCGCCTGGTCCGAACGCGTCGGCGCACGCCTGCACCCCGTGCACCCCACCCGCACCACCGTCTTCGGCCTCCCCTGCCACCCCTCCGTCCGCGACCTGCCCGAACGCGTCGATCTCGCCGTCCTCCTCGTGGGCGACCCGCTCCCCGTCCTGGAGGAGCTCGACGGCGCCAAGGCCGCCTTCGCCGTGGCCTTCGCCGGCGGATTCGCCGAGACGGGGCCGGCCGGCGCCGCCGCCCAGGCCGTCCTCGCGGACGCCGCCCGGCGCTCCGGCGTCCGTCTCCTCGGCCCGAACACCAACCTCAACGCCTTCGAGCACTTCCGCGAGGACCTCGACGGCCCCGCCATCGCGCTGATCACCCAGTCAGGCCACCAGGGCCGCCCGCTCTTCGCCCTCCAGGAGCTCGGCATCCGGCTCTCCCACTGGGCACCGACCGGCAACGAAGCCGACCTGGAGTGCGCGGACTTCATCTCCTACTTCGCCACCCGGCCCGAGGTCGGAGCGATCGCCGCGTATGTGGAAGGGCTCAAGGACGGCCGCTCGTTCCTGCTCGCCGCGGACCGGGCCGCCCGGCACAAGGTGCCCGTCATCGCCGTCAAGGTCGGCCGCACCGAGGCCGGCGCCCGCACCGCCGCCTCCCACACCGGCAAGCTGACCGGCGCGGACGACGTGGCGGACGCCGCCATGCGGCAGTTCGGCGTGATCCGCGTCGACAGCCTGGACGAGCTGCAGGACACCGCGGCCCTGCTCGCCCGCGCCCGGCCTCCCAAGGCCCCCGGCGTCGCCGTCTATTCGATCTCGGGCGGCACCGGCGCCCACTTCGCCGACCTGGCCACGGCCGCCGGCCTCACGCTCCCGGCCCTCTCCACAGCGAAGCAGGACGAGCTCCACCAGTGGATACCGGAGTACCTGGGCGTCGCCAACCCCGTCGACTGCGGCGGCCACCCCGTCGGCGACGAGCGCGGACGCAAGATCATCGACGCACTGCTGGACGACCCCTCCATAGGCGTCCTCATCTGCCCCGTGCCCGGCCCCTTCCCTCCCCTGAGCGACCGGCTCGTCCGGGACCTCGTCGCCGCGGCGGAGCGGACGGACAAGCTGGTCTGCGTCGTCTGGGGCTCCCCGGTCGGCACCGAGGACGCCTACCGCACCACCCTGCTCGGCTCCTCGCGCGTGGCCACCTTCCGCACCTTCTCCAACTGCATCACCGCCGTACGCGCCTACCTCGCCCACCACCGCTTCGCCGACGCGTACCGCTCCCCTTTCGACACCGCGCCCCGCACCCCGTCCCCCTCGGCCCGCAAGGCTCAGGAGCTCATGCGCCCGGGCGAACAGCTCAGCGAGCACGCGGCCAAACAGCTGCTGCGCGCGTACGGCATACGCGTGCCGCGCGAACAACTGGTGACCAGCGCGGCCGCCGCCGTGCGGGCCGCCGGGCTCGTGGGCTATCCCGTGGTGATGAAGGCGTCGGGCCCGCAGCTCGCCCACAAGACCGAACTGGGCCTGGTCAAGATCGGTCTGACCTCGGCCAGCCAGGTCCGCGACGCCTACCGCGAGCTCACCGACATCGCCCGCTACGAAGGACTGCCGCTGGACGGCATCCTCGTCTGCCAGCTCGTGGAACGGGGGGTGGAGATGGTCGTCGGCATCTCCCCGGACAGTCTGTTCGGCCCGACGGTGACCGTCGGCCTGGGCGGGGCGCTGGTGGAGGTCCTGCACGACACCGCCGTCGCCGTGCCGCCTTTCGGAGAGGACCACGCACGCGCGATGCTCGGAGAACTGCGCGGGCGTGCCCTGCTCGACGGCGTCCGGGGGGCGCCCCCGGCCGACGTGGACGCGCTCGTGGAGACCGTCCTGCGCGTCCAGCGCATGTCCCTGGAGCTGGGCGGGGCACTTGCCGAGCTCGACATCAACCCTCTGGTGGTGCTGGAGCGCGGTCAGGGCGCCGTGGCCCTGGACGCGCTCGCCTTCTGCCACTGAACAGCGCGCGGCAGCGCGTAGAAGCAGGAGAACCCCATGTCCCTCTCCCCCCGTGACAAACAGCGGGACAACCCGCTCGACCACAGCGGCCCCGATGACTCAGTGATACTCCACACCACTGACAACGGGGTCTCGTGGATCACGCTCAACCGGCCCGAAGTCATGAATGCCATCGCCCCTGAGCAGCGCGAATGTCTGATCTCCGCGTTGCTGCGGGCCTCCGCCGACCCGGCTGTCAGAGCCGTTGTCATCACCGCCACGGGCGCCGCGTTCTGCGCCGGGGCCGACCTGCGCGCCACCCCTTCGAGCGCAATGGACCCGGCCGTCCCGGGGGTATCAGCAGCCTCCGTCGCCTCGGGCCGGCTCCCCGGCGATGTGGCCCGTACGATCCGCCGCGGCGCGCAGCGGCTGATCGCGGCCGTGCTGGACTGCGAGAAACCCGTGATCGCCGCCGTGAACGGCACCGCCGCCGGCCTGGGCGCCCACCTCGCGCTGGCCTGCGACCTCGTCCTGGCCGCCGAATCCGCCACGTTCGTCGAGGTGTTCGTCCGCCGCGGCCTGGTGCCCGACGGCGGCGGCGCGTACCTCCTGCCGCGACTGGTGGGGCCGCAGCGGGCGAAGGAGCTGATGTTCTTCGGCGATGCCCTCACCGCCGCCGAGGCGGAGCGGATGGGGCTGGTCAACCGCGTCGTGGCCGGGGCGGGGCTGGCGGCGACGGCCAGGTCGTGGGCCGAGCGCCTGGCCACCGGCCCGACGCGGGCGCTCGCCCTCACCAAGCAGCTGGTCAACACCTCACTGGACAGCGACCGTACGGCGGCGTTCGCGGCGGAGGCCGCCGCTCAGGAGATCAACATGACGACGGAGGACGCACAGGAGGGCGTCAACAGCTTCCTCGAACACCGCAGCCCCGTCTACCGCGGACGCTAGAAGGCCCCGAAGGCCTTCGCGCGTCTCGGCGAAACCCTTCAAAGCTGACGCTCCATCAATTTCAATGGGTTCATGATGGGACACGCAGGCATGGCCGCCCTCGCCGTCCGCTATCTGAGGCCCGCGGGCCCGCCGGCCTCCGGGACGCGGCCGCCCGGCCTGATGCCCCGCCCGGCACTGCGGGCCGTCCGTGCGGACGAACAGCCGCCGCCCGCGCCGCGGGAGCTGCGCCGCGTCCTCGGCCGGTTCGCCAGCGGCGTCACCGTGATCACCGCACCCGGAGCCGGCGCCGAGCCCGCCGCCGGCTTCGCGTGCCAGTCCTTCGCCTCGCTCTCCCTCGACCCGCCGCTCGTGGTCTTCATGGTGGGCCGTACGTCCACGACATGGCCGCGCATCGCCCGCGCCGGAGTCTTCTGCGTCAACATCCTGGGTGCCGGACAGGGCGCACTCTGCCGGGCCTTCGCGGTGAGCGGCGCGCAAGCCGCCGACAAGTTCGCCGGCGTGCGGCACAGTCCTGCGCCCGTGACGGGCTCGCCCCTGCTCGCGGGCGTGCCCGCGTGGGTCGACTGCGAGATCCACGCCGTGCACACCGGCGGGGACCATCTCATCGTCGTGGGGCGCGTCGAGGCCCTGGGCGCGGAGGAGGGTGAAGGGAGGGACGGGGACGGGAGTGAGGCCGAGGACGGGCCACTGATCTTCCACAGGAGCACGTTCGGGAGGTTCACGGCCTTCGACGCGTGACACCCGGCTGCTGTCCGTTCCTCGTTTCCCCGCCACTTCTTGTGCTTGACGCTACTTCTTGTGCTTGACGACCTTCGTCAGTACGTACCGCTTGCCCGAGCCCGGCTTGCCGATCTCGTGGTACAGCCGCGGCTCCTTGGTGGTGCCGCTGACGCTCCAGTTGCGCTTGAGCTCGCACGAGCCGATGCGCAGGGACATGCCTTCGATCTTCCCGCCGTCCTTGACCGGCTTCCACGTGCCCGCGCCGTCGCAGTCCTTCGGCCTGTCCTTGCCGGTGCCGTCCCACACGTAGTTGTCGAGCCCGTCGGCCACCGCCGCGCCGTCCTCGGCCAGCCTGACCGTGCCGCCGCGGCCGTCGGTCCAGGTGCCCGCCAGTTGCTCCGTGTCGAACCGGGGCGGCTGGTAGACGCTGACCAGGCCGGTGCCGTAGACCGCGGCGCCCACCGCACCGACGGCGAGCCAGGCGAGGGCTCCGTCGCGCGACACCCTCCGGGCCATGCGCGTGGCCCGCCCCTCGCGCATGCGCCGGCCGGCGGCTCCGGCGATCAGCGTGGCGGGCAGCAGGGCGACCGTGAGGGAGGCCCACCACAGGAGGTACTTCACGGGGGAGGCCGGAGAGAGGCTGCCGAGCGCCGACACCCCGCCGAACACGGCCACCGCGGCGGCCGACACGACGGGCACGGCGGCCGCGTTCCACAGCGGGCCCTCGCGGCGCCCGAGGCGCCGGGTGACGCGCCGGGCAAGCGCCAGGGCCGGCATGACGGCCACGGCCGTGACGAAGCCGCTGACGAGGACACCGAGCAGAGCGACGGCGAATACGACCGCGGCGATCATCATGACGCCGTGGGGCAGGCCCTCGTGCTCACGCGAGAGCATCACGAGGACGCCGAGGGTCCCCGCGACCGCGCCCTCCGCGCACAGCCCGGCCATCGACGCGCAGAACGCCGCCCCGAAGCCGTCCGGGTGCATCACCCGTCCCTGCGCCCGGGGCGTTTCCCCGGAGCCGGAACCGGAACCGCTGCCGGACCCTGCCGCCGCCCCGGTCCGGGACACGGCTTCGGCCCCGTCCCCGGACTCCGCCTTCGCGTCGGCCGGCGCCGCTTCCGGTATCGCGCCCGGCTCAGCCTGCTGTGTCATCGCTGCCCCTCTCTCCAAGAAGGATTCCCCCAGCGGCTGAGAGGTTGCTTTCGCCGACCGAATGATCCGCCTTGCCCTGACTCGCCCCGGTACAGATGAGCCGGGCCCGGGTGCCGGAAGCACCAGGGCGCGGCATGAACAAACAACACATCCGGGCGCAGGCCGGCGCAAGACCGCCGGTGCCGATCGCAGCCGGGATCACACCTCCGCCGCGGCCGGCAGCCCGGCCGCGGCCCGTGGCCGCCTGCGGATCACCAGGGCCATGAGTGCCGCCACGGCACACAGCGCTCCCGAGGCGTACCAGACGACGTCGTACGAACCGAAGGCGTCGCGGGCCAGCCCGCCGAGGAAGGCCACCACCGCGGCACCGATCTGGTGGGAGGCGAGCACCCAGCCGAAGACGATCGCGCTGTCCTCGCCGTAGTGCTCGCGGCACAGGGCGATGGTGGGCGGCACGGTGGCGACCCAGTCGAGCCCGTAGAAGACGATGAAGAAGATCATCGGAGGGTGCACGGAGGGCGCCAGCAGCATCGGCAGGAACATCAGGGAGATGCCGCGCAGTCCGTAGTAGACGGCGAGCAGCCTGCGCGCCTCGAACCGGTCGGTGAACCAGCCGGAGGCGATGGTCCCGACGACGTCGAAGACGCCGATCACGGCGAGCAGGCCCGCGGCCGCCGTCATCGGCATGCCGTGGTCGTGCGCGGCCGGCACGAAGTGGGTCTTCACCAAGCCGTTCGTGGTCGCGCCGCAGATCGCGAAAGTCCCCGCGAGGAGCCAGAAGGGGCCGGTGCGGACGGCGTCGAGCAGTGCCCTGACCGCACGCCGCGCGGCGCCGGCTGCGGGGGCCGGCTTCGGTACGGGGGTGTCGCTGCCGTAGGGGGCGAGGCCCACGTCCGCAGGGTGGTCCCGCAGCAACAGCCACACGAACGGGACGACGACCAGGGCGGCGACGGACACGGTCACGGCGGCCGGCCGCCAGTCGTGGTGTTCGACGATCCAGGAGAGCAGAGGGAGGAAGACCAGCTGCCCGGAGGCTCCGGCAGCCGTGAGGATGCCGGTGACGAGGCCGCGCCGGGCGCTGAACCACCGGTTGGTCACCGTCGCCGCGAAGGCCAGGGCCATCGAGCCGCTGCCGAGCCCGACGAGCACGCCCCAGCACAGCACGAGCTGCCAGGCGACCGTCATGAAGACCGTCAGCCCGGCGCCGGCCGCGATCACGGTCAGGGCGCAGGCGACGACCTTGCGGATGCCGAAGCGGTCCATCAGGGCCGCGGCGAACGGCGCCGTGAGCCCGTACAGGGCGAGATTGACGGAGACGGCGAACCCGATCGTGCCGCGCGACCAGCCGAACTCCCCGTGGAGCGGCTCGATCAGCAGACCGGGCAACGAGGCGAACCCGGCCGCGCCGATGATCGTCACGAAGGTGACGGCGGCCACCGGCCACGCGCGGTGAATGCGGTGCCGCCCGGCGCCGGTGACGGCGGGGCCGGGGCCTGCGGAGGTGCTCTCCGGGTGGGCGGGATGTCCGGTTGTCTGGGTCACGCCCTCAGCATCGGGAGCGGCTTCCCACCGGACGAGTGGCCGAAGGGACAGCATCCGCAAGGATCGGGCCACGCGGGTTGTCTGCCGACAGGTACACCGGTCCCTGCGGTCCCATGCCCCGGGCGGGCTTGTCAGTGGCAGGCCGTAAGGTGACGAAAACGGCTCTTGCACGCGCCGGTGCGACGAGGGGAACGTCGTGGGCGGGCGGACGGAAGGCTTCGGGGGCGAACGGGAAATGACGCAGCAGACCACGCGGACCAGCAGGATCACCCGGTCCGACCAGCATCCCGACGCCCCGCCGCACCGGGTCGCCGTCCTCGCCCTGGCCGGAGTGATCCCCTTCGAGCTCTCCATCCCGTACCGGATCTTCGGCAAGGCCACGACCTCGTCCGGAGCTCCGCTGTACGAGGTGGTGACCTGCGCGCTGGCCGCCGGGCCCGTCCCCACCGACGCCGACTTCTCCATCAACGTCGACCTGGGCCCGGAGGCCCTGGCCGAGGCCGACACGGTCGTCGTCCCCGCCTCGTACGAGTTCGGGCCGCCGTACGACGAGGGGCGGCTCGGCGACGAACTGGCCGGTGCCCTGGCCCTCATACGTCCCGGCACGCGCATGGTGTCGATCTGTACCGGCTCGTACATCCTCGCGGCCGCAGGCCTCCTCGACGGGCGGCCCGCCACCACGCACTGGTCCAGCACGGAGCGCTTCCAGCGGATGTTCCCCTCCGTGCGCGTGGACGCCGACGTGCTCTTCGTGGACGACGGCGACGTGCTGACCTCGGCCGGGGTGGCCTCCGGCATCGACCTCTGCCTGCACATCGTGCGGCGCGACCACGGCACCGCCGTCGCGAACGAGGTGGCCCGGCGCAGCGTCGTCCCGCCGCACCGCGACGGCGGCCAGGCGCAGTACATCCAGCGACCGGTGCCCGAGCCCCAGCTCGCGACGACCACGGGGGCGCGCGCCTGGGCCCTGGGGCGGCTGGAGCAGCCGATCCAGCTGCGCGACATGGCGGAGCAGGAGGCCATGAGCGTCCGGACGTTCACGCGCCGCTTCCGTGAGGAGGTCGGCATCAGTCCGGGCCAGTGGCTGACCCAGCAGCGTGTCGAGCGTGCGCGGCACTTGCTGGAGGACAGCGACCTGTCCGTGGACCAGGTGGCGCGGAGCGCCGGGTTCGGCACGGCCGCCTCGATGCGGCAGCACCTGCAAGCGGCGCTCGGCGTGTCCCCGACGGCCTACCGGCGTACGTTCCGCCCGGTGACGTTCGCCTCCCGCCGCTGAGCGGAGGGGGGCCACGGCTGCGGCCGGTCAGCGGAAGGTGAGGACGGCGCGGGAGACGCGTCCGTGGAGGGTGTCGTCCGCGGCGCGGGCGAAGTCCTCGACGGGGTAGGTCCTGGTGACGAGTTCGTCCAGGAGGAGGCGTCCTTCCTGGTAGAGCCCGGTGTAGCGGGGGATGTCGCGCTGGGGGCTCGAGGAGCCGTAGCGGCAGCCCAGGATCGCTTTGTCGAGGAAGAGGGAGTCCACGCGGAAGGACGCCTCTGCCCCGGCGGGCGGTACGCCGAGCAGCACCGCCTGCCCGTGCCTGCCGAGAAGGTCGACCGCCTGCCGGACGAGCCCGGTGTCGCCGACGCATTCGAAGGCGTGGTCGGCGCCGTCCGGGAGGATCTCGCGCACGGCCGCCGGGCTGCCGGGGGGCACGGCGGCGTCGACGAAGTGGGTGGCGCCGAACTGCCGGGCCGCGGCTTCCTTGCGCGGGTCGGCCTCGACGGCCACGGCCACGGACGCTCCGGCGATCCGGGCACCCTGCAGGACGTTGAGCCCGATGCCGCCGGCGCCGATGACGACGACTGATTCGCCGGGGCGGACGCGGGCACGGTTGAGTACGGCGCCGACGCCGGTCAGGACGCTGCAGCCGATCAGTGCCGCCGAGGTCAGCGGCATGCTCTCGGGGATCCTCACCGCCTGGACGGCTTTGACGACGGTGCGTTCGGCGAAGACGGAGCTGGCGGCGAAGTGGAAAAGCCGCTCACCCCTCCGGGTGAAGGGCCGGGTGGGTTTGCCGATCGACTCGCGGCACATCGTCGGGCGGCCACGGCCGCACTCGCCGCAGACACCGCAGGCCGCGAGCGTCGACAGCGCCACGTGATCGCCGGGCGCGACGTGCGCGACGCCGGGGCCGATCGCCCGGACCACTCCTGCGCCCTCGTGCCCGAGGACGACGGGGACGGGGTACGGGATCGTGCCGTCGACGACCGAGAGGTCGCTGTGGCAGAGCCCGGCGGCCGCGACGGAGACCAGGACCTCGCCGGGGCCGGGCTCCCGGACCTCCAGATCGTCGGCGACCAAGGGCTGCTTCCCGTCGAAGATGACGCCTCGCACGGCTGGGGTCCTCTCGGAGTCGGATGGAACGGGGCGGGCCGGGCCGGGTGCGGTGGAGGGGGCCGCGGGCTCAGGAGGCCCAGACGACCGACTGGAGTTCGCTGTAGGCGTGCAGTCCGAACGATCCGCCGTCCCGGCCGACACCGCTCTCCTTGAAGCCGCCGAAGGGCGTCTCGGGGTGCCGCTGCACGGTGTTGATGCCGACGTTGCCACTGCGGAGGCGTGCGGCGACGGCCCAGGCGCGGGCGGTGTCGGCGCTGAACACGTAGTCGTGGAGGCCGTAGGAGGTGCTGTTGGCGATGCGCACGGCGTCCTCGTCGTCCTCGAAGGGGAGGGCGACGACGACGGGACCGAACAACTCCTCCCGGGCGACGGCGCTTTGCGGATCGGCGTCGGCGATCAGGGTCGGGGCTACGTAGAAGCCGGGCTTGATGTCCGGGCGGGTGCCGCCGACGACGATGCGCGCGCCTTCCGCCCGGGCCCGTGCGACGTACGCCTCCACCCGGTCGCGCTGGGCGGCGGAGATCAGCGGGCCCACCACCGTCGAGTTATCCACAGGGTCCCCGACGGTCAGCGTCCGCGCGTAACGTTGGAGACCGGCGACGACCTCCTCGTACAGCGCGCGCTGCACGAGCACCCGGGTCGGCGCCGTGCAGATCTGTCCACTGTGGAAGGACCAGACCGAACCGACCGCCCCTATCGCCGACTTGAGCACGTTCCGGTCGGCATCCCCCAGGACGATGGCCGCGCCCTTGCCGCCGAGCTCGAGAAGGGTGCGCTTCATCGACCTCCCCGCGGCTTCGGCGATCTGTTTTCCGACGGTGGTGGATCCGGTGAAGCTGATCATGTCGATGCCGGGGTGGGACACCAGCGCCTGCCCCGCGCCCGGACCCGAGCCCGTGACGATGTTGAAGACGCCGTCCGGGAGGCCGGCCTCCCGGAGGATCGGGCCCAGCGACAGGCAGCACAGGGGATCCTGCGGCGCCGGTTTGGCGACGACGGCGTTCCCCATGGCCAGGGCGGGCGCGAGCTTGCCCACGAGGTTGACGAGCGGGAAGTTGTAGGAGGTGATGCAGGCGACGACGCCCACGGGGCGTCGGACCGCGGCGGCGCCCATCAGGCCGCCGGGTGCGAGCGGACTGCCCTGGACGGGGTGCGGTGCGAGCGGGAGGACCGCCGGCTCGACCGCTCCCCGGGCGTAACGGCGGAAGCGGTCCACCGCCACGGGCAGTTGCAGGGCCGAGGTGACGCGCGCCGTCGCGCCCGTCTCGGCCTGGAGCAGGGGCAGGAGCTCCGCTCCGCGTTCACCGATCAGTTCCGCTGTCCGGTCCAGTACGGCCGCGCGCTCGCGCGGGTCCGTACGGGACCAGCCGTCCTGCGCGGCCTGTGCGGCGGTCACGGCGGCGGCGACCTCGGCGGGGGTAGCCTCCGGCGCCGCCCCGACGACCTGTTCGGTCGCCGGATTGACAACTGGATAGTGCCCCTTTTCCGGCGTACGCCACGACCCGCCGATCCAGTTGCCGTACGCCTTCACGCCGTACGCCGTCGTGCCGTAAGCGGTCATGTCGTCCGCCGTCATGGAAGAAGCTCCTTCGGCAGGCCGAGCACGCGCTCGGCGATGATGGTGCGCTGTATCTCGGCCGACCCGCCGTAGATCGTGTCGGCCCGCGAGAAGAGGAACAGCCGCTGCAGGGCGTCGAGCTCGTAGGGGCGTTCCTCGCTCCAGTCGTGCGGCCCGACGGCGGCGGGCGGGCCCTGCACCTGCACGGCCAGTTCGCCGAGGCGCTGGTGCCAGCTGCCCCAGAGCAGTTTGGCGACGCTGGGTGCGCCGGGAAGGTCCGTGCCGCCCAGGGCCCGCAGGGCGGTCCAGCGCATGGTCCGCAGCTCTGCCCACTGCCGTACGAGCCGGTCGCGCACCGCCGGCTCCGCTGCGGCTCCGGTCTCCCGGGCGAGGCGGACGATGCGGGCGAGCTCTTCGGCGAAGCCGATCTGCTGGGCGAGGGTGGCCGGCCCCCGCTCCCGGCCGAGGAGGTCCATGGCGACCCGCCAGCCGTTGCCCTCGCCGCCGAGCACGTGGCCGGTGCGGGCCTCGGCTCCGTCGAAGAAGACCTCGTTGAAGTCGGCACCGCCGGTGAGCTGCCGGATCGGGCGGACCTCGATCCGGCCGGGCTGGTCCATCGGCACGAGCAGGAGGGAGAGTCCATGGTGCCGGCGGGAGCCCTCGGCGGTGCGGGCGAGCAGGAAGCACCAGTCGGCCTCGTGGGCGAAGGAGGTCCACAGTTTCTGGCCGGTGATGCGGTAGGTGCGGCTGCCGGGGTCCCTGACGGCGGCGGTGCGTACGGCGGCGAGGTCGGACCCCGCGCCGGGTTCGCTGTAGCCCTGGCACCAGATCTCCTCGCCGCGGGCGATGGCGGGGAGGAAGCGGGAGCGCTGGGCGGGGTCTCCGTGGGCGATGAGGGTGGGGGCCAGGAGGTGCTCTCCCATGTGGCCGAGGCGGGCGGGCGCGCGGGCGCGGGAGTACTCCTCGGCCCAGACGACCTGCCCGGTCAGGGGCGCGGTGCGGTTGCCGTAGGTGCCGGGCGCGCAGTTCCAGCCGAGGCCGATCCAGCCGTCGGCGCCCAGTTCCCGCTCCCAGGCGCGGCCTGCGGTGGGTGACGGCTCCGCGGCGAGGTGGCCGGTGAGCCAGGCCCGTGCTTCCTGCCGGAGGGCTTCGTCGTCCGGCCCGAAGGAGAAGTCCATG
This sequence comes from Streptomyces sp. XH2, assembly GCF_049725035.1. Lineage (NCBI taxonomy): Bacteria > Bacillati > Actinomycetota > Actinomycetes > Kitasatosporales > Streptomycetaceae > Streptomyces > Streptomyces sp. XH2. Next base: position 11,221 of record NZ_JBMMMZ010000015.1, on the reverse strand, counting down.
AGTGGCTTCCCGTCATGCGTTGGGGCGGGCTTTGGCGGCGGCCGCGTCGGCCATCGCCTCCAGGTGGGCGAGCATCGGCATGGGGTCGGTGCCGACGGTGCGGGGCAGCAGGTCGGCGATCCTGTCCGGTGTCCAGGGGCCTTCGGCGCAGACGGCGCGCAGTTCGCGGGGCTGGGCCCACACGGCGATCCTGGGGCCGGCCACGGTGTAGACCTGACCGGTGACGCCTTCGTCGCGGGCCTGTTCGCCGAGCAGGTAGACGACGAGGGCCGCGACGTCCTCGGGGTCGCCGATCTCCTTGAGTTCCATGGGCACGTTGGCGGACATGCGGGTGCGGGCCACAGGGGCGACGCAGTTGGCGGTGATCCCGTACTTGTGCAGGCCCAGGGCGGCGCTGCGGACGAGGGAGATGATGCCGCCCTTGGCGGCGGAGTAGTTGGCCTGGGCGACGCTGCCCTGGTGGTTGCCGCTGGTGAAGCCGATGAGGGTGCCTCGTCCTTGGCGGCGCATGACGGCGGAGGCGGCGCGGAAGACGGTGAAGGTCCCTTTGAGGTGCGTGGCGATGACGGGGTCCCACTCCTCTTCCGTCATGTTGAAGAGCATCCGCTCGCGCAGGATGCCCGCGGCGCACACGGCGCCGTCGAGACGCCCGTAGCGGGCGAGGGCCGTGTCGACGATCCGCTGCCCGCCGGCCATGGCCGACACGTCGTCCGCGACGGCGGCGGCCTCGCCGCCCGCGGCCTCGATCTCCTTGACGACGGCGGCGGCCACCTCGCTCGTGGGCTCGGCGCCGTCGATGGCGACGCCGTAGTCGTTGACCACGACCTTTGCGCCCTCGGCCGCGCATGCGAGGGCGACCGCGCGGCCGATGCCGCGTCCCGCCCCGGTGACGGCGATCACCTTTCCCGCCAAGAAGCTCCCCATGGCGCACGCCCCTTCCCGCTCCATCTGACGGACCGTTAGATTTTTGGGCAGGGCAGGCGAAGGCACAAGCCCCGCACGGGGACCGATCCGGGAGGATGTCCATGCCGCTGCCGGCGGAGTTCCACGAGATCGCCAAGCGGGTTAACAACTGGGGCCGTTGGGGCGAGAGGGATGAGATCGGCACCCTGAACCTGATCACGGACGCCGTTGTGCGCGAAGCGGCGGCGGCCGTGCTCACCGGCCGGAGGGTGGCCCTGGCCGTGCCTCTGCGGCAGCGCGGGATCCAGACCGGCCTGATCCCCGGCAGGGTCAACCCCCTGCACACCATGACCTCGCTCAACCGCGAGGAGTTCGCTCCGGGATCAGTGGCCACGAGCGACGACACCGTCACCATGGGCCTCCAGGCGGGGACCCACTGGGATGCGCTGCCGCACGTCTCCCACGGCGGCAGGATCTACAACGGCCGTCCGGCGGACTCGATCACGGCTCATGCGTGCGCCGTCTTCAGCGGCATCGAGAAGGCCCGGCACGTCGTCTCGCGCGGGGTGCTGCTCGACGTGGCCCGCGCCCGGGGCGTGGACCGCCTGGACCCCGGGCACGCCGTCACCCCGGAGGACCTGGAGGCGGCGGAGGACATGGGGGCGGTCTCCGTGGGGCCGGGGGACCTCGTGGTGGTCCGCACCGGGCACATGCAGCACTACCTTGCGGGCGACCGGCGTGCGTACGGCAGTGCGTCGCCCGGGCTGTCGGTCCGGACACCCGAGTGGTTCCATGCACGCGATGTCGCCGCCGTCGCCAATGACACGCTCTGCTTCGAGGTCTTCCCACCGGAGATCGACGGCCTCTGGCTGCCGGTGCACGCGCTCCATCTGGTCGAGATGGGGATGATGCAGGGCCAGAACTGGAATCTGGAGGAGCTCTCCGCGGCCTGTGCGGAGGAGCGGCGCTACGCCTTCCTGCTGACGGCGACGCCCGAGCCCTTCGAGGGGGCGGTGGGCGCACCCGTGGCGCCGGTCGCCGTGCTGTGAGCGGGCCCGGAGACGTGGGCGGGCGGCGACGTGCAGATGCGCACCCCGAGCACGGCACCGCGCGTCGCCGCCGGCTCCGGCGCTGGAGCCCTGTTCTTGCGCCGGATCGCGACCCGTACTCGCCGAGCAGCCCGGTGAATGCGGGCCTCTCGACGTCCCCTCGCAACGAATCGCTGCGTCCAAGGGTGATCACGTGGACACTTCACGTCAACACCTGGTCTGGACTTTGTCGATTAAGCCCGATTTATGACGGCGCGCGGCGCATCGAAAGCGCCGGCCCACGCGGAGCCGCCGCGATCGACCTCGCACCAGATGCGCTTGCCGCTGCCCTCCGCCTGCCAGCCCCAGCGGTCCGCGAGACCGTCGACCAGCTCCAGGCCGCGCCCGCCGGTGTCCTCGCCGCCCGCGCACCTGCGGCGGGGCGGGCGGGCGCTGATGTCGGCGACCTCGACGCGGACGGTGCCTCCGCCCACGCCGGGCACTCCGGCGCCTGCGCCCGGGAAGAGCATGCGCAGCACGGCCGGGCAGCCGGTGTGGACGACGGCGTTGGTGACCAGCTCGGAGATCAGCAGGATCAGCGTCTCGGCCAGCGGCTCATCGACGCCTATTCCCGAGCCGGCCAGTCGCGACCTCGCCCACTTGCGGGCCCGTCCCACTTCCGCGGGGTCGGCCCGGACCTCCATCTGCATCTGAAGCACCTGCACCGCTCACACCATCCGTACCGGCGGACACAACGCCTCGCGTCTCCGAGGGACCACGGAACGTGATCGCCTTCCGAGACAGCATGGTTGACGCACAGTCACCCCAACAAGCGCTTCGGGCATATTCCGGCGCAAAGGAGTAGGGCTGCTGCATACTGTGCGACGCGCGCTGAGGAGACTCGAACACCGAGGGTCTTTGCGACCCGTTCCGGGACGAGCATCAGACATGTGCACGCCTGGCGCCGCCACATGGGCCACAGGCGCCTCGCAGCGCTTCTGAACCTCTCTCATCCAAGGGAGAGTACCCGAGCCGGGGCCCGACTCCGGCCCGTGACGAATAACGTCCGGGACACAGCCTGATATCGACATGCTGTGAGCGGTTCGGCATGACATACCCGGAATTTCGTCCATGCCGATTACGCCGTGACATTCTCTGCGTCCAGAACATCCGTTGCATCACTCGCGTGAGGCCCCTCCGGGAGGTGTGAAGCGTCGTGCAGCAGGGTATTCGCAAGCAATTCCTCGGCTTCGGCCGCCGACTGCCATTGACCGGCCCTCAGCCATGCACGTTTCAGGTGCAGATGGACGTCCGCTTCCCATGTGAACCCCAGGCCACCGTGCACTTGCAGACAGTCACGAGCGTTGCGCACGGCCGCACTGTCAGCGAGCAGTTTGGCGGTGGCGATTTCAGCGGTTCCATCCGGTTCGGCCGCAAGCGACGCGGCATAGACCGCGGCACGCGCGAGTTCCGCCCGGACGAGCATCTCCGCACACAAGTGCTGCACGGCCTGGAACGCACCGACCGGACGCCCGAACTGGGAGCGGAGCCGGGCATGGGAGACCGCCAGTTCGACGGTCCGGAAGGCGCTCCCGAGCTGCTGGGCGGCGGTCAGCAGGGCCGCTTCGCTGCACAGCCGGGAAGCGTCGGCAGGCACGGCGGAGGCGCTTCCGTCCGACGGCCGGGGCAGTTGCCGGACGAGGTGCAGGGGCGTCGTGGGGTCCACGGACCGGGCGGGCCGCGCCCGCAGTGCTCGCGGGGCACCGCCGGGGCGGGCGCGCAGGACCCGGGGGGCCCGGCCGTCGAGGAGCAGGACGGCTTCCGCCGAGGCGAGGTGCTCGGCCGTCCCCGGCCGGTCCAGGGCGGTGACCGGACAGGCTCCCTCGGCCGCTCCCGGTACGAGCCCGGCGGCGAGATGGGTGGCGACCAGCGGCCCGGGCAGCAGGGCCCGTCCGGCCTCCTCGAAGAGGAGCACTGCCTCGGGGAGTCCCAGCCCCGCGCCGCCGTCCTGCTCCGCGAGGCGCAGGGCGAAGAAGCCCGCCTCCCCCAGGGCCCGCCACAGGCCCCGGTCCGGCGCCGGCGGGCCGTCCGGGGAGTCGGCCAGGGAACGCAGCCGTTCACGGGGGTACCGGGCGGCGAGGAGGTCCCGCATCCCGGCCCGCAGGGCGCGCTGGTCGTCGGTGAGGCGGAAGTCCATGGTCATCGCCCCCTGGGGAGGCCGAGGACGCGCTCGGCGATGATGTTCCGCTGGATCTGGGAGGTTCCCGCGGCGATCGTGTAGGAGAGCGAGGAGAGGCGCTGTGCCGTCCACTCGTGGCGGGTGTCCAGGGATTCCGGCCCGAGTACCTCGGCGGCCGCTTCGTAGAGCTCCTGGCGGGCCTGGGAGTAGCGGAGTTTGAAGACGGACGCGCCGGCCCCCGGGGCCCCGTGGCCCCCGGTGCGGGCGGCGTGGGCGGCCTCGCAGGTGTTCCACTGGACGAGCCGCCACAGGGCCGTGAATTCGGCGTGGAGGCGGCCGAGGCGGCGGCGCAGGACGGGGTCGTCCCAGCGGCCGTTGGCGCGGGCGGTGCGGGCGAGGCGGGTGAGGGTGCGGCGGCAGGCGACGACCTCTCCGGCGAAGGCGGTGCCGCGCTCGTAGGAGAGGGTGACCATGGTGACGCGCCAGCCGTCGTTCTCGGGGCCGACGCGGTGGGTGACGGGCACGCGCACCTCGTCGAGGAACACCTCGGCGAACTCGTTGGTGCCGGCGAGGGTGCGCAGGGGGCGCACGGTGACGCCGGGGGCGTTCATGGGCAGGGCGAGCCAGGAGATGCCGCGGTGCCGGGGTGCTGCGGGGTCGGTGCGGACGAGGAGTTCGCACCAGTCGGCGACCTCGGCGTGGGAGGTCCAGATCTTGCTGCCGGTGACGAGGTAGGAGTCGCCGTCGCGGACGGCCTGTGTGCGCAGCGAGGCCAGGTCGGAGCCGGCGTCGGGTTCGGAGAAGCCCTGGCACCAGATCTCGTCGCCGCGCAGGATCGGCGGCAGCCAGCGGGTGCGCTGGGCGGCGGTTCCCTCGGCGGCGATGGTGGGGCCGGCGTGGAGGAGGCCGACGAAGTTGGCGCCGACATAGGGGGCTCCGGCGCGCTCGGTCTCCTCGATGAAGATCAAGTACTCGGTGGGGGTGGCGCCTTGGCCGCCGGCGTGGGCGGGCCAGTGCAGGCCGGCGTATCCGGCGTCGTGGAGGGCGCGTTGCCAGGCGCAGTCGTGGGCGCGGCGTGCGGGCCAGTCGTCGGCGGGGGGTTCCGGGGGAAGCCGGGGCAGGGTGTCGTGCAGCCAGGCGCGGAGCCGGTCGCGGAAGTCCTCCTCTTCCTCGGTGAGGGTGAGGTCCACTGCGGCTCACCTGCCCATGGGGTCGAGGTCCAGGCCGAGCATGCGGATGGCGTTGCCGCGCATCAGTTTGCGGACGGTCTCGTCGTCCAGCCCGCGTACGTGCTCGAGGGCGACCCGCTTGGTGTGGGGGAAGGTCGAGTCGACGTGGGGGTAGTCGGTCTCGAAGGTGGCGTTGTCGCGGCCGACCGTGTCGAGTGCGTCGATGCCGTGCTTGTCGCGGAAGAAGCAGCAGAAGACCTGCCGGTAGTAGTAGGTGGACGGCGGCTCGGGGACGAGGTCGCGCACGCCGCCCCAGGCGCGGTGCTCCCGCCAGACGTCGTCGGCGCGCTCCAGGGCGTAGGGGATCCAGCCCATCTGGCCTTCGCTGTAGGCGAGGGTGAGCCGGGGGTGGCGGACGAGGACGCCGCTGAAGAGGAAGTCGGCCATCGACGCCATGGCGTTGTTGAAGGACAGGGTCGCCTGGACGGCGGGCGGGGCGTCGGGGGATGCGGCGGGCATCTGCGAGGAGGAGCCGATGTGCATGTTGACGACGGTGCCGGTGTCCTGGCAGGCGGCGAAGAAGGGGTCCCAGTAGCCGGTGTGGATGCTGGGAAGGCCGAGGCAGGTGGGCAGTTCGCTGAAGGTCACGGCCCGTACGCCGCGGGCGGCGTTGCGGTGGATCTCCGCGACGGCGAGGTCCACGTCCCACAGCGGGATGAGGCACAGGGGGATGAGGCGCCCGCCGCTGTCGCCGCACCATTCCTCGACCATCCAGTCGTTGTAGGCGCGCACGCACGCGAGGGCGACCTCCTTGTCGTGCGCCTCGGCGAAGGTCTGCCCGCAGAAGCGGGGGAAGGTCGGGAAGCACAGCGACGCCTCGACGTGGTTGAGATCCATGTCCTTCAGGCGCTCCGCGGGGTCCCAGCAGCCGGGGCGCATCTCGGCGCGGGTGATGCCTTCCAGGGTCATGTCGTCGCGGTCGAAGCCGGCGGCGGCGATGACGCGCTTGTAGGGGACGGACAGGTCCTCGTAGATCCACCAGTCCGCGGGCGGACCGTCGGGGTCCATGGCGACGGTGTACCTGCCGCCGATGTACTCCAGCCGGCCGATGCCGGTGGTCAGGGGGCGGGGGCCGCGGTCGCGGTAGCGGGCGGGCAGCCAGCGTTCGAAGAGGTGGGCGGGTTCGATGACGTGGTCGTCGACGCTGACGATGCGGGGCAGTTCCATCAGGTCCTTCCCGGGTCCGGCAGTCGAACTGACGGTCTGTCAGTTTTGAGGCTAGCCCGCACCCCCTGGACCGGCAAGGCGGGACGGCCTACGCTTCGCCGCACTCTCTGACGTATCGTCAGTTATCGCGGAGGCCCGCCATGCCCGGTACCGCCGATGACCTGTCCGCCTCCCGCACCCTGTGGGAACTGCTCGACCGCCGCGCGGACCTGACCCCCGGCGCCCCCGCCCTCATCCAGGCCGATGAGCCGGACCCCGCGGCCGGACCCGACCCGGCCGGGGCCGCGGACCGCACGGTGACCTTCGGCGAGCTGCGGACGCGCGCCGAGCGGGCCGCCGCCGGGCTGTACGGGCTCGGAGTGCGCCCCGGCAGCCGGGTGGCCTGGCAGCTGCCCACCCGCATCGAGACCGTCGTCCTGGCCTTCGCCCTGGCCCGCCTCGGCGCCGTCCAGACGCCGCTCATCCCCTACTACCGCGACCGCGAGGCCGGTCACGCCCTGCGGGCCACCGAGGCCGGGTTCTTCGCCGTCCCCGGAGTGTGGCGGGGCTTCGACCACAGCCTCATGGCGTACCGGCTCGCCCTCGCGCTCCCCGCGCCGCCCCTCGTCCTCACCGCCTACGACGCCCTGCCCGAAGGGGACCCCGCGGCCCTCCCGCCCCCGCCCGCCGACGGCACCCGCGTCCGCTGGGTCTACTGGACCTCCGGCACCACCTCCGCGCCGAAGGGCGCCCTGCACACCGACCGCGGGCTCATCGCCGCCGGCAGCTGCCTGGCCGCCGCCCTGCGCCTCACCCCGGACGACGTCGGGTCGATGGCCTTCCCCTACGCGCACGTCGCCGGGCCCGACTACACCGTCATGCTGCTCCTGCGGGGCTTCCCCGCCCTCCTGGTGGAGCACTTCTCCCTGCCCGGGTCGCTCGGCGCCTACCGCCGCAACGGAGTCACCGTCGCGGGCGGCTCGACCGCCTTCTACGCGATGTTCCTCGCCGAGCAGCGCCGGCAGCCCGGACGCAGGCTCCTCCCCACCCTCCGGCTCCTGGCGGGCGGCGGCGCGCCCAGGGCACCGGAGCTGCACCACGACGTCGTCCGCGAGCTGGGATGCCCGCTGGTGCACGGCTACGGCATGACCGAAGCCCCGATGATCACGATGGGGGATCCGGAGGACACGGCGGAGCACCTGGCCGGCACGGAGGGCCGGCCGCCCGCGGGCATGGAGATCCGGGTGACCGACGCCGGCGGGGCACCCGTACCACCCGGCACCGAGGGCGCGATCCGGCTGCGCGGCGAAGCCGTCTGCCGCGGCTACCTCGACCCCGCCCAGACCGCCGAGGCCTTCGACGCCGACGGATTCCTCCTCACCGGCGACCTGGGGCGCCTCACCGCCGACGGCCACCTCGTCATCACCGGGCGCGCCAAGGACGTCATCATCCGCAAAGGCGAGAACGTCTCCGCGCAAGAGGTCGAACAGCTCCTGCGGAGCCATCCGCTCATCGACGACGCCGCCGTGATCGGGCTGCCCGACCCCGTGCGCGGGGAGCGGGTCTGCGCCGTCGTCCAGCAGGTTCCCGGAGCAGCGCGGCTCACGCTCGGGGAAGTGGCCTCCCATCTGGCGGACGCCGGGCTGTCCGTACACAAGATCCCCGAGCAGTTGGAGCTGGTCGGGCGGCTCCCCCGCGACGACACCCTGCACAAGGTGCTCAAGTACGAGCTGCGCGAGCGCTTCGCCCGGCCCGCTCAGCCGCCCGCCCTGTAGGTGGCCGCTGCCTGCTCGAAGAAGCGGTCCACCGAACGCTGCTCGTTCATCGGCCCGATCACCTGCAGCAGGTGGTAGCGACCGTTCACGATGGTGGCGGAGTTGCGCACATAGACCTGCCGTCCGCTGCTGTCGTTCCAGTTGAACGTGCCCTCCGCCGACGCCGTCCCGCCGACGTCGATACGGCGCAGCCCGCTGGCGCCGGACCACGAGGAGGAGCGGTAGGACTCCAGCTCGGGCTCCTTGCTCTGCTGGTAGGCCATCGGGTCGCTGCCGAACTCCGCGACCTCGTCCCGGCCGGGGACCACCACGAGCTGGTACTCGCCGCCCGCGTAGACGACCTGCCCGCGGTCGTTCGCCCCGCGGCGCTGCCAGTCCTTGGCGACCGCAACGGTGAACCCCTTGGGGTCCTTGCGCAGGGTGAAGCCCTTGGCAGCACCGTCGGACTCGGCGATCCGCTCCTCCGCCGTCGCCCCGCCCGAGGCGTCCGTCCCACCCGCCGCTCTGGTCCCGCCCGGTGTGGCGGCGGTCTCCGGGGCCCGGGGCGCTGCACTGCGCGCGCCGGCCGACCCCGCACGGTCCGCGCGGGCCCGGCTCGCGCTGTCCTCGGCGCGCGGCATGAACAGCATCGCGTAGAGCGCGGCCCCGATGAGGAGCAGCAGGACCAGGCCGAGCAGCAGCCGGCCGAGACCGAACGCCGAGCGGGCCGGGCGGCCGCGCTGCTCCTGCAGGTGCCCGGTGCGGGGCGTGCCGGAGCGGGGAGCAGGGGCGTTGGCGTTGGCCTTGGCCGTGTCCCTAGCCGGGTCCTTGGCCGTCTTCTTGTGGCGGCCGTGCGCTGCCGGCGCGGTGTCCACGGCGGTGATGGGGCGGCCGCGTCTGCGCCGCACCAGCTCGCCCTTGCGGCGGACGACCGGGAGCCGGTGCTGGTCGGCAGGGGCGTCCGGGGCGGTGTCGGGCACGGTGAGGGTGCGGCCGCCGGGCTCCGGTTCCGGCGCGGAGCGGATCAGGGAGCGCAGCCAGCCGCGGAGCTCCTCGAACTCGGGGCGCTCGGCCGGGTCCTTGCGCATCAGCGACTCGACCACGGGCCGCAGGGCACCGCACTCCTCCGCGAAGGCGGGGGGCTCCACGCACACGAGCCGGACCAGTTCGGCCGTGCTGTCCTCAGGGTAGGGGGCGTGCCCCTGCACGACGCGGAAGAGCAGGGCGCCGAGGGCCCAGAGGTCGGCTGCGGGGCCGACGGGGGGCGCGAGCTGCCAGCTCTCCTGTACGGGCCAGGCCTGCTCCGGGGCCCACCGCTCGGTGACGGCGCCGACGACGACCATCCGGGCCTGGCGGGCGCGCTCGACGGCGAGGGCTCCCGCGGGCTGCTGCCCGGCGGCTCCCCAGGCGGCGGGTGGCTTGCCGGCGGATTCGCTGCCGGGGGCGGTCGCGGAGGGGCTGTTTTCAGGGCTGCCTTCTGGGCTCTTTGCCGGGCTCTGCGACGCGTGCGGGGGCGGGGGTGAGGGCGGGGCTGCGTTGCCGGCGCCATGGACGGCCCCGTTGCCCGCTCCGGGGCGGGTGCCCGATGGCACGGCCGGGGCGGCGGAGCGAGGGGGCGCGGTCATCCCGGGAAAGGCCGGCCAGGATGCGGCGGATCCGGGGAGCTTCACTTCGGGGACGTCCGGCCGGGCGGCGTTCCCCGGTCCGGCGGGGCCGCTGCGCGCTCCGGGCGGGCCCGGCGGCCGGTTCCGGCCGGAGGATGCGCCGTGGGGGGAGTCGGGGGCGGGCGTGGGGGCCGCGCCGCTGGCGGCGCTGCCGCCGCCCCAGGTGGACGAGCCGGTGGGGGTGACGGGCGGGGCGTTCTCCCCGGCCGCGCGGGCGGCGGCGGCCCGGGCGGCGCCCGCACGATAGGCGGCGACCGCCGAAGAGCGCACCTGCCGGGGCCCGGCCTGTGAGCCCGGCTGCCCGGCTCCGGGGCCGGCTCCCTGCCCGCCCGGTTGCCCCCTGCCCGAACGTCCCGTGCCCTGCCCACCCGCCGGTGGCCGGGAGTTGAGCGGTGGCCAGGGCTCACCCGATGACCGGGGGCCGCCCGGCGGCAGGAAGCCGCCCGCGGCGCCTTGATCCCGGTATGGGGACGGTGACGGCCTGCCCTCTTGCCCGCCGGGCCGCGGCGCAGCCGGGCCACCGGGCGAGCTTCCCCCCGGCGCACTCCCGCCCGGCACGCCGCCACGCGGCGCGACGCCCTCACCGAGCCCGGAGCCGGGGCCGGTGCGAAGCCCTGAGCCGGGGCCGAGACCCGGGCCGGGGCCGGGCCGTCCCCCGCCGGCTCCCCGAGGGGCACCGCCCGGCGCCCGGCCACCAACCGGCATCCGGCCACCGCCCGTAGCCCCACCCGGCACCGAACCGCCCGGCTGCCCTGGCATCCCCGGCGTCCCCGGCAGCCCCGCCGCCCCGCGAGCCGCCCGCTGCCGCGAGGGCATTCCGCCCCTGGCGCTCCCACCCGCCCCGGCACCCGCGCCCATCCCGCCGTTCCCGCCCCCGGGCGGGTCAGCGCCCTCCGGAACGGGGTTGTAGCCGCACAGGGCCTCCTCGGCCGCGCCCGCGGCCAGGCCCGTCAGGACGGCGCGGCCGTCGTCGCAGATGAGGACCGTGCGGGTGGTGATGTTGCGGTGGGTCCAGCCGTGGGCGTGCAGGGCGCGCAGAGCGGTGAGGACGTCGGCGGCGACCTCGGCGGCGCGGTGGGGCGAGAGGGGCCGCTCGGCGAGGAGCGCGGCGAGCGGGCGGGCCGGGACGAGCTCGCTGACGACCCACAGGCTGCCGCCCTCGGCGAAGACGTGGAAGACCTGGTCGAGCCGGGGATGGTCGGGCACCTGCGCGGCGGCCGCGGCCGCGGCCAGCGCCCGGCTCACCGCGGGATCGTCGGCGGGGGCCCCCCCCCGGCGCCGCCCCCCCCGGGGGGGGGGCCGGGGGGGGGGGCCGCCC
>NZ_JBMMMZ010000014.1:285659-321983 GCF_049725035.1 Streptomyces sp. XH2 | reverse complement strand
GACATGCAACGCGTCACGGTCCGGATCCGCGTAGACCGCCACACTGGCAATCCCGGCATCCCGGCACGCGCGAGCAACGCGGACAGCGATTTCGCCACGGTTGGCGATGAGCACCTTGCGCACGATGAGTTCACTTCTCCAGAGGGGCCGGAGGGGCCAGAGGGGTTTCGGCGGGGACGAGGTGGGCGGGCAGCTCCGCGGGGCGCACGGAGGTGCCGGCGAAGCAGGCGCTCCACGCGACGTGGGCGCCGCGGACGTGGGCCTGGGCGAGCGAGGCCAGCAGCGTGGGCGCCTCGGGCTTGGCGCGCCGCACGGTGGGCAGCAGTGCCGCCGGGCGGCCGGGGGTCAGGCAGGACTTGCCCATGCTGGTGAGGATGGCGTCGGGGCCGACCTCCAGGTAGGTGGTGGTGCCCCGGGCCTCCAGGGTGGCCATGGCGTCGGCGAAGCGGACGGTCGCGCGGATGTGGTCGACCCAGTAGCCGGGCGTGCACATCTCGTCGGGCGCGACGGGCAGGCCGGTGACGGTGGAGACCAGCGGTATGCGCGGGCTGTGGAAGGCGATGCCCTCGATGGCGGCGCGGAAGTCGTCGAGGACGGGTTCCATCAGCGGCGAGTGGAAGGCGTGGCTGACGGGCAGGCCGCGGGTCTTGCGGCCGGCAGCGGCCAGCTCGGCGGCGATCTCCCCGACGGTCCGCTCGGCGCCCGCCAGGACCACGGAGGTGGGGCCGTTGACGGCGGCGATGCCTGCGGTGGCCGTGCGGCCCTCCAGGTGGGGCGCGACGTCGGCGGCGGAGGCGAGGGCGGCGGTCATCACGCCCCCGGCGGGCAGGGCCTGCATCAGGCGGCCGCGTACGGCCACGAGGCGCGCGGCGTCCTGCAGCGACAGCACCCCGGCGGCGTGGGCGGCGGCGATCTCGCCGATGGAGTGCCCGGCGAGGACGTCGGGGCGCACGCCCCAGCTCTCCAGCAGCCAGTACAGGGCCACTTCGACGGCGAAGGTCGCGGGCTGCGTGTACTCGGTGCGGCTGAGGAGGTCCGCGTCGCCGCTGTCGATCACCTCGCGCAGGGGGCGCGGCAGGTGCGGGTCGAGGACGTGGCAGACCTCGTCGAAGGCCTCGGCGAAGACGGGGAACGCGGCGCGCAGTCCGGCACCCATGCCGGGGCGCTGGGCACCCTGTCCGGTGAAGAGGAAGGCGAGGTCGCCCTCCTGGACGGTGCCGGTGGTCAGGCCGGGGGCGGCTCCGCCTGCGGCGAGGGCGTCCAGGCCGCTCAGGGCGTCGTCGCGGCCGGTGACGAGGAGGACGGCGCGGTGGGGGCCGTCGCTGCCGCGGGAGGCCAGGGCGAGCGCCGCGGACGCCGGGTCCGGGGCGCCGGCGGTGCCGGTCGTGTCCGTCGTGCCGGTGCCGGTCGTGTCCGTGGTGCCGGTGCCGGCGAGGAGGTCGCGCAGCGCCGCGGCGCGGGTGCGCAGTTCCTCCTCGGTGCCTGCGGAGAGGACGAGGGGCAGCGGGGCGGGGACTGCTTCGGGCGGTACGGGGCGCTCCAGTGTGGTGGCGCCGGAGGGTGCGTGGTCCATGGAGGCCTGCCTCGCGGTGTCGTCGGGAAATTCCAGGTCGTCGGCCGTGCGGGAGCCCGCGGTACGCGTCATGGCAGCGTGCGGGCGGACGGAAGGGGCGCCGCGGGCACCGTGGTCGTCACCGCGGCCGGCGTACGGAGCGCCGGGGCCGCGGGATGCGCAGCGGTGCGTGGGGCGGAAACGGGTGGCCGGAAGGTGGGGCGGGCAGGAAATCCTCGGGTGATTTCCCGTTCCCCGTCGCTGCGGCTTCGTTGCCGTGCGAAAAGCATCTGGAATTGGTGACTGACCGTCAAGGTATCCCCCATCAGACCTTGGTGAACTGTGTCAGGCGATCGTCAGAGCTGTGCCGAGCTGCGCCTCCGATGCGTTTTCCGGGGAATTCCGGTCGGTGTTCCCGAGGTGCCCGAAGCGGAATCCGACACCGCGGATGGTGATGATCCAGTCGGCGGAGCCGAGCTTGCCGCGCAGGCTGCTGACGTGGGTGTCGATGGTGCGCCCGGGCCGGGACCAGTTGTCGTCCCACACCTGCGTCATGAGCTCCTTGCGGGAAATGACTTTCTCCGGCTGCGAGGCGAGGAGACGGAGGAGGTCGAATTCCTTGCGGGTGACCTCGATGCGGCGCCCGCCGAGGCGGACCTCGCGCGTTCCCGCGTCGATGGTGAGCGGGCCGGCGGTGATGAGCCGGGCGGCGGTGCGGTCGCGGCCCTGGGGGCGCGCGCGGCGCATGACGGCCTCGATGCGAGCCATGAGCTCGCGGAAGCCGTAGGGCTTGATGACGTAGTCGTCGGCGCCGGCCTGCAGGCCCAGCACCCGGTCGAGCTCGCTGGCGCGGGCGGTGACGGCGATGACGGGGATGTCGCTGGCGGCCCTGATGGCGCGGCAGATCTCCAGGCCGTCGAGGTCCGGCAGTTCGAGGTCGAGGAGGACGAGGTCCGCCTCGCCGTAGGTCTCCAGGGCCTTGCTCCCGGTCCCGGCGGTGGACGTGTCGTACCCGTGCCGGCGCAGCCCGTGGACCAGGGTCTCGGCGGCGCGCGCGTCGCTCTCGACCACCAGGACGCGCAGGGTGTCCTCCGCCCGGACGCCTTCGGCCCGGCCGGTCCGGCCGCCCTGGCCGCCGCGGCCCGCCGGACCGGCCGGCGCGGCCGGACTGGAGCCGGAGCGCGGCCGGGGAACGCGCGGTGGTGGTGGCGTCCGGCGTATGTGGGGGTCGAGAGAGGTGGTGGTGGCTTGCTGGTTCATCCGCTGCTCCTGCACTGTCGCGCGGCGCTGGGGCCGCTAGCCGACCGTTCAACGCGAGATTACAAACCGGACTGCTGGTTTGTCAAAGGTCTTGACCATCGACGAGGGGCGACACTCGGCCACACCCACCGGACACCTCATCCGTAGCCGCACCATCCAGCCAACAGCCGCTTCCCCAGGGGGATCGGGACCCCCTTCGAATCATTCGCAGGGCGGGCCAATCCGACCGGGATGCGCGGCAAACAGGAGGAGAATCCGGTTAATTACCCTGAGATACAGGGGCATATCCCACACATTCGGACAGCAGCGAGCTAGAAATAAAACCAGTTAGTTGGTTTCATGGTTCTCATGACGTTGTCCCCCCTCCACGTTCGTACGTTCGTGCAGCTCAGCGCGGCTTCAGGCGGCTCCGCGCACACCACCGGAACGCACTGCCCCAAGGGCCGGCCATGACCAAGCAGGAACGGGCCATGAACACCCGTCACGCCCTGATCCGCTCCGCGGCCCAGGCGTTCGACCAGCACGGCTACACCCGGGCCAAGCTCGCCGGCATCAGCGCCGGCGCCGGCGTGAGCACGGGCGCGCTGCACTTCCACTTCGACACCAAGGCGGCCATGGCCGCGGCGGTGGAGACGGAAGCCGCGCGCATCCTGCACGCCGTCGCCCGCCGCGTCCACCGCCGCAGCCCCTGCGCCCTGCAGGCCCTGGTCGACACCTCGCACGCGTTCGCGCAGCAGCTGTGCTGGGACGTCGTCGTACGGGCCGGCTTCCACCTCAACTCCCGCACCTCGCACGCCGCCGAGACCGACCTGCTGCAGGAGTGGCTGGAGTGCGTGCGACGGTACCTGACGCGGGCCGCGAAGGAGGGCACGATCCTCGCGGGCGCCTCGGCCGAGGACATGACGGCGACGATCATCGGGGCGACGATCGGCTTCGAAGGGCTCGCGCGGCGCGACCGCGAGTGGCTCTCCCGGCCCACGCTGTCCAGCCTGTGGCGCGCGCTGCTGCCCCGGCTGGCCACCCCGGAGACCCTGGCGCGGCTGGAGCCCGCCGGGACGGAGTCCGCGCTCAGCGCCGCCGGCAGCGGCGCCGCCCCCGCTCCGGTCGGGCGGGAGGACGCGGCGCGGGAGTCGCCGGGCGGCTGACGGGGCAACCCGGCGGGACATCGACGGGACACCGGCGGAAGAACCGCGGACGGACCCACGGACGGAACCGCGGGCGGACCGCGGGCGGAACCGACGGGAGATCAGACTCAGACCCGAGCAGGGCCGTACGGAGCGGCCGGCCACCGGAGGGGGACCGGGCCGGCCGCTCCGTACGGCCCTGTCACGTGCCCACGGGCGGGAATCGCATGGCGGAAAATCGACGCACCGCCACCCTCGAATACCGATGATCCGGTTTTTCTGTCCACCGTAGGTCCGTTATGTCGGTCCGGCGAGTGGGGTGGAACCCTCACATCTCCCCCACGAATCACTCACCACCTTCACGAGGGCTGTTGACAAACAGGATGACCGGTTTGTTAACGTCCCCGGTGTCGGATCGACGCACACGTGGGGGACATGTGGGAATCGCGGACAGCTCAGCGGGACATGCCGGCCGGTCGGGGTTCGCCCTGCTGGAGGCCGTCGTGGGGAACGGCTTCACGTCGGCCCTCCAGGAGGGGCTGGGCCGTTCGGCCGTCTCTTCCCTCGGTCCTCACCGGGCGCACGGGTCACACGGAGCGCACGGAGCGCACGGAGCGCACGGAGCGCACGGGGTACGACAGCACGCACCCGGACAGGTGGTGCCCATGGTGCCCGCCCAGCGGCGCCCCGCGTCCGGGAGTGCCCTGGGCGTGGACGCGGGTGCGGTGATGCGCCGCTACGAGGCGGCCCTGCCGGAGGTCCTGGAGGAGCTCGGGTGTGATGCGCCCACCCTGCGTTCCTCCCTCGCCCTGCACGCGCGGTGCGTGCTGGCCGCGGCGGAGGCCGCCGCCGAGCGGGGCGGCCGGGTGCCCGCGGACGCCTGGCGGGCGCCGGCGGCACTGCGCGCGGACACCCGGATCCCGGAAGCGGCCGCGGGCCTGCTGCTGGAGTGCGCGCTCCAGGAGGTGCTGGCGTCCGGCGACCCGCGGGGGGCGGGGACCGCGCGCCGCGCGGCGAGGGTGGTGGGGCTGCTCGGCGGCAGCGCCGCCGCGGGGCGGGACGACGAGGTCTGGAGAGAGCGGCGGCGGCTGGCGCGGGAGATCCACGACCAGCTCGGGACCTCGCTCACCCTGGCCCTGCGTCACTTGGAGTCCCCCGGCGCCGGGGAGGCACAGGCGGCCGGGAAGCTCGTGCGCGAGGCGCTCGGGCGGTCGCGGGAGCTGGTCGGGGAGCTGCGCCTGGCGGCCGAACTGCCGCCGCTGGCACGGGCCGTCGAGGAGTTCGCCGCGCAGGTCACGCCCGGGACTCCGGTGTCCGTGGCCGCCACGGGGGACGAGTCGCTGCTGTCGGACGCCTCCCGGCGCGAGCTCTTCTGGTCCCTGCGCGAATGCCTGAGCAACAGCTTCGTGCACGCCCCGGGCGCGGCGGTGGAGGTGACGACGCGGGTGACGCGGCGCTGGGCCCACGCCCGGGTGGAGGACACCGGGCCCGGATTCGACGCGGCGCGCGTCATGTCGGCCCCGGCGGCGGGCGGCCTGCGCTGGGTGCGCGAGCGCATCGAGGACATCGGCGGCCGGGTGACGCTGGAGAGCACCCCGGGTGAGGGGACCCGGGTGAGCATCCACGTGCCGTTGCTGGCGCGCGCCTGAGGCGCGCTCCGGGCGGGCCGGCGGCTCAGCGGTGGCCGACGGCTCAGGCGGTGCCCGGGCGGTGGCGCCGGCGTTCAGGCGGTGACGGCTGCGGCTTCCTTTGGGCTTCGGGCCTCGCGCTGCGCCTGGTGGGCCTTCCAGACGCGGGCCCCGCGGTCGGGAGCGGTGTCGAGGTTCCGCAGCGCGCCGGGAACGGCGATGCCGGGCAGGAAGGTGTCGTAGAGGAGGGCGATGCGCTTCTCCAGGGCACCGCTCTCGCCGTGCGCGGTGGCGAGGATCTCCACGCCCGTCCACGCCCCGACGAAGAGGGTCGCCGTCGGGCCGGGGTCGACGTGGGGCAGGACCTCGCCCTGCGCCTTGGCCTCGGCCAGCTGCCCCGCGATGAAGTCGATCCAGGCGGGCCAGGAAGTGCCGAACAGGTCACGGGCCTTGCGGTCGGCGGAGAGCCGGATGGAGGCGCTCAACAGCGGCTCGCCGGGCAGGCGGTGGGCGAGGACCATGCCCACGTCCACCCACTCCTGCAGCCTGGACTCCTGCGGCAGGATGCCCTCGATGGTCAGCGCCTGGTCCAGGACCCCGCGGGCCAGCTCTTCCTTGGAAGCGAAGTGGAAGTACAGGGCTCCCTTGGTCACGCCCGCGCGCGCGAGGATCTGCGCGATGGTCGTGGACTCGTAGCCGAACTCGTCGAAGACGGCACCGGCCGCTTCCAGGATCAGGCGTCGCGTGCGGACCGCCCGCTCCTGCTTCGCCACGAGGAACCTCCGTGCTGCCCAGCGCCGCCGTCAGATAAATGCCGCAAATGAAGCCGACAAAAATAAATACCGTGCAGTACGTATCTTACATGCGGCGAAACGGCGACCCGACCGTCGTCACAGCAGCCGAACGTCGTCACAGCAGCCAAACATCGTCACGTCAGCCGACCCTCGTCACAGCAGCCCCACCGCCGTGTCCACGGCCCGTGCCACGTCCCCGTCGGCGGGGTAGAGGAGCGACCGGCCCGCCACCAGCCCCTGCACCGTCGGCAGGCGCAGCGCCGACCGCCAGCGCTCGTACGCCGCGTCCTGGTCGCCGCCCACGTCCCCGCCCAGCAGCACCGCCGGCAATGTCGACGTCTCCATCACCCGTTCCATGTCCGCGGGGTCCTCCGTCACCGGCACCTTCAGCCACGTGTACGCGGACGTCCCGCCCAGCCCGGAGGCGATGGCGATCGCCCGCGTGACGGCGTCGGCGCCGAGGTCGTTGACGACGCGGCCGCCCGCCCGGCGGGACAGGAACGGCTCGATGAAGACCGGCAGCCGCCGGGCGGCCATCTCGTCGACGGCGCGGGCGGCCGCGTGCAGGGTCCTGAGCGAGCCGGGGTCGCCGGGGTCGATGCGCAGGAGCAGCTTCCCGGCGTCGAAGCCGAGCGCGGCCAGGTCCTCCGCGCGCGGCCCGGTGAAGCGGTCGTCCATCTCGAAGGCCGCGCCGGCGAGCCCGCCGCGGTTCATGGACCCGATGACGACCTTGCCCTCCAGCGCGCCGAGCAGCAGCAGGTCGTCCAGGATGTCCGCGGAGGCCAGGACCCCGTCGACACCGGGCCGCGACAGCGCGAGGCAGAGCCGCTCCAGCAGGTCGGGCCGGGCCGCCATGGCGAGCGGCCGGTCACCGACGGCGAGAGCGCCGCGTGCGGGATGGTCCGCCGCGATGACCATCAGCCGCCCGCTCTCCCCGAGCAACGGCCGCCGGAGCCGCCGCGCGGCGGCTTCGGCGATGGCCTCGGGGTGCCGGCTGCGGATGCGGGACAGATCGGCGATGCGCACGGTCATGACCGGGGGGCCTCCGTACGGGGGTCCTCGCCGGACGGGCCCGTGCCGGCGTCGGCGCGGGACGGGGCGCCCTCCGGACCGGACGGCCGGGTTCCCGGCCGGGAGACGCCGGGAACACCGGGCCCGCCAGGCGGCCGTACGGCACCGGGCC
This sequence comes from Streptomyces sp. XH2, assembly GCF_049725035.1. Taxonomy (NCBI): domain Bacteria; kingdom Bacillati; phylum Actinomycetota; class Actinomycetes; order Kitasatosporales; family Streptomycetaceae; genus Streptomyces; species Streptomyces sp. XH2. The sequence continues at coordinate 314,442 of NZ_JBMMMZ010000014.1, read as the reverse complement.
CGCCGGGAGACCGGGCCGGACCGGAGCCACCGGAGCCGCCGGGCTCGATGGATCCGTCGGGAGCGTCGGACCTCCAGGGCCCCCCGGGTTCACCGGCCCCGCCGGGGCGGCCCGCGCCGCCGGGTCCGACGAGCGCCCCAGACCCGCCAGACCCGCCAGACCCGCCAGACCCGCCAGACCCGCCAGACCCGCCAGACCCGCCAGACCCGCCAGACCCGCCAGACCCGCCAGACCCGCCAGACCCGCCAGACCCGCCGCGAGGCGCAACGCGTCCCCGGGCCAGCAGTTCCTCGATCTCCTCCCCCGTCGGCATCGCCTCCGAGCACGACAGGCGTGAAGCCACCAGCGCCCCCGCCGCGTTGGCGAACCGGAGGGTCCGCTCCAGGGGCCAGCCGGCCAGCAGGCCGTGGCACAGCGCGCCGCCGAAGGCGTCGCCCGCGCCGAGGCCGTTGAGCACCTCCACCTCCACGGGCGGCACTTCCGCCGCCGTCCCGTCGCGGTGGACGGCGAGGACGCCCTCGGGTCCCCGTTTGACCACGGCGAGTTCGACGCCGGCGTCCAGCAGCGCCCGCGCCGCCCGCCGCGGCGCGCGCTCGCCCGTGGCGACCTCGCACTCGTCGGCGTTGCCGACGGCGACGGTGGCGTGGGCGAGGGCCGCGGCGTAGTGCGGCCGGGCGGCGGCCATGGCGGCCGGCCCCGTACGCCCGCCGTGCCCGGACGCGCCGCCCTCGCCGCCCCAGAACAGCGGCCGCCAGTCGAGGTCGAGGACCGTGACGCCGCGCCGCCCGCGCGCCGCGAGCGCGGCCAGCGTCGCGGTCCGGCTGGGCTCCTCGCACAGGCCGGTGCCGGTCGCCCAGAAGATCCGGGCGGCCCGGATCGCGCCGAGGTCCAGCTCGTCCGCGTGGATCTCCAGGTCGGGCGCCTTGGGGCGGCGGTAGAAGTAGAGCGGGAAGTCGTCCGGCGGGAAGACCTCGCAGAACGTCAGGGGCGTCTGGTAGGCGGCGACGGGCGTCACCCACCGGTCGGCCACGCCGAAGCCGCGCAGCGCGTCGTGGAGGTAGTCGCCGAAGGGGTCCGCGCCGGTGCGGCTGATGAGCGCCGCGCTCCGGCCGAGCCGCGCCGCGGCGACCGCGACGTTCGCGGGCGAGCCGCCCAGGAACTTGCCGAAGGTCTCGGCCTCGGACAGCGGCACGCCGGTCCGGAGGGGGTACAGGTCCACGCCGACCCGGCCCATGGTGATCAGGTCGAAAGACGTACGCGCACTCGGGTGGCTCATCGGCGCCCTTCCTGAGGGTTCGGCTCGGACCGGCTCGGTCATTGTCCTTACATATAGACGTGAGCGGAAGACATCTTGACGTTACGTCCGTATGTCAGGACGTAGTCTTGACACTCCCCCGCACCGCGGGAAAGCTACGGGCAAAGCCCAGCCCCTCCCTCGCCCGAGGAGAGCACCATGCCCGCTCCCGACGCGACCGCGAACGTCCCCTCACGGCACCGGATCCGGGTCGGCTCCGCCCCCGACTCCTGGGGCGTCTGGTTCGCCGACGATCCGGCCCAGCTCCCGTGGCGGCAGTTCCTGGACGAGGTCTCCGACGCGGGCTACGAGTGGATCGAGCTGGGCCCGTACGGCTATCTGCCCACCGACCCGGCCCGGCTGCGCGACGAGACGCAGCGGCGCGGCCTCACGGTCTCCGCCGGCACCGTCTTCACCGCGCTGCACCGCGGTCCCGGCACCTGGGGGGCGACGTGGGCGCACGTCGCGCCGGTCGCGGAGCTCACCGCCGCGATGGGGGCGCGCCACCTCGTCGTCATCCCCTCCTTCTGGCGCGACGACAGGACCGCCGAGATCGTCGAGGACCCGGAGCTGACCGCCGATCAGTGGCGGCACCTCACCGCCGGCATGGAGCGGCTCGCCCGCGAGGTCCGCGAGCGCTACGGGCTCGGGATCGTCGTCCACCCGCACGCCGACACCCACCTCGACACCGAGGCGCACGTCGAGCGCTTCCTCGACGCGACCGACGCGTCGCTGGTCTCCGTGTGCCTGGACACCGGGCACTACGCGTACTGCGGCGGCGACAGCGTCAGGCTCATCGAGACGTACGGGGAGCGGATCGGCTACCTCCACCTCAAGCAGGTGGACCCGGAGGTCCTCGCGGACGTCCTCGCCAAGGGGACGGCCTTCGGGCCCGCCGTCCGGCAGGGCGTCATGTGCGAGCCGCCGCGGGGCGTTCCCGCGCTGGAACCCGTCCTCGCCGCGGCCTCCCGGCTGGACGCGGACCTGTTCGCCATCGTGGAACAGGACATGTACCCGTGCCCGCCGGACCGTCCCCTGCCCATCGCGCGGCGCACGCGGGGCTTCCTGCGCGGCTGCGGCCTCTGAAGACTGGGAGACTCGCACGGATGAAGCACGAAGGCGCAGGAAAGGACGTACGCCGGGCCCCCCTCGGCGTCGCGGTCATCGGCACGGGGCGGATGGGCTCCGACCACGTCCGGCGCCTGGACCGGGTCATCAGCGGGGCCCGGGTCAGCGCGGTCATAGACGTCGACGGCGAGCGCGCCGAGCGGATCGCGGGCGGCGTCCCCGGCTGCACCGCGTACACCGACGCCGCCGCCGCGATGGACGCCGGCGACGTGGACGCCGTGCTCGTCGCCTCGCCCGGTCCCGCGCACGAGGCGGCCCTGCTGGCCGCCTTCGCGCGGGACCTGCCGGTCCTGTGCGAGAAGCCGCTCACGCCCGGCGCGGAGTCCGCGCTGCGGGTGATGGAGGCCGAGGTCCGGCTCGGGCACCGGCGGGCGCAGGTGGGGTTCATGCGCCGCTACGACACGGAGTACCTGCAGCTGAAGGCGCTGCTCGACGGCGGCGCGCTCGGGCGGACGCTGATGCTCCACTGCCGGCACCGGAACGTGGCGACGCCGCCGGGCTTCACCGAGGCCATGATGATCAACGACTCGGTGGTGCACGAGATCGACGCCACGCGGTGGCTGCTGGGCCAGGAGATCACGGCGGTGAGCGTGGTGAAACCGGCCCCCTCGCCGGCCGCGCCCGGCGGCCTGAGCGACCCTCAGCTGGTCCTCCTGGAGACCTCCGGCGGCGCCCTGGCCGACGTCGAGGTCTTCGTCAACTGCGGGTTCGGCTACCAGGTGCGGTGCGAGGCGGTCGGCGAGCGCGGCAGCGCGCGGCTGGGCGACGCGCACGGCCTCTACGTGAACGCCGCCGGGCGCTGGGGCGGCGCCATCGCACAGGACTTCGTCGACCGCTTCCGCGAGGCGTACGACCGCGAGGTCCAGCACTGGGTCGACGCGACGCGGCGCGGGGTGACGGAGGGGCCGAGCGTGTGGGACGGGTACGCGGCGGCGGCGGTCTGCGAGGCGGGCGTCCGGGCACAGGAGTCCGGCGCCCGGACGGAGGTCACCCTGACGGCACGCCCACCGATGTACGCGTGACACCCAGTGCCACGGTGTCGCCTGCGGCGCGCGGTGCCGTGGTTGCGTGCCGTCCCACCGAAGCCTTCTCGCCCCCGGCGAGGCTGCCGTGGGCGGCGCCTCGCCCTCCCCCGCCGCGACGGCAAGGACCGGCCGGGGCCCACGGCCGCACGGGCACATCCGCCCGCCGCGTGGGCCCGCGGCCGGGCGAACCATGCCGCACAGGCATTCCCTCCCGCCGCAACGGCGACCAGCCACCTTCGACGGGACCGGCGGTGCCGAACCGCCGGCGGTCGTCCGCCCACGCGGCCGGGAACCGGACCGTACCCACAGGACGGAGTCACGCATGCGGATCGGAGTCGTCGGGGCCGGGCGGATCGGGGCGCATCATGCCGCGGTCCTCACAGCGCTCGACGGAGTCGAGGGCGTCGTCGTCGCGGACGCCGAACAGGACCGCGCCGCCGCCCTGGCCGCACGCGTCGGCGCGCGGGCCGCCCCCTCCCCCGAGGCCGTGTTCGACGGCGGCGTCGACGCCGTCGTGATCGCGGCGACCACCGCGGCGCACCCCGCCCTGATCACGCAGGCGGCCCGCGCCGGACTCCCCGCGTTCTGCGAGAAGCCCGTCGCCCTGGACGTCCCGGGCACGCTGCGCGCGCTCCGCGAGGCGGACGCGGCGGGCACGCTCCTGCAGCTGGGGTTCCAGCGCCGTTTCGACGCCGGCTTCCGCGCGGCCCGCGCCGCCCTGCGCGCCGGCCGCCTTGGCAGCGTGCACACGATCCGCGCCGTCACCTCGGACCCGGCGCCCCCGCCGGCCGCGTTCCTGGCGCAGTCCGGCGGGCTGATCCGGGACTGCCTGGTGCACGACTTCGACGCCGTCAGGTGGCTGACGGGCCGGGAGGTGACGGAGGTGTACGCCCGCGGCGCGACCGGCGGGGCGTCCGCGGCCCTCTTCCGGGAGGCGGGCGACGTGGACACGGCCGCCGTCCTCCTCGCCCTCGACGACGGCGCCCTGGTCACGGCGACGGCGACCCGCCGCAACGGCGCGGGCTACGACGTCCGCATGGAGCTGTCGGGCGAGCTCGACCAGTGGGTGGTGGGCCTGGACGCCCGTACGCCCGCGACGTCGGCCGAGCCGGCCGGCCCGCCGCCGCCCGCGCGCCCCTGGTCCGGCTTCCTGGAGCGGTTCGCCCCCGCGTACCGGGCCGAGCTGGCCGCCTTCGTGGCGGCCGTCCGCGGCGAGGCCCCCAACCCGTGCCCCGGCCGCGAGGGGCTGCACGCCCTGCTGGTGGCCGAGGCGTGCGAGACGTCCCGGCGGGAGAACCGCCCGGTACGCGTCGTACCGGCCCCGGGCTGACGCACGGGCACAGGCACAGACCGCCACTCACACCCCGAAACGGCGTCATACACGCGTCACGGGCGTCACGTTCTCGCCGCCCTTCCGTCACAGCCGCACCACGACGCCGCATCGGCGGTCACTCTCCGTCGTTCAAACCGACAACAGTCGTGGTGATCGACAAGGCCGCGCCGCAGCTCCCCCGACGGATTTCCTCCGTCGCTGCGGCGCAGCGGAGAGGCGCGAGATGACCGACCGTCGACTCTGGTCCTACAAGGAGATCGCAGCGCACATCGGTGTGCAGACCGATACCGTGCGGACCTACCGGAAGCACGGGCTGCTGCCCAAGCCCGACCACACCGAGGGCGGCAAGCCCTATTGGTACGCGGACACGGTCCGTGCCTGGGTGGCGAGCCGCCCGGGCAACCGTGCCCGGCGCGATCCGAACAACTGACCCGTCCCTCCGGGCCCCGGACCGTCACGGTCCGGGGCCCCTTGCCCTTCTTCGCCTTCTCTCCCGTCACACCCTCCGGAATACCCCCGGGGGGTAAGCTGCTCCCCGCACGGCACCACGATCGATCTTCCCGAGGAGAACCGCCATGAGCCCCCAGCCCACCGCCACCACCGCCGTCTACCGTGTGACCGGCATGACCTGCGGCCACTGCGAGTCCGCCGTGAAGGAGGAGCTCTCCGCCCTGGCCAGCGTCACGTCCGTGCAGGCCGTGGCCGCGAGCGGCGAGGTCACCGTGGTCTCCGCGGCCCCGCTGGACGAGGAGGCCGTGCGCGCCGCGGTGGACGAGGCGGGCTACGAGCTCACCGGCCGCGCCTGACGCGCCCCGGTGCGCACAAGGCATCGGCCGCACCCCCGTCCGACACGTAACCCACATAAGTGACACAACACCCACACAATTAGGATCTTGCCCCACTGCGCCCGTTATGGCAGGAGACCTAGATCACAGCAATGGCAACGTAACCATTGCGGGGGGTCGTGGGTCTAACCAGGCAGTGCTGGATCGTCTTGGGGGACGGTACCGGCCACGCGTGGCCGGGGCACGTACCCGGGGAGCTTTGAGCGGCCCTCCCGTACGTACGCGTCCCGGCAGATCGCGTCGGCTGCGCGCACCGAGGCTCCCGGCCGGATCCCGTGGGGGGAATCCGTACCGGGGAACGGGAAGCGCCCCGCTCCGACCCGTGGGGGGATCGGAGGCGGGGCGCTTTTCACAGCCCATGCGAAAAGCCCTGAGAGCCACGGCGGCTCTCAGGGCTTTTGTCGGCTACGGGGCCGGGCGGCCGTGCGTCGGCCGGACGGTCCCGCGTCAGGCGCGCTCGACCGGCAGGTCCCGCTCGACGACGCCGGTGTAGATCTGGCGCGGACGGCCGATCCGGGAACCCGGCTCCTTGATCATCTCGTGCCACTGCGCGATCCAGCCCGGCAGCCGGCCGAGGGCGAAGAGCACGGTGAACATCTCGGTCGGGAAGCCCATGGCCCGGTAGATCAGGCCCGTGTAGAAGTCCACGTTCGGGTAGAGGTTGCGCGAGACGAAGTAGTCGTCGGAGAGCGCGTGCTCTTCCAGCTTCAGCGCGATGTCGAGCAGCTCGTCGGACTTGCCGAGCGCCGAGAGGACGTCGTGCGCCGCCGCCTTGATGATCTTCGCCCGGGGGTCGAAGCTCTTGTAGACGCGGTGGCCGAAGCCCATCAGGCGGACGCCGTCCTCCTTGTTCTTCACCTTGCGGATGAAGGAGTCGACGTCGCCGCCGTTGGCCTGGATGCCCTCAAGCATCTCCAGCACCGACTGGTTGGCGCCGCCGTGCAGCGGGCCCCACAGGGCGTTGATGCCGGCGGAGATCGAGGCGAACAGGTTGGCCTGCGAGGAGCCCACCAGGCGCACGGTCGACGTGGAGCAGTTCTGCTCGTGGTCGGCGTGCAGGATCAGCAGCTTGTCCAGGGCGCTGACGACGACCGGGTCCAGCTCGAACTCGGCGGCGGGCACCGAGAAGGTCATGCGCAGGAAGTTCTCGACGTAGCCGAGGTCGTTGCGCGGGTAGACGATCGGGTGACCGATCGACTTCTTGTACGCGTAGGCCGCGATCGTCGGCAGCTTGGCCAGCAGACGGATCGTGGACAGGTGACGCTGCTGCTCGTCGAACGGGTTGTGGCTGTCCTGGTAGAAGGTCGACAGCGCGCTGACCACGGAGGACAGCATGGCCATCGGGTGGGCGTCGCGCGGGAAGCCGTCGAAGAACCGCTTGACGTCCTCGTGCAGCAGGGTGTGCTGGGTGATCTCGCCCTTGAAGGTCGCCAGCTCCTCGGTCGACGGCAGCTCGCCGTTGATCAGCAGGAAGGCGGTCTCGAGGAAGGAGCTGCGCTCGGCGAGCTGCTCGATCGGGTAGCCCCGGTAGCGCAGGATGCCCTGCTCACCGTCGAGGTAGGTGATCGCGGATTTGTAGGCGGCGGTGTTGCCATAACCGGAGTCCAGGGTCACCAGACCGGTCTGGGCGCGGAGCTTGCCGATATCGAAGCCCTTGTCGCCGACGGTGCTGTCGACCACCGGGTAGGTGTATTCGCCGTCCCCGTACCGCAGTACTACAGAGTTGTCGCTCACGTCATCCCTCACCGACGTTGTGCCTCTTCTTCGAGGTGCCCTGACTACCCCTACCTTCCCCCATTTGGACGATGCACGTGCACTCGGGGTCGGCCATAGGGCCTAAAGACGGCACTCAGTGCCGCCCAGCCTGGCCATACTGCCCCCTTCGCCCCGGTTGGTAAACCGATGAGAGACGAATCCCACCCCGGATCCACGCTCTCCAGGGCCTCTTCGGACCGCTTCGGGGGCCGTCCGGCCCTTCACAAAACCTCCCCGAACGCCCTCACATTCCCAGCCGGTGATCGAGCGCGGTACACCTCCTGCCTGCGGAGACGGTCCGTACGGCCTGACCGAGCGCCTTCCGCGAGCCCACCAGCACCACCAGCCGCTTTGCCCGGGTTACTGCGGTATAGAGCAGATTGCGCTGCAGCATCATCCACGCACCGGTGGTGACGGGGATCACCACGGCCGGGTATTCGCTGCCCTGCGAGCGGTGGATCGTCACGGCGTAGGCGTGCGCGAGCTCGTCGAGTTCGTCGAAGTCGTAGCCCACTTCCTCGTCCTCGTCGGTGCGCACGGTGAGCCGCTGCTCGACGACGTCGAGGCCGGTGACGACGCCCACCGTGCCGTTGAAGACGCCGTTCTGCCCCTTTTCATAGTTGTTGCGCACCTGGGTGACCTTGTCGCCCACGCGGAAGACCCGGCCGCCGAAGCGGCGCTCGGGGAGGTCGGGCCGGGCGGGCGTGATCGCCTGCTGCAGCAGTCCGTTGAGGGTGCCGGCCCCGGCCGGTCCGCGGTGCATGGGCGCCAGCACCTGCACGTCCCGGCGGGGGTCGAGCCCGAACTTGGCGGGGATGCGCCGGGCCGCCACGTCCACGGTGAGCCGGCCCGCCTCCTCGGTGTCCTCCTCGGCGAAGAGGAAGAAGTCCGTCATCCCCTGAGTGATGGGCTGCGCCCCGGAGTTGATGCGGTGCGCATTGGTGACCACGCCGGACTGCTGCGCCTGCCGGAAGATGCGGGTGAGCCGAACGGCGGGGACGGGGCTGCCGGGGGCGAGGAGGTCGCGCAGCACCTCCCCGGCGCCGACGGAGGGCAGTTGGTCCACATCGCCGACGAGGAGGAGGTGAGCGCCCGGCGGCACGGCCTTGACGAGCTTGTTGGCCAGCAGCAGGTCGAGCATGGACGCCTCGTCCACGACCACCAGGTCGGCGTCCAGCGGGCGGTCCTTGTCGTACGCGGCGTCGCCCCCGGGCTTGAGCTCCAGGAGGCGGTGGACGGTGGACGCCTCGGCGCCCGTGAGCTCGGAGAGCCGCTTCGCGGCCCGCCCGGTGGGGGCCGCGAGGACCACCTTGGCCCCCTTGGCACGGGCCAGTTCGACCACGGAGCGGACGGTGAAGGACTTGCCGCAGCCCGGCCCGCCGGTGAGCACGGCGACCTTGCTGGAGAGCGCGAGCCGGACCGCCTCCCGCTGCTCGGGGGCGAGCTGCGCGCCCGTGCGGCCCGCGAGCCAGGTCAGGGCCCGGTCCCAGTCGACGTCCTGGAAGGCGGCGAGCCGGTCGGCGCCGTCGCCGAGCAGCCGCTTCAGCTGCCCGGCCAGGGAGAGTTCGGCGCGGTGGAAGGGGACGAGGTAGACGGCGGTGACGGGCTGTCCGTCCTCGGAGCCGGGGACCTTCTCGCGGACCACGCCCGGCGCCCCTTCCCCGCCCGCCCCCTCTTCCTGAGCCGCCAGTTCCGCGAGGCAGTCGATGACGAGCCCGGTGTCCACCTGGAGGAGCTTCACGGCATCGGCGATCAGCCGCTCCTCCGGGAGGTAGCAGTGGCCCTGGTCGGTGGACTGGGAAAGGGCGTACTGCAGCCCGGCCTTGACCCGCTCGGGGCTGTCGTGCGGGATGCCGACGGCCTGGGCGATGCGGTCGGCGGTGAGGAAGCCGATGCCCCACACGTCGGCGGCCAGCCGGTAGGGCTGGTTGCGGGTGACGGAGATGGAGGCGTCCCCGTACTTCTTGTAGATGCGCACGGCGATGGAGGTGGAGACGCCGACGCCCTGGAGGAAGACCATGACCTCCTTGATGGCCTTCTGCTCCTCCCAGGCGGCGCCGATCAGCTTCGTGCGCTTCGGGCCGAGGCCGGGGACCTCGACGAGGCGGCCGGGGTCGCTCTCGATGACGTCGAGGGTGTCCGTGCCGAAGTGCTCGGTGATGCGGTCGGCGATGCGCGGGCCGATGCCCTTGATCAGGCCGGAGCCGAGATAGCGGCGGATGCCCTGGACGGTCGCGGGCAGGACCGTGGTGTAGTTCTCGACGGTGAACTGCCGTCCGTACTGCGGGTGGGAGCCCCAGCGGCCCTCCAGCCGCAGCGACTCCCCCGGCTGCGCGCCGAGGAGCGAGCCGACCACCGTGAGGAGGTCACCGCTGCCGCGGCCGGTGTCGACGCGCGCGACCGTGTAGCCGCTCTCCTCATTGGCGTAGGTGATCCGCTCCAGGACACCTTCGACGACTGCCATCTGGACCATGCACCGACGGTACCGGTCAGCTCCGACAGCGGTTCGAGAGCTGTGGACAACTCATGACGAGGGGGCCCGGTCCGACGACCGGGCCCCCTCGTGTCCCCCCAAAACCGGCTTCCCCTGAATCCCCCCGGATCCCTCCCCAGGAAGCCCGATGCCTTGTACGACCCGCCTCGGCCGCAAAGGGTTGCAGCGCTTTCAAGGAGTTATCTTTCCGTTACCCTATGTGCGATTCCAGGGGCCTCGGCTACCCCGGGTCGAGCAAGCACGTACCGAAGGTAACGTTCCAGGGTCTCGGCGAGGACCTCCGCTCCGTCCCTGGCCCACAGCCGCGTGCTGAAGATTTCGGCCTCCACCGGCCCCCGGTAGCCCGCCGCGGTGGCCTGTTCGAAGAACCGGCGGAGGTCGACGCAGCCGTCGCCGAGCTGGCCGCGGCCGAGCAGTGCCCCTTCCGGCAGCGGCGTGACCCAGTCGGCGAGCTGGAGGGCCGCGATCCGGCCGCCCTCCCCCGCCCGCGCGAGCTGTCCGGCCACGGTGTCGTCCCACCACAGGTGGTAGCTGTCGGCCACGACGCCGACCTGGTCCGCGGGGAACCTTTCGGCCAGGTCGAGGGCCTGACGGAGCGTCGTGACGACGCTGCGGTCGGAGGCGTACATGGGGTGCAGCGGCTCGATCGCGAGCCGGACGCCGTGCCCTGCCGCGTACGGGGCGAGCCCGGCGAGCGCCTCCGCCACCCGCTCGCGCGCGCCGGCCGGGTCACGCGAGCCCGGCGGCAGCCCGCCCGGGACGAGGACGAGGACGGCCGCCCCCACCTCGGCGGCCTCCTCGACGGCCGCCCGGTTGTCCGCGAGCGCGGCCGCCCGCGCCACCGGCTCGGGCGAGGTCAGGAAGCCGCCGCGGCACAGGCTGCTGACGGACAGTCCGTGCGCCCGCACGAGCCGCCCGGCGGCGGCCGCCCCGTACTCCTGCACGGGTCCGCGCCACAGCCCCACGTGCCGCACCCCCGCCGCCGCGCATCCCGCCGCCAGCTCCGGCAGGGACCACTGCCGCACGGTCTGCTGGTTGAGGCTGAAGCGCGCGAGGCCGCTCACGGCTCCACCCCGTGGACGGCCAGCAGCCGGCGCATCCGGGCCTCGGCGAGGCCCGGATCGGGGAACAGCCCGAGGCCGTCGGCCAGCCGGTACGCGCGCGCGAGGTGCGGTAGGGAGCGCGCCGCGTGCCCGCCTCCCGCCATGGTGAAGTGGTCCTGGTGCCCGGAGAGCCACGCGAGCAGCACGATCCCCGTCTTGTAGCAGTGCGTCGGCGGTTCGAAGAGGTGGCGGGCGAGCGCGACGGTCGGGTCCAGGAGGGAGCGGAAGCGGTCCCGGTCGCCCCGGTCGAGCGCCCGGGCCGCATGGGCGGCGAAGGGCGCCAGCGGGTCGAAGACGCCCAGCAGGGCGTCGCTGTGGCCGTCGGCGCCGCCCTCGATGAGCTCCGGGTAGTGGACGTCGTCGCCCGTGTAGCAGCGCACCCCGGCGGGCAGCCTGCGGCGCAGGTCGCGCTCGCGCTCCGCGTCCAGCAGCGACACCTTGACGCCGTCGACCTTGTCCGGCCGGGCGGCGACGACGTCCAGGAGGGTGTCCGCGGCGGCGTCCGGGCCGGTGCCGCCCCAGTAACCCTCCAGCGCGGGGTCGAAGACCGGGCCCAGCCAGTGCAGGATCACGGGCCGTGCGCTCTGCCGCAGCAGGGTGTCGTAGACGTCCCGGTAGTCGTCCGGGCCGGACGCGACGGCGGCGAGGGCCCGCGAGGCCAGCAGGACGGCCCGGGCGCCCGCCGCCTCCACGAGGGCCAGCTGTTCCTCGTAGGCGGCGGTGACGGCCGCCAGGGTGCCGTACGGGGGCGTGAGCTGGTCGGTGCCGGCCCCGCAGACGATGCGGCCGCCGACGGCCTTCGCCTCCGCCGCGGAGCGCCGGATCAGCTCGGCGGCGGCCGGCCAGCCGAGGCCCGCGCCGCGCTGGGCCGTGTCCATCGCCTCGGCGACCCCGAGGCCGTGCGCCCACAGGTGGCGGCGGAAGGCCAGGGTGGCGTCCCAGTCGAGCGCGGCCGGGCCGTACGGCGTGGTGTTCCCCAGGGGGTCGGCGACGACGTGGGCGGCGGCGAGGACGGCGCGGGATGCGGGCGGTGGTCCGGGCGCGAGGGCCGGGGACCGCCCCGTGGGCTCGTACGGGCGCAGCCGCCCGCCGTCGCCGGGCAGCCGGATCACAGGTCGCTCCAGGCCACCCGGCGGCCCTCCCGGGCCGACGTCCGGGCCAGCGTCGCGAGCCGGACGCCGCGCGCGCCCGCGCGCAGGTCGTAGGGCCACGGCTCGTCCAGGGCGACGTGCCGCAGGAACAGCTCCCACTGCGCCTTGAAGGCGTTGCCGAAGGCTTCGTTGTCGGGTACCTCCTGCCACTGCGCGCGGAAGCGGGAGGTGTCGTCCGCGGGGGCGTCGGGGTCCCAGACGGGCTTGGGGGTGACGGAGCGGTGCTGGGCGCGGCAGTGGCGCAGCCCGGCGACGGCCGAGCCCTCGGTGCCGTCGACCTGGAACTCCAGCAGCTCGTCGCGGTGCACGCGCACCGCCCAGGAGGAGTTGAGCTGGGCGACTATGCCGCCCTCCAGCTCCATGATCGCGTAGGCGGCGTCGTCGGCGGCCGCGCGGTAGGGCTTGCCGCTCTCGTCCCAGCGGTGCGGGATGTGGGTGGCGACGTGGGCCTGGATGCTCCGCACGGGTCCGAAGAGCTCCCGCAGGACGTACTCCCAGTGGGGGAACATGTCGGAGGTGATGCCGGCGTCCGCGTCGCGGTAGTTCCAGGAGGGGCGCTGCGGGGGCTGCCAGTCGCCTTCGAAGACCCAGTAGCCGAACTCGCCCCGTACGGACAGGACGCGGCCGAAGAAGCCGCCGTCGAGGAGCCGCTTGAGCTTGCGGATGCCGGGGAGGAAGAGCTTGTCCTGGACGACGCCGTTCTTCACGCCGGCCGCGGCGGCGCGGTCGGCGAGGTCCGCCGCACCGCCCCAGTCGCAGGCGACCGGCTTCTCGCAGTACACGTGCTTGCCCGCGTCGATGGCCTTGCGCAGGGCCGGTTCGCGGGCGGAGGTGGCCTGGGCGTCGAAGTAGACGTCCACGGCGGGGTCGGACAGGACGGTGTCGAGGCAGGTGGTCCACCGGTCGAGGCCGTACCGTCCGGCGAGCTCCTTCAGCCGGGCCTCGCTGCGGCCGACGAGGACGGGCTCCGGCCACAGGCGTGTGCCGTCGCCGAGGTCGAGGCCGCCCTGCTCCCGCAGGGCGAGGACCGAGCGGACGAGGTGCTGGCGGTGCCCCATGCGGCCCGTGACGCCGTTCATGGCGATCCGCAGGGTCCTGGGTGCGCTCATCGTGCGTTCCCCCCTTCTGCCGTACGGGGAGCATTTCCCGCCCGCCCCGGGGGAACCCGTTCCCCATGAAGCTCGCCTTCTCCACGCTCGGAGTGCCCGGACTGCCCCTGTGGGAGGTGGTGCGGCTGGCCCGCGCGCACGGCTGGGACGGCGTGGAGCTGCGGGCGCACCCGGAGGAGCCCGTGCACCCCGGGTGCGGGCCGCGGGAGCGGGAGGCGGCGGTCGCGGAGTTCGCCGGGTCGGGCGTCGCGGTCCTGGCCGTGGCGGGCTACGCGCAGGTGGCCGCCGCCGGTGACGACGCGGCCGTGCTGCGCGAGCTGAGCGGGCTCGTCCATCTGGCGGCCGATCTGGGGGCCCGCTACGTACGGGTCTTCCCCGGCGGCGGCGGTCTGCCGGCGGAGGAGGCGGACGCGCTGGCCGCCCGGCGGCTGGGGGCGGTGGCGCCCCTGGCCGCGGACCGGGGCGTCCACGTGCTGCTGGAGACGCACGACTCGCACCGCCGGGCCGCGGACGCCGCGCGGGTCCTGGGACCCGTGGGGCACTCCCACGTCGGCGCCCTGTGGGACGTCCTGCACACCTGGCTGGGCGGCGAGTCCCCTGCGGTGAGCCTCCCGGTGCTCGCCCCGCACCTGGGCTACGTCCAGGTCAAGGACGTCGCCTCGGCGGAGGACCTGGCACCGCTGCCGCTGGGAGCGGGGGTGCTGCCGCTGGGCGACTGCGTCCGGGCGCTCACCGCGTCGGGCTGGGACGGCTGGCTGTGCTGGGAGTACGAGAAGCGCTGGCATCCGCGGGCGGCAGACTTCGGGCAACTGGCGGGGCCGGGTGCGGAGTACTTGCGCGGGCTGCTCGCCGCCGCCCGGCCAGCGCCGTGACGCCCACCCCGGACACCAGCAGCACCGCCGCTCCCCAGCGCAGCGGGCTCACGCCCTCGCCGAGGAGGAGCGCCGCCGACGACATGCCGAAGACGGGCACCAGGAGGCTGAAGGGCGCGACGGCCGAGGCGTCGTAGGTGCGCAGCAGGAAGCCCCAGGCGCCGAAGCCGAGGACGGTGGAGACCCAGGCGACGAAGGAAATCGCTCCGGCGCCGCTCCAGTCGAGGGACCGCAGTGCTTCGGCGTCCGCCTCCGGGCCTTCGAAGAGGAGGGAGAGCAGCAGGAGGGGCACGACGGGGACGGTGCTCACCCACACCATGAAGTTCAGCGCGTCGGGCGGCGCCGCCTTGCGGGTGAGGATGTTCGACACGCCCCACAGGGCCGCGGCGGCCACGACGAGGGCGAAGCCGAGGACCGGCCCGGACGCGCCCTCGTCGACGGCCGCCACGGCGATGCCCGCGACGGCGGTGCCCATGCCCAGCAGCCGGGTCCGGCCGAGGCGTTCGCCGAGCACGGCCGTGGCGAACAGGGCGGTGAAGACGGCCTGGGCCTGGAGGACGAGCGAGGACAGGCCGGCGGGCATCCCCAGGTGCATCCCGGTGAACAGGAGCCCGAACTTGCCGACGCCCAGGACGAGCCCGACGGCGGTGATCCAGCGCCAAGGCACCTGCGGGCGCCCGACGAGGAAGACGGCCGGGACGGCTGCCGCGAGGAAGCGCAGGGCGGAGAAGAGCAGCGGCGGGAAGTGGTCGAGGCCGACATCGATGACGACGAAGTTGACGCCCCAGACGGCGGCGACGAGAACGGCGAGGGAGAGGTGCAGGGGACGCATGCGGCAAGCCTCGCCGCCCCGACCCTGTAGCACCAGCACAGGTTCCTTCATGATGGGATTCAGCAACGCTGAAACGAGAGGGGGGCGTTCGGTGCTGGACCTGGCACGCCTGCGGGCGCTGCACGCCGTGTCGGTGCACGGTTCGGTGAGTGCGGCGGCGGAGGCCCTGGGCTACACCCCGTCGGCCGTTTCGCAGGCCGTCACCAAGCTGGAGCGGGAGACGCGGACGACTCTGCTGGAGCGGCGCGGGCGGGGCGTGGCGCTGACCGACGAGGGGCGGCATCTGGCGTCGACGGCCCAGCAGTTGCTGGCGCTGGTCGAGCGGGCGGAGACGGAGCTGGAGGAGCGGCGCGGTCAGCCGGCGGGCCGGCTGGTCGTCGGGGCGTTCCCGTCG
Organism: Streptomyces sp. XH2; assembly: GCF_049725035.1. Classification (NCBI taxonomy): domain Bacteria; kingdom Bacillati; phylum Actinomycetota; class Actinomycetes; order Kitasatosporales; family Streptomycetaceae; genus Streptomyces; species Streptomyces sp. XH2. The sequence continues at coordinate 299,107 of NZ_JBMMMZ010000014.1, read as the reverse complement.
GCGGCGCGCGGCCTGCTGCCGGGAGTGCTCGCCCGCCTCACGCGCGACCACCCCGCGCTGGACGCCCGCCTGCTGGAGGTCGATCCCCACCTGTCGGTCGACCTGGTCTCCCAGGGCGTCATCGACGTCGCCGTCGTCCACGACTGGGACATCGCCCCGCTGGCCCCTCCGGAGGGGCTGGAGCAGGTGCTGATCGGCGAGGACCGGTGCGACGTCCTGGTGCCGGAGGGGCACCCGCTGGCCGGGCGCACCACGCTCGACCGGAGCGACCTGCCGCACCAGCGCTGGATCTGCCAGCCGCCGGGCACCGTCTGCCACGACTGGCTGGTGCGCACGCTGCGCGCCGCCGGGCACGAGCCGGACCTCGCCTACCAGGCCGCCGAGAACCACACCCACATCGCGCTGGTCGCCGCGGGCCTGGGCATCGCCCTCATGCCGCGCCTGGGGCGGGGCCCGCTGCCGGAGGGCGTACGGGCCGTGCCGCTGGACCCGGTCCCGGTGCGGCGGCTCTCCGCCCTGTGGCGCAACGGCGCCGCCCGCCGGCCGGCGATCACCGAAACGGTCCGCACGCTGCACGAACAGTGGCCCCTGAGGACGTTCTGAACCCTTGCATCACCCGTTTAAATCGTATGATGCAGCCTCGGCGAGGGGGCTGCACAGATGACGGTGGACACCAAGGAACGGCTGATCCGGGCTGCGGACACCGTGCTGCGGACGCAGGGCTACGCCAAGTCCAGCGCGCGGACGATCGCCAAGGAGGCGGGCGTCAACTCGGCGCTGGTCTTCTATCACTTCGGGGGCGTCGACCCGCTGCTGTTCGCCGCGCTCGACCGCTCCTCCACCGAGCGCATGGAGCTGCTCACCGAGGCCGTCGCGGGCGCCCGCACGCTGGAGGACCTGGTGGACGCGGGCACCCGCGTCTACCGCAGCGACATCGCCGGCGGGCACCTGACCCTGTTCTCCGAGCTCGTCGCCGCGGCCGTCGCGAAGCCGGAGCTGCGCGAGGAGATACGGGTCCGGGCGGAGCCGTGGATCTCCTTCGTCGAGCAGACCCTGGAGCGGGTCATCGGCGGGACGCCGCTCGCCCGCCTCACCCCGCCGCGCGACCTCGCCAACGCCGCGATCACCTTCTACCTCGGGGTCAACCTCTTCACCGTCCTCGACAGCGACCGCTCGCGCACGGAGTCGGTGTTCGCGATGGCCCGGCGGCTCGCGCCGCGCGCGCGGCTGCTGACCCGCCGACTGCCCGGTCTCGGCACGAAACGGCGCGCGCTCGACTGACGCGCGCCCCGGTGCGGAACCGCTCCGGGGCGCCGCCCGTCCAAGGGCCGTGCTGCCGTCGTACCCCCCGCAGAGCGGTGTCGGCCCGTGCCACCGGCCGGTTGCTGACCTCCCTCTCCGCCGCCTGCGGCGGGCAGCACGCCGTCGTCGGCGCGCCCCCTGTTTCCTCTGCGCCGACGGCGGGCGGGCCCGCGGGAGCGGCTCCCTCCGGGGCGCGTCCGAGGCGCGCGCACCCCGGCGTACGCCCCGCGGAACGCGCCCGCACACACATCGTTTCCACCGGCGCCGCGCGCCCCGCACGTCTGGCGTGCGCCGGGCCGGGGGAGCCAGGCTGGAGCGCATCGGGGGGACGGGGGTCATCATGCGGCCACGCGCGCCGCGGGCGGCGCTGCTCGCGCTCGTGCTCGCCGCCGTCTGCACGGCGGGGGCGCTGACCGGCTGCCGTGCGGGCCGGCAGCCCGCCGCCGCTGCCGGGGCCGCCGCGTCCGGGGCCCGCGCCCATCCCGGGCACGATCCGGCGTTCCTGGCCCGTGGGGAGTGCGCGGGGCGCGCCGCGGGCTCGTTCACCGAGGTGTCCTGCCGGAGCGCGGAGGCCGCCGCCCGGGTCCTCGCCCGCTACAACGGCCCCCGCTCCGGCGGCCCGCGCTGCCCCGACGAGACGGACTTCGTCCTGCACATCAACGCCCTCGACCAGGGCACCTCGGAGGAGAGCAGTGCGCCCGAGGGCTACGCCTGCATGCGCAACCTCCAGCCGCCGCACCCGGGCGACCCGGGCATGGGCGGCGGGCCCCTGACGGTGACCGGCGACTGTCTCTACGCCCAGCGGGACGGGGTGGTGAAGGAGACCGCCTGCGACGGCTCGGGGACCCGCGCCCCCGAGTACCGCGTCACGACGGAGGTCGGCGCGCGCCGGGAGTGCCCGCCCTCGACCGACCTGTACGTACAAGTGGGCGGCGGGGCACCCGTCGGGTGCGCCCGCCGCCTGTCCTGACCCCGCCGGTGCGGCGGGTCCGCCCTCGATACGGCTTGGAGCCTGTGCCCTACGGCCGCAGGCCCTTCCGCGGCTCGACGAGCGGCTTGTCGAGCTTCGCGTCGTACGTGGCGAGAGGCTTCGCGTGCGACGCGTCCTCCTTCACCGCCGCCGGGGCGACGCCCGCCCACTGCAGGACCTTGGCCGTGGCCGTGGCCCGCTCGTCGGCGACCAGCTGGGAGATGTTGGAGCCGTGGTTGCCGCCGGGCGCGTAGAAGCGGTAGTCGTCGCGCGCCGCCGCGTTCCTGCCGAGGCGGAACGGCTCGCTGCTCCACGGGTCGTTCTGCCCGTAGACGAAGAGCATCCGCTTGCTGTCCTCGCGCACCCAGCGGTCGACGTCCGCCATCGTGTTGCGCTTGAACTTCATCGGGATGTCCCGCGGCACGTAGGCGCGCGGCTGGACGGCGTCCGGGTACCGCAGCAGGCCCTTGAGGTGCGGGTACTTCACGGTGGGCGCGCCGAGCTCGGTGCCCGCCTGGTAGTAGTACGGCGTGAAGCGCTCCAGGCCCTGGTCGGTGTAGCCGTCGAAGCCCGAGATGGTGTCGATGAACTTGTACAGGTCATCGGTGGAGGCGTTCGTGGCGGGCACGGTCGCGCAGTCGCTCTGCAGGTGGTACTGCCAGAACGAGTAGACCAGGTCGAGGACGACGTTCTCGTAGGCCTTGTCGGCGTTGCCGATGACCTTGAACGTCTTGCCGTTCTCGTCGGCCCACTTCTGGTAGCGGGTGACGATCTCGCCGCGGCGCAGCAGCGCCTGGCGCTGCACCGAGTTCAGCTGGTTGCGGCAGGCCTGGTCGCCGACGTTCGCGAAGAACCGGTCGTAGGCCGAGTCGTCGTCGTTGTCGACGTCGTTGGGCGCGACGTAGGCGACGGTGCCGTTCATGTCGTCCGGGAAGAAGCGGCGGTAGTACGTGGCGGTCATGCCGCCCTTGCTGCCGCCGGTGGCCAGCCAGTTCCTGCCGTAGAGCGGCTTGAGGGCGGCGTAGAGGCGGTGCTGGTCGCCGGCCGCCTGGTAGATGTCCAGCTTCGACCAGTCGGCGGGCTGCGGCCGCGACGGGGTGAAGAACCGGTACTCCATCGACACCTGGTTGCCGTCGACGATGCGGGTCGGCTCGCTGCGGCCCGGGCTGGTGTTGACGTTGTAGCCGGAGGTGAAGAAGACGGTGGGCCGGTCGGTCGACTTGTGCAGCAGCGTGAAGCGCTGCCGGAACGTCCCCTTGGCCGGGTTCCGGTGGTCGACCGGCTGGTCGTAGGTCAGGACGAGGTAGCGGTAGCCCTCGTAGGGCTTCTCCTCGACCAGCTTCATCCCCGGGATCTTGAGGACGCGTTCCTTGATGTCCGGCTCGGTCGTTGCCGCTGCTGTCGCGGTGCCGCCGGCGCCGACGGTGCCCGTGAGCACCGCCAGTGCCAGCAGCCATCTGAATGCCTTACGCACTCACCCTCCCCTGGTTCGCACGGTCCGCCGCGAACCTACCGGGGGGCAGACCGGCGCACCAGCCCCTTTCCGTCAGCCGAGCGTCAGGACCACCTTGCCGCGCGTGCGTCCCGTCTCCACCAGCGCGTGGGCCTCCGCCGCCGCGGCGAGCGGAAGTTCGGCCGACACCTCCACCCGCAGCTCCCCCGACTCCACCAGTGCGGTGATCGCCTCCAGGGCCGCGCGGTCGGGCTCCACGAGGATGCCCGTGGCCCGGACGCCCCGCTCCTGTGCCGACCGGGCCGCCTCCGGGTCCACGCCCGAGGGGACCGCGACCAGCAGGCCGCCGGGCCGCAGGGCGGCCAGGGAGCGGAGCTGGTGGGCGGGGGTGCCGATCGAGTCCACCACCAGGTCCGCGTCGCGCACGTGGTCCTCGAAGCGGACGGCGGTGTGGTCGAGGACCTCGTCGGCGCCGAGGGAGCGGACGAAGTCCGCCTTCGCGGGACCGGACGTGCCGATCACGTACGCGCCGCGGGACTTGGCGATCTGCACGGCGAGGTGGCCGACGCCGCCCGCCGCCGCGTGCACCAGCACCCGCTGTCCCGGCCGCACCTCCGCCGTGTCGACGAGGATCTGCCAGGCGGTCAGCGCGGCCAGCGGCAGCGCCGCGGCCTCCGTGTGGGACAGGCCCGCCGGCTTGCGCGCGAAGTGCCGGGACGGGGCGGTGACGTACTCGGCGAAGGCCGCGGCCACGTGCGGGAAGCGCGGCATGCCGTACACCTCGTCCCCCGGCCGGAACAGCGTGACGCCGAAGCCCACCGCCTCCACCACCCCGGAGACGTCCCAGCCGAGCGTGAACGGCGGGTCGCCGAGCCAGCCGGCGATGCCCTCGCCGGCCCGCGTCTTGACGTCCACCGGATTGACGCCCGCGGCGCGCACCCGGACGAGGATCTCGGTCGGCCCCGGTTCGGGGCGCTCGACCTCGGCTAGGCGCAGGACCTCGGGGCCGCCGAAGCGGTCCTGGACGACTGCCCGCATACGGGCCGGGGGCGTGGACATGTGCTGCTCCTGTGCAGGGGGAGGTGACGACGACTGTTGGCGGCCGTTCGGCTGCCACACCATGCTGTGCGCCGCTCCCGGCACCGGCCAGACGGAACTTCCAGGTAACCGCCCTGGGACTGCCACGTGACAGGCCCGGAGGCTGCCACGTGACAGCCCGGGGACTGCCGCGTAACCGGCCCGGGAATACGCACCGGCCCCGGCCGGTTGCCTCCTCCGTGGAAGACCTGTGCCCCTGCCGCCCCCTCCTCGACCGGCTCGGCGACCGCTGGTCCGCCCTCACGCTCAGCCTGCTCGACGGCGGCCCGGCCTACTTCGGCGAGTTGGAGCGCCGGATGCGCCCGGTGAGCCGCAAGGTGCTGACGCAGACGCTGCGCGGGCTGGAGCGGGACGGGCTGGTGCACCGGACGGTCGAGGACGGACAGCCCGTCGTCCGCGTGGCCTACGGACTGACCGAGCTCGGGCGGAGCCTCACCGGGCCGCTCGCCGCCATCGAGGGCTGGCACGAGCGCCATCAAGAGACCGTGGAGCGGGCCCGGGCCGCCTACGACGCCGCGCGGCCCGGGCCGGGAGTGACCGCCCTGCGGGAGCGGGCCGCGCTCAGCCGGTGCGCTTGACGTACGTCACCATGACGACGCCGTTGCCGAACGTGCGGGTCCCCTTGAGCTCGTAGAGCTCCGGGGCGAACTCCGACGCGAAGAGGGGGATGCCCTTCCCCGCCACGAACGGGTTGATCTTGAGGACGATCTCGTCGATCTCGTCGCGCAGCTGCCCCGCGAGGCTCGCCCCGCCGCACAGCCAGATCCCCTTGCCCCGCTCCTGCTTGAGGCCGCGGACCAGCTCCACCACGTCGCCGGAGAAGACGGTGACCGCGGGGTCGGGGCTGACGGTGAGCGACTTCGAGACGACGTACTGCCGCAGGTGCGGGTACGGGCTGGTCATGCCGATCGACAGGCCGGGCTCGTAGGTGTTGCGGCCCATCAGGACCGTGTCGAAGTCCCTGTTGTCCGGGCCGAGTCCGACGGCCTCGCGGCCGCGCGCGGAGACCGTGTCGGGGTAGCTCTCGACCAGGGCGGCGACGTACGCGTCGTCCAGGATCGACATCATGAACCCGAACTCGTCGCCCGGGCCGGCGATGAAGCCGTCGATGGTGGTGGCGATGAAGTAGGTGAGCTTGCGCATGGGGTCCCCCGCTCGGTGCGAAGCGCCGTCTCTGAAGCCTTCCGGCGCCAACGTACCGGGCGGAGAACCCCCGGGGCCTACGCCGGCACCGCCTCGCCCGTGAACGTCCGCCACAGCTCCGCGTAGCGCCCCTCACGGGCCAGCAGCTCGGCGTGCGTGCCGTCCTCGGCGACGCGGCCGTGGTCGAGGACCACCACGCGGTCCGCGCGGGCCGCCGTGGTCAGCCGGTGGGCGACCACGAGCGTCGTGCGGCGCCCGGCCAGCCGCTCCGTGGCCTGGTTGACCAGCGCCTCGGTGGCGAGGTCGAGCGCGGCCGTGGCCTCGTCGAGCAGCAGGACGTCCGGGTCGACGAGCTCCGCGCGGGCCAGGGCGATCAGCTGGCGCTGGCCGGCGGAGAGGTTGCGGCCGCGCTCGGTGACCGCGTGCAGGTAGCCGCCGTCGAGCGTGGCGACCATGTCGTGCGCGCCGACCGCCCGCGCCGCGGCCTCCACCTCGGCGTCGGTGGCGTCCGGGCGCCCGTAGGCGATGGCGTCGCGCACCGTGCCGGGGAAGAGGTACGGCTCCTGCGGGACGACGCCGAGCCGGTGCCGGTAGCCGGTGGGGTCGAGCTCGCGCAGGTCGTGCCCGTCCACGAGGACGGCGCCGCTGGTCGGGTCGTAGAACCGCGCCACCAGCTTGACCAGGGTCGACTTGCCGGCGCCGGTCTCGCCGACGAACGCGACGGTCTGGCCGGCCGGGATCGTCAGCCGGATGCCGGACAGGGCGTGCTCGCCGTCGCCGTAGTGGAAGGCGACGTCGTCGAAGACGATCTCGCCGCTGAGCTCCCGCACCTCGCGCGGCCGCTCCGCCACGGGCGTGGTCGTCGGCTCGCGCAGCAGGCCCTGCACCCGGCCGAGCGAGACGGTGGCCTGCTGGTAGCCGTCAAAGACCTGCGACAGCTGCTGGACGGGGGCGAAGAACAGGTCGATGTAGAGCAGGTAGGCCACCAGCGCGCCCGCGGTCAGCGTGCCGTCGCCCACCCGGCCGGCACCGACGATCAGGACCGCGGCGGCGGCCACGGACGACAGCAGCTGCACGAACGGGAAGTAGACCGATATCAGCCACTGGCCGCGCACCCGCGCCTGCCGGTAGGACCGGCTGCGCTCCGCGAACCGCCGGGCGCCCGCCTCCTCGCGCCGGAACGCCTGCACGATGCGCAGGCCCGCGACGCTCTCCTGCAGGTCGGCGTTGACGAGCCCGACGCGCTCGCGCGCCAGCTCGTACGCCTTGACGCTCTGCCGGCGGAAGACGAACGTGCCGGCGACCAGCAGCGGCAGCGTCGCGAAGACCACGAGGGCCAGTTCCACGTCGATGACGAGGAGGGCGACGAGGATGCCGAAGAAGGTGAGGACGGAGACGACGGCGGTGACCAGGCCGGTCTGCAGGAACGTCGACAGGGCGTCCACGTCCGTCGTCATCCGCGTCATGATCTTGCCGGTGAGCTCTCGCTCGTAGTAGTCGAGCCCCAGCCGCTGCAGCTGGGCGAAGATCTTCACGCGCAGCGCGTAGAGGATGCGCTCGCCCGTACGGCCGGTCAGCCGGGTCTCCGCGACCTGGGCGGCCCACTGGACCACGACGACGAGCAGGGCCAGCCCCGAGGCCGCCCAGACCGCTCCCAGGGCGAGCTGCTGGACGCCCTTGTCGATGCCGTGCCGGATCAGGACGGGCAGCAGCAGGCCGGCGACGGCGTCGACGGCCACGAGCAGGAGGCTGAGGACGAGCGGCGCGCCGAAGCCGCGCAGCAGCTGCCGCAGCCCGTACGCCTCCTCGGGGCGCGCGGCCCGCTCCTCGTCCACGTCCGGGGTGTCGTCCGCGGGCGGCAGGGCGGCCACCTTGGCGAGCAGTTCGGGGGTGGCGGGCATGCCCGTGACGCCGTCGGCGGGGCCGGAGGGCTCGTCCTTGCGCACCCACAGGGCGGGAGTGACGCCGTTGACCACAGGGCGCGTGCGGCCCGCGGGCAGGCGGGGGGCCGCGGCGGGCGCCGCCTCCTCCGTGTGCGGCGCCTGGCCGGCCGGGTCCTTCACGACGCCCGCCAGCTCCCCGGGGTCCGTCAGCAGCGCGCGATACCTCTCGCAGCGCTCCTCCAGCTCCTCCGCCGTGCCGACGTCCACGAGCCTGCCGCCGTCCAGCACGGCGATCCGGTCGGCGAGCGCCAGCGTCGACGCGCGGTGGGCGATGAGGAGGGTCGTGCGGCCCGCCATGACGCCGCGCAGCGCCTCGTGGATCTCGTGCTCCACGCGTGCGTCGACCGCGGACGTCGCGTCGTCCAGGAGGAGCAGGCGCGGGTCGGTGAGGATCGCGCGGGCGAGGGCGATGCGCTGGCGCTGGCCGCCGGAGAGGGTCAGGCCCTGCTCGCCGACGGCGGTGTCGTAGCCGTCGGGGAGTTCGCTGATGAAGCCGTCCGCCTGGGCGGCGCGCGCGGCGGCGCGGATCTGCTCGTCGGTGGCGTCCGGGTGCCCGTAGGCGATGTTCTCGCGGATGCTGTCGGAGAACAGGAAGCTGTCCTCGGGCACGAGGCCGATGGCGGCGCGCAGGGAGGACAGCGTGAGGTCGCGGACGTCGTGGCCGCCGACGCGCACGGTGCCGCCGGTGACGTCGTAGAAGCGCGGCAGCAGCAGGGAGACGGTGGACTTGCCGCTGCCGGAGGCGCCGACGACGGCCACGGTCTCGCCGGGCTCGATGCGCAGGGAGAAGCCGTCGAGGACGGACCGGGCCGGGTCGTAGCCGAAGGAGACCTTGTCGAACTCGACCGTGGCGGGGGCGTCCGCGGGCAGCTCGTGCGCGTCCGGGCGCTCCTGGACGACCGGCTCGGTGTCGACGAGTTCGAGGACGCGCTCGACGCCCGCGCGGGCCTGCTGGCCGACGGTGAGGACCATGGTGAGCATCCGCACGGGGCCGACGAGCTGCGCGAGGTAGGTCGAGAAGGCGACGAACGTGCCGAGGGTGATCTGGCCGCGGGTGGCCATCCAGCCGCCGAGGGCGAGCATGGCGACCTGGCCGAGGGCGGGGACGGCCTGGAGGGCCGGGGTGTAGCGGGAGTTGAGGCGCACGGTCCGCAGGCGGCCGGCGAAGAGCCTGCGGCTCACCTCGCGGAGCTTGGCGGTCTCCTGCTCCTCCTGGCCGAAGCCCTTGACGACGCGCACGCCGGTGACGGAGCCGTCCACGACGCCGGCGACGGCCGCGGCCTGTCCCTGGGCGTACCAGGTGGCGGGGAAGAGCCGGGTGCGGCTGTGCTTGGCGAGGAACCACAGCGCGGGGGCGACGGCCAGGGCGACGACGGTCAGGAGCGGGGAGAGGGCCACCATCACGACGAGCGAGATGGCGAAGAGCATGAGGTTGCCGATCATCATCGGCAGCATGAAGAGCAGGCTCTGGATCAGCTGGAGGTCGCTGGTGGCGCGGCCGACGACCTGTCCGGTGGACAGCTCGTCCTGGCGGCGCCCGTCGAGCCGGGTGATCGCGGCGTGCATCTCGGTCCGCAGGTCGTGCTGGACGTCGAGGGCGAGCCGGCCGCCGTAGTAGCGGCGGACGTACGTCAGGCCGTAGACGACTACGGCGGCGGCTATGAGGAGCGCGGCCCAGGGGGCCAGGGGGCGCTGGTGGGAGCCGATCACGTCGTCGATGATCAGCTTGGGTATGAGGGGCACGAGCGCCATGACGGCCATGCCGGCGAGCGAGGAGCCGAGGGCGAGGAGCACCGCGGTGCGGTAGCGCCAGCAGTAGCCGGCGAGCCGCCTGGCCCATCCTTGACCTGTCGTGTCCTTCGCCGCTGCCACCCGAGCCTCCCGCGCTGCCGCTCTCGTCCTGCTGACGGAGGGCCCAACGCCCTGGACTGCGGATTTCATCCCGCCGCAACAAGGGACGGGCGGGAGGCCGGGGTGTGCGCACGCGCTACGGCCGCGGCAGGCGCACCGTGAGCGCGTAGAGGCGGGTGATCTGCGCAGGGTTCTGGTTGTCGTCGCTCACCAGCAGCAGACGGAGGAAGCCTCCGCTCCGTTTCGTGACGACGAGGCCCTCGATGTTGTCGAGGAGGGGGTTCCGCTGGGGCTGCCGCGCGGTCGCGCCCAGGGACGGGCACGCGCCGAGGTCGGCGAGGAGCTCCTTGCCCACGGGCCGGGTGGCGGGGCCGCCCGGCAGGTCGGTGACGGCGGTGACGTCGCTCGCGCGGCGCGGGTCCGCGAGGTAGAGCCGTACGGTGTTGCCGGCGCCCGCCGTGAAGCCGCGCTCCAGGACCAGAAGGCGGCCGTCGCCCGCCGCGGCGATCTCGGCGACGCCGAGGCCCTTGTCGACCGGGTAGGCGTACTGCGGGCCGAGGGCGAACTCCTGCCGGCCCTGCCGCTGCCAGCTCTGCAGGCGCACCAGCGGCCTCCCGGCGGTGTCCGGCCCGTCACCGGCCAGGGACTGCTCCATGGAGGCGATCAGCGTGCGCCCGCCGGGCTGGAGGGTCAGCCCCTCGAAGGTCTGGTTGGGCACGGCGCGGCCGGCCGGGGCGACGCGCAGCGCGCCGGGCACCGGGAGGCGGCCCAGCAGCTTGCCGTCCTTGCCGAAGCGGCGCACGGAGGGCTCGGTCTCGGACGTGACCAGCCGGGTGCCGTCGCGGTCGACGACCAGGCCCTCGGAGTCGAGCGGGCCGCCCTTCTCATCGGCGAGGTCCACGACCCGTACGGGCATCGCGGACGGCGCCCCGCGGCCCTTCTGCCGTACGTCGAGGGAGAACAGCTGGGAGCGGTCGGAGAGCGCCGCGACGGTGCCGTCCTCGTCGGCCGCGAGGGCCGAGAGGTTGCCCACGAACGCTCCCTGGAACGTCGTCTTGTCCAGGGCGTCGGAGAAGCCGTCGATCCGCACGGAGGGCGAGCACGCGTGCGCGTGCGCGTACGGCTGCCGGGGCGCCGCGGCGGCGGCCGTCGGGGTCAGGCACGTGGCCGCGGCCAGCGCGGCAGCGGCGGCGGCAAGCGCGGATCGGGTACGCACGGGGCGGGCCTCCTGGGGCGGCTGCGGTCTGTTGCGCTCACCGTAGGTCGCCCGAGGGGGTACGGGAGTTGATTCGTGTGAACGTACGGGAAATACATGCTGCCGCGGCTCCCGCCCGTCACAGCCCCGGCATGAACTGCAGCAGCAGGTCGATGAGTTTGATGCCGGCGAAGGGCGCGATCAGCCCGCCCATCCCGTACAGGCCGAGGTTGCGGCGCAGCAGGGCGTGCGCGCTGGAGGGGGCGTAGCGGACGCCGCGCAGGGCGAGGGGGATCAGGGCGACGATGACCAGGGCGTTGAAGATGATCGCGGAGGTGATGGCCGAGGTCGGGCTGTGCAGGCCCATGACGTTGAGCTTCTCCAGGCCCTCGTAGCCGGCCACGCCGCCGAACATGGCCGGGACGATCGCGAAGTACTTGGCGACGTCGTTGCAGATGGAGAAGGTGGTGAGCGCGCCGCGGGTGATGAGCAGCTGCTTGCCGATCTCGACGATCTCGATGAGCTTGGTGGGGTTGGAGTCCAGGTCCACCATGTTCCCGGCCTCCTTGGCGGCCGAGGTGCCGGTGTTCATGGCCACGCCCACGTCCGCCTGCGCCAGCGCGGGAGCGTCGTTCGTGCCGTCGCCCGTCATCGCCACGAGCTTGCCGCCGGCCTGCTCCTCGCGGATGCGGGCGAGCTTGTGCTCGGGGGTCGCCTCGGCGATGTAGTCGTCCACCCCGGCCTCGGCGGCGATGGCCTTGGCGGTGAGCGGGTTGTCGCCGGTGACCATGACGGTCCTGATGCCCATGGCGCGCAGTTCGGCGAAGCGCTCGGCGATGCCGGGCTTGACGACGTCCTTGAGGTGGACGGCGCCGAGGACCCGGCAGCCGTCGGCGTCCTCCAGGGCGACGAGCAGCGGGGTGCCGCCGCCGGCCGCGATGGAGTCCGCGATCCAGCCGGCCTCGGCGGGGACCTCGCCGCCGCGCCGGGTCACCCACTGCGCGACCGCGCTGCCGGCGCCCTTGCGGATGCGGCAGAACTCCCCGTCGTAGGCGAAGTCCGCCCCGCTCATCCGCGTCTGCGCGGAGAACGGCACGAAGCGGCCGTGCGCGAACTCGCCCTCGCCGTGCCGGATCCCGTAGTGCTCCGCGAGGGCGACGATGGAGCGGCCTTCGGGCGTCTCGTCGGCCAGGGAGGCGAGCTGCGCGGCGTCGGCCAGGAGCTCGTGCGGGATGCCCTTGACGGGCACGAAGGAGGCCGCCTGGCGGTTGCCCAGGGTGATGGTCCCGGTCTTGTCCAGGAGGAGCGTGTTGACGTCCCCGGCGGCCTCCACGGCACGCCCGGACAGGGCGAGGACGTTGCGCTGGACGAGGCGGTCCATGCCGGCGATGCCGATCGCCGACAGCAGGGCGCCGATGGTCGTGGGGATGAGAGTGACGAGAAGCGCGACGAGGACGGTGATGCTCTGCGGGGCGCCCGCCCAGCCCGCCATGGGCTGCAGCGACACCACCGCCAGGATGAAGATCACGGTCAGGGAGGCGAGCAGGATGTTCAGGGCCAGCTCGTTGGGCGTCTTCTGCCGGCTGGTGCCCTCGACCAGGGCGATCATGCGGTCGAGGAAGGTGTGGCCGGGGCGCGAGGTGATGCGGACGACGATCCGGTCGGAGAGCACCTTCGTCCCTCCGGTGACGCCCGAGCGGTCGCCGCCCGCCTCGCGGATGACCGGCGCGGACTCGCCCGTGATGGCCGACTCGTCCACCGAGGCGACGCCTTCGACGACCTCGCCGTCACCGGGGACGATGCCACCCGCCTCCACGAACACGAAGTCCTGCGGGCGCAGGTCCGCGGCGACCACGCGCTCCTCGTACCAGTCGCGCCGGTCCATGCCGACCCGCCACGAGCGCAGCCGGCGGGCGACGGTGGTGTCGCGGGTGCGGCGCAGCGTCTCGGCCTGGGCCTTGCCGCGGCCCTCGGCGACGGCCTCGGCCAGGTTGGCGAAGAGCACGGTCAGCCACAGCCAGACGCTGATGAGCCAGGTGAAGGCGGACGGGTCGAGGACCGCGGAGAGGGTGGTGAGGACGGAGCCGGCCTCGACCACGAACAGCACCGGGTGCTTGACCATGACCCGGGGGTGCAGTTTGCGGAAGGCGTCCGGGACGGAGGCCGCCAGCTGGCGGAGGTCGACGGCACCGCCGGCCACCCGACGGTGCCGTTTCCGCCCGGGCGCGGGCGGGGCGGGGACGGGGGCGGCGACGTCCTGTTCGGGGAGCAGGTGCAGCGACAACGGGGTGGCCTTCGACGGAGGTGGGCGATCAGGGCGGTGATCACCCCAGCCAACCGTCCGGGCACGGGCCGTCACCGGATCCTTACGCGGCCTTGTCGGGCGGCGGGTCCGGGCTTACGCACCTTTGACGCGGCCGCACGGGCCCCCGAAGACGGAAGCGGGGGGGGGGGGGGGGGGGGGGGGGGCGGGCCCGCCCGCGGGGGGCCGGG
>NZ_JBMMMZ010000014.1:0-285649 GCF_049725035.1 Streptomyces sp. XH2 | reverse complement strand
CGGCCGCCCCCCCCCCCCCCGCGGCGGGCGGGGGGGGGGGGCCCCCCCCCCCCCCCCCCCCCCCGCTTCCGGGAAGGGGTCGCGTCAGCCGCGCGAGGCGGCGATCTGCCGCGACATGATCGTCGTCAGCTCGTACGCCGCGTGGGACGCGGCCACCGACGTGATCTCGGCGTGGTCGTAGGCCGGGGCGACCTCGACCAGGTCCGCGGAGACCAGGTTGCAGGAGGACAGGCCGCGGAGGATCTCCAGCAGCTCGCGGGAGGTCAGGCCGCCGGCCTCCGGGGTGCCGGTGCCGGGGGCGTGGGCCGGGTCCAGGACGTCGATGTCGATGGAGATGTACAGCGGGCGGTCGCCGACGCGCTGGCGCAGCTGGTCGGCGATCTCGTCGACGCCGCGGCGCATGACGTCGGCGGAGGTGACGATGCCGAAGCCCATCTTCTCGTCGTCCGTCAGGTCCTTCTTGCCGTACAGCGGGCCGCGCGTGCCGACGTGGGAGAGCGCCTCGGTGTCGAGGATGCCCTCCTCGACGGCCCGGCGGAACGGGGTGCCGTGGGTGTACTCGGCGCCGAAGTAGGTGTCCCAGGTGTCGAGGTGCGCGTCGAAGTGCAGCAGGGCGACGGGGCCGTGCTTCTTGGCGACCGAGCGCAGCAGGGGCAGGGCGATGGTGTGGTCGCCGCCCAGGGTCATCATGCGGGCGCCGGTGCCGAGGATGTCGTCCGCGGCGCCCTCGATGGTCTCGACGGCCTCGTCGATGTTGAACGGGTTCGCGGCGATGTCGCCGGCGTCGGCGACCTGCGCGAGGGCGAAGGGCGAGGCGTCCTGGGCCGGGTTGTACGGGCGCAGCAGGCGGGAGGCCTCGCGGATGGCGTTGCCGCCGAAGCGGGCGCCGGGACGGTAGGAGACGCCCGTGTCGAAGGGCACGCCGACGACGGCCACGTCCGCCGTGCCGACCTCGTCCAGGCGGGGCAGGCGGGCGAAGGTCGCGGGGCCTGCGTAGCGCGGGATGCGGGAGGAGTCGACGGGGCCGCGCGGTTCACGGGGGGCGGGGGTGCTCATGCTGGGGAGCCTCTCGAATCACGGACGCGTTACGGTCGAACCAACGTCGGGGCGGCTGCGGTGGACGTACCCGAGGGTAGGCAGGGCGGCGGAATCCGCACATGTACGTATCAGTGGATCCGGGCCCTCCATATGGACACCGCGTCCAGCACCGCAGTGATCGGGGGAGACAATGATCGGCATGCCGACACCGACCCGCAGCGAACTGATCGACCACCTCGTCCGTACGCGCATCGCCGGGGCCGTGGCGACCCCGCGCGAGAACAACCTCGACCACTACCGCAAGCTCGCGAACGGCGACCGCCGCTACTGGCTCGGCCTGGAGCTGGGCGACCGCTGGACGGACGAGCAGGACGTCCTCGCCGTCATGGCGGAGCGCTGCGGCGTCAGCGACGACCTGAACCACCGGGCCGGCCAGGACCACATCGACCCCGAGCTGACCGCCGACGCCCTGGACCGCATGGCGAACGTGCTGCGCAAGGCGGCGGAGAGCCGCCAGCGGGTCCTCTTCGCAACCGGCCACCCGGGTGCCCTGCTGGAGACGCACCGCACCACGGCCGCGGCCATGCGCGCGGCGGGCTGCGAGATCGTCCGGATCCCGGGCGGGCTGACCGCGGACGAGGGCTGCGTCGTGCAGTTCGCGGACGTGGCGGTGTACGAGGGAGGGGCGACGCTCTGGCACACGCACTCCCCCAACCCGATGGCCGCGATCCTCGACGGCCTGCTGCGGGAGGGGCAGCCGCTGCCGGACCTGGTCGTCGCCGACCACGGCTGGGCGGGCTGCGCTGCGCAGCGCGGCATCGACGCGGTGGGCTACGCGGACTCCAACGACCCGGCGCTCTTCCTCGCGGAGGCGGAGGGCACGCTGCAGGTGGCGGTCCCGATGGACGACCACGTGACGGACCCGCGCTTCTACGAGCCGATGACGGCGTACCTCCTGGCCGCGGCGGGCCTCCTCACGGAGGCCTGAGCGGGCCTGCGGCGCGGTTGCGGCGGGGCCTAGCCCTCCACGGGGCCGGGGCCGCCGTTCCAGCCCCGCACGCAGAGCCACGCGCCGCCCCAGAGCAGGGCGGCCTCGGCCCCTCGGAAGGCGACGAAGCCCACCAGCCGGGGAAGCCCTGTCGCCTCGACGATCGGGCTGTGCCAGAGGACGGCCACGAGGACGCCGAGGACGACACTCACAGCGCCTCCGGCCATCAGCAGGATCCTCGGCGCCGTTCCCATCCGTACACCCGCGCGTGCCATCCGGACCCCTCCCTCACACCGGTTGCGTCAACTCACCGATGTTACCGGCCGGTCGAGCGTGGCCGCGGGACTCGGATCACGCCCTCCTGAATCACCGACACCGCCAACTGACCGCCCTCGGTGAAGATGCGGCCCCGGGCCAGGCCTCGGCCGCTCTGGGACGTCGGGCTCTCCTGGTCGTAGAGCAGCCATTCGTCCGCGCGGAACGGGCGGTGGAACCACATCGCGTGGTCCAGGCTCGCGCCGACGACGTCGCCGACGGCCCAGCCGCCGCGGCCGTGGGCCAGGAGGACGGAGTCGAGGAGCGTCATGTCGGAGACGTACGTGGCCAGGCAGATGTGGAGCAGGGGATCGTCCGCCAGTTTGCCGTTGGTGCGGAACCAAACCTGCGACTTCGGCTCGCGCGGCTCCCCCACGCTGCCGAACGGCGGCTCGTCCGCGTACCGCAGGTCGACCGCGGAGCGGGCGTCCAGGATGCGGTCCACGACGTCCGGGCCGCCGAGGAGCGGGGCGTAGCGGCGCAGCGTCTCCGCGGCCGTGGGGAGGGACTCCGGGGCGGGCGCGGCCGGCATGTCCTCCTGGTGCTCCAGGCCCTCCTCGTGCCGCTGGAAGGACGCGGAGAGGTGGAAGATCGGCTGTCCGTGCTGGACGGCCACCACGCGGCGCGTGGTGAAGGAGCCGCCGTCGCGGATGCGGTCGACGGTGTAGACGATGGGCACGGCGGGGTCGCCGGGCCGCAGGAAGTAGGAGTGCAGGGAGTGCGGCGGGCGGTCGGCGGGGACGGTGCGGCCGGCGGCGACGAGGGCCTGCGCGGCGACCTGGCCCCCGAAGACGCGCGGCACGAGGACGGCGCGGCCGGTGCGGCCCCTGAATATGTCCTCCTCGATGGGTTCGAGGTCGAGGAGGGCGAGGAGCTCGTCCAGCGGCGTGTGCGGTTCGGCCGCCGGTGCGGGCGGAGCGGAAGCAAGGGGCTCGTTCATTGGAGTTCCGGGGCTTACCGGCCTTACAGGCCCATGGACTTGGCGATGATGGTGCGCATGACCTCGCTGGTGCCGCCGTAGATGCGGCTGACGCGGGTGTCCGCGTAGAGGCGGGCGATGGGGTACTCCATCATGTACCCGTAACCGCCGTGGAGCTGGAGGCACTTGTCGATGACGACGGCGGCCCGCTCGGTGGTGAAGAGCTTGGCGGAGGCGGCGTCGGCGGCGGACAGCTCACCCGTCTCGTGGGCGTCCAGGGCGCGGTCCACGACCGCTTCCATGGCGTCGACGTCGGCCTTGCAGTCGGCGAGCACGAACTTGGTGTTCTGGAAGGACGCGACGGACGTGCCGAAGACCGTCCGGTCCTGCACGTACTCCTTGGCGAAGGCGACGGCCGCGGCGGCCTGGGCGTAGGCGGCGACGGCGATGCCGAGCCGCTCCTGCGGCAGGTTCTGTCCCAGGTAGCCGAAGGCCTTGCCCTCCTCTCCGAGGAGGTCCCCGACGGGCACCTCGACGTCGGTGAAGGAGAGTTCGGCGGTGTCGGAGGTCTTCAGGCCGAGCTTCTCCAGCTTGCGGCCGACCGCGTACCCCTCGGAGGTGGTGTCGACGGCGAGGATGGAGATGCCGGCGCGCCGGTCCTCGGGAGAGGGCGGGGCGGTGCGGGCGCAGACGAGGACCCGGTCGGCCTGGACGCCGCCGGTGATGAAGGTCTTGGCGCCGTTGAGGACGTAGTGCGTGCCGTCCTCGGACAGCTTCGCCGTGGTCTTCATGCCGGCGAGGTCGGAGCCGGTGCCGGGCTCGGTCATGGCGATGGCGGTCATCATCTCGCCGGAGACGAAGGGCGGCAGCCAGCGCCGCTTCTGCTCCTCGGTGGCGTACTTGAGGAGGTAGGGCAGGCACAGCGCGGTGTGCACGCTGCTGCCGCCGAAGCTGACGCCCGCGCGGGCGCACTCCTCGGTGATGACGGCGTGGAACTTGAAGCCGCCGCCTTCGCCCGCGCCGCCGTACTCCTCGGGCACCTCGATGCCGAAGACGCCGAGGTCGCCGAGCTTCTTGTAGAACTCGCGCGGGACGGCGCCGGCCTCCCGCCACTCGTCGTAGACGGGCACGACCTCGGTCGCGATGAAGTCGCGGATCGTTCCGCGGAAGGCTTCGTGGTCCTCGTTGTACACCGTGCGACGCATTGGCTGCCATTCCCCTCGTGCGGGCCCGGGGACCCCGGGCTCATGCCTGGCCAAGCGCTTGCTCAGGCGAAGCTACCGGGGAGTCACCAGGGCTGTCCAGAGCCGGCTGAGCCGTACGGGTGACGGCGCCCGGCCGCGGCCGGGGCCGCGTTCCCGGCTACGCCTCCGGCCGCGGCTCGCCGTCCGACAGCGCCGCGAACGCCCCGTGGGCCAGCCTGCGCAGCAGGGCGGCGGTGGCCTCGCGGCCGGGGAGGGCGCCGGGCCGGCCGAGGTGGGGGGTGGAGTTGAGCAGGCCGAAGACGGCGTGGACGGCGGCGCGGACCTCCGCCTCGTACGGGTCCGGGTGGAGCCGGCGGACGACGTCGACCCACAGCTCCACGTACTGCCGCTGGAGCGAGCGCACCTGCTTGCGGTCGCTGTCGCGCAGCTGGCCCAGCTCGCGGTCGTGGAGGGTGATCAGCGCCCGGTCGTCCAGGGCGAAGTCGATGTGGCCGTCGATGAGGGAGGCGAGGACCGCATCCGGACCCCCGCCCTCCGAGGTCGCCTCGATGACGCGGCGGCGCCCGCCCGCGAAGAGCCGCTCGCTGATGCCGACGAGGAGCTCGGCGAGCATCGCGTCCTTGCCGGCGAAGTGCCGGTAGAGGCCGGGGCCGCTGATCCCGACGGCGGCCCCTATCTCGTCGACCCCCACGCCGTGGAAGCCGCGCTCGGCGAAGAGCCGGGCCGCCTCGCTGAGGATCTGCTCACGGCGGGTGGGGGCGGCCTGGGCCGGGGTGCGGGTTGGTGCGTCGTTCACGAAAGTGATTCTAGACAGCGGCGTTAGTGGTCGTTAACCTGAAGAGGAAGTGTTAACGCTCATTAACCGAGCGGGATCAC
Source organism: Streptomyces sp. XH2 (assembly GCF_049725035.1). Taxonomy (NCBI): domain Bacteria; kingdom Bacillati; phylum Actinomycetota; class Actinomycetes; order Kitasatosporales; family Streptomycetaceae; genus Streptomyces; species Streptomyces sp. XH2. The sequence goes on along the minus strand of NZ_JBMMMZ010000014.1, from coordinate 280,308 downwards.
GGGCCGAGCACGATGGGCCGAGCAAGGGAGCTCGAGTACATGCAGCAGGCACCGGCGCTGGGGAGCGCCGCCGATCCGGCGTCCGACGCCTGGCGGGTGAACGAGGCGGCGCACCGCGAGCTGTCCGCGGAGCTGCGGGAGCGGCTGGCCGCTGCCCGGCTGGGCGGCGGCGCGAGGGCCAGGGAGCGGCACACGGCCCGCGGCAAGCTGCTGCCGCGCGACCGGGTGGATGCCCTGCTGGACCCCGGCTCGCCGTTCCTGGAGCTCGCTCCGCTGGCCGCCGAGGGGATGTACGGCGGGGCCGCCCCGGCCGCGGGCGTGATCGCGGGCATCGGCCGGGTCTCCGGCCGCGAGACGGTGATCGTCGCCAACGACGCCACGGTCAAGGGCGGCACGTACTACCCGATGACGGTCAAGAAGCACCTGCGCGCCCAGGAGATCGCCCTGGAGAACAGGCTGCCGTGCCTGTATCTGGTGGACTCGGGCGGCGCCTTCCTGCCCATGCAGGACGAGGTCTTCCCCGACCGCGACCACTTCGGCCGGATCTTCTACAACCAGGCCCGGATGTCCGGCGCGGGCATCCCGCAGATCGCCGCCGTCCTCGGCTCCTGCACCGCCGGCGGCGCCTACGTCCCGGCCATGAGCGACGAGGCGGTGATCGTCCGCGGCCAGGGCACGATCTTCCTGGGCGGCCCGCCGCTGGTGAAGGCCGCGACGGGCGAGGTCGTCACCGCCGAGGAGCTCGGCGGCGGCGAGGTCCACTCGAAGGTGTCGGGCGTCACCGACCACCTCGCCGAGGACGACGCCCACGCCCTGCGGATCGTCCGCACGATCGTGTCCACCCTGCCCGGGCGGGGCGCGCTCCCCTGGAGGACCGAGCCGGCCGAGGAGCCCGCCGTCGACCCCGCGGGGCTCTACGGCGCCGTGCCGGTGGACTCCCGCACCCCTTACGACGTGCGCGAGGTCATCGCCCGCGTCGTCGACGGCTCGCGGTTCGCCGAGTTCAAGGCGGAGTTCGGGCAGACGCTGGTGACCGGCTTCGCCCGGATCCACGGCCACCCCGTCGGCATCGTCGCCAACAACGGCATCCTCTTCTCCGAATCCGCCCAGAAGGGCGCGCACTTCATCGAGCTGTGCGACCAGCGCGGCATCCCCCTGGTCTTCCTGCAGAACATCTCCGGCTTCATGGTCGGCCGGCAGTACGAGGCGGGCGGCATCGCCAAGCACGGCGCGAAGATGGTCACGGCCGTGGCCTGCGCCCGTGTCCCCAAGCTCACGGTCGTCATCGGCGGCTCCTACGGCGCGGGCAACTACTCGATGTGCGGCCGGGCCTATTCGCCGCGCTTCCTGTGGATGTGGCCCAACGCCAAGATCTCCGTCATGGGCGGCGAGCAGGCGGCCTCCGTCCTCGCCACCGTCAAGCGCGACCAGCTCGAAGCCCGCGGCGAGAGCTGGAGCGCCGAGGAGGAGGACGCGTTCCGCGCACCCGTCCGCGAGCAGTACGAGACCCAGGGCAGCGCCTACTACGCCACCGCGCGGCTGTGGGACGACGGCGTCATCGACCCCCTGGAGACCCGGCAGGTGCTGGGCCTGGCGCTGACGGCCTGCGCCAACGCCCCCCTGCCCGAGAAGGACCCCACCGCGCCCGGCTACGGCGTCTTCCGGATGTGAGGCGGAGCATGTTCGAGACTGTCCTTGTCGCCAACCGCGGCGAGATCGCCGTACGGGTCATCCGTACGCTGCGCGCGCTCGGCATCCGCTCGGTCGCCGTGTTCAGCGACGCCGACGCGGAGGCCCGGCACGTCCGCGAGGCCGACACCGCCGTGCGGATCGGCCCGGCCGCCGCCGCGGAGAGCTATCTGTCGATACCGCGCCTGCTGGAGGCCGCCGCCCGCACCGGCGCCCAGGCCGTCCACCCCGGCTACGGCTTCCTCGCCGAGAACGCCGCCTTCGCCCGCGCCTGCACCGACGCCGGCCTCGCCTTCATCGGGCCGCCCGCCGGCGCGATCGAGCTGATGGGCGACAAGATCCGCGCCAAGGAGACGGTGCGGGCCGCGGGCGTGCCCGTGGTGCCCGGCTCCTCCGGCAGCGGCCTGACCGACGCGGAGCTCGCGGCCGCCGCCCACGGCATCGGCATGCCCGTCCTGCTCAAGCCCTCCGCGGGCGGCGGCGGCAAGGGCATGCGCCTCGTCCGCGACGCTTCGCTGCTCGGCGAGGAGATCGCCGCCGCCCGGCGCGAGGCCCGCGGCTCCTTCGGCGACGACACCCTGCTCGTCGAGCGCTGGGTCGACCGGCCCCGCCACATCGAGATCCAGGTCCTGGCCGACGGCCACGGCCACGTGATCCACCTGGGCGAGCGCGAGTGCTCCCTGCAGCGCCGCCACCAGAAGATCATCGAGGAGGCGCCGTCGCCGTTCCTCGACGAGGCCACGCGCGCCGCCATGGGCGAGGCGGCCGTCCAGGCGGCCCGCTCCTGCGGCTATGCGGGCGCGGGCACGGTCGAGTTCATCGTGCCGGGCGACGACCCCTCCTCGTACTACTTCATGGAGATGAACACCCGCCTCCAGGTCGAGCACCCCGTCACCGAGCTGATCACCGGCCTCGATCTCGTCGAGTGGCAGCTCCGCGTCGCCGCCGGCGAGGAGCTGACCCTGCGCCAGGAGGACGTGACCCTCACCGGGCACGCCGTCGAGGCCCGCATCTGCGCCGAGACCGCGCGTGTCAGCGGTGACGGCGCCCGCGTCGACTTCCTGCCGTCCGCGGGCACCGTGCGGCTGCTGCGCGAGCCGGCGGGCGAAGGCGTCCGCGTCGACTCGGGCCTGTCGGAGGGCACGGACGTCGGCACGTCCTACGACCCCATGCTCGCCAAGGTCATCGCCCACGGCCCGGACCGGGCGACGGCCCTGCGCCGCCTGCGCGCCGCCCTCGCGGACACGGTCGTCCTGGGCGTCGACACCAACGCGGGCTTCCTGCGGCGCCTGCTGGCGCATCCCGACGTGGTGGCGGGCGCGCTGGACACGGGCCTGGTCGACCGGGACGCGGCATCGCTCGTACGGCCCTCCGTCCCGGACGAGGTGTACGCGGCGGGGGCGCTGCTGAGCCAGGCGGCCCTGGAGCCGCCGCGCGACGGCTGGGTCGACCCCTTCTCGGTCCCGCACGGCTGGCGCCTCGGCGGCGAGCGGGCCTGGACGCCCCACCACTTCCGGGTGCCGGGCGAGGATCCGGTGGCGGTCCGGGTGCGGGGGGCAGCATCCGCCGCGGAGCTCGTGGTGGGCGATGCGGAAACACCTGCCGCGCCCCGCGACGCGAAGCTGCTGCCCTCGCCGGCGCCGACGGCCCCCGTCGTCCTCGAACTGGACGGCCGCACCCACCGCTTCACCCGGGTCGCCGGCGCGGAGGGCACCTGGCTGGGGCGCGACGGCGACGCCTGGCACCTGCGCGACCACGACCCCGTCGAGGGCGCGGCCGGCGGGGCCGGGGCCGCCGGAGCCGACACCCTCACCGCCCCCATGCCCGGCACCGTCACCGTCGTCAAGGCGAGCGTGGGCGACTTCGTCAGCGCCGGGCAGAGCCTCCTGGTGGTGGAGGCCATGAAGATGGAGCACGTCATCTCCGCCCCGCACGACGGCACCGTCGCCGAGCTGGACGTGACGCCCGGCGCCACCGTCGCCATGGACCAGGTCCTGGCCGTCGTCACCCCCGCCGCCACCGGCCCCGCGGAGGAATCATGATCAGCGGACTGCCCATGGCCGTACCCGAGCCCGGCCTCCCCTCCCGCGTCCGGATCCACGAGGTGGGCCCGCGCGACGGCCTGCAGAACGAGAAGGCGATCGTCCCGGTCGAGGTGAAGGCGGAGTTCATCCGCCGCCTCGCCGAGGCGGGCCTCTCCACCGTCGAGGCCACGAGCTTCGTCCACCCCAAGTGGGTGCCGCAGCTCGCGGACGCCGAGCAACTGCTGCCCCTGCTGGAGGGCGTGCCCGCCCGGCTGCCCGTCCTCGTGCCCAACGCCCGCGGCCTGGAGCGCGCCCGCGCCCTCGGTGCCCGCGAGGTCGCCGTCTTCGGCAGTGCCACGGAGTCCTTCGCCAAGGCGAACCTCAACCGGACGGTCGACGAGTCGCTGGAGATGTTCGCGCCGGTCGTGGCCGAGGCGCGCGGGGCGGGGCTGGCGGTCCGCGGCTATCTGTCCATGTGCTTCGGCGACCCCTGGGAGGGCGCCGTCCCCCTGGAGCAGGTCGTCCGGGTCGCCCGCCGCCTGCTGGACCTCGGCTGCGACGAGCTGAGCCTCGGCGACACCATCGGCGTGGCCACGGCCGGCCACGTCACCGCCCTGCTGACCGCCCTGAACGAGGCGGGCGTGGAGACCGGCCGCCTCGCGGTCCACTTCCACGACACCTACGGCCAGGCCCTGGCCAACACCCTGGCCGCCCTGCGGCACGGCGTCACCACCGTCGACGCCTCCGCCGGCGGCCTCGGCGGCTGCCCGTACGCGAAGAGCGCCACGGGCAATCTCGCCACCGAAGACCTTGTCTGGATGCTCGACGGCCTCGGTATCGACACCGGGGTCGACCTCGGCCGGCTCACCGCCACGAGCGTGTGGATGGCCGAGCAACTGGGGCGGCCCAGCCCCTCCCGTACCGTCCGCGCCCTCTCCCATCAGGAGCCCTGAGCCATGCCGCTGGACCACCGCCTCACCCCCGAGCACGAGGAACTCCGCCGCACGGTGGAGGAGTTCGCACACGACGTGGTCGCCCCCAAGATCGGCGACTTCTACGAGCGTCACGAGTTCCCGTACGAGATCGTGCGGGAGATGGGCCGCATGGGGCTGTTCGGGCTGCCGTTCCCCGAGGAGTACGGCGGCATGGGCGGCGACTACCTGGCCCTCGGCCTGGCCCTGGAGGAGCTGGCCCGGGTCGACTCGTCGGTCGCCATCACCCTGGAGGCCGGCGTCTCCCTCGGCGCCATGCCCGTCTTCCGCTTCGGCACGGAGGAGCAGAAGCGCACCTGGCTGCCGAAGATGTGCTCCGGCGAGATCCTGGGCGCCTTCGGCCTGACCGAGCCCGAGTGCGGCTCGGACGCGGGCGGCACGCGCACCACGGCCCGGCTGGACGAGGCCACCGGCGAGTGGGTGATCAACGGCACCAAGTGCTTCATCACCAACTCCGGCACCGACATCACGGGCCTGGTCACGGTCACCGCGGTCACCGGCCGCACGCCCGAGGGCAAGCCGCTGATCTCCTCGATCATCGTCCCCTCCGGCACGCCCGGCTTCACCGTCGCCGCCCCCTACTCCAAGGTCGGCTGGAACGCCTCCGACACCCGCGAGCTGTCCTTCTCCGACGTCCGCGTCCCGAAGGCCAACCTGCTGGGCGAAGAGGGGCGCGGCTACGCCCAGTTCCTGCGGATACTGGACGAGGGCCGGATCGCGATCTCGGCGCTGGCCACGGGGCTGGCGCAGGGCTGCGTCGACGAGTCGGTGAAGTACGCCAAGGAGCGGCAGGCGTTCGGCCGGCCGATCGGCGCGAACCAGGCCATCCAGTTCAAGCTGGCCGACATGGAGATGCGGGCGCACACCGCGCGGCTCGCCTGGCGCGACGCCGCGTCCCGGCTGGTGCACGGCGAGCCCTTCAAGAAGGAGGCCGCCCTGGCCAAGCTGTACTCGTCGGAGATCGCGGTGACCAACGCCCGCGAGGCCACGCAGATCCACGGCGGTTACGGCTTCATGAACGAGTACCCGGTGGCCCGGATGTGGCGCGACTCCAAGATCCTGGAGATCGGCGAGGGCACGAGCGAGGTGCAGCGGATGCTGATCGCCCGCGAGCTGGGGTTCGCGGGCTGAGGCCGGCCCACGCTGCGGCCCGGGCGACGGGCGGGATGAAGGGGGCGACCTCGCACCCTTCCTCCCGCCGCAGCGGCGGGTGGCCGCGACGGCGCGTCCCGGCGGTGCCGGGCTCACTCGCAGCCCGGTAAGGCACCGCCGGAATCCGCCGCATGGGCTGAGCGCCGCTGCGGCGGAATGAAATGAAGAGTGCTGCCCTGCACTCTTCACGCTGGGCCCCGTGACCCGGTCACGGGCCGGGCCAGGGCACCTGCGGCGAGCGGTAGTACGCGATGCCGAGCGCGTCCCAGCGCGGCCCCTGCGCCGCCAGCCGCAGCCGGTAGGACGCCCAGTCGTGCGTGGAGCGCGGGGACCAGCCGAGTTCGGCGATGCCCGCCAGCCGCGGGAACGCCATGTACTCCAGCTGCGCGCTCGTGGTGATCGTCTCCGTCCACAGCGGGGCCTCGACGCCCCTCACGGCCGAGGCGGGCGCGTCCGTCAGGTAGCCGCCGGGGTCCCAGTCGTAGGACTGCCGCACCTCGACGAGCCCCGCCCACTGCAGGCCCAGCGGCGTGTCCTTGGTGTATTTCATGTCCAGGTAGGCCCGGTCCGCGGGCGAGAGGATCAGCCCCGCGCCCGCCCGCGCCGCGGCGGCGACCTGGGCCCGCTCCGGGGCGCCGGGCCGGCCGTCCCCCCCGTCCGGCCGGAGCGCGCCCGGCGCCGGGCGCGCCCCGGCCAGCTGGTGCCAGCCGATGACGGTCTTGCCGTGCCGGGCGACGACGGGCTGCACCCGCGCCATGAAGGCCGCGTAGTCGGCCGGGCTGGTCGAGTGCGCCTCGTCGCCGCCGATGTGCAGGTAGGGGCCGGGTGTGAGCGCCGCCAGCTCCCCGATGACGTCCTCCACGAACTCGTACGTGTCCTCCTTCGCCACGCACAGCGAGCTGAAGCCGACTTCGGTGCCCGTGTAGAGGGGACGCGCGACGCCGTCGCAGTTCAGCCGGGCGTACGAGGCGAGGGCCGCGTTGGTGTGCCCGGGCATGTCGATCTCGGGCACCACGGTGAGGTAGCGGCTCGCGGCGTGGCGGACGATCTCGCGGTAGTCGTCCTTGCTGTAGGAGCCGCCCGGGCCGCCGCCCACCTGCGTGCTGCCGCCGTACGCGGCCAGCCGGGGCCACCCGCCGACGGCGATGCGCCACCCCTGGTCGTCGGAGAGGTGCAGGTGGAGGGCGTTGTACTTGTAGAGGGCGAGCTGGTCGATGTACCGCTTCACCTGCTCGACGGTGAAGAAGTGCCGGGCGACGTCGAGCATCGCGCCGCGGTAGCCGTAGCGCGGCGCGTCGGTGACGACGCCGCCCGCCACCGTCCAGGGCCCGGTCTGCCGGGAGGTGCTCTCGGCGCGGGCGGGCAGCAGCTGCCGGAGGGTCTGGACGCCGTGGAAGAGCCCGGCGCCCTCCCGCGCGGAGATGGTCACGGAGCGGGCGGTGACGGACAGCCGGTACCCCTCGGCGCCCTCCCCCGCACCGCTTTCCCCGGCGCCTTCGCCGGCGCCTTCGCCGAGCACCAGCCGAATGCCCGGCCCCTCCGCCCCCGAGTCCACGACGGGCAGCCGGTAGCCCGTCGAGGGGCGCAGCAGCCCGGCCAGGTAGCCGCCGATCCGCGCGGCCTCGCGGTTGCCGGGCGGCACCCGGACGACGGTGCGGGCCGTGATCTCGTACGGGTCCCCGCCGGGCCGCACGGACGCGGGGGCGGGCACGACGTGGCCGAGCGGGGCGGGTCCGGGCTCCGCGGCCGCGGAGGCCCTCGGGGCGGCCGTTCCGGCGGCGGCGAGCAGCAGGGCGGCGCCGGTGAGCGCCAGTCGTCCCGGTCCGAAGCTCGTGCGTCTCAAGAGGAAGTCCCTTCGGCGTACCGCTCACGGGAATTCACGCGTACGAACGACCACTTGGGTATCGCCGGCCCCGGCCCGCGTCAAGGCCCGCGGCCCGCGTCGCGAGGTCCGCGCACCTCCTGGTCCGTGCCCTCCCGAGCGTACGTGCCTGAGAGAATCACCCCATGGCTGAGATCCTCCAGAAGGACGGCACGTGGACCTTCGACGGCGAAACGATACGGATCGTCCCGGGCCGCGAGCGCGGCGTGCACCTGTTGCGCCAGACCCTCGGTGAACTGGCCGTTCCGCTGTCCGCCGTGGCGGGGATCGCCTACGAGCCGGGCCGCAAGAGCGGGCGCCTGCGGCTGCGGCTGCGCGACGGGGCGGACCCCCTGCTGCAGGTGGCGCGCGGCAGGCTGCCGGACGCCGCCGATCCGTATCAGCTGACGGTGGATTCCGACCGCGCGGGCGTCGCCGAATACGTCGTGGACGAGGTGCGCAACGCCCTCCTCCTGGACCAGGTGCCGGACGGCCCCACGGACCGCTACCTCCTGCCCGGCCCGACGCTGCCGCTGTCGGTCGGCGCCGGTGACGGCACGGTCACCTTCGACGGCGAGCGGATCCGCCTGGAGTGGAACTGGAAGACCGAGGAGGGCAAGAAGTCCGCCGGCCCCCAGTCCCTCCCCCTGGAGGACGTCCGCGCGGTGGAGTGGCTGCCCGCCGCGGGCCTGGAGAACGGCTACCTCCGCTTCACCGTCCTCCGCGAGCCGACCAAGGCCCCGCCCAAGCACGATCCCCATGCGATCGAGCTCTTCGGCTTCAAGAAGGATCCGCTGATGGCGATGGTGGGCGCGGCCGTCGTGGCCCGGCTGCCGCACCCGGCCGGCGCCGGGACGCGAGACTCCGCCCCCTCGCTCGCCAAGGCCCCGGCCGTCACCGCCGCTCCCGCCCCGGAGGAGGCTCCCGATCACGACGCCCTGCTGCGCCGGTTGCGGGAGCTCGGGGAGCTGCACCGCGCCGGGATCCTGACCGAGGACGAGTTCACGGCGGCGAAACAGGCCGTATTGAAGCGTTTCTAGGCGATTCGCGCCTCCATTCCACCCACCCCTGCCCGATTTCGGGCAGGATTCTTGCGAATGTCTCCGATACCCCTCAGTATCGACAGGTGCTCGAACGCCGTATGAATCATGACGACCTGGTGGATCACCTGGTGCGCAGCACGCCGCTTCAGCGCGGCGAGGCCGCCCGGGTGGTCCTGGACGTCCTGGCGTACTTCGACGAGACGACCGAGAGCTTCGTCCGCCGCCGCCACCGCGAGCTGCAGTCCGGCGGACTGCGCAACGCGGAGATCTTCGAGCGGATCTCGGCCGAGCTGCCGCACCGTGCGGTGGCCCCGCCGGAGCTCTCACTGCGGCAGCTGCGCCGCATCGTCTACGGCTGAGGCGGCAAGGGCCGGCGCCGCCACCGCCGCCCCGCTGCCGGGCACCACTGATCGTTTCTCTGGGAGGGTCACCACTTATGTGCGGAATCGTCGGATACATCGGCAAGCGCGACGTCGCGCCGCTGCTCCTCGAGGGGCTGCAGCGCCTGGAGTACCGCGGCTATGACTCCGCGGGCATCGCGCTGCACGCCGGCGGCAAGACCGGTGGCCTGAAGTCCGCCAAGGCCAAGGGCCGCGTGCGCGAGCTGGAGTCCCGTCTCCCCAAGCGCTTCAACGGCACCACCGGCATCGCCCACACCCGCTGGGCCACCCACGGCGCGCCGAACGACGTCAACGCCCACCCGCACCTGGACGCCGACGAGAAGGTCGCCGTCGTCCACAACGGCATCATCGACAACGCCGCCGACCTGCGCACCAGGCTGACGGCCGAGGGCTTCGTCTTCGTCTCCGACACCGACACCGAGGTCCTGGCGCACCTGATCGCCCGCTCCGAGGCCGGCACGCTGGAGGAGAAGGTCCGCGAGGCCGTCAAGCACATCGAGGGCACGTACGGCATCGCCGTCCTGCACGCCGACTTCCCGGACCGCATCGTCGTCGCCCGCAACGGCTCCCCCGTCGTGCTGGGCATAGGCGAGAAGGAGATGTTCGTCTCCTCCGACGTCGCCGCCCTGGTCTCCCACACCCGCCAGGTCGTCACCCTCGACGACGGCGAGATGGCCACCCTGCGCGCCGACGACTACCGCACGTACACCACCGAGGGCTCCTCCACCTCGGCCCAGCCGACCACCGTCGAGTGGGAGGCCGAGTCGTACGACATGGGCGGCCACGACACGTACATGCACAAGGAGATCCACGAGCAGGCCGAGGCCGTGGACCGCGCCCTGCGCGGCCGCATCGACGACCGCTTCTCCACCGTGCACCTGGGCGGCCTGAACCTGGACGCCCGCGACGCCCGCGCCGTGCGCCGCGTCAAGATCCTCGGCTGCGGCACCTCGTACCACGCCGGTCAGATCGGCGCCCAGATGATCGAGGAGCTCGCCCGCATCCCCGCGGACGCCGAGCCGGCCTCCGAGTTCCGCTACCGCAACCCGGTCGTGGACCCCGACACCCTCTACATCGCCGTCTCCCAGTCCGGTGAGACCTACGACGTGCTCGCCGCCGTCCAGGAGCTCAAGCGCAAGGGCGCCCGCGTCCTCGGCCTGGTCAACGTGGTCGGCTCCGCGATCGCCCGCGAGACCGACGGCGGCATCTACGTGCACGCCGGCCCCGAGGTCTGCGTGGTCTCCACCAAGTGCTTCACCAACATGGTGGTCTCCTTCGGCCTGCTCGCCCTGCACCTCGGCCGCACCCGCGACCTGTCGGTCGCCGACGGCAAGCGGATCATCGAGGGCCTGCGCAAGCTGCCCGGCCAGATCGAGGAGATCCTGGCGAACGAGGAGCAGATCGAGAAGCTGGCCGGCGAGTACGCCGACGCCAAGTCGATGATGTTCATCGGCCGCGTCCGGGGCTACCCGGTGGCCCGCGAGGCCTCGCTGAAGCTCAAGGAGGTCTCGTACATCCACGCCGAGGCCTACCCCGCCTCCGAGCTCAAGCACGGCCCGCTGGCCCTGATCGAGCCCGCCATGCCGACGGTCGCGATCGTCCCGGACGACGAGCTGCTGGAGAAGAACCGCGCCGCCCTGGAGGAGATCAAGGCCCGCAGCGGCCGCATCCTCGCCGTCGCGCACCAGGAGCAGGAGAAGGCCGACCACACGATCGTCGTGCCGAAGAACGAGGACGAGCTGGACGCCATCCTCATGGGCATCCCGCTGCAGCTCTTCGCCTACTACACGGCCAAGGCCATGGGCCGCGACATCGACAAGCCGCGCAACCTGGCGAAGTCCGTCACCGTCGAGTAGCAGCCCCGCGCCCGGGCCGCGGCCCGGGCCCCGCGCTCTCGTACCTGTCCGCACCTGTCCGCGACAGGTCCGAGAGGAACGGCCTTCCCGCACGTGCCACCACGCGCGCGGGAAGGCCGCTTTCCCATGCGCCGGCGTTCGCCCTCGCGCCGGCGGGGATGCCGCCGCTTCCGGGAACCGTCACCTCCCGTACGGCAGCACGCCATCGGGCGGTTCCTACCCCTCCACGCGGCGCGATCCACCCCCTACGCGCGGGTAGATTCACGGGCCGTCAAGTCCGGGGCAGGAGTCATCACCCCTGCAGGGTGAGGAAAGCGGCTACGGAATAACGACGACGGGACGCTGGGCCCGCCGGGCCAGCCGGCCCGCCACCGAGCCGAAGATCCGCCCGACCAGGCCGTGCGTCGAACCGACGACGATCGCGTCGGCCGCGTACTCCCGGCCGACCTCCTCCAGTTCGTGGCAGATGTCGCCGCCGCGCTCGACGAGGATCCACGGGACCTCCGACAGATAGTCCGCACAGGCCAGTTCCAGGCCCAGGACCTCGGTGCGGTGGTCGGGGACGTCCACGAAGACGGGCGGCTCGCAGCCCGCCCAGACGGTGGTCGGCAGCCGGTTGGCCACGTGCACGATGATCAGCCCGGAGCCGGAGCGCCGGGCCATCCCGATTGCATACGCAAGCGCTCGCTCGCTGGACGTGGAGCCGTCGAAGCCCACCACGACGCCGTGCTGGAACGCCGGATCGCAGGAATGGCGTGTTTCTTCCGCCGCTTCGGGGTGCGCCGCGTGATCGGCGACCCGCTTGCGGTCCGCAGGTTCGGAGAATTCGTGACCGGCCATCGGTATCTCGGCGAAGGGTGTCCTCGGGCGGAGGGAGATCGGCGGTTGCTCCCCCGGGGTCGGATCTTGGAGGCAAAATCCGTCCGGGATTCATCTTTTCAATCACTTACCCACCAGGGTACGGCGACACTCGCCGCCTGCCCAGGGGCCGACCGGCGGCTCGAAGCCAGGGGTCGCACGGGCGTGGCACGCGGTGCCCGCCCGGACCGCCGGTGGGTCGTAAGGCGGGCGGGCGTTCCCCGGAGCATGCACGAGGGCGGCGCGTAGCGCAATGCCCCGGCCGCGCTCCGGGCGTACTCCCGATGCGCTCGGCGCAGTGACCGAGGGCCCCGGCCGGGCGTTGTACCACCGCCAGCCCGCCGCCCCCAGGGAGCGCTCCGTGCCCGGAACCCGTGACCACGCCCGCGCCGACGCCCCGCCGCACGACTCCCCCGATCCGGTGAGCGACGTGGTCCGCTGGGCCGCCTTCAGCTGCGTGCTCGTCCCCGTGACCCTGCTGATCTGCGGCCAGTCCTTCGGCGGCGCGGCGGGCACGGCGGCCGGGCTCGTCGCCGTCACCTGTGCCTGCCGCGCCCTGCTGCGGCAGGCGGAACGCAATGCGGCGAGGACGCTGGCGGAACAGACGGTCCCGCACCGCGGGCGGCACGGCCGGACGGGTGCGGGGGCACACCGCGGAGGGCGTCACCCGGGCGGCGCGGGGCCGGTCGACTGACCGCTGCGGAGGCCGTGAGCCGGCGGCTCAGCGAGGGACAGCCGAGGGCTGTTTGACACTTTCGCACACCTGGACCCACCACTTTTCAGCCAACTTCAGTCCGAACCCCATACCTTGGCTTGAGAGGCCCCTAACAGCCGGTCGACCAGCAAGGAAAGGACCGCGGAGGGCGGTTGCACCCTACGGGGATTGGGCATGGGCGAGAGGCGTACTTTTCACCGAGGCCTGCAAGTGCAACGCTTCGTGATCGAACGCTTCGCGCCAAGTTGCCATGTCGACTTAGAGCCGAGTGGTGAACTGGTCACTGCGTCTGCATTCGACGCAGTAGATTCGATCTTGGCCATGACCGGCGGGGGAACCGTTCAGGACCGAGGGGAAACGTGCAGGACCGAGAGGACTCGACCGCCGAGGGGGGCTTAGCGCCATGAGCCAGGACTCCACGACCGTACCGGAGACCACGCGCAAGCTCTCCGGACGCCGCCGCCGGGAGATCGTCGCAGTGCTGCTATTCAGCGGCGGCCCCATCTTCGAAAGCTCCATTCCGCTCTCCGTGTTCGGCATCGACCGACAGGACGCCGGAGTCCCCCGCTACCGCTTGCTGGTGTGCGCGGGCGAAGATGTGCCATTGCGAACAACCGGCGGCCTGGAATTGACCGCACCGTACGGCCTGGAGGCGCTCTCCCGGGCCGGCACCGTCGTCGTACCGGCCTGGCGGTCGATCACCCAGCCGCCGCCCACCGCCGCACTCGACGCGCTGCGCCGCGCCCACGAGGAGGGCGCCCGCATCGTCGGGCTGTGCACCGGGGCCTTCGTACTGGCCGCGGCGGGACTGCTCGACGGCAGGCCCGCCACCACCCACTGGATGTACGCGCCCACGCTCGCCAAGCGCTATCCGTCGGTCCACGTGGACCCGCGGGAGCTCTTCGTCGACGACGGCGACGTACTGACCTCCGCGGGCACCGCGGCGGGCATCGACCTGTGCCTGCACATCGTCCGCACCGACCACGGAGCCGACGCGGCCGGGGCGCTGGCCCGCCGGCTCGTCGTCCCGCCGCGCCGCAGCGGCGGGCAGGAGCGCTACCTCGACAGGTCTTTACCGGAGGAGATCGGCGCCGACCCGCTCGCCGAGGTCGTCGCCTGGGCGCTGGAGCACCTCCACGAGCAGTTCGACGTGGAGACGCTCGCCGCCCGTGCGTACATGTCCCGCCGGACCTTCGACCGGCGGTTCCGCTCGCTCACCGGGAGCGCGCCCCTGCAGTGGCTGATCACCCAGCGGGTGCTCCAGGCACAGCGGCTGCTGGAGACCTCCGACTATTCGGTGGACGAGGTCGCCGGCCGCTGCGGGTTCCGCTCCCCGGTGGCGCTGCGCGGGCACTTCCGCCGGCAGCTGGGGTCCTCCCCCGCCGCCTACCGGGCCGCGTACCGCGCGCGCAGGCCCCAGAGCGGCTCGGCCGACCGCCCCGAGCGGGCCGAGCGCGAGGGGCGTACGGAGCGGGAGCGTACGGACCGGTTCGACCGGCCGGAGCTGGGCGAGCAGCGGACCGGGGAGCCGTCGGTGATGGCGCTCCGGCGGGCGGCCATGGCTCCGGCCCACGCCGCCTCCGGCGCGGGCGGGGTGCTCGGCGGGCCGCCGTCCGCGCACGGCGGGCACCCGGGCCACGGTCCGCACGGCGCCCATCCGGGCGTTCCGGGCGTACCGGGCGGGCATAGCGGTGGATATGGGGTGAATGCCACGGAGCCGGGCAAGCCGGAGTCGGACCTCTACACCCCACGCCTGCCCGGCCAGCGGGAACGCCCCGTAGGGTGAGGAGCATGAACGATCGCATGGTGTGGATCGACTGCGAGATGACCGGGCTCTCGCTGTCGGACGACGCGCTCATCGAGGTGGCCGCCCTGGTGACCGACTCGGAGCTGAACATCCTCGGCGACGGCGTGGACATCGTCGTCCGCCCGCCCGCCGAGGCCCTCGTCACCATGCCCGAGGTGGTGCGCCAGATGCACACGGCTTCCGGGCTGCTCGCGGAGCTGGACAAGGGCACCACCCTGGAGGACGCCGAGCAGCAGGTCCTCGCCTACGTCCGCGAGCACGTCCCGGAGCCGGGCAAGGCCCCGCTGTGCGGGAACTCGGTCGGCACCGACCGCGGTTTCCTCGCCCGGGACATGCCCGCCCTGGAGTCCCACCTGCACTACCGGATCGTCGACGTGTCGTCGGTGAAGGAGCTGGCCCGCCGCTGGTATCCGCGGGCCTACTTCTCCAGCCCCAAGAAAAACGGCAACCACCGGGCCCTCGCCGACATCCGGGAATCGATCGCCGAGCTCCGCTACTACCGCGAGGCGATCTTCGTGCCGCAGCCCGGTCCGGACTCGGACACGGCCAAGGCCATCGCGGCCAAGCACGTCCTGCCTGCTCAGGGATAGTGACGTAGCTCGCTCCCGGCTCGGCGAAAGCTGGGAGCGAGCACCCCCGAAGACCGTGTAAGCTTTTTCTCGGCCGGTGGGAAACACACCACAAGTCACCGGTCATGGTGGGTATAGCTCAGCTGGTAGAGCACCTGGTTGTGGTCCAGGATGTCGCGGGTTCGAGTCCCGTTACTCACCCTCAGGGACAAGGCCCCTGACCTGCAGAGACAGGTCAGGGGCCTTGTCATTCCCGATGCTTGGGAACCCGATGGGTACCCGGAAGCTGATCGACAGTCCTATCGTCGCTCCATGGCAAGCATCGTGGAACGCCCGAAGGCGGACGGAACGATCACCTATCAGGTTCGCTGGCGCGACGGCGGGGGTCGCACCGGCAAGGTCGAGACCGAGAACTTCGACACGCACGAGGCCGCAGATCATTTCAAAGATCTGGTAAACGCACACAAGCAGCAGTGGCCTCATGGCTGGGTCCGCGGTCAGGGCTTCGTCGAGGAGAAGGCCATCCCCGGAGACCTGCCCCTGACTGCCTGGGCCTACCGCTACGTGAAGCGGCTCACAGGGGTCGAGAAGCGGACGAAGGAGGACTACGAACGGGACGTCAGGCTTCATGTCTCCCGCTTGGTGCACACGACGGCATCCGGCCTCGTCGTGCCGGCCACTGTGTGCAATGTGACGGCGGATGACGTCCAGGACTGGGTAGCCCTCCAGGCCGACGGCGTACGGGATGCCGAGGATCCGGAGACGTGGATCACGCCCGAGGCGGATCCCAAGTCCATCAGGAACCGGCACGGCTTGCTCTTCTGCATCTTCCAGGCCGCCGTCGATGCCACTCCCCCGCTTCGCGCGAAGAACCCGTGCAGCAAGACGTCACTCCCCCGGGTGGATGACGAAGTCGAGGAGGAGATGTGCTTTCTGGAGCAGGACGAGTTCGCCCGGATCCGCGCCGAGATCAAGGACCCCGACGCTGTCGATCTCGTGGACTGGTTGGTGTCCACGGGCATGCGCTGGGGGGAGGCTACCGCGCTCCAGCGACGCGACCTACGGCTCGGAAGCGAGAAGCCGACCGTCACGGTCTCCCGGGCCTGGAAGAAGGCTCCTAAGGGCAGCGAGAGCACTCACTACCTCGGGCCGCCGAAGACCAAGAAGGCCCGTCGGACGCTGCGTCTGGCGCCGACCCAGGTCGAGCTGGTGCGGAAACGCATCGCGGGCCTGAGGGAGCAGGATTTTGTCTTCCAGACGGTCCTAGGGAATCACTGGCGGCATGCGAACTTCTACAACCGGAAGTGGCAGCCGGCGGTGCGGGCTGCGATGGACAAGGGCCTTCCAAAGCGTCCGCGGATTCATGACCTTCGTCACACGCATGTTGCTTGGTTGATCGCCAAGAAGGTCCCGTTGGCGAAGATCCAGTCCCGGCTAGGTCACGAGTCGATCTCGACGACGGTGGACCGGTACGGGCATCTACTGGAGGGCCTCGACGACGAGATCAGTGAAGTCGTCGAGGCCATGCTGGTGGTCCCGGAGCAGCCGGGGTTGCGGGTGGTGCGTGAGGCCTAGACGGAGGGAGACTGCTTGCGCTTGTCCGCTCGGGCCTTCTGGCCGCCCAAGCGGAATGCGTGGATGTTGGTGTCGGCGAGCGTTCGGGCGGCTCGGGCGGCTCGGGTGGGTGGCCGCCGAACGAGGGGCTTCGATCACTCCTGCACGGCCCCATGTCGCTGCCGCGACCTCGGCGCCGCGTGTGACGACTTCGACGCCGAGGTCGGTGGCAGCTCGACCGGAGGGATTACAAGGGGCAGGTGCCGCCTAGGTGTCCTTGCCGGGGTGAGGCGCGCAGGGGCCGTCCCACCTTTGTTCCCACAGCCCGTTGCCCACAATGTGTTCCAGTCGCTTGTTGATCTCGGAGATGGCCTCGGGGGTCATGTGGCCGCGACGCACGAGCATCACGAACTCCCCGTCCCGCTCTAGAGGCATGATCACCTCGCCGTCGGGCAGGAGATCGCTCAGCTCGAACCGTGCGCTTGCTCTCTTCCTGTCCGCTGCCTCGTCTGCCATATGTCCCCCGTAGGCATGGGCGCACCCAGACTGATCGCAGGCTGGACCAGCCCGGATGCGGGGTTCTCATCAACACGCCCCCCAGGCGGACCCTCATCGTGCCAGGTCGGACAGGATTGAACTACTGGTTCTGCGCATAAAGATCGCAGGTAAGGGCGGACTTACTCGCTCCGCGGCGAGGATTCGAAGGCGTCGAGCAGGCGAGCCAGCTGCTCGCGCTGCTTGGGGGTGTACCGCGCCACCTGTTCGACCAGTGCACGGGCCTCTCCCGAGGCGCTCCATGTGGTGTCGATGCCGAGGAACTGTGCGCCGGCGGCGTCCTGTAGGCGGCCGAACGGGAGCTCAAGTGCTTGGGCGAGCGCCTTCAGTTCAGGTACTCGGAAGGGGATGGTCGGCTGACGGTTCTCCAGGCGGTGGAGAACACCGAGCTTGATAGCTGGGATGCCGGCCGTGTCGGCGGTGCGAGCTTCGAGGGCTTTGAGGCTGAGACGGAGCTCAGCGCGCCGGTCCTTGACGAGGTCAGACAGGTCCCAGCGCTCTTCGTGCTTCGTCTCGCCCTGTTCGACCATGGTGGTCATCCTGCCATCCCGGTTCCGTTTGCATGTCAATGGTGTCCATGGTGCCTGAGTGACAGCGTTGTCGTCACTGCTGCTCAGAGCACCAAGCCATCTCGCTTGCTGAACGGATTGTCCATCCTGTGCGACACGGGGCAACAGGGCGTCCGGCTGATTTGACGCGAATACAACACGCCGTTCATTTCGATGGACAGGTCGTTCATCTCATGCCATGCTGAAGATGTTCAAGCAGATGAACGCTCCGTTTGAGGAGGTGAACATGCCTGCCCGTGACGATCTGTACCTGCTGGACGATCGCGACCTGCTCATACGCCTCATGCGGCGCACAGGATCGGGACAGCGGGTCACCGTGCGGGACCTCGCCGAACGCGCGTCCGTAGCTGTCGGCACCGTGGGAAACCTGACCAGCGGCGCACAGCAGTGGGTGACTTACCCCACCGCGCGTGCGATCAGCAACGCAATCGGCGTAGACCTGCCGATCCTGTTCGTCCGTTCTGGGCGAGCCGTGCCGGCCTCGGAGGCCGAAGCCACGCCACTTTTGAGACGGACCGCCGTATGAGCCGCCGGTACACGTACCCGGAGGCTGCGGTCGAACTCCGTGTCGAGGAGAGCTGGCTCCGCCGCCACATCCAGAAGCTGCCGCACACGAAGAAGGGGCGCGTCGTCACCTTCTCCGAGGCAGACCTCGACGCGATCGACTCGATCTTCCATCACACCCCGACGACGGGCCCCTTGGCCCCTCCGTCGCGTGCTTCAGCGGGGGCTCACCCCCTGGCTCATCTGAAGCCGCTGCCAGGCCGCCGCTCGCTGCGCTCGGCGTAAGGAAGGGGCCGCTCTTGCTTGCCGGCCGAGCGGCCCCCGCACGGATCACCTCACACCACCAGGAAGAGAGGCTCACCGTGAGCTCACAGAGTATCGAACGCCAGCCCTTGCCCTCATGGGTGCAGGGCCGGGACAACGCGAATGCCGTGCAGGTGATGCTCGACTACCTGGCGCTGCCCGCTCCGACGCTGATCGGGCGGGAGGACGCGGTCTACGTGACGGTTGCCGACATCGACGACCTCGGCCTGTGGCTGGCCAAGCGGGGCGGCGAGATCCACATCAGCCCTGCATTCGAGGGCATCGAGATGTGGACGCTCCACACGTACACCCCCGTTCGCGGGGACGGCTCGCGGGTGGCGATCCGGGTCTCCGTGCCTCTACCGACGGGTGAGCTGGTCATGGATGACATCCGTGCGGCGGTGTCCCGGTGAGCGGAGAGGCGCGCGTCCGGAAGGCGCGGGACGTGATCGTCGCGGCCTGGGAGGTCTCGCGGGATCCGCTCGCCGATGCGGCGTCGGAGGCGGCGCAGGCACTCGACGACGCCGGGCTGCTGCAGTCGCCGGAGACGGCCGCTGAGCTGGAGCGGCTGCGGCAGATGGAGCTCGGGGTCTACGTCGTGATCAGTCGGCTGGCGACCATCGTCTCAGCGCCGGCGCCCGAGGGCCTGGAGGTCTACGAGGCGCGGTACGACGGCACAGCGCTGGGGGCCCCGTACTCGAAGCTCGGGGCGGCGCAGGAGCACTGCGAGACGCATGCTCGGCGGATGCATTCCCGGTCCCGTGTCGTCTGGGCGGGGGGCGAGCTGTTGATGCGCGATGACGACGGTGCCCTCGTCTCCACGGGGCACACCGTCGAGACCGTGAAGGTCGCGTCCCACTACGACGAGCGGGGGCCGCGATGAGCCTCAACGACCGGCAGCCCGTGACGGGGCCGTTCAGGGTCTACGTCGACCAGACCGGTACGGGTGTCGAGCTGGACGTGTCGCACATGATCGGCACGCTGCTGGTGCAGCTCGCGGCGGACTTCGAGGAGGACCCCGAGGGGGTCGGCGAGATTCTCGTGGACATCGCGGCCGCGGACCGGGCGGCCAGTGGTCCGGATTCCCACGCCACGCACGAGCGGGACGCGCTGGTCGAAGGCCTGCTGGAGTCGATCGGCGGCGGCACGCTGCCGGTGTACGGACGGCAGGTGCTGCGGTTGGCGGAGCGGCTGCGGGTGCTGGGAATGCCGAAGGCCGTGCCGCATCAGCGGGACGGGGGTGCGGCCGCATGAGCGCCCGACGAGCCATTTACGAGGCACTCGTCGAAGGCCGCCGGCTGTCCGAGTTGGACGCGGTCGAGCTCGTCGACCAGCACCACGACGAGGTACTGCGCGAGGCCAGGGCGGCGACGAAGAAGCCCACCCTGGCCGATCACGCCGCGGCTGCGGACAAGCTCCGGAAGTCGCCCGGCAGGTGGCGCCTGGTGACGACGTACAAGAGCACAGCGTCGGCGCGGAACGTGTGCCGTCAGGTGCGTACCGGTGAGCTGGCGAGCTACTCGCCGGCCGGGACTTTCGAGGCCAAGTTCTCGCCGACAGGCAGCGGCGCACGCATGTATGTGCGCTTCGTTGGAGGTGCCGCGTGAGTGAGGCCGCCTTCTGTCCGCGGGTCTCGGATCTGCTGGCGTCGATCCAGAAGCAGGGCGGGGCGTGGACCACGCGCCGGGTCCTGCGCACGCACAGCGTGAACGGGCACGCCGCCCCGAACCGGGGTACGGCCCGCCGGGACCTGGACCTTCTGGTCCGTGCCGGTCACCTGGTCCGGCACTACGAGACCCCGGACCGGATCTTCTTCACCCTCAACGAGTCGAAGGACGGACGCCCGTGAGCGAGATTGTCAAGGCTGGCGGCGCGCTCGCCGTACGCCCCGACCAGACTGAATGGACCCCCGAACAAGGTGCCGTCCTCCGCCAGTCCGGCATTGACAACCAGGTCACTGCCGAGGAACTGTCCGCCTTCCTACACCTGTGCCAGCGCACCCGCCTGGACCCGTTCTCCCGGCAGATCTATCTGATCGGCCGCTACGACAAGCGTCAGCAGCGGAAGGTGTACACGCCGCAGACCAGCATCGACGGGTACCGCGTCATCGCGCACCGGGCCGCCGCCGAGGCCGGGCACGCGCTCGGCTACGAGGACACCCTGTGGTGCGCCAAGGACGGGCGATGGCGGGACGTGTGGCTGTCGGACGAGCCGCCGGCCGCTGCCAAGGTCACGGTGATCCGTAACGGCATGCGGTTCTCTGCCGTGGCCCGCTACGCCGAGTACGTGCAGACGAACCGCGACGGCAGTCCGTCGGGGTTGTGGGGCAAGATGCGGGCAACCATGACCGCGAAGTGCGCCGAGGCGCTGGCGTTGCGGATGGCGTTCCCGCACGACTTGGCTGGGGTGTACACCGCCGAGGAGATGGCGCAGGCCGACAATCCTGCCGCCGAGCGGCACTTGCGGAAGGTGCAGCCGGGCGGGGGTGACCCTTGGGCCACGCCCGGTCCGGACGCTGAGCAATCGGGAACTGCGGCAGTCAAGGGCCGCTCGCAGCCCGCGCAGGGCATTGCCGATGTCGCGGGCACGACCACTGATCAGTCGGTGGTCAAGAACCTGTACCGGCAGGCCCACAGTGAAGGGCTCCTCGCCGAGACGGTGAAGACCGCCGACCGTGAGTTGCTTGAGCTGGGCGCGTACCTGATCGCTAGGGGGCAGCAGCTCGCCGCGCCCGCGCCGTCCGGTGGCGAGACGGACATCACCGGGAACGACGACGGGGTGGTGGACGCGGAGACCGTCGGGGAGCAGCCCGCCGAGGACAAGGCCGCCGCGCAGGCGGAGGCCGAGCTGCGCACGTTCGCTGCTGAGAACGGGATCGACGACATCAACCGCGATGCCGAGGCCGCGCTCGGCATGCCGCTGGACCTCGCGCCCGCCGAGGCGATCCGCGGCCTCCTCAGCCAACTGCGCGGCGACGCCGCCTGATTCACGCGGGGCCGCCCCCGTCCGAATCGGGGGCGGCCCCGCTCAAGGAGACCACATGGACATGCGGCAACTCGCCCTGGAAGAGGCCGCGCTCAAGGCTCTTGCCGACGCGGTCGGTGACCGGCTCAAGGAGGTGAAGGCCCAGATGCAGAAGCAGCTGGAGACCAGCGGCGTATCACGTGTCGAGGCTGCGCTCCCTGACGGTACGAAGGTTGCCACCATCAGCCGCACCACCCCGAAGCCCGAGGCCATGGTCACCGACCAGGCGCTGTTTCTGCAGTGGGTGCGCAAGCACTCCCCTGCCAACGTCACCAGTCGGCTGGTCACCGAAGTCCGCCCCGCATACCAGGCCGCCCTGCTCGCTGAGATGACGGCGGCTGGCGTTGCCCAGTGGGCCGATAAGGAGACGGGCGAAGTCCACGACGTGCCGGGCGTGGAGATCCGGGCGACACGTGGCCGAACGCACAGCGTGCGGCCGACGGACGGCGGCCGTGAGGCCCTGGCGGCGGCCTGGCGGGACGGCCGGCTCGCGCACCTCGGCCTGCCGCAGATCACTGCCGGCGGCGCGTCATGACGTGGCACGCAGGCCGCCTGTGCGGTGTGGACCTGGAAACCACTGGTCGTGATCCGGAAACCGCGCGGATCGTCACGGCGTGCGTGGTCCAATGCGGCGCTGGTCGGCCGACGCAGTCCGTGACGTGGCTGTCGGACGTCGACGGCGAGGAGATCCCCACTGAGGCTGCCGAGATTCACGGGGTGACGACGGAGAGGGCCCGCGCCGAGGGCGTCGACCTGCGGCAGGTCGTTGAGGCGGTACTCGCCGCGCTCTCCCAGGTCGTGCTGTCCGGCATCCCGGTCGTGGCCATGAACGCCCGCTATGACCTGACAGTCCTGGACCGTGAGGCGCGCCGGTACGGCATGACGCCGCTCACCGATCACGTCGGCAAAGACCTGCGGGTGATCGACCCCCTCGTCCTGGACAAGCGGGCCGACCAGTACCGCAAGGGCCCGCGCAAGCTCACGGCCCTGTGCGAGCAATACAAGGTGCCACTGGACCGGGCGCACTCGGCGGATGCGGACGCGATCGCTGCGTGCCGGGTCGCGTGGCGTCAGGGCTGCTGGTACGCGCCGCTCGCCGCGATGTCGCTCGATGAGCTGCACGCGGCCCAGGTCGGGTGGGCGGCAGAGCAGGCCGCCTCCCTTCAGGAGTACTTCCGCCGTAAGGACCCGTGCGCGGTCGTCGAGGGTGCGTGGCCGCTGATCCCCTTCGAGGAGGCGTGATGATCATCAGTCGTCGTACGTACAACCGCTGGCGGGGGATGTATCGCCAGGTCCTGACCGAGCGTCTGCGGCTGCGGCGGAAGGCCAGCCGTCTGGAGAAGGAACTGGCCGATCTGCGGCGCGTCCTCGGTGAGGCCGACGCGGAGGTTAAGGGACTGGACGGTCGGCTCAAGCAGAGCCATGAGCTGCTGAAAAAGGCCCGCCAGGACCAGGGCGCGGAAGTCGCGCAGCTCCGTTCCCGTCTGGAGCGAGCGGTCGGGGCGTGTGCCCGGTACCGGGCGGAGGTGGCGGACGCCCGCCGGCCGAGGCCCGCGGCGCCGGGCGGCAGCACGCTGATGCTGTCCGAGCGGGCCCGCCGGTCCCTGGCCGAGCAGCTCGCTTCGGTGCAGGCCGCGAACGACTCCATGTGCAGGGAGCTCGCCGACCGTTCGGGAACTCTGACGGTCGAGCGTCCGGCCGGTCGTGAGCCGGGGGTGGCCTCGTGATCGCTTCCGTCATGGCGGCCGGGGTCGGACTGGGCGGGCTGACCGTCGCGGCGTGGTCGATCAACGGCCGCCTCATCACCACCACCGCGCACCTGCGCCGGAGCCGTCTCGCCCCGCAGCCGCCGTACGTGGGCTTCAGCCTGGCCGAGGTCTACGCCGTCCGGTACCTGCCGTGCCTTCCCTGCGAGCGGCCGCACATGCCGCACGAGGTCGACGTCCAGGCGCGCACCGCCCGCTGTGTGGAGTGCCGGGCCACCGGGCCGCTCGCTGCCGAGGAGGGCTCATGCTGAATGCCCTTGACTGGTGGGTGATCTTCTGGACGTGCATCGGCGTCACGTCGCTCATCGCGGCCGCGGTCATCGCCCTCGTGCTCCTGGTGTGGGGTGTCCGGGCGGTGCTCCGCCGAGTGCTGGGGTCTCGTGGCGAGCCGCGAGGGCGGCACCGTGCACCCCGCACCAGCCCGGCCGACGACGCCGAGCCTCACCCACTCGCCGGCCTCAACATGCCGGGGCCGTGTCCTGAACACGGTCAGGACATGCACCTCATCCACGCCGACGGCAGCCGTACCTGCTGGGCCTGCGATGTGTCGCCGAGGGGGCGTCAGTGACCTCCTCTGAATCTCTCGCGGTTCCCGCTCCGGCTTCGGCCGGGGCGGGCCCCCGCCCTCTCGTCATCGGCCTCGACCCGTCCCTGACGTCCTGCGGCATCGCCGGGGCCGACTGGGCCGAAGCCCTCCGCCCGAAGAATCTCACCGGCCACGCCCGCCTCGCCTGGCTGCTCGGCGAGGTGACCGACCGGGCCAAGCTCGCCGACCTGGTCGTCATCGAGGGTCCTGCGTACGGTCAGCAGCTCCAGGCTGGCCACCACGAACGCGCCGGCCTCTGGTGGATGCTTGCCCACGCCCTGTGGCGTCGGGACATCCCGTACGCCGTGGCCAACCCCCACAACAGGACCATCTTCGCTACCGGCGTCGCCAATCCCGCCCAGGACCACCCCAAGGAGAAGCGGGCCCGCATCGCCAAGGGCATGGTGCACACCTTCGTTGTCGAGCAGCTCGGCATCTGGTGCGAAGGCGTCGGCCGGTACGACGCCGCGGACGCGGCCGTCTTCGCGGCCATGGGCCTGGACTGGCTCGGGTACCCGCTGCTCGATCTTCCCCAGCAGCAGCGCCGGGCCCTCGACACCGTGCACTGGCCCGCCACTGTTCCGGTGGTGGCCTCATGAGCGACCGCCCGCACGGCTACCCCCGGTACAAGCTCGACGGCTGCCGCTGCTACACCTGCGGCTGGGCTGTTGCCCAATACAACGACGCCCGCGAGCACGCCATCCGACGCGGGCAGTGGCAGCCCTACGTAGACGCCGAGCCCGTACGGCAGCACATCCGCAACCTGCAGGAGTGCGGGCTCGGACTCCGCAACATCGCTGCGGCTGCAGGCGTCGACCGCAAGCGCCTCCAAGCAGTGCTCAACGGCCGTCCCGACCGCGGGACCCCGCCGCAGGTGCAGGTCCGCCCGGCCTTGGCGGCTGCTGTGCTCGCCGTCGAGCCGACCCTGGACAACTTCGGAGCCGCGACGCTCATCAATGCCGTCGGTACTACTCGTCGGCTTCAGGCCCTCGTGGCTGCGGGCTGGCCGCAGCACCGTCTCGCGGTTCGGCTCCGCATGACGGACACCAGCTTCGGGGCCACCATTCACCGCGACCGCGTGATCGCCCGGACCGCCCGGGCGGTGCTCTGCCTGTACGGCGAGCTCTGGCGCACGGACCCGCGCCAACTCGGCGTCGACAACCAGGCATACAGCCGGGCCCGCAACCACGCTGCCGCCCGCCGGTGGGCCCCGGTCAGCGCCTGGGACGACGACACCATCGACGACCCCGCTGCCTTCCCCGAGTGGACCGGCATGTGCGGCAAGCCCGAAGGCGCGCACATCCACCAGCGCATCGGAGTTCCTGTCTGCCAGCCCTGCCTGGAGGCCCGCCGGGGCCATTACCGGCAGCGCTACGCCGAGAAGAAGGCCCTCGCCACTGTGGAGGTACAGGGATGACCGCCTCCCTCTACGCCCCCGACACCCTTCCTCGGCCGCCCGAGTGGCAGGACCGAGCAGCCTGCCGGGGAGTGGACCCGCGCGTCTTCTACCCGGACACCGAGACCCCCGAGGCCATCCAGGATGGCCGGCGATTCTGCGTCTTCTCCCAGTGCCCGGTCATCACGGAGTGCCTGTTCGCCGCGCTCGACGCGGAAGGAAGCGCGCCCCCGAAGTACCGGCACGGAGTGTGGGGTGGCACCGGCCCTCGGGACCGCTACCGGCTGCACCTGCAAGAACGCAGGGACCGGAAGGACGCCGAGAAGGACGCGGCGTGAGCGGCATATGGCCGCCGGCCACGCTCCCGGGGCTCCACATCGACATGGGCGACTACACCCGCCCGTGGAACCCAGGACGCGGCTCCTGGCTCCGCCTCCCCACCGCCGACTATCTGTGCGGCGGCTGCGGATGGACCACCCATGCGAGCGCGGCCGGCGTGCTGACCATCACCGACACGATCCTCTCCCACCAGTGCCCCACCGATTCGAAGGGCTCGACCTCATGAAGCGCACGACCGCACCCGCGGCCGTCCTGCTCCTCCTCACGGCCACGCTCACCGCGTGCGGCAACGCCCCCGACGACTGCGACGCCGCAGCGCCCATGGCCTACGTGGCCGCTCCCGAGCGTCCCTCCGGCCACGGGTCGAAGGGCGGCAGCAGTCACAGCTCCTCGAAGTCCAAGCCGGCCAAGACGAAGGCCAAGTCCAGCAAGCCGAAGAAGCCCAAGCACCACAGCCACCACGACAGCGACATCTGCGAGGACGACGACTGATGACCGACAACACCACCTACCGCATGAACCGGGGCGCCCTCGTGGACGCCGTCGCCGCCAGGACGGGCTTCAGCCGCGCACAGGTTGACGCCGTCATCAGCGAGACCTTCGACACCATCGCCCGCACGGTAACCGCGGGCAGCCCCGTGATGCTCAGCAACTTCGGCACCTGGACGCCGAAGAAGATGCCGCCGCGTTCGGCCCGCAACCTGCAGACCGGTGGCAGCGTGCCGGTCCCCGCCCGTCAGGTAGTGCGCTTCAAGGCCTCTCCGCGTCTTCGAGCCACCGTTCGGGCCGCCGACCCGGCCGCGGCTACGGCCCGGAAGCGGCCGAAGTCCCGTTGATCGGCCCCCGGGGCGGGGCGACCACGTACCCCCGCCTCGGGAGCACCAGCCCGGGTCGCGCAATTGGCAGACGCAACCGGCTTAAAACCGGTCAAGTGCGAGTTCGAGTCTCGCTCCGGGCGCCCCCATCCACCAGAAGCACCACGGCAGATCAGGAGCACCACATGACCGAGATCAGCCTCCCCGAATTCCTTCAGGCCACGCCGGAGGGCGATGACAGGGCCGATGCCGGCGCGGCCGCGGAGAATCCGCTGCTGATGACGGCGCTGGCCGCGGCTGTGCCTCTTCACATGATGAAACTGAGACGGCTTAGCTCTCCGCAGCTCGCCGCCATCGGACGTCAGTGCGCGGAGATCATCACTTCTCAAGGCGATGTTCTCCAACACGGCGGCAAGGGGTGCGCTGCAGCGTTCAACGCGCTGGCCCGCGCGCTCGCCGCCCTGGCGCTCACAGCGGACGGCGGAGTGACGTTCGCCGGTGCCCACTGGTGCCGGTACGCCGGCTGCCGAGACCTGTATGGAGATCACCGCCCCCGCTACACCAACCTCGCTCTGCCGGACCTGCCTGAAGAGGACACCGCCCGGCAAGCGACGGCGTCCCGTCCGCGCAGCTCTCAGGCGGGAGCGGCGTGATGCAGCAGCCGAAGCCAATGACGGCCATCGAGGACCTCCGCGAGTTCCTGCGCTTCGCCGTGCCCCTGCGGGCAGCCGCGCTCCTCGCCGAGTACCCGCCGCACGAGCTGGAGAGTGTCCTGCCTGCCCTCGCCCAGCGGTGGTACGGCAATGCCGGGGACACGCTCCAGTACCGGTCCGACGTCCCTGAGGTCCGGCGCACGGCGATCCAGACCGCATCGGACCTTACGACCGGAGTAGCCGCTGCCGCGCTCCTGGCCGGCCCGGACGGGATCACCGTCTTCGGCGATCACTACGGCCCGTCCGGCTCCGGGAAGCCTCAACCATCCCCGAAGATGCCGCAGCAGAAGACCACTCTCGCCGACCTTTCGCGCTACGAGGAGGCGGCATGAGCGACGTCGTCCTCCATGGCTACACCCTCGCCGATCTCCACCGGCTCGCGGCATCTGCCGTACGCGCCGACCGGACCCTCGCCTCCAACGCCCACCTGCGCTACGACATCGCCTGGTCCGCCATCGCCGAGGCACTCGCCGCGGCCGACGAGCCGCCGTCCCCACAAGACCTGGTCCGTACCGGCTGGCAGGCGATCTACGCCGACGTCCGGCAGGGCTGGCAGCTTTACGGCGTGGCCCGCGACTCCGGCGGGCGCGCCGTCGGCAGCGCGCCGCGTTTCGTCACGTACTGGCGCCACATACACGAGTCGCCTGTGGAGGAGCGGCTGATCGAACGGATCGCGGTCCATCAGATCCTGGACACGCTGCCGGCTGTCTACCGGGATGCGGTCTTCGCCCTGGCCGCCCACGGCACCCTGCAGGAAGCCGCGCGGGCTCTCGGCATCAGCGACGTGGCAATGAAAGGCCGCATCGCGACCGCCAAACGACGGTTCGCCACTCGCTGGTACGCCCCGGAAGCGCCGCCCAGGCTTCGTATCGATCGCCGGGTCGGTTCGTACACCGCCGTGCTGGCCACGCACTGTGCCCACGGACACGAGCTCACGCTGGAGAACACCCGGTGGGACCGCGGTCGGCGCGGCAAGGTGCGCCGCTGCCGGGCTTGCGAACGCATCCGCTCTGCAGAGCGCCGCGCGCGTCAGCACCCCGACCTTCCAGCGGAAGCCGCCTAGCGGGATGCCCGCAGCCATCGTTCCTGCCCCACGGCCACGTTGAAAGGGGATACGAGTGAACATCGAACACTTCACCACCGCCGAATTCGACATCGAAGTGCTGCCCCGTAACGGATCCTTCGTAGTCCTCGCCCCCGGCCTCGCCCGGGGCCTGGCCTACAAGGACGCCCGAGACATGCTCCGCTCGATCCCCGACGACGAGAAAGGGTCCGCACTGGTGCGGACCCCCGGCGGCAACCAGCAGGTTTGGCATCTCACAGAGCCGGGCTTCTACCGCGTGATCGGCCAGCGCAAGACGGGCCGCATCAGGAACGACGCGATCCGCAAGCAGATCGAGCGCTTCCAGCGATGGGTCTTCCACGACGTCCTGCCGTCCTTGCGCAAACACGGCCACTACGCCCCGCCGGTCCCCGGCAACCTCGGCGAGCCGGTCGTCCTCACATGGGAGAAGGCCGCGGCTCACCTCCGGCAGCGCTACGGCCTACCGGTCGACGACGCCGTCGTCCTGCGCGAGCGGCTGACCGACGCCGGAGTCCTGAAGCTGACCGGGACGCCGCGCAAGGAGTTCCGAGACCTCTTCTGGCCGGTCGGCAGCCGCTTCGACATCCACGCCCACGCGCTGCCGATCCTGGCCGGCCGCCTCACGCAGGTGCTCTACGAACTGGCCGCGGCGCAGGCTGGTGTACAGACGGCGCTGGAGCTGGACGCGATCGGCCGGGCCGCGCTGGAAGGCGGTCAGCGATGACCAGGTCGTACCTGACCGGCGCCGCCCGAAGGGCTGAGGCTGAGCGTCTGGCGCCCCTGTACCGGGACGGGGCGAAGATCCGGGAGATCGCCGCGGCGACTGGTTGGTCTTACGGCGGGGCGCGGAAGCTTCTCCTGCTCGCCGGAGTGACGCTGCGGCAGCGTGGCGGCGAGCCCCGGCCGATGCCGGCTCCGGGCTCCTCGGGTGGCGCGCGGTGACCTCGCGCCCGGGCGGCGGCGGGGCGGTCCGTACGGACTGCCCTCGCTGCGGCCTGCCGGTGTGGCAGCAGTTGGTCGGCCGACGCGCTGGCCTGAACGTCACCGCGGACGCTGAGGCAATGCCCGCGGCGGAGGCGGAGCGGTTCCGTACGCCGAACCGGCTGCACTGGTGTCTGCGGCCGACGTCCAGCGGTCATGAGCTGCGGTGGCGGATCGACTGCAGCCTGCTCTGTACGCACGGGCACGTGGTGGACCACCAGTGTCCGCCGGGAACGCCGCCCGGGCGCCGGCCGGAGGGAACGCTGTGGTGATCCCGTCAGGCCTTCGATTCGTCGGCCGGGACGCGAGTCTCGCCCAGGGCCTCAAGAGCGCGCTCGTAGAACTCCATGGAGACCAGGGCCGCTACGCGCTTGCCGCGGCTGGTCAGCACGGTGACCTCGTCGCCATAGCGGGCGCGGCCGATCGCGTCGGCGAACGCGTTGCGTACGTCCGCGATGCGTGCCTCGTGTTCAACCTTCGTCGCGCTCATGGCGGGAGTGTACCTGAGCGCGCTCATGTACATCACGTACATAAGCGCTATGATGTACGTGGTTCGGGGCACCGGAAACGGCCGCCCGAAACGCGCGGTCTGCCCTGCCCTGCACCCCAGAACCACCACCGATAGGAGCACCACCCCCATGCCTTGGGTCCGCTTCGACGACCGGTTCCCCTCGAACCGAAAAGTCCGACTCCTGTCGGACAGCGCGTTCCGCCTCTACGTCTCCGCGATCTGCTGGTCGGCCGAAAACCTCACCGACGGCGTCGTCAAGACGAAGGAACTGCGACTCGTAGCCGACGTGAAGAACGCGTCTAAGCGCGCTCAAGAGCTCGTCGACAGTGGACTTTGGGTGCCCGTTTCCGGAACGGGTTGGCGCATCCACGACTACCACGAGTACCAGCCCACGGCCGAGCAGGTACGCGCCGACCGTGAAGCCAAAACCGCACGTCAAAAGCGGTGGCGGGACAAGAAGCGCAGCGACGACACCTCGCAGGACGAGGACCCCGAGGAGGGCGATGTAGACGCGTCTACACCACCGTCTCGCGACGCGTCGAAAGACGCTGCCCCGCGCACGCGCGTCCCCGGCCCGGCCCGGCCCGGCCCGACCCGTACCTCTAGGGGGGCTGATGTGTGTGCCCCCCGTACCGGTAGTACGAGCCACCGCGCCGACAAGGCGCACACACCCATCCCCGCCACCTTCGAGCCCAGCAGCGACTCCCTCGCCTGGGCCGAGCGCGAAGGCCACCTCGAACGCCTCGGCGGGCGAACCGCCCTCGCCGCCGTCACCGCCGCCTTCGTCGACTGGCACACCGCCAAGGCCACCCTCGCCGCCGACCCTGACGCCCTCTGGCGCAAGTGGGTCCGCGAACAGCGCACCACGCCCGCCGCCGCAGACACCACGGTCGTGCCCTTCCCCGGCAGCCCGGCCGCCAGCAGGACCACCCAGCAACGCGCCGCCCTCGCCGCCGCCCGCGAAATCCACCGCCAGAAGGGGATGATCCAGTGACCCTCGATGACGTCTACGACCTCTTCGACCGCATCGCCCTCGTCGACGACCGCATCGTCCGCCCCAACCCCGCCGACGCCGCCGGCCAAGCCGAAATGTGGGCCGTCATCCTCCACGACGTCCCCCTGCCCTTCGCCGCCCACGCAGTCGTGCACCACTACCAGCGCTCGCCCTACCCGCTGCGCCCCGCCGACATCGCCGAGCAGTGGCGTCAGCACATCCGCGACCGCCTGGAGCGGCACACCGAGTCCGAGCCGCCGATCGGCGACACCGGCGACGGCACCTACCGGGCCGCCCTCCTCGCCGAACGCCAAGCCGTCGCCCGCGGAGACCTCGAACCCCGCCCTGTGCCCCCACTGCGCGCTCTGGCTGCCGGCATGGACTCCGCGCCCGGGCGGGGCCGCGCCATCGTCGCCGCCATCGGCGGAGTCCCCGAGCCCCGCGACGGCAACGCCAACCCCCGCGCGATCCGCTGCCCCCGCTGCGGCGCCGACCCTGGCCGCAGCTGCACCACCGCCGGCCGACGCCGCGCCGACGTCCACCCCGCCCGCCGCGAAGCCGCCCACCGCGCCGCCTCCGGGCTCCCGCCCGTCAGCGACGAGGAGGTGCAGGCCGAGATCCAGCGGCGCCTCGACGCCTCCCGGGCTGCGCTCGCTGCCCTCCCGCCCGGCACCGTCACCAAGCCATCCGACACCTGAAAGGCCATCGATGTCCCTCGCCACTTACCGGCGCATCTGGTGCGACGGCCCTGGCTCCGGCGCCCTGTGCGGCGCGTCCTTCGGCCTCTCCCTGCCGGGCGAGACCGGCACTGAACTCCGCCGCCGGGCAACGGCCGAAGGCTGGCGTCAGGTGACCGGCAAGGACCTCTGCCCCGACTTC
The DNA here is from genome assembly GCF_049725035.1 of Streptomyces sp. XH2. Lineage (NCBI taxonomy): Bacteria > Bacillati > Actinomycetota > Actinomycetes > Kitasatosporales > Streptomycetaceae > Streptomyces > Streptomyces sp. XH2. Next base: position 248,768 of record NZ_JBMMMZ010000014.1, on the reverse strand, counting down.
GGTCAGAGGTCCCCGAGGAGGTCCCCGTGACCGCCAGCCCCGCGCACCCCGAGCACGCCATCCCCTGCCCCTGGTGCGGAGCCTCACCCGGCAACCGCTGCACCGGCCAACGCGGCGGACGGATCAAACCCATCAGCCACGACGCCCGCATCAACGCCTGGAACAACCGACCGCCTACCCGGGAGCCACAACCGTGACCGAACACCTGCTCAACACCGAAGCCGCGCAACTCGTGCACTACACCGACCCCCGCGTCCGACAACTCGCCGAAGCGCGATGGCGCCTCCAGACCGGCGGCACCCGAAGCGACTGGCTGAGCCTCGGCAAAAACAACCCCGAAGCGCTCATTGAGGAAGCCCGCAACTGGCTGCGCGCCGCCGTGGCGCTCGGACTGCTGCCACCACCCGCCGCCCAGTAACCCGCCGCCCGAACAGGAACCCTCGCCATGGCCAAGACACCCCGCACCCCCGACGAAGTCACCCACTCCCGCCACGTCGGCCAGAACGTCCGCCGCCTACGCACCGAAAGCGGCTGGACCCAATCCGACCTCGCCGTACGCACCCTCACCGCCTCCCACCCCCTCGGCCTGAACCAGATCAGCGCCATCGAACGGGGATACTCCACCCACTCCACCGCCCTCCGCTCCGTCAGCGTCGACGAGCTCCTCACCCTCGCTACCGCCCTCCGAGTCACCCCCGCCACCCTCCTCGGAGAACCGGGCTGCCCCACCTGCGAGGACAGCCCGCCCCGTGGCTTCACCTGCAACACCTGCGGCAAGGACAGGCCGGTGCACTCATGACCGACCGCATCCACCTCGACGACCTCAACAGCCAGCAACTCGACGAGCTCTACGACCAGCTCGACACCCTCCGCGCCGACCACGCCGAGGACACCCGCACCCTCACCGAGATGCGCGCCTCCCTCCAGCGCACCCGCGCCCAGCTCTCCGCCGCCTGGGACATCGCCCACCGCCTCTACGGCGCCATCGACCACCCCGCCGTCATCGAGCTCGCCGAACTCCTCGGCCTCGACGGATGACCGCTGGCCGCCGGCCCGCTCTCATCACCACCCGGCCAACCGTTGGCCACACCAACTACTTCGCTCAGGAGCACGCCATGCGCCACCACCAGACCCAGACCCACGCCCTCGCCGGCATCGCCGCCACCATGGCCGGCTTCGCCGCCTACGCCCACGTCATCCGCCAGCCCGCCCTCACCGCCGCCTACGTGCTCGCCGCGCTGGCCCTGGCGCACGCCGCCCGCCGCGAGCACTGCCGCGGCATCGAAGCGAAGCAGGAGGCCCGGGCGGCGCGGCGTACGGACATCGAACGGCGGGCCTCGCGGCCGGAGGGGCCGACGTGGTGCTGCGTGACGGGGCACGTCACGGAGGACCGGGAGCACGCGGACGAGTGCGAGCGCGGGCGGACGCGGAGCAGGTGGTGACGGAGGCCGGGGGCTCAACGGGCCCGTGAAGGCATCTGCGTGGCCACGTGGCGCACGAACAGGCGTTGCGGGCACTCGGGGCCGACCAGCCCCCGCAGCGCCCCTCACGGGCGCTCGTGGGCCCCCGGCATGCCGCCCCACCTCGCGGGCCATATCCGCCTCGTCCATCCCCAGCCCGGTCAAAGCGCTCTGACCTCGCATCACCCGAACTCCAGGAGCCTGTAGTGCCCGAGATCCGCCTCACCTGCATCAGCCCCGAATCAGCCGCGGCCGTCGTCAAGGAGGTCACCCGCCCCACCCACCGCGGCAATGTCGCCCACACCGTCCGCCAGGACGGCACGCACGTGGTCATCGGCTACTACGACTGGCGCTGGCCCAGGGACGTCGCGAAGTGGGCGCACGAGAACGGCCACGCCCACGAGGTCGACGTTGCCCGCGTGATCGCGGGGGTGCAGTGATGCCGATCCGCCCCGAGAACCGCGGCCGGTACCCGGCTGACTGGGCGGAGATCAGCCGCCGCATCCGCTTCGAGCGCGCCGGCGGCCGGTGCGAGTGCTTCGGCGAGTGCGGCCGCGGCACCCACGACGGCCGGTGCCCGAACATCCACGGCAAGCTGGCGTACGGCACTGGCTCGGACGTGGTGCTCACGACGGCGCACTTGGACCACACGCCGGAGAACTGCGACCCGGCCAATCTCCGTGCCATGTGCAACGGCTGTCATCTGCACTACGACCGCGACCACCACCGTCAGACCGCCGCCTCCACCCGCCGAGCCGCCTTCGAAGCGGCCGGTCAACTCGCTCTCGCGGAGCCGGACTGATGCTCGCTCTGATCGGCTTCATAGCCCTCTTCTGCCTCTGGACCAGCGTCCTCGTCACCCCGCCCGACCGCCGGCGCCTGTCCGGCCGACCCAAGAAGGAAGCCCGCCGATGACCCGTAGCCCCCAGATCGTTACTGAAGAGCGCCGCATCAAGATCGCGGTCACCGACGTCCCCGACCTGCCCAACAAATTCGGACCGACCATGGCCCCTGCCACCGTCGAGATCACCTACTGGTGGCGGCACCCCGACCACCGAGACGACTGGCACGAGCCCGGAGCCTTCAAGGTGAGCGTGACGGGCCCGAGGCGGCTGAAGTCCGGAGGCGTTGGCAAGCAGGAGATCACCCGCGAACTGTGGAACGACCGCCGCCCGGAGTGGGTGAAGGAGCTCGCCGCTGCGTACCTGCCGGAGGGCTGGGACCGATGACCACCTCTCCGAATGCGTGCTGCTACTGCGGCATTGAGAAGCGCGAGCACCTCCAGCGGTGGAAGCCCCTGGTGGGCTGGCACCAGTGGACGCCGCCGACGCAGGAGCAGATCAAGGCCCGCATGATCACCCGCCGCGCCGAGAAGGACGCCTGATGGCCCGCTCCATCGGCATGGCCGCCGACGCCACCGTCTACCGCGCCGTGATCACCATCCAGCACCGCGACGGCAAGACGACCACCACCTACGAAGGCCCGTACGGATCCAGCGGCGCAGCCCGCGCCCGGGTGTCCTTCTGGAGGCGCTACCTCGCTGACTTCGACCCCGACACCTTGGAGCCGACCGGCAGCAGCCGCGCAAGCGGCTACGTCGAGCAGGGCACGGTCAACTGGCAGCGCGTAGAGGGGAGCTCCTGATGCCCGCCCGGATCCAGCGCCAACGCACGCCAGGATGGCGCGCCCCCGAGGAAGCCGTGTACGTCGGCCGCCCTGGTCGCTGGGCGAATCCGTGGATCACCACTCAGACGCCCCGGGGTACCGGATGGGTCGTGGCCTGGGCCGGAAGCCGTGGCCAGTCGCCTCACGTGCTTGTCACGGAGATCCCCGCCAGTAGCCAGAGGGACGCCCGCGCGCTGGCCGTCGAGCTGTACGAGACCTGGCTTCATCACCAGCCACGTCTCTTCGACCAGGTGACGGAAGTCCTGGCCGGCCGGGATCTCACGTGCTGGTGCCCGCTCCCGAAGCCCGGCGAGCCGGATTACTGCCACGGCACCGTACTCCTCCAGCTCGCCAACCGCTGAACGCTCCTCGCCCGGCCGCCGCGTGCGGCCGGGCCCTACTGAAGGACGCCGATGACCGACACCAGCCCGGCCTCCGACCTCAACAAAGTGCTGCGCATCGTCGCCACCTGGTACAGCGACGTGAACGACGGCTACGGCTTCGACGCTGGCGACCTCGTCTGGAACCTGGAGAAAGCCGGCTACCCGCTGCCGGACGTCCCGGAGGGCGAGGAGACCGACGATGCGTGACCTGCCCGAAGCCACCGTCCAGCCCACCCGCTATGTGGTCTCCTGCCTGCCCGAGGACCACGTCGACCGCCACCTCTTCGAGATCAAGGTCGAGTACCGCGCCGGCCGATGGGCCATCACGCGACACGGACGCTGCCTGGGATCAGACGGCGAATGGGACTACGACGTCAACGCCTACGACCAGACCGACGCCTGGATCGAGGCGCACCGCCACGACATCGACACCGCCCTCCGTCTGGCGAAGAGGGCCGCCGCCTGCATCACCGTCAACGGCGTCTCCGTGAAATCCGTACTGGCCCGAGAGACCCGCCGGTGACCACGCTGGAGACCGCGGCCGCGATAGCCGGCGGCCTCACCCAGCTCTCCACCCTGCTCCTGGCATCCCGCGTCGGCCGCGGCACCCGAGCAGCACCCCGCCGGAGACGACCGTGACCACGCCGACCCGCGAGCAGCTCCTCGCCGCACTCGACCAAGCCACCGTCCGCGGCCGGCTCACCCAGGCCGAGGCGGTGCTGCTCCGGGTCGGCATCGAGCACCTGACCGCCGACCTCACCGCCCTACGCCGACAGGTCGGCGGCCTCCAGACCGCACTCCACACAGCACGCCGCGAGCGAGACGCGGCACGTACCGAACTCCATCGACACCAGGCAATCGAAAGGAACGAGCCATGACTGACCAGCCCAACCTCGACGAACTCGCCCGCATGCGCGCCGACCTGAGCACGGCCCTCATGACCATGGCCGAGCAGCTCGCGCCGCTCTTCGACGCTGCCGACGGCATGCGCGCCGAACTCGCCACCCGTGGCTACTCGCCAGAGTCCGCCGAGCAGGTCGCCACCGTCTGGCTCTGCACCGCCATGACCACCATGGGAGGCACCCAGTGATCCCCCGGCTCTTCGTTCTCCAGCGCGACCACGACGTCACCGGTGTCTCCGGCACCGGCATCGTCGCCGACGGCGTCCAGTGGCCCGACGGCGCAGTCACCATCCGGTGGCGCGGCCTCCGGCCCTCCACGGTCCATTGGAACGGGATCTCCGACGCCGATGCGGTCCACGGACACGGGGGCGCCACCCGCATCATCTGGACGGACACCACCCGGACAACCCCGGACACCGGCTCACCCACCGGCGCCCTGACCAGCGCGGACACTGTCCGGACACCACTAGACCCCCTCGCGGACCAGTTCCTCGGCCTGATCCGGGAGTCCGTCGGCGACGCCTTCGAACACAGGGTCCTCGGCGAAGGATTCGATCCCGCCGGACCGAACCGCATGACCGGACTCGGCGGACTCCTGGAGAGCCAGGAAGGTGAGTAGGCCCGGCCGGCGGTGCCCGTCATGGCACTGGCGCCGCCTCCGTCCCGGTGGTTACCGCTACGGGCGCCATTCCTCGCGGTAGTCCGGATGATCGGCATACGGCAGGGCGAGCAGGCGCAGCGTCAAGCACGGCGTCGGCTCCGACCACCGGAACCACTCACGGTTGCCGTCAGCGTCCTCGGCGAAAAACTCCGGCTGCGCGCACACGGCGCATTCCGGGAACTCGCCTTCGCCCTGGTGCAGGTCGACGAGGCGTCTCTTGGCCTCGACCTCGGCCAGGACGCACGCGGGCTGGTGGCGAACGATGTGCTCGGCCACGGCGACCCTGCACTCGTACTCGGCTGGTATGCGGCGGCAGTCAGCGATCGGGACACCGTGCGGGTAGTCGTCGGTGGCGTCCGAGTGGACGCCGGCCACGCCCTCCCGATGAATCCACGGCGTACCGAGCGCAGCACGGGCGGCATGCTCGTCCTCGTCGAGGCGGGCGCGGACGAACGCCGCGAGATCCCTGGTCACGCTCGGCTCCGTGGTGGCCGGCCACCCTTCCGGGAGCGTCGCTCAGCCAACTCACGCTCGGCGGCCTCCAGGTCGGCGAGGTCTTGGTCGTTGCCATGTTCGCGGACGCGGCTGCGCATGTGGTCGAGGAGGTCGCCTGTGCGGTCGGTGTCGAGTCGTTCGCAGATGCGTCCGTAGGCGTTCCAGAGCGGGTCAGGGACACGGATCGGTCGGGGGGTGGTGTGCCGGGCGGGGGTGGTCTTAGGGGCCTCGCTCATCGTCCCTCCATCGCTGTTTCCGTGTAGTTACAGAGAATCTTCTCACGCCACTTGTGTATCTACATGGTTCCCCGATACTGTGTAGATACACGGTAAGTCGAAGCCCGAGGAGGCCCCGATGACGCACACCCAGCCCCTCCGCCTCACCCCTGACTCCGAGATCACCGAGATCGTCGCCTTCATCGCCGCGACCGTGTCCAAGTCCCTTGCGAGGAACGGCAAGCCCGGACACGACCTCGACACCGTCATGCACCGCATGACCACCGACGCGGTCCTCTCCCGGATCCGCCTCGCCTACCTCGCCCGCATCAACGACGGCCAGGACCCCAGGACCGCGGTCACCAAGACCGGCCAGGACCTGATCCGCGAGTACGTCCGCCACTTCAACTTCTGACTCCTCCCAGCCCCGCCCGCACCGGGCGGGGCCTCACAACCGCACAGTGCAACCAGGGGGAACCGATGAACCGCACCGCCATCCGCCGCACCATCACCGCCGCCCGCACCACCACCCAGCACCTCGCCTACCGCACCCTCTCCGGCCGCATCGCTCACCTCGTCGACACCGGCCACCTCGTCCGCACCGGCGACATCCTCGACCGCCTCGGCGCCGACAACCTCCTCGACGGACAGCGCTCCTGGTACGGACGCCACGTCGCCAAGGCCTACCGCACCACCCACCTCGGCGCCGATGCCATCCGCGTCTGGACCCAGCACCGCACCACCGGCCACTGGATCCACGTCCACGTCTACGCACCCACCGACCCCGCCCTGTACACCGCCCTCGGTACGTACAAAGCCACCCGCCACCTCGCCACCACCGACTTCGCGGAGTGCGCATAGACCAACTACACGGCGCAGCACACGGCCCAGACCAGCAACGCGAGCAGCAAGGAGAAGCCGATGACCAGCCAGCAGCGCACCGCCGCAGACCTCCCCGCGGGTACCCGCGTCATGTCCTCCGAGGGGCGACTGGGGACCGTCAACGGGTACGACATCGGACGCGTCACCGACACCGATCACCCGAATTGCGGCCGCGAGTACGTCGGCGTGACTTGGGACGCGGTCGAGGGCGACAAGGGCTGCAACCGGCGCGGCCGCCCCTTCGTCGACGAGCTGACGATCAACGCCCCGCCGGAGAGCCCTCGCGTCGGTGAGCGAGTCACGTACAAGGTCGGACGCCGCACGGTGAACGCCACGGTCGTCTGGCCCATGAACGAGGCTGGGCAGGGACAGGTGGGCGTCGTGGCCGATGGAGATCCGACCGGAAGCGTCCGCCCCATTGCACCCGTCCTGCTTACCGTGCAGGCGCCGGACGTTGACAGCCTGCACGCCGCTGCCCTCTACGAAAACCAGCTGCGCGTCGAGTACGACGAGCAGGGTCCTGCTGATGCGGGCTGCCCGCAGTGCGCCGCTCCAGCGAAGGGGTGCCGGATCCCCGAGCACCGGCAGGGTTGCCCCTGGAACGACCCGCACTACCGGGCCATCTGAGTATCCCCGCCCGGCGGCTCACCGGCCGCCGGGCCCCTCACCCCTCTGGAGGATCGATGCGACTGTCCTGGCCCCACCTGACCTGGCGGAAGGCCACCTGGCCGGACCGCACCTTCTACGCGCAAACCAACACCTGCAAGTACCAGATCACACATGACGGCCGCTCGTGGCGCCTCCGAGCCTGGAGCAACAACGACTTCACCCCCATCGACAGCCCGGACGGTCGATCGCTCGCGCAGCTCCAGCAGATCGCCGACGACCACGCCGCCGCGCACACCAGCCCTGACCGACACCCGACCCGACCACCCGCCAGGGAGACGCGATGACGACCACCACCGACGGCCTGACCGTGAGCGAGGACGACGCCTGCCAGTCCGGCCTCTGTGCCGAGTCCGAGGACTGCACCGCCTGCGACGGCAGCGGAGAAGACCCCGACGGGTACGGCAAGTGCTGGACCTGCGACGGCGAAGGCATGATCACGCCCGAGCACTGCTGCGCCTGCGGCGGCTCCCCCTACTGCAACTGCTGCCGGGCCTGCGGCGCCGAGTGCATCGGCTCGTGCACCTGCCCCGTCACCGTCACCCTCGCCGACGGCACGACCAAGACCCTGCCGCCCGCGGACGAGGAGGACCACGAGGAGCCCGACTTCCGCGACGACGAGCCCGACCCCGAGCCCCCGGACGGCTACTACGACAGGGCCCCCGAGCCCGTCAGCGGCTACTCCACCGAACCGCCTTTCTGAGATGCCCGCCGGCCCGCCCACACCAGGCGGGCCGGCCTTCCCCGAGGAGCCTCACGTGACCGAGATCCCCCTCACCGACGAGCAACTCGCCGCCGCGCGCCGCATCATCGCCGACGAACTCCGCCGCGCCCCGCTGCCAGCCTTCCCCGAGCGAGAGTGCGCCTCGCTCGTCACCGCGACCGTGCAGTCCATCCTCGTCCGACTGGCGCGCGTCGGCCCGCAGTCGGACTTCTGGCGGCCTGCCTAACGGGCTCTAAAGGGCCCTTGGGGTCGACCGGGGCCACAACCGCCTCTCGAACCGGGTGGAGGGATCCAGTTCCCTGGTTCCGACCTGATCCGGCACCCCAAGGGCCACGTGAGAACGGTAGCGGCCCGGCAGCCTGGACGCTGCGGATCAGCCTTCAGCCGGAAGACGGCGGCCGAAGCGGGCCGCCAACTCGGCCGCCACGCCCGCCTCGGCCTCACCACTGGCACCCCACGCCTGGAACAGCTCAACGACGGCCCGCAACTCGCCCAGCGTCGTCAGCGGCTGCCGCTCGCACTCGTCCTCGATCAGCGCCCACAGACGCTCGTCCCCACCCACGACGCGACAACGGCCGCGCAGCCCAGCAGGTAACGGCGAGGAGCGCCGCCCTTGCCGATCTCGACAGCAGCAAGCCCCCGCCTCGGTGAAGCGGGGGCTGCTCAAGTTCTACTGCGCGGGCTGGCCGCTTCCCGGACAGGTTTCCCGGCTGTCCTGCGGCTGATGCTGCGCCACTGGCTCACCAGGCTCCGCTCCCACGATCTGATAGCACACGGGGCACGTTCCTGCACACTGCCCCGGGTCGAACCGCTGGCCTCGCATACGACTCCCATCGGACGCCCATTGGAGGACACCGATGATGAGGCCGCGGAAGATCGACCGCTAGACCGCCTCAGGCAGGTCGAACTTTGTGCCGGGACGCTCCCCGGAGCGGAGAGCGAATTCGTACACACAGAAGATCTTGGAACCGTTATGGAATCGCACGCCGAATCCCGGGTGTAGGGCGGGCGTCTCAGAGGTTGAGTACCCCGACGCCTCCGCGACCTCAGCGTTGCCGGCGTTGAGGATCGCAGCCACCAGGTACTGCTCCGACGCCCGGACATTGATCTTCCCGCCCTGGACCAGCTCGGGCCACGGCACTTCGGCCGGCACCTCACCCTCGACAGGGGGGGCCTCCGGCTCACTCATCTTCTCCCCGGGCGCCATGGTGTAGGTGATCGCGTGCCAGATCTGCGCACCGGTCGTGAACTCGATCTTGACGCCGAAGGGGCGTCTCGCGCCCTCATTCCACGGCTCCACCGTCCGGACGTCCGGGGCCTGGGCGAGCGCCTTCACGGCGAACTGCTGGAAGCGTTCGGGTCGCATTTGTGATCATTTCCTTCCGTCGCAGCCGCCCAGTCTAGGGACGATCGCGCTCCGATTCGTGGCGCTGGCGCAATATCCCTCGCGAGGCGGGATTGCCCGGGTTCAGTCAGCCGAAGGCCGCGCCCGAGGCTTGCGCGGTTGCCGGTCCGGCCCGCGGCCCTTCACCTGGCGGGCCTGGAAGAAGTCCAGGAACGGGCCCGTCGCCATGGCCTGGGCATTGGCGATCTTTTGATAGTCGTGCGGGCGCCCCGGCCCGAAGGGCCATTCGGGATCCGTATTGGCGATCTTGCGAACCCCCTCCCGGGTCATGCTCTCGACAATCCCCAGCTGTACCAGCAGTTCAGCGCCAGTCCTGAAAGTCACCATCGGGGGGAGCTCCCTCCTGTCGTCCTGACTTTCGGGCATGGCAATCATCCTCCACTAGTTGGCAGTCTGCAAACAAGTCGCTATGGTGGAGACCACAGCACAAAGCCCCGGTCCGTGGTCGCACACGAAACCGGGGCTGCTGAAACGGCGGCGCCCAGTGGTCGCACACCAGGCACCGCCTCAACCCCGGCTCCGCGGTCGCACGCGGGGCCGGGCCAGTCACCCCACCTGCGTAACCAGGAGGAACGACCATGCCGAATGCTATCGGCGATACGCCAACAAGCGGCACCCCCGACACCTCGCCCAGCAGCAAGCAGATCATCGACGAGCCCGCCACGGTCGATCGCTGCCACGAGGACTACGGGCGCGGCGCGGCGGCTCGCACCAACCCCGGCCAGCACGGACTCGTCCGGTGATCCACGCCGTCTTCACCGCCGACCGCCGGGTCCTCGCCCGCTTCGACGACCGCGATCACCCCCACGGCAGCCTCTTCCTCGCCCAGCGCGCACTCCAGACGATCTACCGCGACCACCTCGGCGCCTTCGTCGACGGTCTGTGCACCCAGCACGGCGAACCCAAGACCGACTGCCGTCGCTGCGACGAGCACCTGTCCGTGGTCTGCCTGGAATGCAGCCCCACCCGGGCCTGCCGGCGCCACCACTGACCCACCCCTGACCGGCCGGGCCCGCGCCCACCCTCCCGCGGGCCCGGCCTCTCCTCCGCCCAGGAGCAGCACGTGATGAACGTGATGAACATGGACTTCGAAAAGATCAAGAGGCGTTTGGTCTGGTGGGTCTGCCTCGCCCTCATCGGCGGTGCGGCGGCCAGCATCACCGCGTGGTCTCTCTACGTCGTAGCCCATGACCGCTACGGCGTGCCCAAGCCCCTCGCCATCGGTACAGCAGCCGTATTCGACGGCGCAGCCATGGCCTGCCTGCATCTGGCCGGCCAAGCCGTCCGCGAGCGCCGGTCCGCCCTCGGCCCGCACCTCGCCACCCTGGGCATGGCCGCCGCCTCCGTCTACCTCAACCGCCTCCACGCCGAACTCATCCACGGCGGACGTGGCGCCTTCCTCCTCTTCGCCATGCCCACCGTGGCCCTGCTCCTCCTCGCTGGCCTCTCCTGGTCCGCCCATCGCGCCCGGATGCGGGCCCAGGACGGCGACCGGCCAGCGACCCTGCCCAAGCTCGGGTTCTGGGGCTGGCTCCTCGCCACCGAGGAATCATGGGAGCGCACCAAGACAGAGGTCCGCACCCACGTGACCAGCCCGGACACGGCCCGGACATCCGCCACGCAACCCGCCGCCAAGCCCCGCAAGGCGACTGAGGCCCTGCGCGCTCACTTCGCCGGCATGGACCCGGCCGACGCGATCCGCTTCGCGCACAGTGCCTGCCCCACCGCCACCCTCCAGGAGCTCACCGACGAACTCGCCCTCTACGGCGTCAACGTCACCCCGGTGGGCGTCGGTCTGGTGCTCGGCTACCAGCCCCCGGCGACCACGATCGAACGTCCGGACACGTCCCGGACAACGCCGGACACGCTCCCCCCGCTGCCGCCTGCCAAGCCGCTGACCGGCGCGGACATCCTGTCCGGGCCGCCGGACACTGCCATCGGCGCGATCCGGCAGCTCCTTGACCTCGGCGTCACGGACAAGGACAAGGGTGTCCCGCTGGTCCTGGATGCTCTCGGCCTCGATGACAACCGGCGTGACAGCGTCCGTCGCGCCTTCGAGCGTGAGCTCTCTGAACGGCTAGCGAAGCAGCGGCCCGCCGAACAGCCGCAACTGCCCCTCGGCGACGCGGCTACCGATGGCAAGGGGTTCTACCCGTGACCGCCCTCGACTGCCTCTGGCCTCTTGAACTGGCCCTCGGCCTCATCGCGGTCGTCGCGCTGCGCCGCCACTTGGCGAGCCTCCTCGGCCTCTCCGCACTCCTCCTCATGGCGGCCGCCGCCCTCGCCGCCCTCATCACCCAGTGAGGCCCCCATGCTCGTCCTGATCGCCTGCGGCATCCTTTGCCCACTGATCGCCCGCCGCCTCGCCCCGAAGGCCCGCCTCCTCCACGACATCGCGGACGGCTTCTGTGCGGCCGCTCTCATCCTCGCCGCCCTCGACTGGAACGAGTGGTGACCATGAGCGAGCTGGTCCCGCCTCCACCCGACTACCCGCCCGCCATCGGGCCCCCGCGCCCTCCCGCGGCGGCCCCCCGCCTGACGCCCTGGTGGCAGCAGCAGAGGCCCGAGACGCTCCCGTTCGTCGACGAGCCACTTATGGAAACCCCGCAGCCTGTCCCGTGCTCCGGCGACTGCGCCGACGACAGCGGCTACGAGGAAGAGGAAGAACGCCCGGTGTGGTTCATCCCGGCACCCGGCTACTACCCGGCCGTGCCTACCCCCGCCCCGCCAGCGGCTCTCAGCCCCCGCGCCCGCGCCGCCCTGTACAACCTCACCGCCGCCGGCGCCGGATACGGCCTCGGCCTCACCCCCCTCATCAGCGACGCCATCACCGCCGTCGGCCACACCAGCATCAGCGGCGCCCTCGTCCTCGGTGGCGGCACCTGCCTGGCCACCGCCCACTTCTGGGACCGCCGCACCCGCCACTGGTGGTGCGGCCTCGCCTGGGCTGCCCGCATCCCCCTCGCCTCCGCCGTCCTGGCCCTGGCCCTCTACGCACCCGCCGCCACGACCTGACCCAAGAAGGGGACACCGAGCATGCTTCACCACCTCGTGATCGCAGCAGCCACGCCGGACTTCACCGTCGACAGCGGGCACGTCCTGGGCAGCGTCGGATCCGGCGGGATCGCCCTCGCCCTCACCGGCGTCCTCATCGCCGGCATCCGCCAGCCCAAGAACGGCGGCGGCCCCGAAGGGATCAGCGGAGGAAAGAAGAGCAAAATCCGCAAGCGCCTCACCTCCGACCAGGCCCAGCTGACCGGCATCGCCGCCGGCACCTTCTACATCACCGCCGGCTCGATCTGGACCGCCAGCGGCAACATCTCCGACGCCTTCGCCTCTATCTTCACCAGCGGAGGGTTCGGCAACGTCGGCCTCGGCGCCGTCTCCGCCCTGCTGGCCGCGATCATGTACTACCGGGAACTCCCACCCGCCCGCGCCGCCTTCACCGGCATCCTCTCGGCGGGGATCTGGGCACAGGCCGGCGGCATCTGGGGCCTGCCCGAGGCCCTCGTCCTCACCGGCGCCCACGCCGCAGGCGCCCTCTGATGAACGACACCGAGCAGCCCGGCCGATGGCGGGACGAGCTGCGCCCCTACCTGCCTTCCCGGGGGGCGGCCGAAGCCCTGTGCACGGGCTCGGCCGCGCTCGTCGGCCGAGGTTGGGCATGGATCACCGCCGAGGACTGGCGCACCGCCCTCACCCGCCTCGGCTATGTCGGGGCCGGCGGCTACGTGACGGTGTACATGCTGGCGCACACGGCCGTCCCGCCGTACGTGCTGCCGATCGGGACGGTGGCATGGTGCGCAGCCGCATGGATGCACGCCACTCCCAACGAGCCCGACGAGGACGAGGCGGAGCCTGAGGCGCCCGGACAAGACGAGGACGAGGAGCCGGTGGTGCAGGCCCGCGCGGTCTCGTTGGAAGAACTGTGCGCCCTCGTCCGCACGATCGCCCAGGGAGGCGCCGGCGCCCACCTCTCCGCCCTCGCCGAGCACCTACCCGACGGCCCCCACGACGCCTCCGCCGTACGGGCGCTGTGCGCCGCCCACGGCGTGCCCGTGTCCAAATCCGTACGGCAGCCCGGTCGGTCCGTGTCGACAGGGGTGCGGGTGGCTGACCTCCCGCCCGCTCCCCGAGCCTCGCCCGCGGCCCCTGCTGTAGGTGTAGTTGCCTCAGGTCAGGACGCAGCTACGGGATCGACTACAACTACAGCTACAGCTCGCGAGGAGGGGGCGGCCTGAGGGCCCACCACCGCGTGGAAGCGGTGTTGTTGGTGGACTGCGTGTCTGAATCTCTTCGAAAACATGACGCACACCCGCTGACATCACGCCGCCTGAGCCCTACGGTGATCCCACCCGGAGATGAGAAGGACCATCACCGCTACCCCAAGGGCGGTGCCTGCCCTGTGAGTGGGTGCTCGCCGCAGGCCGCTCGTCTCCCGAAGCGCCTCCGGCAGCCCCCTGGCCGGGGGCGCTTCCTCGTTCATGCCCTTGCCTGCGCGGCGCCGTTACGATGTTGACAACGTTGTCAGACGCCGGGGAGGTGCCGATCGTGAGTGAAGCCGGGACCCCGCGCGACCCGACAGGCAAATGGCTCTACACCCCCGAAGCCGCCCGGCGCGACGCCGAGGCTGCCGAACTCCGCGCCAAGGGCTACTCCTACCGCCGCATCGCTGCCGAGCTCGGCATTGACGTTCACACCGCTCATGACGCTGTCGACCGCGCCCTCAAGGCCATCGTTCAGGAGCCCGCGGAGCAGGTGCGCGCCCTGGAACTGGAGCGGCTGGACCACCTGTACCAGCGGGCCGTTCAGGTGCTGGAGCGCCGGCACGTCACCGTCTCGCAGGGGCGGATCGTCTACGAGGGCGACGAGGCCCTGCAAGACGACGGGCCGGTCCTGCAGGCCATCGACCGGCTTCTGAAGATTCAGGAGCGCCGCGCCCGTCTCCTCGGTCTGGACGCTGCGACCAAGGCCAGCGTCAGCAGCTCCGTCCGCTACGAAATCGTTGGCATCAACGCCGAGGATCTCCAGTGATGACCGCGGCCGACGCCGTCGTCCGGTACGAGCCCCGGGGCGCCGCGCGCGAGCTGTTCAAGACCCGGGACTCCGAAGTCGCCATGGCCGGCCCGGCCGGCACCGGCAAGTCCCTCGCGTGCCTCTATCGCGTCCACTTCGCCGCCTTGAACAACCCCGGGATCCGCTGCCTCGTCGTCCGCAAGACCGCTGTCTCCCTCGGGTCGACCACGCTGGTCACCTTCGAGAAGAAGGTGGCCGCCCACGCTCTGGCTGCGGGCATCGTGCGCTGGTACGGCGGCAGTCCGCGCGAGGCCGCGTGTTACCGCTACGACAACGGGTCCGTGATCGTGGTCGGTGGCATGGACAAGCCCGAGAAGGTGCTGTCCGCGGAGTACGACCTGGTCTTCGTCGACGAGGCCACCGAGCTGACCGAGACCGACTGGGAGACCATCGGGACCCGTCTGCGCAACGGTCGGCTGGGCTGGCAGCAGCAGATCGCCGCCTGCAACCCCGCGCAGCCCACGCATTGGATCAAGCAGCGGTCCGACCGCGGCGGCATGCGCATGCTCCACTCCCGGCACCATGACAACCCCGCCTACGTCAATGCCGACGGCACTCTGACCGAGCAGGGCCGGGACTACATGGGCAAGCTCGACGCCCTCACCGGGGTGCGCCGGCTGCGCTACCGGGACGGCATCTGGGCCGCTGCCGAAGGGGTCATCTACGAGGGCTGGGATGAGGCCCTTCACGTCGTCGAGCCCTTCAAGATCCCGCCGGGCTGGACGCGCTGGCTCGTGGTCGACTTCGGCTTCACCAACCCGTTCTGTGCCCAGTGGTGGGCGGAGGACCGCGACGGCCGGCTGTACATGTACCGGGAGATCTACCGCACGCGCCGCCTGGTCGAGGACCACGCCAAGGACATCCTCAAGCTGGTCACCGACGAGGACGGCGAGTGGACCGAGCCTCGCCCGCGCGCGGTGATCTGCGACCACGACGCCGAAGACCGGGCCACGCTGGAAAAGCACCTGGGCATGTCGACCGTGTCAGCCAAGAAGAGCGTGTCGGACGGGATCCAGGCCGTGCAGTCCCGGCTGAAGGTCCAAGAGGACGGCCGCGCGCGGCTGGTACTGCTTCGCGGCGCGCTGGTGGAGCGGGACCCCGAGCTCGACGCCGCGAAGAAGCCCGCCTGCACGGAGGAAGAGATCACCGGCTATGTGTGGGCGATCAAGCCGGGCGGCGCGCTGAAGGAGGAGCCGGTGAAGGAGAACGATCACGGGATGGACGCCATGCGCTACATGATTGCTGAGCGGGATCTCGGCGCTCGGCCGCGGATGAGGTGGCTGTGATGCACCGCTGGAGGGCTGTCCGCACGTCCGTCCTGACCGTGGCGGGGTTCACCAGTCTCACGGCCTCCGCGTGGGTAGCCTTCGGGCTCGCTGCCGGCCTGGCCGTTCTTGGCGTGTGCCTCCTCGTCATCGAGTTCCTCACCGCTGGGGAGGGCCAGTGAAGTCGCCGCTTCGCACCCTGTTCAACCGGACGCCCGTCCCGTACGTGGGCACCCGGAATCTGTCGCTGCCGTGGCGGCAGCCCACCGGCGCCGAGGCGCAGATGCGCGCCATGGGCAGTGTCGGGACCCTGTTCGCCATCGTCAATCGCACCTCGACCGCGACATCCCAGGTGGAATGGAAGCTGTGGCGGAAGGCGGTCAGCGGCCTGGATGAAGACCGCGTTGAGGTCACCAGCCATGCCGCTCTCGACCTGTGGAACAAGCCCAACCGGTTCTACACGCGGCAGGAGAACGTCGAGACCGTCCAGCAGCACATCGACCTGACCGGCGAGGGCTGGTGGGTCATCTCGCGCAATCCTCGCTCGCCGCTGCCGCTGGAGCTGTGGCCGGTCCGGCCGGACCGCATGCAGCCCATCCCGCACCCGACGGAGTTCCTGACCGGCTACATGTACACCGGTCCGGCGGGTGAGCAGATCCCTCTGAGGGCGGACGAGGTCATCCAGCTGCGCATGCCCAACCCCCTTGACCCGTACCGCGGCATGGGCCCCGTGCAGGCGATCCTGACCGACCTCGACAGCGCCCGGTACTCCGCCGAGTGGAACAAGAACTTCTTCCTCAACGGGGCGGAGCCCGGAGGTGTCATCCAGGTCGACAAGCGCCTGTCGGACGACGAGTTCGACGAGCTCACCGCCCGGTGGAACGAGCAGCACAAGGGCGTAGCGAATGCTCACCGGGTCGCCCTCATCGAGCAAGGTCAATGGGTGGACCGGAAGCTGTCGCAGCGGGACATGCAGTTCGCCGAGCTGCGCTCCGTCTCCAGGGACGTGATCCGCGAAGCGTTCGGGATCCCGAAGTTCGCCCTTGGCGACGTCGACGACGTCAACCGGGCCACCGCCGAGGCATCGAAGGCCTGGTTCGCCGAGTACCTCACCGTGCCTCGCCTGGAGCGCATCAAGGCCGCCCTCAACAACGACCTGCTGCCGCTGTACGGCCCCGAGGCGGTCCGTACGCTGGAGTTCGACTACTGCAGCCCCGTGCCGGCCGACTCCGAAGCCGAGAACGCCGCCTTGACGGCGAAGAGCGCCGCGGTACAGGCACTGGTCAGTGCCGGGGCGTACGGGCCGGAAGTGCTCGCCGCGGTGGGCCTGCCTGAGATCCCCTTCGGACAACCGGGCGCAGACCCCAACCGTGAGCTGCTGATCAAACTCGTCACGACTGCACCGGCGTTGGCGCCGCTGATCCTGCCGATGCTGGGCTTCGAGCTACCCGAACCGCCCACTCCACCGGAGCCGGGCCCGGCTCCGGTGCAGCAACTACCGCCCGAGCCAGGGGCCCGGCAGCCGGCCGCGACCCTCTCGGTTTTCGACCTTGCCCGGGCGCAGCGCGCGCCCCGCTGAATCCGCGCACCGCTGCCGCCCGGCGCGATGGTGCACAATGATGAGCATTGACAACGTTGTCATAGCCCCGGCCAGCACAGACGGGAGGGCGGCGAATGCCCGAACGCGCACACTGCAAGACGGCAAGGCCCCGCGCATCGCTGCGCCAGGGACGCACCGACTGGTACCGGATCACCAACCTCGCCGACGGCGCCGCCGAAGTCTCCATCTACGACGAGATCGGCTACTGGGGCGTCACCGCCTCGGACTTCATAGCCGAGCTGAAGGCGATCGACAGCTCCGAGATCACGCTGCGCCTGAACTCCCCGGGCGGCGAGGTCTTTGACGGCATCGCCATCATGAACGCCTTACGCGCCCACCCGGCCCGCGTGACCACGCACGTCGACGGCATCGCCGCCTCCATCGCGTCCGTCATCGCGATGGCCGGTGACCGCATCGTCATGCAGCCCCACAGCCAGATGATGATCCACGACGGATCGGGGCTGTGCATCGGCAACGCGGCTGACATGCGCGAGATGGCTGATCTGCTGGACAAGCAGTCGGACAACATCGCAGCGATCTATGCCGAGCGGGCCGGCGGCACCGTCAAGCAGTGGCGCACTCGGATGCTCGCCGAGACCTGGTACTCCGCTGACGAGGCCGTCGAGGCGGGACTGGCCGATGAGGTCGCCAAGCCCGCCCGCCGGCCCGAGCCGGGCGAGGCCGGCGAAGAGCAGGTGTCGAACTCCTGGGACCTGTCGGTCTTCCGGTACGCGGGCCGCACCGAGGCGCCAGCCCCGTCGGCCCCGGCGGTCACCAACAGCGCCAGCTCCGATCACGATCACGCGGACGACGGCGGGGAAGAGCCCCCCGAGGCAGGGCACCCCCAGGAGGCCGAGACCGAGCCCGTCTTCGCCTTCGACCCGGCCGCCTTCCGGGCCGCCCTGGACGCCGCCGCCGACCCGATGCCGGACTACGACCCCGGGCACCTGCGCTCGCTCATGGCCGGTCTGGCCAACGACGCCCCGACCGCGCCCGAGCCTCCTCGCCCGGTGGTCGTGCACACCGCGGAGCCGGCCCTGGTAGCGGCGGCCGAGCCGGCTGCTGCCCCAGGTGAAGTGGCCGTCGAGTACTTCCGGACCCTCATGGCCAACGTCGCCACCACCGCGCCGGCCCCACCAGAGCCCGCCGCCCCCGAACCGGCACCCGCCGAGCCGATATCCAGCATCGACCGAACCCTCTTCGAGCGCGCCCTATGGGAGGCACGACTGTGAACACCACCACCGGGGCGGACCCGGAGCGCATCACCATCCCCACCACGGCCGCCGAACTGGAAGCGATGCTCGGCGACAGCAAGCAGATGCAGAAGGTCTTCGCCGACCAGAACGGCGCGTTCGGGGAGTTCATCACCAACTACGCCCGCTCCGTGCACAACCGGGACCTCTCCGTTGCGACCCAGGTCAAGGAGGAGACCCAGCGGGTCCTGGCCGAGTGGCTCCGGGATGAGCAGCCGGAGAGCGTCGGCCGGATCAACCTGACCCCCGAGCACGTGATCGCGCACGGCAGCGCACGCAACAACCTGCACAACCCGCGGGCGATGGGCGCAGCCCTCGACAAGGAGTTCGCCAACTCGGCGGAGTACTTCCGCACGATCTGGCACAACGCCAACCGCACCGCGGACATGCAGGCCAAGCTCACCCGAGTCCGCAACGCCTTCAGCAGCACCGTTCCCTCCGAGGGCGGATTCCTCATCCCCGAGACCCTCCGCTCGGAAATGCTGCGCGTCTCGCTGGAGACCTCCATCGTCCGGCCGCGCGCCCGCGTCATCCCGATGGAGACGCTGCGGGTGCCGTTCCCGGCGATCGACTCCACCAGCAACGTGAGCTCCGTGTACGGCGGTGTGGTCGGCTACTGGACCGAGGAAGGCGCCGCGCTCACCGCGTCGCAGGCCGCGTTCTCCCGGATCGTGCTGGACGCCAAGAAGCTCACCGCGTACAGCGAGGTCCCCAACGAGCTCATCTCCGACAGCGCCATCTCGTTCCAGGCGTTCCTGGACGAGATCTTCCCCGAGGCCCTCGGCTTCTACGAGGACATCGCCTTCATCAAGGGCTCCGGCGTCGGCGAGCCCCTCGGCGTCCTCGACGGCAACAACAGCGCGATCATCGCGGTGGCCAAGGAGACCGGGCAGACGGCCGACACGATCGTGTGGGAGAACATCGTCAAGATGTACTCCCGGATGCTCCCGTCGTCCCTGAACCGGGCGGTGTGGATCGCCTCCAACGACACCTTCCCCGAGCTGGCCACGATGGCGCTCAGCGTCGGCACGGGCGGCTCCGCGGTGTGGCTGAACAACGGGGTCGAAGGCCCGCCCATGACGATCCTGGGCCGGCCGGTCATCTTCACGGAGAAGGCCCCGGGGCTGCTCGGCGACCAGGGCGACATCAGCTTCGTCGACTTCGGCTTCTACCTGATCGGCGACCGGCAGGTCATGTCCGCGATGTCGTCGCCGCACTTCAAGTTCCAGAACGATCAGACGGCGTACCGGATCATCCAGCGCGTCGACGGCCGGCCGTGGCTGCAGTCCGCGATCACCCCGCAGAACAACGGCCCCACCCTGTCGCCCTTCGTCCAGCTCGCTGCCCGCTGACCAGCACAAGGAGATCTGACCATGGAAGCCCTCGGGCGTCTCTTCGATGTGGTCGTGGGATCGGCGCCCGCCGACTCCGTGGCCGGAGCGATCACCGGCAACCGCGTGCATCTCAAGAACGCGGGCGGCTGCACCATCCTCGTCCTCACCGACGGCGGGTCGACCGACATCCTCGACGTCGACCTCCAGCAGGCCACCGCCGCCAGCGGCGGCACGATCGGTGACCTCGACATCATCACGCACTACTACCTGAAGGAAGCGACGACCTTCGCCGGGTCGGAGACCTGGTCGAAGGTCACGCAGTCCGCGGCCTCCGAGATCACCAACGCCGGATCCGCGTCCAAGCAGACGCTCCTCGTCATCGAGGTCGAGGCGACGCAGCTGTCCGACGGCTACGAGTGGATCTCCCTGAACGTCCCGGACCAGGGCACCAACGGCACCAAGTACACCGCCGTGCTCTACCTGCTCCGCGACCTCGACGTCCAGCGTGCCCCCACCAGCCTCGTCAACCCCAACGCCTGAGAGGAGCGGTAGACCATGAGCACGATCATCCAGGGCAACCAGGTCCGCTCCATTCTCTTCGGCGTCCGTGTCTCCAAGTCCTACGCCGCCTTCGCCGCCGAGACCGCCACGCTGTTCACGGTGACCGGCGGGAAGGTGCTGGTGACCAGCCTCGTCGGCGAGGTCACCACCGCCATCACCGTCGCCAACACGGTGAAGCTGCAGGCCAACCCCACCACGGGCACGACCAAGGACCTGTGCGCGGCCACCGACATCGGCACCACGGACACCCCCGTCGGTGACCTGCTGTCCTTCCAGGGCCTGACCGGCGACTCGATCCTGCACGGGCCGGGCGCGGTGCCGACGCTGAAGCAGCCCCTCGTGATCAACACCGGCACCATCGAGCAGGTCACCACCGGCACGGGCCCGGACGGCGCCGTGACGTGGGTGCTGACCTACGTGCCCCTCGATGACGGCGCGGCCGTGGTGGCGGCGTAGCCATGCCGAAGACGTCACGCCACCGCGGCGGCACCATCAGCGGCCTTGCGCAGACCCAGGAGCAGGAACCCCTGCTCCTGGGCAAGCGCATCGTCGTCCGGGACGGCCGGATCGAGTTCATGGACGGCACCGGCACCCTGCCGGACACCGTTCTCGATCGCGACTCGGCCGGCCTGCTGCGTCTGACGGGCGGGTGGCGGCTGGAGGGCGCGGCGTCGACCACGGACACGGTGACAGTCCGGGTGGCGGGTGACGCCGTGGCCCGGCTCGTGGTCAACGCCGACGGCAAGATCGAGTGGGGCTCGGGCGCGGCAGCGGCCGACACCAACCTCTACCGCAGCGGCGCGGACACGCTGGCCACCGATGACGCCCTGACCGTGGGCGGGTACACGACGCTCCAGGGCGCCCAGACCAACGGCGACTTCGCCAGCCTCGGCGACGTCACGATCGGCACGGTCGGCAAGGGCCTGAAGGTCAAGGAAGGCGCCAACGCCTGCATGGGCACGGCCACCCTCGTGGCCGGCGCGGCCACCGTGGCCACGACCAAAGTCACGGCGAATTCGCGGGTCTTCCTGACCAGCCAGGTCGACGGCGGAACCCCCGGGTGGCTGCGGGTCTCGGCGCGCTCGGCCGGCACGAGCTTCACCGTGACCTCCAGCTCGAACACCGACACGAGCACCGTCGCTTGGATCATCGTGGAGCCGGCCTCATGACGCTCTGGACCTGTGACGAATGCACGACGAAGTACGCCGTGGGTCTCTTCCGCTGCCCGCGCTGCCACTCCACGGCCTTCCACGAGGAGGGGTCCATGCCGAAGATCGCCCGCCACGTCGGCGCCACGAACGCCGGTGCTGCCTCCGCTCCCGAGCCCCCGGAGGCGGCACCGGCCACCGAACCCGCGGTCACCGCGCCCGATCCGGACGCCGCCCCGCTACCGGAGGAGGACACCGCATGTCCTGGTACCAGCTCCTCGACATCTACGCCGACGCCGCTGATGACCAGCGAGCCGAGCGCATCCGGGCGCGGCAAGCGTGCCCGCAAGACGGCGAGCCGCTCCGCGAAGGACCCGATGGAGAGCTCTTCTGTCCCTTCGACGGATGGCGACCCGACGGGTCCTACGTCGGAGCCTGACGAGACCAGCGACGACGACACGAACTGACCCCGGGCCCCGGCGACACGGTGAGAGGAGGTGACCGGCGATGGGCGTGTGGTACGCCACCCGCGAGGACGTGAAGGACGCGCTCGATGTGAAGGAGACCGCGCGCGCCAACAGCAGGATCGACCGCGCCATCGAGGCGGCCTCCAGGAGCGTGGAAGGGCTGCTGCACCGCCGGTTCTACCCCCTGACCGCGACGCGGTACTGGGACTGGCCCAATGAGCAGACCGCGAGGCCGTGGCGGCTGTGGCTGGACGACAGCGAGCTGATCTCTGTCGCCTCTCTCTCGTCGGGCGGGGTGACGATCGGGTCGAGCGCGTACAACCTGGAGCCGAACCGGACGGGTCCGCCGTACAGCCGCATCGAACTCAAGCTCTCCACCAGCGCCTCATTCGGTGGCGGCAGCACCCACCAGCGGGACATCACCGTCACCGGCCTGTGGGGCTACAGCAACGACGAGACCTACGTGGCCGACGTGGACGAGTCGATGACCCTCACCGAGACCGACCTGGACGTCACCACCTCGGCCGGCATCGGCGTCGGGGCCGTCCTGCGGGTCGGCGCCGAACGGCTCCTCGTCATGGAGAAGTCGATGAAGGACACGCTCGTCGACCTCCCCGCCCCTATGACCGCGTCTGCCGCCGACGTCACTGTGCAGGGCGTGAGCGCCGGCTTCTCCGTCGGGGAGGTCATCCTGCTGGACTCCGAGCGCATGCTTATCGTGGACAAGACTGCCACCAGCCTGACCGTAAAGCGGGCCTGGGACGGCTCGACCCTGGCAGCGCACACCGGATCCGACATCTACGCACTCCGCACGCTGACCGTGACCCGCGGGGCGCTCGGCACGACCGCGGCGACGATGAGCGCGGGTGACGACATCTACCGGTGGAACCCCCCGGGCCCGGTGCAGACCCTGACCATCGCCGAGGCCAGCAACACCCTCCTCCAGGAGCCGGCCGGGTACGCGCGCACGGTGCGGGCGCAGACCGGCACCGGCACGCGCAGCATCGCCGCGGTGACCGCGAGCCTCGAAGAGCTGCGCGCCCAGGTGTACGGCAGTCACGGCCGCAAGGCCCGGACAAGGGCGGTGTAGGCGATGCCTGGAATTGATTTCGACGCCCGCATGATCCGCCGGGGCCCCATGTTCGACGGGCGCACGGCCGCAGCCCTGCACACCTACGGCGACCAGGTGGGGTACAAGGTCGCCACCTACGCCGAGGACCAGATCCAAGCCCGCCTGCGGGAGGTGCTGCAGCACCCCACGGGCTACTACCAGTCGCGGATCACCGTGGACCGGGCCGGCAGCGGCTACCGGGTCTCGGACGGCGGCGTGATCTACGGGCCGTGGCTGGAGGGCACCGGCTCCCGCAACAGCCCCGTGACCCGCTTCCCCGGGTACGCCACCTTCCGCCGCACCAAGGCCCTCGTGGACCGCAAGGCCCCGCAGATCGCCTATGAGCTGCTGGCCCGGTACAAGGCGATGGGGATGCTCTGATGACCTTGAACGTGAGCGGCATCCTCGACTCGGTGGTTTCCCACGCCATGAGCCTGGGCTACTTCGAGGCCGTCAACGGCCACGAACCCCAGTCCCCGCCGACCACGGGGCTGACGGCCGCGGTGTGGGTGGAGCAGATCGGCCCGGCCGTCGGCGCCTCCGGCCTGGCCGCGACATCGACACGGCTTGCGTTCTGCGTGCGTCTGTACACGTCGCTGCTGCAGCAGCCGGCCGACGCGATCGACCCGCAGTTGATGGCCGCCCTGGACGCTCTCATGGCCGCCTACAGCGGGGACTTCACGCTCGGCGGCGCGGTGCGGCAGGTCGACCTGCTCGGGGCTTTCGGTGACCCGCTCTCAGCACGGGCTGGCTACCTCATCGAGTCCGGGGCGGAGTACCGGGTGATGACGGTGACCCTGCCCGTGATCGTCAACGACCTTTGGGACGAGGTGCCGTAATGGCCAAGCAATCAGGCCTCGGGGACAATTTCTACATCGCCGGATACGACCTCAGCGGTGACATCGGCAGCCTCAGCAACGTCGGCGGGGGCATCACCCCGATCGAGGTCACGGGCATCGACAAGTCTGCGCAGGAGCGCATCGGCGGCCGGCGCGACGGCCGGATGCAGTTCTCGACCTTCTTCAATCCGGCGACTGACCGCGCCCACCTGCGGCTGTCGGCGCTGCCGACTACGGATGTGATCGCGTCGTACTTCCGCGGCACCACGCTGGGGGGCGCGTCCGCGAACATTGTCGCCAAGCAGATCAACTACGACGGCAACCGCGACAACGCCGGCGCCTTCACCTTCACCGTCGAGGCCCAGGCAAACGGCTACGGCGTCGAGTGGGGCAGGAGCCTGACCGCAGGAAAGCGGACGGACGGCTCCGCGACGAACGGCTCGTCGGTGGACTTCGGGACCGGCTCCACCGCATTCGGCCTGCAGGCCTATCTGCACGTCTTCGCGTTCACCGGCACGTCCGTCACGGTCAAGATCCAGGAGAGCAGCGACGACGGCGCGGGCGACGCCTGGGCCGACGTGACCGGCGGCGCCTTCACCGCCGCGACCGGCATCACCTCGGAGCGCATCGCCACAGCCTCCGGGCAGACCGTTGAACGGTATCTCCGTGTGGTGACCACGGGCACCTTCAGCAATGCAGTCTTCGCCGTGTCGGTCGTCCGCAATGCCACGGCGGTGAGCTTCTGATGGACCGTCCCATGATCCGCGCGGACCGGGAGCTGCTGGCCCCCGGCGCCTACCAGACGTACAGCATCACCTCGCCGCGCGACACCACTCTCCGGGCGGCCTGCGAGCAGGTCGACTGCGTGGCCTGGCGGCACGGCTGGCAGTCGGCCATCGACGAGGCCACCGAGCTCGGCCGCACGCAGGCCGCCTACATCCGGACCCAGTCGCGGCGCACCTTCCGCGAGCAGCGCACCAGCGAGGGCCTGACGGTCTTCGTGTTCGAGCCGGGGCAGCGGTGTTTCGCCGATCACCGGACACGGCCGGAGATCTACCTGGTGCGTGACGGTGACTGGCGCGAGAACCCCACCGGCCGTTCCCGGCAGCATCAGCGGGCCGCGGATTGGGTCGAGGACTTCGGCGAGCACCAGCTTCGCCTCGTCGAGCAGCAGAAGAAGGGATGACCAGCCATGGCAAAGGAATCGGGTCTCGGGTGGACGACCTGCTCGGTCGACGACAGCAGCGGCACCGCGCGGGCCATCAAGAATGATGTGACCCACCTGCAGTTCGCTACGCCGCGGGCGGTGCAGGACATCACCGGTATCGACAAGTCCGCGATGGAGCGGCTGCTGCTGCTCGCGGATTTCTCGGTGACGCTCAACGGCGTGTTCAACGATGCCGCGAACCAGTCGCATGACGTGTTCAAGACGGTGCCGTCGACGTCGGTGACGCGGACCATCACGCTGGCGGTGTCGGGTCAGACGCTCGCCAACGAGGTCCTGTTCACGGACTACCCGCTGACCCGCTCGAACTCCGGCGAACTCACCTGGGCCGTGCCGGGCGTGCTGGCTGACGGCACTGTGCCGACCTGGACGTAAGACAGCGAACAAGGGGCCTGAGATGGGTTACAAGCGCAATCCCAAGGTGTACCGGCTGAAATTCAAGGACGGCGACATGGCCGGCCTGGAAGTGACGCTGCGGTCGGTGTCGGTGGGGCAGTCCATCGCCCTCGGCGCCCTGGGTTCCGATACCTCCAACGGCGACACGATGGAGCGGATGGTCGAGCTCCTCGCCGAGCGGATCGTGGAGTGGAACCTGGAGGACGAGAACGGGGTCCCGGTGCCGCCAACGCTGGAGGCACTCAAGAACGAGGACCTGGACTTCATCCTCGCGATCATCAACGAGTGGACGAGCGCGGCTGCGGGTGTCCCGGCCCCTTTGGGGAGTCCCTCGCCCTCTGGCGAAACTTCCCCGGAGGCGTCACTTCCGATGGAACCGTTGTCCGCGAGCCTGGCGAGCTGAGGCACGCCAAATTCATCCTCGGCCTGTGCGACCGCTGGCACAAGCTGCCGAGCGAAGTACTGGCGGAACCGGCGGAATTGCTGAGGCTGATCACGATCGAAAGTCTGGGGGTGAACACGGATGAACGTGGTGGAGATCCTGATCACGGCTAAGAACCTGACAGGTCCCGCCATGGCCGACTCCGTGAAAAGCCTCTCGGCCGTCGACAACGCGATGAAGAAGCTCCACCAGACCTCTGCCCTCGCCGTCACAGGCCTGGCCCTCATCGGCGCCGAGAGCGTCAAAATGGCCGCCACCTTTGATTCCAAGATGGCCCTCCTTAACACGCAGGCGGGGGTGGCGAAGGACAAGATCTCAGGCTTGTCCAAGGGCGTGCTCGACCTCGCGGGGAAGGTCGGCCAGGACCCCAACTCGCTGGCGGAGTCGCTGTTTCACGTCGAATCGAACTTCGAGTCGATGGGCATCAGCAGCAAAAAGGCCCTGGAAATGGTCGAAGTCGCGGCCAAGGGAGCCACCGCCGGCCACGCGAACCTCGTCGACGTCACGAACGCCCTGACCGCCGCGGTCGCCTCCAACATCCCGGGCGTGCAGAACATGGACCAGGCCATGGGCGTGCTGAACGCCACGGTCGGTGTCGGCGACATGAAGATGCAGGATCTCGCGTCCGCCTTCGGTTCCGGCATGGTCGCCACCGTCAAGGGCTTCGGCCTCAACATCGCCGACGTCGGCGCCGCCCTCGCGGTCTTCGGTGACAACAACATCCGCGGCGCGTTGGCCGGCAACCAGCTGCGCATGTCGGTCATGGCCCTGGCCAACCCGGTCAAGGGCTCCGGCGACGCTCTCACCAAGCTTGGCCTGGCTCAGGACACTCTGGCCAAGGACATGCAGCGCGGCGGCCTGAAACTCGCCCTGGAAGACCTCGTCGAGCGGATGCACAAGGCTGGCATCTCCTCCAAGGAGCAGGGCCAGATCATCACCGACGCCTTCGGCCGCAAGGCCGGTGCCGGCCTGAACGTCCTCGTCTCCCAGATGGACCGTCTCGAGTCGAAGTACCCGGCCCTGGAGAAGGGCGCGAAGGGCTTCGGGAAGTCCTGGGAGGAGACCCAGAAGACTTTCGCTTTCCAGGCCAAGCAGCTGCAGACCAGCTTCGATGCTCTGATGATCAGCATGGGCGAGAAGATCATCCCCGTCCTGCAGCGCATCATCAGCTTCCTGCTCAAGCACAGGGACGCGGTCCTCGTTGTCGCCGGCGCCATGGCTGGCCTGCTGGCCATCACCTTGGCGGTATCGGCCGCGATGAAGGGTGCGGCCATCGCCACGTGGCTCTTTCGCGATTCGCAGATCGCCGCCGAGGCCGGTCTTGCCGTCTCCCGGGCGGGCGCCGCGGCCATGGTGGTGCAGCTCCTGGCCGTCAAGGCTGCCCAGGTCACCGCAGCCGCAGCCA
The DNA here is from genome assembly GCF_049725035.1 of Streptomyces sp. XH2. Lineage (NCBI taxonomy): Bacteria > Bacillati > Actinomycetota > Actinomycetes > Kitasatosporales > Streptomycetaceae > Streptomyces > Streptomyces sp. XH2. The sequence continues at coordinate 221,188 of NZ_JBMMMZ010000014.1, read as the reverse complement.
CGGCCGTGTGGTCCGGCACTCAGGTCGCGGCCGGCGCCGCCCTGGCGGCCATCCGCAACCCTGCCGCTGCTGCCCAAGCGGTCGTGGCGGCTGTCGGCGCGCGGTTCGCGGCCTTGCAGGCGGCCTCGGTGGCCGCTGGCGGGGGGCTGGCGGGCCTGAAGGCAGCGTTCCTGTCGCTGGGCGCGGCTGCTCGGGCCGGCATCGTCGTGGCAGGTATCGCCGCGCTTGTCGTTGCTCTGACATCGTTGTCGAACATCGGCAAGAAGGCCCCGCCGGACGCGGACCGGATGGCCACGGCCATCACCAACCTGGGCCGCAGTGGTCGCGTCTCGGGTGAGGCGCTGCGGGTCTACGGCAAGGATCTCGGCGGCCTCGCCGACTCGCTGCGCACCCTGTCCCGTCCGAGCGGGCTGGATAAGACGCAGCAGTTCCTCACCAGCTTGGTCGGTATGGACTCCACGCCGATCAAGAACGCCAAGCAGAACCTTGACGCGCTCGACAAGAGCCTCGCCGGGCTGGTCAAGAGTGGTCGGCAGGACCTGGCGGCCGCGGCGTTTAAGGACATCGCGAAGGCGATGGAGAAGCAGGGGCTGAGCGGTAAAGAGCTTAAGAGCAAGCTCACCGAGTACAAGGACGCCCTCGCCAGCAGCGACGCCCAGCAAAAGCTCGCGGCGGAGTCCATGGGGCGCTTCGGCGCCGAGGCGATCACGACCCAGCAGGCCCTGGAGGCACAGAAGTCGTCGGCGGAAGGGCTGAGGCAGAGCATCCAGGCGCTCAATGACGTGAACCGCAAGGGCCTCGACGGGATGATCCAGTTCGAGCAGTCCATTGCCGATGCCGCGGCGTCCGCGAAGACGAACGCTGGCGCGCTGAGCATGAGCCACGGCGAGCTGAAGCTCACCAGCCAGAGGGCCCGGGATGCGGCGACCGCCCTGGAAAATCTTGGGGCGCGTACGGACGCGGCGACGTCGGCGGCGCTGGATCAGGGCAAGTCCTGGGACACGGTGAACGCCATCTACGCGCGCGGTCACAGTCAGCTGGTTTCCGCCGCGCGGGCGATGGGGCTGACCGAGTCGCAGGCCAAGTCCCTTGCGGACAGCCTCCTGCAAATCCCCCCGGTCAAAACCACGACAGTCAAGGGCAACGTCTCCGACGTCCAGTCGAAGCTCAACGCCGCCAAGGCGCTGCTGAAGAATCTGCCTGACAGCCGGAAAGCGAACGTGCGGGGCACGCTCGCCGACATCCAGGCCAAGTTGGACTCGGCGAAGGCGCAGCTGAAGAACGTGCCGGACAGTCGGCGGGCGGCGCTGCGGGCGCAGATCAGCCAGTTGGAATCCGCGGTGTCGCAGGCCAAGGCCGAGCTCGCCTCGGTGCACGATAAGACGGTCACGATCACCACGTACCGCAACTATGTGGAGATCCCGCAGACGCCCTGGTGGCAGTCCGGGCACTTCGCAACCGGCGGCCTCATCCGGGGCCCCGGGACGGGGACGTCGGATGATGTGCCCCTGATGGGGTCCAACGGCGAGTACGTGCTGCGTGCGGCGGCGGTGAAGAAGTACGGGACCCGTTTCCTCGACCGCCTGAACGCCGGCACTCTGCAGGCTTTCGCCAGCGGCGGCCAGATCAGTGATGAGATGAAGCAGGCCCGCTCCCAGATGGGCAGCGACCTCACGGTCTCCTACTTCGGGCAGATGGCCGGCTGGAAGCGGTCGGAGTTCGCTGCGGCCATGGACAACCCGAACTCCCTCGGGGACCTGGCGGATTCTCTCAATCACTGGCGCGGGCTGATCAACGAGTCTTTCACTGGCGCGACCGCGAAGAACCTGCAGTCCGCTCTCTCCCGCACGGGCGTGCAGCTGATCAAGCAGGAGCAGGCGCTGACCAAGGTCAACACTGCCCTGGACTCCGCCCGGGACAAGCTCACCAGCCTCAACGACAAGTTCGCCCAGGCCAAGGACCAGGTGTCGTCGGGCATCATGTCGGCCGCGAGCATCACCGGCGCCGTGCAGAGCGGCAAGCGGACCTCGCTCGGCGACATCATGAACGACCTCGTCGGCAACCGCGACAAGGCCGTCAGCCTCGACAGCGCGCTCAAGACCCTCAAGACCCGCGGGCTGAACGCAAGCTCGCTGCAGGAGATCGCGCAAGGCGGCCTCGACAGCGGGCTGAAGACGGCCGAGGCGCTCATGGGCGCCTCAAAGTCGGATCTGAAGCGCATCAACCAGTTGCGGACGCAGATCGGCTCGGCTGCTTCCTCGGCCGGCCAGACGACTGCAGATGCCCTCTACGGGGCGGAGATCAAAGCGACGCAGAAGCTCGTCAGCAGCCTGGAGAAGACCCACGACAAGCTCCGCGCGGCCATGGAGCGCGTCGCAGCCGCCATGGAGCGGACGCTGGAGAAGACGCTGGGCATCAAGGGGAAGGCGACCGGCGGTGTCATTGGGGCCGCGGGCGGCGGTCCGCGCAGCGCCTGGACGCTGGTGGGCGAGCAGGGCCCGGAGATCGCGGAGCTTCCCGCGGGAACGATGGTGCGCACGGCCGGCTACACGCGCCGGGCCCTGGCCGCGGCGTCCGGTGGCGGGGGCGGGACGGTCGTCCTGGAGATCAATTCGGGCGGGTCGCGGATGGATGACCTGCTGGTGGAGCTGCTGCGCGGGGCGATCCGTGTGCGTGGCGGCAATGTCCAGGCCGTGCTCGGCCGGGCTGGCGCGTAAGGAGCGGGGATGCACAGGTACAAGACGTGGAATGGCGCGATGCCGACGACGGCGGCGCAGGTCAAGGTGACTACGGGCACGGCGATCAAGACGATGCTTCAGCTCGCGACGCCGTCCACGCGGCAGATCCAGCTGATCAGCTGGGGGTTCTCTCTCGACGTGGCGCCGGGCGCGGCCTCGGTGGTCGAGCTTCTGCAGACGGACGTCGCCGCCACGGTCACGGCGCACGTGGCGGCCGGCGTCCAGCCGCTCGACCCCAATGCCCCGGCCAGCCTGCTGACGCTCGGGACCAGCGCGACCGGCTACACCGCCACCGCCGAGGGCACCACGACCGCGGCGAGGGTCTTCGACGTCAAAGAGATCCCCCTGGCCGCCGGCGCGACGGACCTCACGTACTTCTACCAGTGGATGCCGGACGAGCGCCCGATCGTGGCGGTGTCGAAGTTCCTGAGGGTTCGGGCGACCTTCGCGACGTCGGCTTCCAACATGGTCTGCTGGGTCTGCTGGGACGAATAGTCATGGCGGGATTGGCGGCACGGGTTGCCGCGTGGCAGCGGCGGATGGGCGGCACGCCCGGCCCGTTCGGCGGCTCGGGCGAGGCGGCGAGCGGACAGCCGGTCGTCGTCGAGCTGTTCCTCGACGGCGGCTGGGTGGACATCACCAGCCTGGTGATGACTCGCAGCGGTTCGGAGAAGATCAGCATCACCCGCGGACAAGGCGACGAGGCCGGTAGTACGGAGCGTTCCGTGTGCCGGTTCCAGCTCAACAACCGTGATGGCCGCTTCAGCCCTCGCAACCCCATGTCCCCGTACTACGGGCAGCTCGGCCGCAACACTCCGCTCCGCGTGCACGTGCCCGACCCCAGCACAGGCGGGAAGCTGTACCGATTCTGGGGCGAGATATCCAACTGGCCTACGAAATGGGATATCTCCGGCTCCGATGTCTGGGTGGAGGTCGATGCGGCCGGCATCCTGCGGCGCCTCGCCCAGGGCGCCGCGCCGACCCACTCGGTCCTCTACAACGCAATCACTGACCCCGGCTTCGGGTCGCTGCTGGCGTACTGGCCGTGCGAGGACATCAGCGATTCCATCTCGATCGCCTCCGCGCTCACCAACGGCTCCACGATGACGATCAGCGGCAATCCGACGCTCTCCTACTACAACGACTTCGGCAGCAGCGATCTCCTGCCCGACATGACCGACGCCACCTTCTCCGGCGGCGTCCAGGGATACCTGACCACGTCACCGGCCCAGTGCCGGTTCGTGCTGAGCATCCCGCCGGACGGCCTGACCACCGGCAAGGTCATCTGCGCCCTGCTGATGAAGTCCTCCGCGGTCGCCACGTGGGAGCTCGTCTACGGCACCGGCGGCACGCTGACGCTGCGGGTCCTCGACAGCGCTGGCGTCACGGTCTCCGGCGGCGTCAGCGCCTTCGGAGACGTGCGCGGCAAGCGCCTGCGGGTGAGCATCGAACTCCAGCAGAACGGGGCGGACATCTCCTGCGCCGTCCGGTACCTGGAAGTCACCTCCACCGACGCCATCAGCGCCACAGGCACCGTGACCGGCAAGACCATGGCCCGCATCACGGACATCCAGATGGCGCCCGCCCCGGTGAGCGGCGGCGTCAGTCGCGGCCTGGACTACTCCACCCTCGGCCACGTCACCCTCCAGAACGCCATCACGCCGATCACAGACCTCGGCGAGCGCCTCGACCCCTCCGGAGAGACGGCCGGCGCACGCATCCAACGGATCTGCGCCGAGGAGGGCATCCCCTTCGACGGACTCGGGAACCTGAGCGACACCGTGCGGATGGGGCCGCAGGCGAAGAAGAAGCCAGTCGAGCTGATCACCGAGGCCACCGAGGCCGACCTGGGCGTGCTGTCCGAGAACCTGGCGGTCTTCGGTCTCGGCTACCGGGCGAGGACGGACCTGTACAACCAAGATCCGGCCCTGACCCTGTCGTATGCGGCGAACCAGCTCGCGGAGAACTTCACACCGGTCGACGACGACCAGTTCACCCACAATGACGTCACGATCACGAGGCAGGACGGCGGCACGGCGCACTCCGCCCTGACCACCGGCCCGATGGGCACCGCCGACCCGCCCACGGGGATCGGCGTCTACGGCGAATCGCTCACGCTCAACGTCGAAGCGGACACCACTCTTGCCGATCAGGCCTCGTGGCGTCTGCACATGGGCACCGTGGACGAGGCGAGGTTCCCGCAGGTCAGTGTGAACCTCGCTCACTCGACCTTCACCGCGGACCCCGCCCTGAAGACGGCCGTCCTGCGGCTGCGCCAGGGCGACCGGGTCGTCGTGACGGATCCGCCTGCGTGGCTGCCGCCGGACGACATCAGCCTGATCGTCCTCGGCCTGTCGGAGACGATCGACCACTTCGAGCACCGCATCACCCTCAACTGCGCCCCCGCATCGCCGTACGAGGTGGGTGTCCTGGACAGCGTGGACCACGGGCGGCTCGACACCGCGGGTGCCGAGCTGGACGCCGCGGTCGACTCCTCGTCGACGAGCATCACCGTGGCCACAACCTCGGGCCCGGCGTGGACGACCGACAGCGCCGACATGCCCTTCGACGTCCGCGTCGGCGGTGAGGTCATGCGCGTCACCGCGGTCTCAGGGGGTTCGAGTCCCCAGACCTTCACGGTCACGCGCAGCGTGAACGGCATCGTCAAGAGCCACGCTGCCGGCACTGACCTGAGCCTTGCCAACCCCACCGTTATTGCCCTGTGAGAGGTCGTCGTGGCTGAGTCCTACCCCACCTTCCTAGCTGGTCAGAAGATCACTGCTGCCCTGCTGGCGTCCGCTCAGCCTCAGGTCGCGCGCAAGACCGCGGACACCTCACGGGCGTCCACGACAACCTTCGCCGCCGACCCGCACCTCACCTTCAGCGTCGAAGCGAATGCTGTCTACATCTGGCACGGATGGATCAAGTACTTCGCCGACCCCACCCCGGACCTGCAGGTGAACTTCACCGCTCCCACGGGAGCGCTCGGCGAATGGCATCAGGTCGCCGCCGGCAGCGGCGCTACGACCAGCAACACGACCGGCCAGTCCGTCCGGTTGGAGTCCAACGACATCGTGTCCGGCCGCAACTGGTACGGGGTATCGGACTGGGACTTGGGGGCGGTCATACACGGCACCCTGCGCGTCGCCTCGACCGCCGGGACCTTCGCCCTGCAGTGGGCCCAGGCTTCGTCCAGCGCCACCGCCACGATCCTCTACACCGACTCGTGGATCTCCATGCAGCGCATCGCCTAGGAGGCACCATGGCAACACCACTCACCGCCGACGACTTCCTCGCCGCGCTGCATGCCGAAGGCGTGCACGTCGTCGAGTACGGCTCGTGGCGCACCCACAACCGCAACGCGAAAGGCCCTTGGGGCCCGGTCAACGGGGTCGTGATCCACCACACCGTGACCTCCGGGACGGACTCTTCCGTCGAGCTCTGCTACGACGGCTATGACGAGCTCCCCGGCCCGCTGTGCCACGGCGTCATCGACAAGGCCGGCACCGTGCACCTCGTCGGGTACGGACGCACCAACCACGCCGGCGGCGGCGACCCGATCGTGCTGGAGCACGTGATCGCCGAAGACTACGACGTCCGCCCGCCCGCTCCCACCAAGGGCAACAGCGACGGGATCGACGGCAACCGGCACTTCTACGGCTTCGAGTGCATCAACCTCGGCGACGGGGTGGACCCCTGGCCGGACGCCCAGCTCGACGCGATCGAGCGCGTCTCGGCGGCCCTGTGCCGGGCGCACGGCTGGTCGGCGAAGTCCGTGATCGGACACCTCGAATGGTCCAACGACAAGCAAGATCCCCGCGGCTTCATGATGCCGGACATGCGGTCCCGGATCGCCCGACGCCTGTCCGGACAGCCCGGACAGCCCACCTCTACGCCCTCGGAGAGCACCGTGCCGTACACCCTCGGCGAGTACAGCGACGCGCAGGTCAGCCTGCGTCCGGACACCTGGACCACGATCCGGATCGGCAGGGACAGCCTCATTTCGGGGGCGCAGGCTTACGTCGCCGGCGCCTACCTCCGAGTCACCGCCCCGCCCGGGTCGGTCCTGCAGGGCCGCTTCATCCACCTCGGCCCGGACGGCTCACGGTGGACAAGCCCCATCGTCGAGCGCATCGCAACGGCCGGCTCGTCCTTCGTCGACTTCCCGCACGCCGGCTCGATCCTCCCCGGCGAGCAGTTGCGCTTTGAGGTCACGTACGGCCCGGCGACCGCCGGGGACACCGCTCCTGCCACCCTCACGTCCGCGTCCGCGCGCGGCATCTACTGGAGGTAATGACCATGACCACTGCTGCCTTCTGGGCTGCGACGTTCGAGCGCGTCGTCCGCACCTTCGCCCAGTCCCTGCTCGCCGTCCTCGGCGCCTCCGCGACTGGGGTCCTCGATGCGGACTGGGTGGGCGCCCTGTCGGCTGCCGGCCTCGCTGCGGTCCTTGCTCTGCTCACCGCGATAGCCACATCCGGCGGTCCGGAGGGCCCCGGGCTCACGGAGACTGTGAGAGGCCGCGAGTGACCATTCCCGAACCGTCGGTCGCGGTCGAGCTGGAGCGCCTGCGCGGCAGCGTGGACACCGGCTTCGCCCGCCTGGAGGGGCGCCTGGACGTACTCCTCCAGCGCACCACCGCGGCCGAGACCGACATCGCCGCGATGGAGGCCCGCATCGCGGCGCTGGAGAAAGCCCGGTGGCCGCTGCCCTCTCTGGCCGCCATTGTGGGCGTGGCGGCGCTGCTGCTGTCGCTGTACGGGACGATCGCCCGCTGAGGGGAGGCCGCGCTGTCGGCGCGGCCTCCCTTGGACTACTCGGTCACGGGGGCGCCCAGTCATCGGGCCCGCCGCCCCGCCACTCGATCAGCCGGTCGTCGTCGATGGCAAAGAGGTGCTCGTCCAGGCCGGCACGTCGGGCGAATTCGATGACGTCAGCTGGCCTGTAGGCGATGCCGAGGATCTCGCCGCCCACGCGTACCCGCCGGCCGCCGGAGGCGTCGGGCGGGGACACGATGATGCGGGGCTGACCGGCCATGCATCCACAGTGTCGGTGGACAGGGCTTATAGCACTTGCAGGTACTCCAAGCAGGCGGTTTCCCGGATCCTCTCCCTGATAGGTGCCAGTGTGGCTACCGTGCGGTCGTCAAGATCTCGCACTACGAGGTGGCCCTGTGCTCCTGTCCGACCGCCCCAGACTCGATCGCGAGGACGCGCGACGCTTCCTTGCCCTTGCCGCGGCCACCGGCGACCCGGTTGACCACGCGACCGTCATGCTGTGGCTCCTGGTCGGCATGCACCCGCTGGACGTAGAGCGACTGCAGCCAGCCGACTGGCCGGCGGAGGGCGAGCACCGTCGGCTCCGGGCGGGACCGTTGGAGAATCCACGCGTGATCACGATTGCGCCGACTGTTGCTGCGGCCCTCGATGTGCTCGCGAGCCTCGGTGGGACGGCGTCGTCCTTGGTGCCTGGGATGTCGGTGATTCGTCAGGCTGTGCTGATGCAGGAGCTCGCCGAGGGGTTCAGCTGGAGAGTGTCGGCCTTGGATCTTCGCCGTGCGGCGATCGATGAGGTGCTGGCGGACGGTACGCCTGTCGCCCACGCTGTCCGGTACTTCGGTACCAGCAAGGCCAAGGCCCGCGGCTTGCCGATGCCGCCCCCGGGGTACGACCTCGCGATCGCGCAGGTGCTGCAGAGGGCTTTCGTCTCGGCCCCGGGGTGATCGATCGGAGCAGGGATTTCATCCCTTCCGGAGGCCGCTTACGCCGTTCTACGCTGGCGGTCCGTACACCACCGAGGGGCGGCATGAGTACCACATCGCACATCGGCGAGCGCATCCGCGAATTGCGCAAGGTTCGCCAGCTCACGGTTCGGCAGCTCGCCAGCAGGGTCAAGATCTCACCAAGCCTCCTTCAGAAGTTCGAGTCCGGTGACCGGAACCCGGCCCCCGGACTGATCGCACAGCTCGCCCGTGCGCTCGGCGTCGGCCCGGACCGGCTCACGGGGCAGCCGTACATCAACGGAGCCGAGACCGAAGAGCAGGTCCAAGCCGTCATCCCGGAGCTCCGGCGCGTTCTGCTTACCTACGACAATCCCGACGACCCCATCACCGCACCACGGCCGTTGCCCGTACTCGCCGCCGAGATGACCCACGTCGCCCAGATGCGACAGGACGGCCAATACGTCCGCATGGGCCCCCTCCTCCCGGGGCTGCTGTCCGAACTCACCCATGTAGCGCTCGGCAGCACGGGGCGAGATCAGCAGCAGGCTTTCGGCTGGTTGGCTCGCGGCTACCGCGCGACCAACAGCCTCGCCCACAAGCTGGGCTACCACGACCTGAGCCTCACCGCGATCGAGCGCGTCCGGTGGGCTGCGGGTCAGTCTGGCGATCCCCTCATGCAGGTCACTGCCGCCTACCTCAAAGCCGGCGCTATGGTCCGCATGGGTACGTACTTGCCCGCCCGACGCGTGCTTGAGGGACTCCTGGAGGAGATCGATCGCCTAGCTCCCGAGCAGTGCCTCGCTGACGCCCACGTGGCACTGCAGGGGGCAGTTCTGCTCAAGCTGGCCATCCTCGAAGCGCGGGATGGCGAGCCTGATCGAGCCCGTTCTCGGCTGGACGAAGCCCGGTGGAACGCTCAGACCCTTGGGCGGGACACCGATCACTACGAGATGTCCTTCGGGCCCACCAACCTCAAGATTCACGAGGTCGCTGCCCTGATCGACTCCGGCGACACCGAGCAGGCGCTTGCCCGCTTGCGTGAGTGGGGGGCCGAGCAGGACCAGGCCGAGTGGGAGGTCCCCGACTCCCTCGCGGGTGAGCGGGCCAGTCACCACTACATCGACGTGGCCGCAGCCCGGCTTACAGAGGGAGACCGGGACGGGGCGTACCGTGATCTGTTGCGGGCCCGCGCCACGTCCCCCAGCCATGCGCGATTCCATCCGACCCTGCGCTCAACGGCCGCGACGCTAGTTCGTCTAGACCGCCAGCAGGATGACTCCATTGCGGGGCTCGCTCGCTGGGCCGGCGTGTAACGCTGTCAAGCGGTTCGCTGGAAAACCATCCCCACACTTTGTGGGCGAGGACCCCTGTTGCAAGCGGGACGATCCCTTCAACCACCCGGACTGGGTGTGTCGTTGAAGGGATCGTTCTGTGTCCATCGCTGCGACCAATGCCGCTCGTGACTGGCTCTCAGAGTCCGACCCGGACCCTGACCATGCCGACCTCTGGCTGACGAGCGCACATGTCCTTGTGCTCCCCTTGGGCTTCAAGTGGTGCGTCGTCAAAGTGCCGGCTGACCTCGGGACAGCCGCCGTCGACGGCGGCCTCCGTGGGCCGGCCATTCTGGAGCCGGGGCGCTATGTCTACTTCGCCGTCCCTAACAGCACCATCGAATCGTGGGACGTGCCGGACACAGAGTGCCTTGGCGAAGGAGTCTGGCTCGGCGTGCCGGGCCCCAAAGTAGTCGCGCCGCCTGGTCTCCATTGGCTCACGCTGCCTGACGGCACGCTCGTCGATCCTGACGCACTGAGAGCCGCGCTGAAGCCGTGCCAGTAGTCCGCCCTACCAGACCGCACCTGGCCGAGTCCTGTCGAACAGGGCAGCACGCCACATGCCCGGGGGCCACGAGCATCCGCCGGATCAGTGCCGGGCCCAAGCCACGACAAGCTGAAACGTTGCCATGCGCATGCACCTGCCATCAGACGCCGGAGGGGCGATGACGCTCTCTACCCCGTGGGGCCTCGGGGGGATGGACCGAGCGTTGATCGAATCGGATATCGATCAAGGGCTCAAGATCCTGGAGACCCACGAGGTCGACGACTCGCTGCTCGACCTGGCGACGCGCCTGCGCATGCACATCAACCGCCTCAGCCTCCTAGCCCGAGCGCACGCCTTGCGCGTGAAGCGGGGGCTTGCCAAAGGGGTCTGGGTCGGGCCGCAGAACCATGCTCGGAAGTCCCTGGAACTGCTCGCCGTGCAGATCGAGGCTGCCATGTCCGTCGAGGCAGCGGAGCAGTACGTGCACGACCTCGCGCAGAATGCTCAGGACCTCCTCGACAGCCTTCCCGGAGGCTCTGATGCTCACGCTGCAGCTGTCGAATGGCTCTCAGCGGCTCTGGCGCCCCACGGCCGGAACGAATGGCTCCGAGATCAGCCGGCCCACTGCATGACCGGGGTGCGCTTCGACGCGATCCAGATCCCCCAGGAGCTCCTGTCGGCGACGGCCAGTGCGGATGGCCGGCGTGAGGTTGAGGCGCGCTACAAGGAAGTCGGGATCGACAGCGCCGTCATCTCTGACCCCCTTCACCGCTACCACTACGTCCTCGTGCCCCCGGGATCCGCGTGTGCGTGGCATCACGCCGCCTTTCCATGTTTCGGCCCGTCTCACAGCATCGCCGTGCCGGCGCCTCATCGAGGGGAACCGCCGGGCGTGCACTGGCTGCTGAATCCACCGGACGGACCGGGCGCGCTCTGCGAGGTGGAGCGGGTCCTGGAACTCCTCGCGCACGTAAACGGCATCTGAGGGGCGCCCCCGTCTGGGGGTGGCGCCATATATGTGAAAGGCATATTCATAACCTGCTCCTCCCAAGAGCGGCCCCTGCGGTAGCCCTGCCCCCCAGGCGGCTCCGCAGGCGGCACTGCCGGGCCCTGGACCTTCCGGTCTGGGGCCCGGCCTCTTTGTTGCTGATCACGGTCAGGGGCTTGGTTACTCACATGCGGGGAACCCTGGGCGGACCTCGTGAGGCCGTGTTCCCGTGGGAACCCGCTTGGGCTGTTGGCGGCATCCAGCGACATCGAGCGACATCGAACTACATGGGAATGTCCCAGTTTTCGACATCGTCGCAGGTCACAATATGTTCAAGGATTAGGTTCGAGTCCCGTTACTCACCCTGGCGAAGGGCCCCGGTCCGCGGAAGCGGACCGGGGCCCTTGTCGTTCTCGTGCGGCTCCCGTTCCCCCGGGCGCGGGCCGGGCGTACGCCGTTCGGCGTCACTCCGCGGCGTGTCGCTCCAGGAAGGGCGCCACCGACGGCTCGCCGCCGTACCGGCCGCCGAGCAGCCGGGCCGTGGCGGCGAGCATGGACCGGATCCGCGCCGAGCGGACCTCGGCCAGCAGGTCCAGCGCGCGCTCCCCGGCGGCCGCCGCCGCGTCCGGCGCACCGGCCCGGGCCAGGTCGCCCGCGAGCTGCGCGGTGAAGAGGGCGATGTTGCGGGCGAAGTGGGAGTCCTGGAGGTCGACGGCGCGCTGCGCGTGGACGGCCGCCCGCCGCCAGTCGCCGAGCGCCGACCGGCACTGCGCCTCCAGCCCCTCCAGCTCGGCCTCGCCGAAGAAGCTCATCCACTCGGGGTCCGCGTCACCCGGGCCGCGGCCGAAGAGCGTCCGCGCCCGCAGCAGGGCGGCCTCGCAGGCGGTCCGGTCGCCGAGCCCGGCCCAGCCGCCCGCCTCCCGCAGGGCCAGCAGGGACATCAGCCGCGCCGAGGACAGCGCCCTGGCCGCGCCCTGGGCGGCCTGCGCCGCGCGCACCGCCTCCCGCGGGCGGCCCGCGTCGCGCGCGAGGAAGGCGGTGTTGCAGAAGGCGTGGGCCTCCAGGGCCGCGTCCCCTGCGACCCGGGCCGTGGCGAGCGCCTCGGCGTAGTGCGAGCGGGCGTCGGCGAAGCGGCCCGAGTCGTGGGCCAGCCAGCCCACGGAGAGCGAGAGTTCGCCCGCGCCCGACTGCAGCCGGTCGGCCACGGACTGGCGGCGGGCGCCGGCGTCGAGGAGCTCGTAGGCGAGCTGCAGCGGCCGCGTGGCGCGGCGGTAGAGGCCGTCGGCGCCGTGCCGGTCGTCCAGCAGCCGGATGCGGCGGACGGCCTGCTCGACGGCGGACGCCTCGGCCTCGCCGGCGCGGCGCGGGAGGCGCACCGCGGAGGCGGCCGGGGCGGCGGCCCCCAGGGACGCCGCGGCCACCGCGGCCGCCGTACTGCCGGTCATGAACGCGCGCCGCAACACGTCGCTCTCCTTGGGCTGGTCGGTGCAATCGGAGGGAGCGCTCCCCTGGCCGCGCGCCCCCCGCCCGCGGACCACCTCGCGCGGGACGAAGCCCATGTCCTCCGGCTCGCAGCCGGGGAACATGTGCCGGAACACCCGTTCGTAGGCGTAGTTGGGGCAGCGGATCTCCCCGGACTCGACGCGGCCGATGTAGCGCGCGTCGCACGAGACCTGCTCGCCGATCTCGCGGGCCGCCCGCCGTACGGCCGCCGCGAACTCGGCCGCCGAACGGGCGCCCCGCAGCTGCCGGAACGCCGTGTTCGGCGCGTGGGGCGACACCATGGGCGCGACCGTACCGGCAATCGGTGGCCCATTCCCCCCGTTCGGCCCCTCGTTTCGCTACAAACCGGATATCCCACCCGCGATCCGCCATGAAGTGCCATCCTTTGTGACGGCATGCGCCCGTTGCCGTTGACGCCCCTCGCGCGTTGAACCCTTCGAGCACGCTCGACGCGGAGCGTAGTGGCACGTCGGAGGAGGGGTTTCCCTTGGTGGAGGCCGGAGTGGACAGCAGCAGCTCGTGGACGACGGCCCTGCACCAGCCGCGTCAGGACCGCAGCCCTTCTCCCTGCGCATCCCGGGCGGCGGGCCTCGCCCCCGACGCCGGGCCGTGCGACCTGGTCACCGTCCCCGCCCGGCAGGGCCTGGAGGCGGTCGACATCCTCCGGCTGCGCGACGGCGTCGGCCCCGTCCTGCACGACGACGAGTGCGACACCCTCGGCTTCCTGGTGCCCCCCGGCACCGCCGACGCCTGGGACGTGCCGGGCAGCGCCTGCACCCAGACCCACGGCCGAGGGCTCCGCGCGGTCCCGGAAGGGCCGCTCCTCACCGGCGCCGGCTGGCTCGTCGCCCCGGAGGCCGCCTTCTCCTCCGCCACGGACCCGGCGGTGCTGCGCGACGCCCTGGGCGAGGCCGCGCGGACGATCGCGGCGGTCGACCGCTGCCGCTAGCCGCCCCGCCCCCTGGGCGATACTTGCCGGGTGGGCAAGGTCAAGAAGAAGCAAGGGCGCGGCCGCGCCGCCGAACCGGTCGCGGAGCAGGTCGCCGGCGGGCTCGCCGAGCTCGTGCCCGACCGTGACCGCCCCCGGGGCTTCACCCTCCTGATCGACGGCGCGCCCCAGTCCCACGTGGATCTCGACGACCCCTCGTACCTGGACTTCGCCTACCAGCGCCGGCTCGGCCACATCGCCGACCTCGTGGCGCCGCCCGGCAAGCCGGTCCAGGCGCTCCACCTCGGCGGCGGCGCCTTCACCCTCGCCCGGTACGTCGCCGCGACGCGGCCCCGCTCGACCCAGCAGATCGTGGAGATCGACGCGCCGCTCGTGCAGTTCGTACGGCGGGAGCTGCCGCTGGACGGCGGCTGGCGGATCCGGGTGCGGGGCTGCGACGCCCGGGAGGGGCTGGCCAAGGTGCCGGACGGCTGGGCCGACCTGATCATCGCCGACGTCTTCAGCGGCGCCCGCACGCCGGCGCACCTGACCAGCACCGAGTTCGCCGCCGAGGTGCGGCGGGCGCTGCGGCCGGGCGGCTTCTACGCGGCGAACCTCGCGGACGGCCCGCCGCTGGCCTACGTGAAGTCCCAGATCGCGACGGTCGGCACCGTCTTCCCCGAGCTCTGCCTGACCGCCGACCCGGCGGTGCTGCGCGGGCGCCGCTTCGGCAACGCCGTGCTGCTCGCCTCCGACCACCCCCTGCCCGTCGCCGAGCTGACCCGCAGGGCCGCGTCCGACCCGCACCAGGGGCGGGTCGAACACGGCCGGGCGCTGGCGGACTTCACGGGCGGCGCGGCGCCGGTCACGGACGCGAGCGCCCGGCCGTCGCCGGAGCCGCCGCCGTCGGTCTTCGAGTGACCCCGGGCCGCTAGTAGGGCGGCAGCTGGCCCGTCCGGGCGACCTGGGAGTACCAGCGGGCGCTGGACTTGGGGGTGCGGGTCTGGGTGGCGTAGTCGACGTGGACCGCGCCGAAGCGCTTGCTGTAGCCGTGGGCCCATTCGAAGTTGTCGAGCAGCGACCAGAGGAAGTAGCCGCGGACGTCGGCGCCGTCGGCGATGGCCCGCCGGACGGCGTCCAGGTGGGCGTGCAGGTAGGCGATGCGCTCGGGGTCGTGCACCGTCCCGTCGCCGTCGGGCTTGTCGTCGTACGCGGCACCGTTCTCGGTGATCACCAGGGGCAGGCCGGGGACCTCCTCGGCGAAGCGGACCAGCAGGTCGTACAGGCCGGTGGGGTCGACGGACCAGTCCATGGCGGTCCGCTTGCCGGGCGGGCGGTGGAAGGCGACGCCGGCGGCGCCCGGCCAGGGCGAGGGCTCCGGGGCCTCTCCGGGAAGGCCGTTGTCAGTGGCGGCTGCTACCACTGTGGGGGTGTAGTAGTTGATGCCCAGCGAGTCGAGGGGGTGCTTGATGACGCCCGGGTCGCCGTCGTGCACGAACGCCCAGTCCGTGATGCCCGCCGTGTCGGCGAGCAGGTCCTCCGGGTACGAGCCGTGCAGCATGGGCCCCGTGAAGATACGGGTGGCGAGGGCGTCGATGCGCCGCTGGGCGTCGAGGTCCGCGGGGGCGTCGGTGAAGGCCCGGACGACGCCGGGGTTGAGGGTGACCGACACCTGCCCGTGGGAGGGCAGGGCCGCGCGCAGGGCCTGGGCGCCCAGGCCGTGGGCGAGGTTGAGGTGGTGGGCGGCGCGCAGGGCGGCCAGGTCGTCGGCGCGGCCGGGGGCGTGCACGCCGGAGCCGTAGCCGAGGAAGGCGCTGCACCAGGGCTCGTTGAGGGTGGTCCACATGTCGACGCGGTCGCCGAGGGCCTCGGCGACGAGGAGGGCGTAGTCGGCGAAGCGGTGGGCGGTGCCGCGCTCGGGCCAGCCGCCCGCCGTCTCCAGCTCCTGCGGCAGGTCCCAGTGGTAGAGGGTCAGGACGGGGCAGATGCCGTGTTCGAGGAGGTCGTCGACGAGGGCGCGGTAGAAGTCCAGGCCCGGCTGGTTGGGGTGGCCGCGGCCGGCGGGCTGGACGCGCGGCCAGGAGACGGAGAAGCGGTAGGCGCCGATGCCGAGGTCCGCCATCAGGCGGACGTCGTCGCGGCGGCGGTGGTAGTGGTCGGTGGCCGTGTCGCCGGTGTCGCCGCCGAGGGTCCTGCCGGGGGTGTGGGAGAAGGTGTCCCAGATGGAGGGGGTGCGGCCGTCCGCGTGGGGTGCGCCCTCGATCTGGTAGGCGGCGGTGGCGGTGCCCCAGAGGAAGCCTGGCGGGAAGTTCACGGTCATGAGGTCTCCCGGGAGAAGGAGGGCGGGGTGGGCGGAGGGGAGGGAGCGGCGCGGGGGTCAGCCCTTGACGGCGCCCCGCATGATGCCGCCGACGATCTGTTTGCCGAAGAGGGTGAAGGCGAGCAGCAGCGGCAGAGTGCCCAGCAGCGCCCCGGCCATGATCACGGCCTGGTCGGGGACGTAGCCGCGGCCGAGGCCCGTGAGGGCCACCTGCACGGTCGGGTTCTCCTGGGTGAGGGCGATGATCGGCCAGAAGAAGTCGTTCCAGGCCTGGACGAAGGAGAGCATGGCGAGCACGGCCATCGCGGGCCGGGCGACGGGGAAGACGACGTGCCAGATGATGCGCAGGCTGCTGGCGCCGTCGACGCGGGCGGCCTCGACGAGCTCGCCCGGGAGCGCCTCCAGCAGGTACTGGCGCATGAAGAAGACGCCGAAGGCACTGACGAGGGTGGGCAGGACCACCGACTGCAGCTGGTTGGTCCACTTGAGCTCGGCGATGACCATGAACAGGGGGACGACGCTGAGCTGCGGCGGGACCATCATGGTGCCGATCGTCAGGAGCAGCAGCGCGCCGCTGAAGCGGAACTTCAGCTTGGCGAAGGCGAATCCCGCGACGGTGCAGAAGAGCACCGTGCCGAGGGCGACGGTGCCGGCGACGAGCAGGGTGTTGAGGAGGGCGAGGCCCATGTTGGCCTCGGTCCAGGCGGTGCCGGTGTTCTCGGCGAGCCGGGTGCCGAACCAGAAGGGCGGCGGGGTCTTCGCGAGGCGCATGTTGTCGCGGGAGGCGGCGACGGCCGTCCAGACGAGGGGGAAGAGCGAGCCGGCGGTGAAGAGGGCGAGCACGGCGTAGGTGAGGGGGCCGCCGTGCAGCTGGCGGCCGGCGCGGGTGCGGGCGGTGGCGGGGGTGGGCGCGGGCCCGCTCCGGCGGCGGGGGCGGAGGCGGCCGAGGCGGCGGATCCTGCGGAGGGCGGCCGTGCGGGTCCGGGGCCGCCGCTGGGGGCCGGGGCCTTCGCGTCGCGGTCGTCCGGTCGTCGTGAGCGTCACGGCAGCAGCCCCTCAGTGGCTCTTCCTCAGCCGCCGCGCGATCAGCATGTTGGCCGCGGCGATCAGCAACAGGATCAGGAACATCGTCCAGGCGACGGCGGAGGCGCGCCCGAGGTGGAAGTTGAACCAGCCCTGTTCGTAGAGGTAGAGGCCGAGGGTCTGGAACTGGTGCGAGGCGCCGCCCTTCTGGCCGCCCGCCCCGCCGAAGAGCAGGGGCTCGCCGAAGAGCTGGGTGGCGCCGATGGTGGAGACGACGATGGTGAAGAGGATCGTGGGGCGCAGGGCGGGCACCGTCACGTAGCGGAACTGCTGCCGGCGGGAGGCGCCGTCCAGGGCGGCGGACTCGTACAGCTCGTCGGGCACGGCCTGCATGGCGGCCAGGTAGATCAGGGCGTTGTAGCCCGTCCACCGCCAGATGACGATCGAGGAGACCGCGATCTGGGAGGACCAGGTGCCGTTCTGCCAGTCGACGGGGCCGATGCCGAGGGCGCCGAGGGCCCAGTTGACCATGCCGTAGTCGCGGCCGTAGAGGAGGACGAAGACGAGCGTGGCGGCGGCGACGGAGGTGGCGTACGGGGTGAGGAGAGCGACGCGCCAGAAGGTGGCGGCGCGCAGCCGGTAGTGCAGGAGGTGGGCGAGCCAGAGCGCCATCAGCAGCTGGGGGACGGTGGAGAGGACGCCGATGGTGAGGGTGTTGTGCAGGGCGTTCCAGAAGAAGGCGTCGTCCAGCAGCCGGACGTAGTTGTGCAGGCCCACCCACTCCATGTGGTCCGGTGAGGCCAGCTCCACCCGGTGCAGCGAGGCCCAGCCGGTGTAGACGAGGGGGAAGAGGCCGAAGGCGCCGAAGAAGAGGAAGAAGGGGGCGATGAAGACGTAGGGGCTGTAGCGCACGTCCCAGCGGTAGAGGCGGCGGCGCCACGGGCCCGGGGCGGCCCTGCCCCGCGTACGGGGCGGGCGGGGCACGGGCGTTCCGGCCGCGGCCGGCCGGGCCGTGGTCGTCATGCGTCCACCACGCTGTCGATCTCCCGCTGTGCCGCCTTCCAGCCGGCCTGGGGGGACTTGCCCTGCTGCTCGACCTGGGGGATGCCGACGTCGGTGAAGGCGGTGCCGATCTGCTGCTCCTTCGGGCCGATGACGAGGGTGGGGATGGCGCGGGCGGCGTCGGAGAAGATCCGGCCGGTGGGGGCGCCGCAGAAGTAGGGGTTGCGGGCGTCCCGGACGAGGGGCATGGCGTAGGAGGCGGGGGTGGAGGGGATGCTGGCCTGCCGGCCGAACAGCTTGGCCTGCTGTTCGGGTGCGGTGAGCCAGGCGGCGAGGGCGGTGGCCGCGGTGCGGTGCCGGGCGGCCTTGGGGACGGTGATGAAGGAGCCGCCCCAGTTGGCGGGGCGGGGGGCGGCGGCCACGTCCCACTTGTCCTTGCCCTCGGCGCCGGCCTTCTCCTTGATGTAGCCGAGCATCCAGGGCGGGCAGGCGACGGAGGCGAAGCGGCCGTTGGCGTAGGCCTGGTCCCAGGGCTTCTCGAACTGCTTGAGGCGGGCGGTCAGGCCGCCCCGGGCGGCCTGCATGGCCAGGTCCCAGGACTCCTTGACGGCGCGGCTGGTGCGGTAGACGGGGCGGCCGCGGTGGTCGTAGTAGCGCTCGGCGTGGGCGTGGACGGAGGCGTTGTAGATGCCGGCGGCCGAGTCGGTGAAGACGGTGCCGGCGGGGGCCCTGGCCATGTACCGCTTGCCGGTGTCGATGTACTTCTGCCAGTCGCCGGCCCAGAGGCGGCCCACGCTCTCGCGGTCGGTGGGCAGCCCGGCCTTGGCGAAGAGGTCCTTGCGGTAGCAGACGGCGATGGGGCCGATGTCCGTGCCGAGGCCGATCGTGCGGCCGTCCCGCGTGGTGGCCTGGGCCCACTTCCAGGGCAGCCAGTCGCCGCGGCGGACGCCCTCGGCGCGGGAGAGGTCGACGAAACGGTCGGCCTGGGTGGTGACGACCTCGTTGATGTTGCCCGTCTCGACGGCCTGGATGTCGGCGAGGCCGCCGCCGGCGGCGAGGTGGGTGAGGAGCTGCGGGTAGTAGGCGTCGTTCCGCTCGATCACGCTCTCTTTGATCGTGATGTCGGGGTGCAGCCGTTCGTACTCGGCGTAGAGACCGGCCTGTTTGTAGCCGAAGACGCCGAAGGTGCCGACGGTGACCGTGGTGCTGCGGCCGGCGCCGCTGCCGCCGTCCGCGCCCGTGCGGGCGTCCTCGGCGCAGGCGGCGAAGAGGACCGCGGCGAGCGTGGCGGCGATCCCCAGGGCCGCCTCGCGGCGCCGTGAGGCACGGCTCACGGCGCCGGGGTGTGCCTGCGGGGGCCCGTTTCCGTCGCGCTGCCAGGTGCCATCGCTCACGCCCTTTCCTTTGGGGCGCGGCGTCGCGGATCCGAGCCGCGCCGCGCCCAGTCCCGGCATCCGATCATTCCCTCGGACGAGGCGATCATCGCCCCGGCCGCTCCCTCCTCACCCGTAGGAGGGAGCTCGCACGGGGGCGCCCGGGCGGGGCGGGGGCGTCAGGCGAGGTGGCCGGTGTCGTTCCAGCGTTCGAGCGCCGGGGCACCGTAGGCCCAGCCGAGGATGGACAGCGAGGTGGGGTCGAGGCGGATGCGGGAGCCGAAGAAGATGTCCTCTCCCAGCCAGCGGGCCGCGATGGTGCGCAGGATGTGGCCGTGGGCGAAGACCAGCACGTCGCGGTCGGCGGAGCGGGCCCACTCGACCACCTCGTCGGCGCGGGCGCTGACCTCGGCGGTGCTCTCGCCCTCGGGGACGCCGTCGCGCCAGATCAGCCAGCCGGGGCGCTGCGCCTTGATCTCGGCGGGGGTCATGCCCTCGTAGGCGCCGTAGTCCCACTCCATGAGGGCGTCCCAGGTGGTGGCCCGGTCGCCGAAGCCGGCCAGGTCACAGGTCTCGTGGGCGCGCAGGAGGGGGCTGGTGCGGACCTCGGTGCCAGGGAGACCGTCCCAGGGGGCGCGGTGCAGCCGCTCGCCCAGGAGCTTGGCGCCGCGCCGGCCCTCGTCGAGGAGCGGGATGTCCGTGCGGCCGGTGTGCTTGCCGGACAGCGACCACTCGGTCTGTCCGTGCCGGGCCAGCAGGATCCGCGGTGCCATGACGCGCCCCTTCACAGTCTTCGGTGATTTTTCCAACAGAACTGAACGCAGAGCGCCGCACCGCACTAAGGAATTCAAAAGAACGGCGACAGAAACGATCTGCTCGCCCTCCATCATCGCTCACCCGCCGAGCGGCCCCGCTTGCAGTTCCTCACACCCGTCACAGGCAACCTCGGCCCGAATCGAGGCGTCTCCCTCCCCGCACCCGTCCGAGCCGCCGGAACAGCGGGCGAACTCGGCGTTTCCGGGAAGTCGCGGGGCGGTGTGCGACTGATGCGACGTACACCGTACGGTTGCATGCGCGCTTGTTGGCCGTCGGATCAAATGGAGAGCGTACGGATGTACCGCACCGCACCGCCTGGGAAGCGGCCACGCTGGTGGACCGAGCTGCCGCTGATCGCCGTGGTGTACGCGCTGTACTCCGCCGGCCGGCTGCTGGTCCGGGGCGACGTGCAGACCGCCGTCGATCACGGACTGGCGATTCTCGATCTTGAGAAATCGTTCCGGATAAACTTCGAGCACCCGCTCAACCGGCTGTTCACCGACCACGCGGCCCTCGGCATACCCGCCGACTTCGCCTACGCGTCGCTGCACTATCTGCTCACGCCCGCGCTCCTCGTCTGGCTCTTCCGGCGCCGCCCGGCCGAATACCGCCTCCAGCGCAGCTGGCTGATGATCTCCACCCTCATCGGCCTCATCGGTTTCACCCTGCTGCCCACCTGTCCGCCCCGGCTCCTCGACCCGGGCGAGGGCTTCGTCGACACGATGGCCCAGTACAGCTCCTACGGCTGGTGGGGCGGCGACGCGAGCGCCCCCCGCGGCCTCGGCGGGATGACCAACCAGTACGCCGCGATGCCGAGCCTCCACGTCGGCTGGGCCCTGTGGTGCGGCGTCGTCCTCTGGCGCCAGGGGCGCACCGCCTGGGCCAAGGCCGCCGGCGTCGTCTACCCGCTCGCCATCACCCTCGTCGTGATGGGCACCGCCAACCACTACTTCCTCGACGCCCTCGCGGGCGCCGCCGTCATGGTCGCGGGCCTGCTGCTGGCCAAGCCCGCGCTGCGCCTCGCCGACCTGGCCAAGAGCCGCCTGACCGGCGCGGGACGCGGGGAAACGGCCGGGACACCCGCGAATGTCAGTGGCGGGTGCGAGACTTCGGCGGGTACAGCGCTTTCCCGGGCGGCGGCCTCCGGCCCCGCCGCCGGAGACGGCCGTCCGGGAGCGCCGCAGCGACCCTTCGAGGCGGATGCCCGTGACCAGATCCCCCGACAGCCGGCCCACGGCACGGCCGGCGACGCCCGCACCGGCGACACTGCGGCAGCGGCTCGCTGAGCTGCGCGGGCCGGGCAGCGCACAGCGCCCGCTCGACGCCCGCGCCCTCGCGGCCCTCGCCGCCAACCCCGGCTGCCGCCGCCGGGTCCTGCTGGACGGCGCCGGAGTCGACAAGTCCGCCCTGGCCCGGGCCCTCGGGGCGCCGGCCGCCTTCGGGCAGTCGCAGTTCGCGATCACGCGCGGCCACTCCTTCGAGGCCCGCGCCAAGGCCGACGGCGGCACGGAGCTCGTCCGGCTGCTCCACGAGCAGCTGCGCGACGGCACCCCGGCCCCCGCGCCCGGCTCCGTCGACGTCCCCGACCTCACCGCCGGCGGCCCCGAGGGCCGCACCGCCCGGACGGCGCTCGCCCTGCGCGAGGCCACGGCCGCCGGCCGCTGGGCGCTCCTCGACCACCCGCTGCTCGCCCTCCCCGTGGCGGGCGCGCCCGCCTTCCTCGAACCCGACGCCGTGGTCGTCCACCCCGACGGGACGTGGACGGTCGTGGAGATCAAGTCCTTCCCCGTGATCGACGGCGCGGCCGACCCCGGCAAGGTGGGCGCCGCCGCCCGGCAGGCCGCCGTCTACGTCCTGGCGCTGGAGGAGCTCGCGGCCCGGACCGGCGACGGCGACCCCGCGCGCGTGCGCCACGAGATCCTGCTCGTCTGCCCGAAGGACTTCGCCAACGTCCCGGCGGCCGGGCTCGTCGACGTCCGCAAGCCGCGCGCCACCACCCGCCGCCAGCTCGCCCGGCTCGCCCGCGTCGAGGACATCGCCGCGGAGCTGCCCGCCGGCACCACCTTCGACCTGTGCCTCGCCGACGACGGCAGGACGGCGGGCCGCCCCGCCGAAGAGCTCGCCGCCGCCGTCGAAGCCGTCGACGCCGCCTACGCCCCGGAGTGCCTGGCCGCCTGCGAGCTGGCCTTCCACTGCCGCGCCCGGGCCCGCGCCGAAGGGTCCGTGGCCGCCCTCGGCCGGGGGCTGCGCGGGGAGCTGGGCGGGCTGACGACCGTCGAGTCCGTGCTCGCCGCCGCGCTCGGCCCGGCGCCCGCCGGGGAGGAGGCCGGCGTGCCCGACCCCACCGTCGTCGCGCTGCGCCGCGCCGCGGCCCTCCGCGCGGAGGCTTCGGCCCCGCCGCTCATGGGAATCGAGGCCGCATGTCGCTGATCACGACGCTCGCCCGGATGGAAGCCGTACGGGACGGGCGCGCGCAGCCCCTGACGACCGTGCGCCACCGGCATCTGGCCGAGCGGCCGCTGGTGTTCGTCCCGCTGACCACGGCCGGCGAGGCCGGCGCCCCGCTCGGCGCGCTCGTCGGCACCGAGCGCGAGCGGCCCCGGCTGCTGGTCGTGCCGCAGCCGCGCGACCGGGACCTGCGCTCCGCTTTCCTCGCCGAGCTGGCCGAGGAGATGCTGCCCTACGTCGAGGGGTTCGCCGGGGACGTCACCCTGGAGGAGCGCAAGGAGACCGACCCGGAGACCGGCAAGAAGGTCACCGTCCAGGTCGAGCTGTGCGCCGGGGCGCCGCAGCTGCTGGTGCCGAGTGCGGCGGGCGTCTCCTACGTCCGGCTGCTCGGGCGCTCCATGCGGTTCCGCCGCACCGCGGAACAGGACCCCGACACGCCCCATCCGGCTCCCCCGCGCGTGCCGCTCCTCGGCCGCTGGCTGACGCACTTCGGCGAGCGCGCCCGGGTGCCCGGCTCGTCGCTGCTGCTGTCGATGACGGAGCTCCTCGGCCGCCACTGGGCCACCGGCCAGAGCAATCTGGAGGACCAGCACCTGGGGGCGCTGCTCGCCTGGATCGACCCGCCGGAGGGGCTGACGGGCGCGGAGGCGGCGCTGCGCGCGGAGCTCGCGCGCGATGCGGCCGGGCAGCTGCTCCACCCGCCCGCGGGCCCGGCCACCGACCCCGCCTTCGACAACAAGCTCCTGGCCCCGGCCGTCGCGCGCCACGACGCCGGGCTGCCCGGAGCCGCGGAGGAGCTCCGCTCCCTCCTGGAGACGCAGCTGCGCCCCACGTGGGAGGCGGTCTGGCGCGGCGTCGACCTGCTGCGGGCGCTGCCCGAGGGGGAGCGGGCCGGCGAGCGCTGGAAGCGGGACCGCTGGTCGTACACCGCGCACCGCGACCGCGTCCGGGCCGGCGAGCCGCCGCAGCCCCGGCGGGACGATGCGGTGACGGCCGCCCGCAAGCTCGCGGCGCGGGAGACGGCCCAGGCGCAGCTGGAGGCCCAGGAGGCGCTGGACGATCCGCTGGTGATGGCCGGGCGGCGGCTGGCGGGCGAGGCGTTCGCGGGGGAGGTCACCGAAGTGGTGATGGAGTACACGGAGGCGAAGGTGCCGCGGCCCAGGCCGCTGGTCACCGTGCGCACGGACGACGGCCCGTATCTGGCCGAGGGGGCGAAGGTGCACCGCGCCCTGCCGGACGGCAAGGCGCAGCCCGCCGAGTTCGTGGGCCACGTGCCCGGGGATCCGGGAGCCCTGACGGTGCGTCTGACGGGCGGCATGGGACGGGGCAGGGTGCCCGAGCCCGGTTCGGTGCCGGAGAAGGGGGACCGCGTGTGCTGGACGCTCTTCGAGCACGCCCCGCGCGGCGGCCCGGAGCTGCCGGACCCCGAGCGGACGCCGTGGACGCACGGCGGGCCGCCCGGCGAACCGGCGGCGGAGCTGCCCGATCCGGTGAGCGCGGAGGATCTGCTGTGAGGACGCCCACGGTGTTTGCGGAGAACGCGGAGAACACGGAGAACGCTGCGGAGGCCGTGCCCCCGCAGCGCGGGAGTGCCTGGGACCCGGGCGCGGCCGCCGAGGACGTCACGCGCAGGATCCTGCACGACACCCTGCACAGTCCCGAGCGCGGCGTCGTCGTCGACTCGCCGCCGGGCGCGGGCAAGTCGACGCTCGTCGTCCGGGCCGCGCGGGAGCTGGCCGCGGCGGGCCGCCCGCTGATGGTCGTGGCGCAGACCAACGCCCAGGTGGACGACCTGGTGCTGCGGCTCGCCGCGAAGGACCCCGAGCTGCCGGTCGGGCGGCTGCACAGCAGCGACACCAACCCGTACGACCGGGCGCTCGACGCCCTGCCGTCGGTGGTGACGTCCGCGAAGGCGGCGGAGCTGGCGGGCCTTCCGGTCGTGGTGTCCACGGCCGCGAAGTGGGCGCACACGAAGGTCGCCGAGCCGTGGGGCCACGCGATCGTGGACGAGGCCTACCAGATGCGGTCGGACGCCCTGCTCGCCGTGGCCGGGCTGTTCGAGCGGGCGCTGTTCGTGGGCGACCCCGGGCAGCTGGACCCCTTCAGCGTGGTGGGGGCGGACGGCGTCGCGCAGTGGGCCGGGCTGTCGTACGACCCGTCGGCGAGCGCCGTGAGCACGCTGCTCGCCCACAACCCGCGGCTGCCGCAGCACCGGCTGCCGGTTTCCTGGCGGCTGCCCGCGTCCGCCGCGCCGCTGGTGTCGGCCGCCTTCTATCCGTACACGCCCTTCCGCAGCGGCACGGACCACGGCGACCGGCGGCTGTCCTTCGGCGTCACGTCGGACGGCTCGGGCCCGGACCGGGTGCTGGACGAGGCGGCCGTCTCGGGCTGGGGCCTGCTGGAGCTCCCCGCCCGGCACACGCCGCGCACGGACCCGGAGGCGGTCGGCGCGGTCGCGCGCGTCGTGCGGCGGCTGCTGGACCGGGGCGGGGTGGCCGTCAGCGAGGCGGCGCCCGATCCGGTGCCGCTCACGGCCGCCCGGATCGCGGTCGGCACGGCCCACCGCGACCAGGCCGCGGCGGTCCGCGCGGCGCTGGCCGGCCTGGGCGTGCAGGGCGTCACGGTCGACACGGCGAACCGGCTGCAGGGCCGGGAGTTCGACGTGACGGTCGTCCTCCACCCCCTGTCGGGCCGCCCCGACGCGACGGCCTTCCACCTGGAGACCGGCCGCCTGTGCGTGCTCGCCTCGCGGCACCGGCACGCGTGCATCGTCGTGTGCCGGGCGGGCGTGGACCGCCTCCTGGACGAGCACCCGTCGACGGAGCCGGTGCAGCTGGGGGTGACGGTGAAGTTCCCGGACGGCTGGGAGGCGAATCATGCGGTGCTGGCGCATCTGGCCGAGCACCGGGTGCGGTGGCGCCCGTGAGGGCGGTACGGCCGGAGGGCGCCGGGCGGGCACGAGGCGGAGTGCCCCGCACCCTCCCCTCCGCCGCCGCGGCGCCCGGCCGAAACGTGCCTGCCCGGCGGTGCCGGACCGGCCCCAGGCCGTAGGGCACCGCCGGGCACCCCGCCGGGGGCTGATCACCGCTGCGGCGGAAGGGGGAGTGCGCCGGGCACAGGACAAAGGCCCGCACCCTCCGACCGGCCCCAGGCCGTACGGCGCCGCCGGACACTCCGGCGGGGGCTGATCGCCGTCGCGGCGGAAGGGGGAGTGCGCCGGGCACAGGACAAAGGCTCGCACCCTCCGACCGGCCCCAGGCCGTACGGCACCGCCGGACACCCCGGTGGGAGCTGATCGCCGTGGCGGCGGAAAGGGGTCCGGCCGGAGTCACAGGCGCCCGGAGGGCGCCCTTGCGGTGCGCAGGACAATGGATGGCGGTGCAGACGATCCTGGAGGTATGTACATGTCCGAGCCGCAGTCGGCTCCCGACGCGGGCCCGAGCGACCGGCCGCGTCGTCTGAAGCCCGCGCAGCTGCTCTTCGAGCCCCCGGAGGCGGTCGCCGACCCGGAGCACTTCTTCGATCTGGAGTCGATCGAGGACCCCCGTGAGCTGCTGGCCCGTTCCACGGAGCTCGCGCTGGCCTTCCGTGCCGCGGCCGACCGGGCGACCGAGTTCCAGGCCGTGGCGGCGGCCCAGCTCGCCGACCCCCGGCGCTTCGACCGGCTGTCCACGGCCGTGATCGCCGAGCGCGCCGAGTGGAGCGAGGACTACGCGAAGAAGATGGTCGAGTTCGGCCGTGACCTGCTGCGCGGCGACAGGACCGGCGAGTGACCGGCGCCCCGTGAGGCGCGCCGCCCCCGGTCCCGGGGGTCCCTCACACTCCGGACGGCCCGTGGTCGCCACGACGACCATGGGCCGTTGGCATATGCGGCGCGAAAAATAGCGCACCGCACCCCGCGCTGTCCCGACTTCCGCAACTACCCGGATCCACGGCGGCCGCACCGCTGAGCATGGGCGCCATGACCTCTCGGCAGCACGACCCGCGCGATCCGCTGATCCGGCCGTTCCCCCGGCACACCGACGCCCCGGGCGTCCCCGGCGTCCCCGGCGTCCCCTCCCGGCTCCCCCTCGCCGCCGCCTACGTGACGCTCGCCGGGGCCGACTGGCTCGCCTCGGCCAGCCCCTTCCCCCGGAGCGTGCACGCGCTGTGGATCGACTGCCCGGCCCATCCGGTGGTGCTGCCGTGCGGAGTCGCGTTCGACGTGGTCAGCCTGCCCGATCTGTTCGGCCGCCGGGTGCTGGAACGGTTATGGGAGAAGGGACCGGGCTCGGGCCCGGTCGCCGCCCAGCGCGGCCGGCTGCAGCTGTTCGCGGCCCCCGGCACGGCCCAGCGCCTGCCCGCGCTGCTCGGCTGGGAGGAGTGGTCGCGCGCGATGCCCCCGCTGCTGTGCCACGGCACGGGGGACACCGTGACCCTCCCCCCGCTCTACCCGCCGGGCGCGGACGAGCCCGTGCCGCCCCCCTCCCGCTGGGTGGTCGCCCCGGAGGTGCGGTACCCGTGGCTGCCGGATGCGGAGGCGCTGCTGTGGGCGTGCGTGCGGGTGGCGCGCGCGGAGGCCGGCTCGCCGCTGGCGGAGCTCCCCCGCCGGGCGGCGGACCGGGCGCCCGAGCCCGCGCTGTGAGCTGCCGGGCACCCCGCCGCGCTGCCCCCGCGCGACCTCCCGCGCACCCTCCCATGTGACCCGGCCCACCCCGCTGACCTGCACCGTCCCGCCCGTCGCCCGCTGAAACATCCGGATTTTCGTTCCACCCGATCAGGGTGCTAGAGTCTTCTCTGTCAGCAGGCGCCGCTAGCTCAGTTGGTTAGAGCAGCTGACTCTTAATCAGCGGGTCCGGGGTTCGAGTCCCTGGCGGCGCACAGACAGACGAAGGCCCTCACCGCAAGGTGAGGGCCTTCGTCGTGTGCACGGGACCGGACTGCCGCACCGGACCGGGCCGCCGCACCGCAACGGACTACGCCCGGCTCACCCCGACCGTCCAGGACCCGCCGGCCGTCCGCCCCCGTACGGTCACCCGGACCCCGTCCGCCTCCGAGCTGAGCGACTCCCCCACCCCCAGCGGCGCATCGGCCAGCGGCGGGTAGACGGACTCGCCCCAGCAGGCCTGGTGGCCCGGATGCCCGTCGAGGACCTGCACCGGCCCGCCGCCCGAGGCCGTGTCGCTGTGCACGCGGTAGACGAGGACGCCTTCGGTGCAGGCGCCGCTGTCGTTGCCGTAGGCGGAGCGCGCCTCCAGGGCGAGGGCGGTGGTGGCGCCCGTGCGGATGACGACGAGGCGGGTGCGGTTGTCGCCGCCCGGCTGCATCGGCGTCTCCAGCGGCTGGAGGGTGTAGAGGGCGCGGCTGGGGCCGCGGGCGCAGGCGACCTGCGCGGGGGTGAGCCAGCCGAGTTTCCACTTGTGCCAGGCGAAGGGGTCGGAGGCGAGCCCGAACTGGCTGCCCATGAGGTCCCAGTCGCCGACGTGGGTGTCCCAGTCGCCCTTGCCGTCGGTGGGCCGGTGGTAGAGGTCGGGCAGGTCCAGCACGTGCCCGGTCTCGTGGGCGAGGACGTTGCGGTCGGGCGGGTGGTGTTCGAAGACGGTGACGATCCGGCGCAGCGGCGTGCCGTCGGCCTGCAGCGGCCGGTCGAGGTTGACGACCTTGGTCGCGTCGGAGTCGACGCCGGGGGCGTCGGGGTCGGCGACGAGGTAGACGAGGTCGTAGCGGCTGAAGTCCACGCCGGGGTCGGCCGCGGCGACGGCGTCGCGCAGGTAGTCGGAGCGCCGGTCGCCGTCCCAGTCGCGCTGTATCCGGTACGAGGTGGCGGACCGCGGCATCCTGAACCACCGCTTCACGGGGTGGGCGCGCAGCGAGAACCGCCCGTAGGACGCCCGTTCGAAGAAGCGGGAGGTGGCGGGGAAGTGGTCGGCCGCGAGCTTCCCCGGGGTCACCTGCGGCTTGGAGTCCGGGAAGGACAGGAAGATCATGACGGCGTCGAGCCGGCCCACTGGCCGTGGGTAGGCGGGGTTCCAGCTGTCGAGCCCTTCGGAGTGGTGGGCCTGGCTGCGCGGGAGCGCGCAGGGCCCGCCGGGCCCCACGGCCTGCGCCGGGACGGCGACCAGCGTGGTCGCCGCGATCGCGCACAGGACGGTGAGGACGGCCCCGACGCGGCGCAGCGGCCGCGGCCGGTCCACTCCCATGGGTGTCTGCGGACGCACCACGTCGACCTCCCGGGACGGATTCGGGACACCTCATCCACCCTCAGTGGATTTGTGGTGTTATGCCCTATTCCGCTGCTCCGGTCGAGTGACTAGGCCGACTTCTGGGTACATCACACTCAGTCACTGACGGTCAATCGAGATGGTGTGGCACTACAGGCTCAGGCACGAGCGCGCACGGTCGTGCAGAAGTGGACAACCCGGGGTCGGCGGCCCGGCCTCACCTGTGAGGGCCGCTGGAACGGTCCTCTCGTGAGCCCTATGATCGCCACATTTCCAGCACGGATACCCCGGGCGGACGGCCTCCCGCCGCCTGTTCGGACACGCGTACGAGATCCATGAGACCCATACGAAACCAGTGCGGAACGAATGCCATGCGGGAGCGAGCGGTGAGCGGAACCCTCGACGGGCAGGGCGGCGCGCCCGGCCCTACGCCTACAGTCGTCACGCAACGTAATGAATCCAGTGATTTTCGTGCCGCGTTCAATGCCGCGCAGCTCGCCATGGCCGTGGTGGGCCGTGACGGCCTGGTGCGCACCGCCAACCACGCCCTCGGTGCGCTGCTCGGGACCGATCCGGCCCGGCTCGCCGACGCCCCGGCCGCCGAGTTCACCGGCCTGCGCGAGGACTCGCGCACCTGGAGCGCGTACCGCGAGGTGCTGCTCGGCCGCCGCGAGCGGCTGCACTGCACCCGGCGGCTGAAGCACACCGGCGGCCAGGGGGTGTGGGCCGAGGTGATCGTCACGCCGCTGCCCGACAGCTGCGACACCCTCCTCTCCGTCGCCGACATCAGCGACCGGCGCGACCTGCGGGCCCGTCTGCGGCACCTGCGGATGCACGACCCGGTCACCCGGCTGCCCAACCGCAGCCTGTTCTTCGAGCGGCTGACCACCGCGCTCGCCACGGCCTCCGCCACGGACGGCGGCACCGGCCGGATCGGGGTCTGCTATCTGGACCTCGACGGCTTCAAGGCCATCAACGACACCCTCGGCCACCGGGCCGGCGACAGACTCCTGAGCGCGGTCGCGCGCCGGCTGAGCGAGTGCGCGGCGCCCGGCGGCCACCTCGTCGCCCGCCTCGGCGGCGACGAATTCGCCCTGCTGGTCGAGGAGTCGGCGGGCACCGAGCAGCTCGTGGAGCTCGCCGCCTGCGTCCAGGACCGGCTCCAGCGGCCGTTCGAGGTGGCCGGGCAGCGGCTGTCGGTCTCGGCGAGCATCGGCGTCGTGGAGCGCCCCGCGGCCGGCACCCACGCCACCGAGCTGATGCAGGCCGCCGACACCACGCTGTACTGGGCGAAGG
The DNA here is from genome assembly GCF_049725035.1 of Streptomyces sp. XH2. Lineage (NCBI taxonomy): Bacteria > Bacillati > Actinomycetota > Actinomycetes > Kitasatosporales > Streptomycetaceae > Streptomyces > Streptomyces sp. XH2. Next base: position 191,013 of record NZ_JBMMMZ010000014.1, on the reverse strand, counting down.
CCGACGGCAAGGCCCGCTGGACGCTCTTCGACCCCGAGCGCAACGCCCACCGGATGACCCGTCAGGCCCTGTCCAGCACGCTGCGGCCCGCGGTCGAGCGGGGCGAGTTCGTGCTCCAGTACCAGCCGCTGGTGGGCCTGGTCGACGGGGTCGTCCGCGGCGTGGAGGCGCTGGTGCGCTGGCGCCACCCGCAGTTCGGGATGCTTCCGCCGAATCGGTTCATCGGCCTCGCCGAGGAGACCGGGGCCATCGTCCCGCTCGGCCGCTGGGTGCTCGGAACGGCCTGCCGTCAGGCCAGGCGCTGGCAGCTCGCACACCCCGCGGAGCCGATCGTCGTCAGCGTCAACGTCGCGGTGCGGCAGGTGTGGGACTCCGACCTCGTCTCCGACGTGGCGGCCATCCTCGCCGAGACGGGCCTGCCGCCGCGGCTGCTGCAGCTGGAGCTCACCGAGTCGGCCGTGATGGGCTCGGCCGGCCGGCCCCTGCAACAGCTGCGCCAGCTCAGCGACATGGGCGTGGCCATCGCCATCGACGACTTCGGCACGGGCTACTCCAACCTCGCCTACCTCAGCCGCCTACCGGTCTCCACGCTCAAGCTCGACGGCTCCTTCGTCCGCGGCTTCCGCGCCGAGGAGCCGCCGAACCCGGCGGACGAGACCATCGTCGAGGCCCTCGTCCAGCTCGCGCACCGGCTGGGGATCACGGTGACGGCCGAGTGCGTGGAGAGTGCGGAGCAGGCGGAGCGGCTGGGGCGGATCGGCTGCGACACGGGGCAGGGCTGGTTCTACTCCCGGCCCGTGCCGGCGGATTCGATCTCGTCGCTGCTGATGACGGGGGTGAGGCCGTAGGCCCGCTCTCGCCGCGGCAGCGGGCGGGGCTTCCTCTCCGCCGCGACGGCGACCGGCCATGCCGCCGCCACGACGGCGCCGTTGCGGCGGGGCCCGGCCGCATCAGGCCGGCCGGGCACCGCCGTCGAACCGCTAGCTCAGCCCGTACACGTCCGCGATCAGCTCGTAGCTCCGCAGCCGCGCGTCCGCACCGTGCACGCTCGTCGTGATCATCAGCTCGTCGACGCCGGTCGTCTTCACGAGGTGGTTCAGACCCTCCTTGACCGCCTCGGGAGTTCCGTGCACCGCGCTCGCCAGCCGGTTCTCCACGAACTCCCGTTCCGCCGGGCTGTAGTCGTACGACTCGGCCTCCTCCGGCGTCGGCACCAGTCCGGGCCGCCCCGTGCGCAGCCGCAGCATCGACAGCGCCCCGGTGAGCAGCTGGCGCCGGGCCTGCGCCGGGTCCTCCGCCGCGAAGGCCTGCACACCGATCTTGGCGTACGGGCGGTCGAGGACCTCGGACGGCCGGAAGCACTGCCGGTACAGCTCCAGCGCGGCGACCGTGTTGCCGGAAGAGAAGTGGTGGGCGAAGGAGAACGGCAGGCCCAGCGCCCCCGCGAGCCGCGCGCTGAAGCCGGAGGAGCCGAGCAGCCACACCGAGGGCCGGTCCGCGCGCTGCACGCCGCCGGGGACCCGGCCCTGGACCGGGCCGGGCACGGCGTGGATCCCGGCGTAGCGGTGCCCGTCGGGGAAGTCGTCGTCCAGGAAGCGGATCAGCTCCGCGAGCTGCTGCGGGAACTCGTCCGCGCCCTCGCTGAGCCGGTCCGCGCGGCGCAGCGCGGCCGCCGTCGCACCGTCCGTCCCGGGGGCGCGCCCGAGGCCCAGGTCCACGCGTCCGGGCGCGAACGCCTCCAGCGTGCCGAACTGCTCGGCTATGACCAGCGGCGCGTGGTTGGGCAGCATCACGCCGCCGGAGCCGAGGCGGATGCGCCGGGTGTGGGCGGCGAGGTGGGCGAGCACGACGGCCGGGGAGGAGCTGGCGATCCCCGGCATCGAGTGGTGCTCGGCGACCCAGAAGCGGTGGTAGCCGCGGCGCTCGGCCAGCCGGGCCAGCTCGACGGTGGTGGCGAGGGCCTGGGCGGCGGTCCGGCCCGCGCCGACGGTCGCCAGGTCCAGTACGGACAGGGGTACGGGGGCGCTGCCCAGGGCCTGTCCCCGGATGAAGTCGTCCTGCGCGTCGGGCACGGTGGTCCGCCTTCCTCTTCCTGATCGGCTCGCGAGTCTGTTCCTGATCGGTTCCCGGTCCGCTGTAGCCGGAGACTCTCTCCGGTTATTCCCGGACCCGCCCCGCGGCCGCACCCCGGTCGGCATGGCAACGGCATATGCCGTACTGCCAACACCCTCTTCCTGCCATGCGTTTCACGGTTATCGTGGTCGGCGGGAGACTCGCCGGAAGCCCGTAGGGGGAGACCGTGGCGCTCAAGCCCGACCCGACCGCGCCGTTCCACTCGGTGCAGTACGCCCTGCGGGTGCTGGAGGCCGTCGCCCGGTACTCCGGCGGCGTCACCGAGGCCCAGATCTCCCGCGAGACCGGCCTGCCGGCCGCCCATCTGGCGCACCTCCTGCCGATGCTCCGCCACGAGGAGTACGTCCGGCGGACCGGCGACGGCGGCTACGTCACGGGCGACGCCCTCGCCCTGCTCGGCTCCGGCGGCGACCGCAGCGCCGCCCTGCACCACAAGCTCCAGCAGTCGCTGTACGAGCTGCGCGACTCGCTGGGCGCGGCCGTCTATCTGAGCCGCTACGTCGACGGCGAGGTCCGCATCACCCAGTGCGCGGACGCACCGCACATGCCCCGGGTCAACGAGTGGGTCGACTTCCGCTCCGCCGCCCACGCCAGCGCGATCGGGAAGTGCCTGCTCACCCAGCTCGACCACGACGACCGCCGCGACCACCTCGCGCGCCACCGGACGGCCCGGCTCACGTCGCGGACGATCACCAGCGAGAAGGTGCTGCTCAGCGCGCTCGACCGGCAGCCCGCGACCGTCCCCGTCCTCGATCTCCAGGAGTACGCCCTCGGCACGGTCTGCGCCGCCGTGCCGGTCACCGCGGGGAGCTCGGTCGGCTGCGTCGCCCTCTCCCTGCCCCTGGCCCACGCCCACCGGCTGCGGCAGGCCGCCGAGACGCTGAACCGGCGGGCCGCTCCGCTGATGCTGTCGATGGCCCTCTAGCCCCCACCCCCGCTCCGCGCGGGGCCCGGAGCGGGGGTGGTCGGGAGCACCCCTCCGGACCAGGTATATTTATCTCTGTCAGCAGGCGCCGCTAGCTCAGTTGGTTAGAGCAGCTGACTCTTAATCAGCGGGTCCGGGGTTCGAGTCCCTGGCGGCGCACAGACAGGCGAAGGCCCTCACCGCAAGGTGGGGGCCTTTGTCGTGCTTCCTCCGGCGCTCCCCCGATGACTTATGTCATCGGCGACCCGTGATCGGTGGATCTGCCCACCGGAACGCCCGGACGACAGAGTTATGGGCATGGACACGATGACGCTCGCCCCCGCCGCCCCCGCCTCCGCCGAGACCGCTGCGACCGCCGCGAACGCCTCCACCGAGGAGATCAAGCCGCTGCCGGTCTGGTTCTTCGTCTTCGAGGGCGTGGCGTCCGCCGCCTACGACCTCTTCCAGGCCGACCACCGGTTCCTGTGGGCGCTGGGCGCCCTGCTCGTGGTCAACCTCGTCGTGTCCCTGACGGTCCTGCGCTCGCGGCTGCGCCTGGCCAAGCGCATGTGGCGCGGCAAGAGCACCCGCAAGGTGGCCATCGGCCTGCTCGCCCTGCGGCTCGGCTCCCACCTGCTCCTCACCCTCGCCGGCTGCACCGTGGTCTCGGCCGCCGGCCACCTCGCCTTCGCCCTCGTGATGTCCGCCACCACCGTCTCCCTGCTCTGGTACGCCCAGCGGGTCTCGCTGCGCGCGCTCGCGGCGGAAGGCGTCTGAGCGGGGTCCGTACGGACAGGGCCCGCACGGACAGGGCCCGCACGAGCAGGGCTCGTATAAGAAGGGCCCGCGTGAACAGGCCCCGTAGCATGGAGGCCGTCCGTCCGTTCGCCGCGCACCGGGAGAGGAGAACCGTGACCAGCACGACCAGGAGTCACCGGTCGGCGGCCGCGGCCGCGCTCCTGCTCCTCCTCGCGGTCCTCTTCGGACCGGTCCCGGGCGGCGCGCAGCCGTACGCCGCGGTCACGGCCGCCCCGTCCGCACGTCACGCGGCACCGGCGTCCGCGCCCGCCGCGAAACCCGTACGGGCCGAGGCTCCGGACACCGGCCCCAGCTGCCGGCAGCAGGACGTGCCGCTGAAGGACGCCGAGACCGCCGTCGCCGCGGGGCACGCCGACCCCGTCACCGCGCCGGGCACCGCCCGCGCCCCGCTCCCCCAGGCCACCGCGCCCCGGGCGACCGCGCCGCGCGCGCCGCCCGCCCCCGTCGCGGGCTGCGCCGAGCTGCTCCCCGTCCTACGGATCTAGATCCGCTCCCCACGGCCCCGCCGGGCCGTGCTTCGGCATATCCGGATTCCGTACGTTCCAGGGAGCTTTCTCCTTTATGTCTTCCAGTTCCTCGAAGGCCAAGACCCCGCCCAAGGCCCCGTCCAAGGCCTCCTCCAAGGGCAAGAGCAAGACCAAGGCCAAGGCCTCCGTCCCCCTCCCCCGCCGCATCGCCGCCCTCGGCGCGATCCTCGCGCTCGTCGTCGCCGTCGTCGCCGTCGGCATGGCCATGGGCAAGAGCGGCAGCGGCTCCGGCAAGCGCGGGCCGTCCGCCTCCGGCGACCCCTCCGCCGACCCGATGCAGGGCGCGTACGAGCGCGCCGAGCAGGCCACCAGCCGCCGCAAGGACGGCGACCCGCTCGCGCTCGGCCGGAAGGACGCGCCGGTCGTGCTCGTGGAGTACGCCGACTACCAGTGCTCGTACTGCGGCAAGTTCACCCGCGACAGCCAGCCGGAGCTGATCAAGAAGTACGTGGACCAGGGCGTGCTCCGGATCGAGTTCCGCAACTTCCCGATCTTCGGCAAGGACTCCGAGCGCGCCGCCCGCGCCTCCTGGGCGGCCGGGCAGCAGGGGAAGTTCTGGCAGTTCCACGACGAGGTCTACGCCAAGCTGCGCAAGGGTGACGCGCTCGCCGAGGACAAGCTCGCCGAACTGGCCGGCAAGGCCGGCGTGACCGACATCGACCGCTTCCGCTCGGACCTGAACGGGTCGGCTTCCGAGGAAGCCGTCAAGAAGGACCAGGAGGAGGGGTACGGCCTCGGCGTGTCCTCCACCCCGTCCTTCCTCGTCGGCGGCCGCCCCATCGCCGGCGCCCAGCCGATGGCCGCCTTCGACGAGGCCATCGCGCAGGCCCGGGCCGCCGCCGCGAAGAAGAGCGAGAAGTAAGGGGCCGGCGTGACCGACATCGGCTACCTCGCCGCGTTCCTCGGCGGCGCCCTCGCCCTGGTCAGCCCGTGCAGCGCACTGCTGCTGCCGGCCTTCTTCGCGTACTCCCTCGCGAGCCCCGGCCGGCTGCTCGCCCGCACCGGAGTCTTCTACGTGGGCCTCGCGACCACGCTCGTCCCGCTCGGCGTGGCCTCCACCGCGGCCAGCCGGCTCTTCAACGGCCACCGCGAGCTGCTGGTGACCGCCGGCGGCTGGATCGTGATCGCCATGGGCGCCGCCCAGATCCTGGGCCTCGGCTTCGCCTCGAAGAAGGCCCAGGCGGCCGCCGGGCGGATCACGCCGCGCTCGGCCGCGTCGACGTTCCTGCTGGGCTGCGTGTACGGGCTGGCCGGGTTCTGCGCCGGGCCGATCCTCGGAGCGGTCCTCACCGTGACGGCCGTCAACGGCAACCCCGTCTACGGCGGCTCCATGCTCGCCGTCTACGCCCTCGGCATGGCGCTGCCGCTGTTCGTCCTCGCGGTCTTCTGGGACCGCTTCGAGCTCGGCGGCCGGCGGTGGCTGCGCGGCCGGGAGCTGCGGCTCGGCCGCCTGCGGCTGCACACGACGTCCCTGGTCTCGGGGCTGTTCTTCATCGGCATCGGGGTGCTCTTCCTCGCCTACGACGGGACCACGGGGCTGCCCGGGCTCCTGGACGCCGACCAGGAGTTCCGCCTGGAGGAACTGGCCTCCCGGCTGGGCAACGCCGTCCCGGACTACGCCCTGCTGGCAGGGCTGGCGCTGGTGGTAGCGGGGGTCCTGGCACGGTTCGCCCTCCGGGCGGGGAAGAACGACTCCGGGGAGGAGTGAACCGCGGGGCAGGGGGTGGGCTCGGCACCGCCGGTCACCTCCGGTGGGGGCTGATCACCGCCGCGGCGGAAGGAGAGGCCCCGGCCCCGCCCTCTCACCGTTTCTCCCTGGGGGAGGCGACTTCCCTGGCGGAGCCGGAGCGGCCCGTGGGCCCATGGGCCCATGGGCCCGTGGGCCCGTGGGCCCGTGGGCCCGTGGGCCCGTGGGCCCGTGGGCCCGTGGGCCCGTGGGCCCGTGGGCCGTGGATCGTGGCGCAGCCACGGAATTCTTCCGCCGCGACGGCGGGCAACCCCCACCGGAGGTGACCGGCGGTGCCGGGCCGGCCCGAGCCGCCACGGCCGGAAAAGTGGCCGTAGGCCGAAAGGGTGGCGCCTCCCCGGGGTGGGGCCGGGGAGGCGCCGGGAGGCTCCGGCGTCCGGGGCGGCCTTCGGGCGAGGCCGTCAGAACTGGACGTCGGAGCAGGCGTAGAACGCGTTGCCCGTGTCCGCGATGGTCCACACCGCGAGGACGAGCTGCTTGCCGGTCCGCCCGGAGGGAAGCGTGCCCTGGTGGGAGACGGTGGCGTCGGGCACGCGGCCGCCGTAGGGCACGGTCAGGAACGGCTGGAGGTCGAGGTCGGCCCGGGTGAGCGGCCGGCTCGGGTCGTAGGTGGGCTTGGTGAGGTAGTAGCGGAAGTCGGTCGTGGCGTGGCGCGCGGTGAGCCGCCAGCGGAACGTGTAGCTCTGGCCCGAGCTGACGTTCGTGCGGGGCCACTGCCCGCCCCGCGGATCGTCGAGCTCCGCGAAGCGGCTGTTGCCGCCGGCACAGATCGTGCCGTCGGCGGGCCCGCGGGCCGGGAAGCCCTTGGAGCCCTCGACGCTCTGCGGCTCCCACTGGATCTCGCCGCAGTCCTGGACCGCGCCGTTGGCGCAGTACACCTGCCGGCTGGTGGGGGTGTCGGTGTAGCCGTGGCTGCTCGCGCTGCCGGTGGCGAACAGGGACGTGCCGGCGATGCCGAGGCCGATGATCGCCGCACTGATCTTTCTGCGCATGCCTTTGCTCCTCGGAGAACGTGGGGGGTTCTGTGAGCCGAGTGAAATGCGGTCTAGACCAAGGCGGAGGCTAGTACCGGCCGTTTGGCATGTCTAGGCCAATGGACGCAACGATCCGGTCGCATCCCGTACGGGACGGCTTCACCTTCGCTCCACCGGGACCGCCGCTGCCCTGCGCACATGCCCTCGCGGAGGCCGCGTCCCGGCCTCCGGTCATTTGCCGTTCAAGGAGGCACTCTTGACGCAGTTCGTCAGGTGCCGCCGGGGGATCCCGGCGGCCCGCGACCGCCGGGGGCTCAGCGCACGCGCCCGTAGAGGTTCGGCCGGTAGCGGGAGAAGGTCGAGACGCGGACCTCGGAGCCGGGGCGCGGCGCCTCGACGTAGCGTTCGCCGCCCAGGTAGACCGCCACGTGGTGGACGCCGGAGGCCCGCCCGTTGCGGGACCAGAAGACGAGGTCGCCGCGGCGCAGCGAGCGCCGCCCGATGCGTTTCGTCGCGCGGTACTGGTCGGCGGCGATGCGCGGGAGTCGTACGCCCGCGCGACGGTAGGCCTGCTGGACGAGCCCGGAGCAGTCCCAGCGGCGGGGGCCGTCGCCGCCCATGGCGAAGGGGTCGCCCAGATGGGCCATGGCGTAGCGGATGGCCGGTTCCAGGCGGTCGCCGAGGGGCCGGGCCGCCGGGAGGACCGTCCGCGGACCCCCGCGGCCGGGCGCCGGAGCGGGTGCGGCCGCCGCCGGGCCCGCTCCGGGCCCGGCCAGCACGGCCGCCCACACGGCCGCCACGACCGCGCCGCGTATGTGCACCACGCCCGCTGCACCTTTCCCCGGGCCCCCGGACCCGGCGTCCTGCCAGTACTCGGGCACAGCCTCCCAGCGGTCCGGAAGGACCGCACGCCGGGACGTCCGGGCAGGTGACGGGGGCGGGTGGTCGGAAGCACCCCTTCGGATCAGGTAGAGTTTTCTCTGTCAGCAGGCGCCGCTAGCTCAGTTGGTTAGAGCAGCTGACTCTTAATCAGCGGGTCCGGGGTTCGAGTCCCTGGCGGCGCACGCGAGTCTCAAGGCTCCTCACCATCGGTGAGGAGCCTTGAGTCATTTTCCGGTCAATGACATGCCTCATCACGGCAGGTCGCACCACTTTGCCCGGTAAACACCTTGTTTCACCCTTGCGATCATGACCCGGCGTCCGAGATCCTGAACGGACAGCGATGACCCAACATCACTGAGTGACCATTGAGTTGAGTTGGGTGGCGCCGGGGGGGCCGGTGCTCTTGGGGTCCGTGCGGCCGTGGGGGGCCGGACGAGACCCGCGATCTGACACACGCAGTCAGCATGCGTGCGGGGGGAAATGACACATGACGTCCACTCCTGCCGACGCCCGGCGGCAGCTTCACGACCCGAGGGCGGCGGCCAGACCACGCCCGTCCGTCCATAAGGCAACGATCCCACTGCAACCGGGCGGGCCCGCCCCGGCCCCGCCCTCGCGCCCGCCGAGAGCCCGGCCCCGGTTCGACTACGAGCACTACAGCCGGCTGGCCGGCCCGCTCACCCAGCCCGACCCGGACCGCCCGTACCGGGTGCGCTACCGCAGCCTGCTCGCCGAGGAGACGCACCGCGTCCTCGGCGCGGCCCTCCTCGGCGCCGCCCCCGTCGTCTCGGTCGGCCTGCTGATCTGGCTGATGCAGCCCGCGCACTGGACGCAGCGCGACCACGCCACCCCGCTGATGCGGGCGCTGGATGCGGTGATGCTGGTGTCCATCGGCCTCATCGAGCTCTTCCGCACGATGAACGTCGCGTCGAACGCCCATGCCACCCTCGTCGCGCGCGACCCCGTCCCGGTCGTGCCCGAGACCGGCACCAAGGTCGCCTTCCTCACCTCGTTCGTGCCCGGCAAGGAGCCGCTCGAGATGGTCACGCGGACGCTGGAGGCGGCGGTCCGGCTGCGCCACCGCGGCCCGCTCGACGTCTGGCTGCTCGACGAGGGCGACGACCCCGCCGTCAAGGCCGTCTGCCGGCGGCTCGGCGTGCGCCACTTCTCCCGCAAGGGCGTCGAGAAGTGGAATCAGCCGAAGGGCGCGTTCCGCGCGAAGACGAAGCACGGGAACTACAACTCCTGGCTGGACGCCCACGGCGATGCGTACGACTTCTTCGCCTCGGTCGACACCGATCACGTCCCCCTGCCCAACTTCCTGGAACGCATGCTCGGGTACTTCCGGGACCCCGATATCGCGTTTGTCGTTGGTCCTCAGGTCTACGGGAACTACGATGCGGCCGTGACCAAGGCCGCAGAAAGCCAGCAGTTCCTTTTCCACGCCCTGATCCAACGCGCCGGCAACCGCTACGGCGCACCCATGTTCGTCGGCACCAACAATGCCGTCCGGATCAGCGCGCTGAAGGGAATCGGCGGCCTCTACGACTCGATCACGGAGGACATGGCCACCGGCTTCGAACTGCACCGTCACCGCAACCCCGCGACCGGCCGCAAGTGGCGCTCGGTCTACACCCCGGACGTCCTCGCGGTCGGCGAGGGCCCCAATGCCTGGACGGACTTCTTCACCCAGCAGCTGCGCTGGTCCCGCGGCACCTACGAGACCATTCTCAAGCAGTTCTGGAAAGGCCCCTGGTCACTCTCCCCGGGGAAATTCCTCAATTACAGCCTGCTGGTCATCTATTATCCGATGACCGCACTCAACTGGATGCTCGGCGCGCTCAGCTGCGCCCTCTTCCTCGGGCTCGGCGCCTCCGGAATCCAGATCAATTCCGAGATCTGGATGATGCTCTACAGCGATGCGGCCGCCCTCCAGATCGGGCTCTACATCTGGAACCGCCGGCACAATGTCTCGCCGCACGAGCCCGAGGGCTCGGGCGGGCTGGCCGGCATGGTGATGTCCGCGCTCTCCGCACCGGTCTACGCCCGCTCGCTGATGGACGCCGTGCTGCGCCGCAAGAGCCGCTTCGTGGTCACCCCCAAAGGCGATTCCGCCAGCCCCGACACCCTCTTCGGCACGTTCCGCATCCACCTGTTCTTCCTGGCGGTCTTCGGCGGCTCGCTCGTGGCCTCCTTCTGGCTCGGCCACACGCACGTCGCGATGCGCACGTGGGCGACGCTGGCCCTCGCGATCACCGTCGCGCCGATCGCCGCGTGGTGGTGGACCGCGCATCGCGCCAAGAGAGCCGTGGAGGCCACCCGATGAACTTCCGGCGTTACCGTGTCAGCCGCCGCACCCGCCGCTTCGCGGTGGGGTCGGCGGTGGTGCTCGCCCTGGCGGGCATGAACGGGCCGGCCATCTGGGGCTACGCCTCCCACCAGTACCACGACTACAAGATCAACCAGCCGGAGTACAAGGGCCGCAACGGCCACTGGACGGTGGTCGACGTCCCCGAGCGGTACCGGATCAATACGATCCACGCGGCCCTGCTGCACACCGGGAAGGTGCTCCTCGTCGCCGGCTCCGGCAACAACGCCGCCAATTTCCGCGCGAAGACCTTCCGCACGGTCCTGTGGGATCCCGTGGAGAACACCTACAAGGACATCCCCACCCCGAAGGACCTCTTCTGCGCGGGTCACACCCAACTGCCCGACGGCCGCCTCCTGGTGGCCGGCGGCACCCAGCGGTACGAGAAGCTGGACGGCGACGTCACCAAGGCCGGCGGCCTGATGGTGGTGCACAACGAGGACCCGGACAAGCCGATGACGCTGCCCGCGGGCACCCGCTTCACCGGCCGCAAGAACGGCAAGACCTTCGAGGCGAAGGACGCGGTGCTCGTCCCCCGCGCCAAGAAGGAGCAGAACAAGGAGACCCGCAAAGTCACCGTCACGGTCTCCACCGCCCGCGTCTACGTGGAGGCGCTGCAGAAGGGGCACGAATTCGAGACCGGCCTCACCGACAACTACCGGGTCGAGGGCCTCTCCGGCAAGGACGCCCAGAACATCTACGGCATCGCCAACAAACTCTCCTTCGACAAGAAGGACTTCCAGGGCATCAAGGACTCCTTCGAGTTCGACCCGGTCGCCGAGCGCTACGTCACGGTCGACCCGATGAACGAGGCCCGCTGGTATCCGACCCTGACCACCCTGCAGGACGGCAGGGTCCTCTCGGTCTCCGGCCTGGACGAGATCGGCCAGGTCGTCCCGGGGAAGAACGAGATCTACGACCCGAAGACCAAGAAGTGGACCTACCTGCCCAAGGAGCGCTTCTTCCCGACGTATCCCGCCCTCTTCCTCACCGACAAGGGCCGGATCTTCTACACCGGCTCGAACGCGGGCTACGGCCCGGCGGACAAGGGCCGCGTGCCCGGCTTGTGGGACCTGTCGAGCAACGAGTTCACCGAAGTGCCCGGCATGAGCGACCCGGACGTCCTGGAGACCTCGATGTCCGTCCTGCTGCCCCCCGCCCAGGACCAGCGGTACATGGTCCTCGGGGGCGGCGGGGTCGGCGAGGACGAGAAGGCGACGGCCAAGACACGCATCGTCGACCTGCACGCCGACCGGCCGCGCTTCCGCGACGGGCCCGACCTCTACGCCAAGGCCCGCTATCCCAGCAGCGTCATCCTCCCTGACGACACGGTGCTGACCACCAACGGCTCGGGCGACTACCGCGGGCGCAGCGACTCCAACGTCCTCAAGGCCGAGATCTACGACCCGGCGGACAACAGCCGGCGCGCGGTGGCCGATCCGCTGGTGGGGCGCAACTACCACTCGGGGGCGCTGCTGCTGCCCGACGGCCGGGTGATGACCTTCGGCTCCGACTCGCTCTTCGGCGACAGGGCCAACACCAAGCCGGGCGTCTTCCAGCAGCAGATCGACCTCTACACGCCGCCGTACCTCTACCAGAAGGGGCGGCCCGAGCTGAAGGACGGCGCTCCCCGGACGGTGGCACTGGGCGGCTCGGCCACGTACCGCACGGACCGCCCGCAGGACATCACCAAGGCGCGCCTCATCAGGCCGGGGTCGTTCACGCACGTCACCAACGTGGAACAGCGGTCGATCGCCCTGGAGTTCAGCCGCACGGCGGACGGGCTCACGGTCACGCTGCCGAAGGACCCGTCGCTGGTGCCCCCCGGGTGGTACATGCTCAACGTCATCGACGGCCGGGGCGTGCCCTCCCCTGCGGTGTGGGTGAAGGTGCCCGTGGCGAATCCGTAGTCAGCGCCTGCCGGCGGGCACGGGGCCGGCCTCCTGCGGGGGCCGGCTCAGCGGGCGTTCCGCGCCAGGTCCAGCGCGTAGGTCTCCCACCACTTGCCGGCGCCCGGGCCGCCCTTGCACGTGCCGTCGGACTCACCAGGGCGCTTGACCCACAGGTACGCGTCGACCTTGGAGTCGCCGGTGCGGGTGGTGGGCGGGGCGCCGAGGGCGCGGCCCGAAGGGTTGCACCACGCCTTCTCGTGGCTGGGGGCGTTCAGCGGGCCGTTGCCGTTGCGGCTCGTGTCGATGACGAAGTGCTTGCCGCCCAGCAGGCCGGACAGCCGGTGCCCGTAGTCCTTGTTGGCCTTGGTCGTCTGGAAGTTGGAGACGTTCAGCGCGAAGCCGTCGGCCTGGTCGATGCCGGCCCGGCGCAGCGGATCGGCCATCCGGTCGGGCGGATTGACCCAGCTGGGGTTGCCCGCGTCGAGGTAGACCTTGGTGTGCGGGAGGGCCTTGAGGCGGCCCACGGCCTCCTTGAGGAGCGCGAACCGCTCCTCGTGGTACTGCTGGGGAGTGCATCCGTCGGAGACGTGGGGCACGGCGTCGGGCTCCAGGATCACCGTCGCGCCGCGGTTGCCGATGCCCCGGACGGCGCCGTCCAGCCAGCCGCGGTAGGCGTTGCCGTCGGAGGCGCCGCCCTGCGAGTACTGGCCGCAGTCGCGGTGGGGGATGTTGTAGAGCACGAGGACGGCGATGCGGTCGGCCTTGGCGGCGGCCTCGGTGAAGCCCCGGGTCTGCCCCTCGGGGTCGTCGGGGCCGATCCACTCGGCGACGGGCTGTGCCGCGATCTTGCTGAGGAGCTGGGCCTGGCTGCTCCGGCCGCCCTTGCGGAGCTCGGAGGCGCGCTTGGCCGCGGTGGACTCGGGGTTGACCCAGAAGGGCACCCGTGCCTTGGGCTGCTGGGCGGGGGCCTGCGGCGGCGGGGCTTCCTTGGGGGATGTCGCGGAGGACGAGGGGGAGGAACAACCGGAGAGCAGCATCAGCGCTCCGACGGCGGCCCCGGCGGTACTCAGAGCCACGCGCGCCCTGCGGGCACGCCCGGTGCGACTGCCGTACATCCATTCCCCCTCGGGTGCATTCCTGTAGGGGTGTCCCCACGCCCCCACGGGACATGACCGGTCCCTGCAATGCTGGCACACCTGAGGGCAGGACCGTGTGTGATCTGTGGATGACGGGGAGTCAATTCGCTCGGCTGGAGCACTCATACGCTCATCTCCGCCCGGATCCGGTCGGCCTGGACGGCTCGTCCGGCCCGCTCGGCCCGGTCGCTCCGGTCGCTCCGGTCAGGTAGGCGGAGACGACGACGTTCGCGCTGTACGAGCGCCGGGCGCGGTCGAAGTCGCCGCCGCAGGTGATCAGGCGCAGCTCCGCGCGTTTTCCGTCGCGCGGCCCGTAGGCCTTGGTGGCGTCGAAGCGTTCCTTCGTGAAGACGGAGACGTCCTCGACGGTGAACTCGGCGGTGGTGCCGTCCGCTCGGCCGACGGCGACGGTGTCGCCGGGCTTGAGGCTGCCGAGGTCGTAGAAGACGGCGGGCGCGTTGTCGGTGTCGACGTGGCCGACGAGGACGGCGGCGCCGGGGGCGCCGGGCTGCGGCCCGCGGCGGTACCAGCCGACGGTGCCGGCGCGGTCGTACGGGGGCGGGTCGACGGCGCCCGCCGGGTTCAGGCCCCTGGCCTCGACGGGGGCGTCCACGCCCAGGGCCTTGACGGTGAGGGAGCGGGGCGGGGCCGGGGGGAGGGGCGGGCGGGCCGGGGGCAGCGGGTCGGCGAGCGGGCGGCCGGCCGCGGCGACGTCCCCGGCGGTGGGGGTGACGGAGGGCCCGTGCCCTTCGGTGATCTCGCGTCCCCACAGCCACAGGCCGACCAGCAGGGCGACCCACACCACGCCCGTCAGGAGCCGGCCGCGGCCGCCGGTGCGGGAGTGCGGTCCGGGTGAGGGGGGTGGGTCGGGCTCGGACATGGTCTGGAGTCGCTTTCCCTCACTGCTGCCCGGAGGACTGCTGGGCCGCCTCGGTCCGGCGCCGGTGCCAGATCAGGCCGGTGGCGATGAGCGCCGTGACGCCCGCCAGGACGAGGCCGGGGGTGCCGGGGGCGTTCTCGGCCGCGGTGCCGCCACCGCCCGCGGGGACGGGTGCCACGGGGTCCGGCGGCTCGTGCGGCGCCCGGGGCGGCTGGGGGTGGACGGCGGGCCTGCTGTCCATCGCGCGCTCGCGGTCGTGCCGCGGCGACGAGGAGGGCGGCGGCGCCTGCTCGTTGCCGTGCGTGGACGGCAGGGGCTTGCCGTGCGGGACGACGGTCAGCTTGCCCTCGGCCACCGCGTCCTCGCCGTCGCACGCGACCCGTACGGGATAGACGCCGGGGTCCACGGACGAACGGACGGCCGCCGCGGCGAACAGGCCGGCCGAGTCCCTGGTGAGCCGGGCGTCGGCCACGAACGCCTCGGAGGCGGCGGTGGCCCTGTCGCCCGCGCAGCCGGCGACGCGGAGCTGCACCTGGCCGCCGGGGTGGGCGCTGACGGGGGTGAGTTCGATCGTTCCGGACATGGTGGCGGGCTCGTCGTCGGCGTGCGCGAGGGGCGCGCAGACGGCGACGGCCGCGAGAGCACCGCACAGGGCGAGACGGACAGAGACCATGGTGAACCTCCTGACAGTCAGAGATTCACCTGCCGCTCCCGGCGGGCGCATCCGCTCCGTGGGCGGGTTGCTCCGTTCGGTGCCGGACGGGGCCCGTTCAGATCAGGGCCCGCACCGGGCGGCCGGGCGGTGCGGCCGGGCCGGGCGGCCGGACCCGGCGATCCGGTCCCGCGATCCGACCCGGCGTCAGACGAGGTCGACCAGGTCCGCGATCGAGTCGGCGACGCGGGAGGGCCGGAAGGGGTGGCGGTCGATGTCCTCGGGCCGGGTCAGCCCGGTCAGGACGAGGAAGGTCTGCATGCCCGCCTCCAGGCCGGCGAGGATGTCGGTGTCCATCCGGTCGCCGATCATGGCGCTGCCCTCGGAGTGGGCGCCGATGGCGTTGAGACCGGCCCGCATCATCAGGGGGTTGGGCTTGCCGACGAAGTACGGCTCGCGGCCGGTCGCCTTGGTGATCAGGGCGGCCACGGAGCCGGTGGCGGGCAGGGCGCCCTCCGCGGACGGGCCGGTCTCGTCGGGGTTGGTCGCGATGAAGCGCGCACCGGCGTTGATGAGCCGGATCGCCTTGGTGAGCGCCTCGAAGGAGTAGGTCCGGGTCTCGCCCAGAACCACGTAGTCGGGCTCGGCGTCGGTGAGGACGTAGCCGATGTCGTGCAGGGCGGTGGTCAGGCCCGCCTCGCCGATGACGTACGCGGTGCCGCCGGGCCGCTGGTCGTCCAGGAACTGGGCGGTGGCCAGCGCGGACGTCCAGATGTTCGCCACCGGCACGTCAAGGCCGATGCGGGCGAGGCGGGCGTGCAGGTCGCGCGGGGTGTAGATGGAGTTGTTGGTCAGGACGAGGAAGGGCTTGCCGGATTCTCTGAGCCGCTTGATGAAGGCGTCGGCACCGGGGACGGGAATGCCCTCGTGCATCAGGACACCGTCCATGTCGGTCAGCCAGGACTCGATCGGCTTGCGCTCTGCCATACGGGGACTCCTGCCGTACGCGCCCGCTTGACGGGGCTCGGGGACGCCGGGTCGCACCTCTTCGTGCCACGGCCTGCCCCTCCAGCGTAAACAGGTCACGGTGGAGTCCTTGACCGCCTGTGGACAACCTCAGCGGCCCGAGCGCCGGGCGCCCACGATCAGGGACGCCCCCGCGAGGAGCAGCGCGCCGGCCGCCGCCGCGATGGCGAGGAGGGGGCGCTGGGATCCCGTGTCGGCCAGCAGGGGCTGTTCGCCGTCGTCGGCGCCGCGTTTGCCGGGGGCGCCCGCGCGGTCCGGGGTCCTGCCGATGCCGAACGCGTAGTCGTTGGACTCCCCCACCCACTCGCCGTCGTCGCCGCGCCGCTGCACGGCGGTGATGTTGGCGGTCACGGGCCCTTCCGGGGCGCCCTTGGCGAAGGCCAGGCGGACGCGCACGGGCACGCTGCCGTGCGCGGGGACGGAGAATCCGCCGAACCCGGGGGCGGCCGCGGCGCGTGCGGCGCGGTCCGCGCGGCCGGCGGCCGGGGCCGTGCCGTCGAAGACGCCGACGTTCTCGGCCTCGTCGGTCCGCTCGAAGCGGACGGGGCGCCAGCGGGCGGCCCCGGCGTCGTAGAAGTCGAGGCGGATGTCGCCCGGCCGCAGCGCGCGGCCGCGGTCGGCGAGGACCGCGACGGGGTGCACGGCGCGGCACTCGGCGGCGGAGTCGTTGCGCAGTTCCAGCCGCCAGGTGCGGGGGGCGGCGCCGCGCTCGTACGTCTCGGGGCCGCCGCTCAGCTTCGCGGCGATGGGGAAGTCGGGGGTGCCGGGGGCGGCGCAGCGGGGGCGGACGGGCTCCGGGCCTGCCGCCTGGTGCGCGGGGGCGGGGGCCGCCGTCGAGAAGATCGCGAGCGCGGTGGCGCCGAGGACGAGCGCACGGGGCTTGGGCATCGCGGGACCTTTGCGGTGGGGGGCGGTGGGGTCCGGTTGCTGCCTCGAACCTCCCACCGCCCGCCCGCGGGTCCCGGCCCGGCGCGGTCGCGTACCCCCGACCAGCCGTCACATACCGCCCGATGAGCCTATTTTCGTGTCATCCGAGTGGAGCCGGTGCGCCTGGCCGTGCCGGCCGGGCGCCGCTCGGTCAGGATCGGGGCATGGCCACTGCTGATGCTGAGAAGTGCTTCCTCCAGGGCGGGCCGGAGGGCCTCCCGGAGCACGTCGTCGCGGCCCCGGCGCCGGGCGAGGAAGTGAAGGTGCCCTTCCGGGGCGGTTACGAACATTTCCGGGCCACCTCACGGCAGTGGGACACGCCCGGGGGCCGGCTGCCGGTCTACGAGTGGTCGGGCCGCACGGAGGTGGCGGAGTAGCGGTGACGGAGGAGCGCGGCGGGCGCGGGGTGCAGGCCCCGCGGAGCGGGGACGACGCCGAGACGTACCGGAGGAACCCTCTCAAGGGCCTCGCGGGCCTGCCCCTGATCGGGAACCTGCTGGAGCCCTTCCTGGGGCACTACCCCGGCAAGGACCTGCCCGCGGTCTTCTCGGCGCCGCACTTCCGCGGGCGGTGGGAGGAGCTCGGCCCCGGCACGTACGACCGCGGCGGGCCCGTGCGGTCGGTGCTGGTGCCCTCGCGGCGCGGCCGGCCGGGCGAGGGGCCGCAGCCGCGGTGGGTGGTCACGCTGTACACCGGGCCGGGCGGGACGGGGACGAGCATGCGGTTCGAGGAGGGCGACGACGCCTCGGAGCTGGCGGAGTCGTTCGCCGCGCGGGTCGCGTCGGTCAGGGTCGAGAGGTTCCTGGGGACGGGTGCGTGAGGCCGGCCCGGCTTTCCCGGCCGAACAGCGACGCCAGGACGAGCTCCGCGGCCCCTTCGACGACGGTGCGGTCCCCGGCCGGGGTGACGGCCACGGGGACACCACCGCCCGTGTCTTCGAGCACGTCCCGCACGCCGCCCGCGTAGGCGGCCGCGTCCCGCAGGAGCGTGCCGCCGCCGAGCAGCACGAGGTCGATGTCCAGGAGGCGTACGAGGTTGGCGGCGCCGGTGCCGAGCAGGCGGGCCGCCTCCGCGACGTCGCCGCGGGCGACGGCGTCCAGGCACAGGACCTCGATGCAGCCGCGGTTGCCGCAGGGGCACGGCGGGCCGTCCAGCCGGAGCACCTGGTGGCCGAACTCCCCCGCGCCGGTCCGCGCGCCCCGGTGCACCGCGCCGCCCAGCACGAGGCCGGCGCCCAGGCCCGTGCCGAGGTGGAGGTACGCGAAGGAGCCGACCGGGCCGGCGCAGCCGCGGAGCACGAGGCCGAGGGCGGCGGCGTTGGTGTCCTTGTCGACGACGACGGGCAGGCCGAGCCGCCCGGCGAGGGCGTCGCGCAGCGGGAAGCCGTCCCACTGGGGGAAGCCGGTGACGCGGTGCAGGACGCCGGTGCGGTGGTCGAGGGGCCCGGGGAGGGCGACGCCCGCGCCGAGGAGGGCGCCGCCCGCCGCGGCGCGCACCTGCGCGACCTGTGCCGTCACCGCGTCCAGGACCGTCTCCGCGCCCGCCCCGAGGTCGAGGGGGGACGTGCGGGTCGCGGCCTCGGCGCCGGAGAGGTCGACGAGCGTGACCGTCAGGGCGTCGCGGTCGAGGTGCACGCCGACGGCGTGCGCGGCGTCCGCAACGAGGCGCAGGACGGTGGGCGGCTTGCCGCCCGTCGACGCCCGGCGGCCCGCCTCGGCGGCCAGGCCGGCGGCCCTCAGCCGCGCGGTGATCTTGCTGACGGCCTGCGGGGTGAGCCCGGTGCGGCCGGCCAGCTCGGCCCGGCTCGCGCCCTCCGGCCCGGCGTCGCGCAGCAGGCCGAGGACGAGGGCGGTGTTGTGGTCGCGGAGGGCGGCGAGGTTGGCGCCGGGGGTGCGGGTGGCGGGCGACGTGCGGTTCACCGGTCCATTGTCGCTGCCGCTTGCGGTTTCGCAACAGCGTTGCCAAAGTGGAGGGCATGGACGGCATGAACGAGGACACGGACGGCATGAACAGTGACGGCGGGGCCGGCGGGACCGCCCGGCACGACGGCTTCCGGGTGGGCCTGATCGGCTACGGGCTGGCGGGCTCCGTCTTCCACGCCCCGCTCATCGCCGCCACGGACGGCCTCGTCCTGGACACCGTCGTCACCGGCGACCCGGACCGGCAGCAGCAGGCCGCGGCCGAGCACCCCGGGGTGCGGACGGTCGCCGGCAGCGACGCGCTCTTCGAGCGCGCCGGAGAGCTCGACCTGATCGTCATCGCCTCCCCCAACCGGACCCACGTGCCGCTGGCCTACGCCGCCCTCGAAGCGGGCGTCCCCGTCGTCGTCGACAAGCCGCTCGCCGCGACGGCCGCCGAGGCGGAGGCGCTGGCCGGCCTCGCGGAGGAGCGCGGCCTGCTGCTGAGCCCCTTCCAAAACCGCCGCTGGGACAACGACTTCCGCACCGTGCAGCGGCTCCTGGCCGACGGCGCGCTCGGCAGCGTCCTGCGCTTCGAGTCCCGCTTCGAGCGGTGGCGCCCGCAGCCGAAGGGCGGCTGGCGCGAGTCCGGCGACCCGGCGGAGATCGGCGGCCTCCTCTACGACCTGGGCAGCCACGTCGTGGACCAGGCCCTCGCGCTCTTCGGCCCCGCCGCGGCCGTCTACGCCGAGGCGGACGTGCGCCGCCCGGGCGCGGAGGCCGACGACGACACGTTCATCGCCGTGACGCACGAGAACGGCGTCCGCTCCCACCTGTGGGTCAGCGCCACCACCGCCCAGCTCGGCCCCCGCTTCCGGGTGCTGGGCAGCGCGGCGGGCTACGTGAAGTACGGCCTGGACCCGCAGGAGGCCGCCCTCCGCGAGGGCCTGCGCCCCGGCGCCGACCGGTCCGGCTGGGGCGTCGAGCCCGAGTCCCTCTGGGGCCGCCTCGGCGCGGGCGAGTCCCCCCAGACGGGCGGCGGCGACCCCGTGCCCACGCTCCCGGGCGACTACCCCGCCTACTACGCGGCGATCGAGACGTCCCTGCGCACGGGCTCCGAACCGCCGGTGACGGCGCGGGAAGCGGTGGCCGCGCTGCGGGTGCTGGAGGCCGCGAAGGTGTCGGCGGACGAGGGCCGCACGGTGCGGATCGGGGAGCCCCGGTGAGCTCCGAGGTGGCGGCGCTGGAAGAGGCCGAGCGCCGCCTGACCCTGGACCGCTTCGGCAACGACGACGCCTGGCGGCTGGGCAGCCTGCTCGTCGGCCTGGCCCGGGAGCGGGACGCGGCGGTCACGATCGGCATCCGCCGGGGCGCGCAGCGGCTCTTCCACTGCGCGCTCCCCGGCACGTCCGCGGACAACGACGCGTGGATCGCGCGCAAGTGCCGGGTGGTGGAGCGGTACGGGGAGTCGTCGTTCCTGGTCGGGGCCCGCTTCCGCGCCAAGGGCCGCACGTTCGAGGACTCCTCCCGGCTGGACCCGGACCGCTACGCGGCCCACGGCGGCGCCTTCCCGCTGCGGGTGCGGGGCACGGGCGTGGTGGGCGCGGTCGCCGTCTCGGGCCTGCCTCAGGCGGAGGACCACGCGCTGGTGGTGGAGGGCCTGGAGCGGTTCCTGGCGGAGTCCTGAGTGCGCGAGGGCTCGTACCCCCAAGGGTTCCCTCAGGGGGGCGTCGGGGTGATCACCGATGATCCCCGCCGTCCCGCGGAGCAGGCTCGGAGCATGACCCATCATGCGCCGGGACGCCCCGCGCTCACCCCGCTGTCCCGCTTCTGCCTCGTCGCCGGCCCGGCGCTCATCGCCGTCTACGGAATCATCCGGCTGCTGTCCGACTCCGGTGTGCCCGGCCCGGGTTGGACGGCGGGTCACCTGGCCCTCTTCTGCGGCCTGGCCCTCTTCGGACCGGTCTTCCTCGGGCTGCGCCGCCTCGCGCCGGCCGGCTCCCCGGTGCGGCGCCGCGTGGCCGCCGTGAGCACCGTCGTCGCGCTCGCGGGCCTCGCCGCCTCGCTCGCGCAGGCGGCGATCGATCTCGTCGTGGGCTTCCGGGCCGCGGACGGCGCGGAGATGAGCAACCTCTTCGAGCAGGTCCAGTCGCACGCCGCCGTCCACCTCGTCGTCTACTCCGCCGGGCCCCTCCTCTTCTACGCGGGTCTGGTCGCCCTCGTCGGGTCGCTCGTCTCCCGCCGGGGTCCCGTCACCGGCTGGACGCTGGCCGCGATACTGCTCGGCATCGTCGTCATGGGCATAAGCCTCGACCTGATGCCCGCCGGAGGCGTGCTCTTCCTGCAGGCGCTCGCCTTCGTGGGAAGGGCCGACCGCGAGCTCGCCGCCCCGTGACGACTGCACCGGGCCCTGACGGCCGCACCTGCTGCCGGCGGCAGCACCGGCTCCCGGCGGCCCGAATCGCTTCGCGGCGCGGCTCGTAGCGGCGGCGCCGGCGGTCAGCGTTTGGGCCAGTGCCAGAGGGGCTCGTCCAGCATGCTCTCGCGGCCCGCGACCTCCGTCTCCCCCAGGGCGTTCTTGACCAGGGCGACGGAGTTGACGTCGATGCGGTGGCGGCCGGCGCCGCGGCCGAGGGCCTCGGCCAGGCCGGGGGCGTGCGTCACCACCACGATCTGGGTGTCCCGCGCCGCCGTCAGGATCAGGTCGGCCAGCGGGGCGAGCAGGTCCGGGTGCAGGCTGGACTCCGGCTCGTTGAGGACGAGCAGCGCGGGCGGGCGCGGGGTGAGCAGCGCCGCCGTCCACAGCAGATAGCGCAGGGTGCCGTCGGAGAGCTCGGCCGCGCCCAGCGGGCGCAGCAGCCCGCGCTGGTGCAGCTTGAGCTCGAAGCGGCCGCCCTCGCTGACGATCTGCACCTCGCTGCCGGGGAACGCCGCGTCCACGGCTGCGTCCAGCGCCTCCCGGTCGCCGATCTCGCGGATCGTCTGCAGCGCAGCCGCCACGTCGGCGCCGTCGTGGCCGAGGACCGGGGTGCGGGTGCCGGTCTGCGCGCTGCGGGCGGGCGCGTGGGCGTCCGTCCGCACGTGGTCGTAGAACCGCCAGGACCGCATGTGTTCGCGCAGCCGCAGCAGGTCGGGGGCGAGCTGCGGGTCGGCGAGCTCGCTGAGCATGCTGTCGTAGGGGCGGACGGTGTTCACCGAGCTGTGCCACGTGCCCTGCGCGGTGCGGGTGCGGACGGCGGGGCCGGAGCGGTCCGAGAGCAGCGCGGCGGGGCGCAGCACGGGCCCGGCCCAGGTGCACTCCCGCTTGATCTCGGGGTCCTGGTTGAACATGGACGGCTCCCCCCTGCCGCCCGACGTGGGTATCGGGTGCCCGAAGTCGACCGCGTACCCGAACTCGTCCCCCGCGAAGCCGAGCCGCAGGCTCGCCGCCGGGGAGCGGCCCGAGCCCTTCCGCTCCCCGGCCCACAGCGTGGACGCCAGCCCGCCCTCCCGCGCCAGCGCCGCCACCGCACCGCCGCGCGCCGAGTCGGCCAGCAGCCGCAGGGACCGGTAGAGGCTGGACTTCCCGGTGGCGTTGGCCCCGGTGATCACGTTCAGCCGCCCCAGGGGGACGATCAGGCGGCGCAGGGAGCGGTAGTTCTCGACGGCGACGGTGGTGAGCATGGAACCTCTCGGGGCGTAGCGGCGCATAGCGGTACCTAGCGGTGCATCGTTCCCGCCAGTGTGCCAAGAGGCACTGACAACACCGCGTGTCCGCCGTCAGCGCATGTCCGAGTCCGGGGAGGCACCGGCCGGCCGCGTCCGCCGTCAGGCCGTGGACTTCGCCGTGGCGCGTACGCCGAAGTGGACGTAGCGGCTGCCGTCGGCCAGCGCGTAGAAGACCACCGGGATCCAGCCGTCCTTCTCGTTGCGGCGTCCGGCGAAGACCGTTCTCGCCGGGGTGTCCGAGACCGGGGTCAGATTCCAGACGAGGGGGTCGAAGGTGCCCGCCAGGCCGTCGGCGCCCTCGTACGTCAGCTGGAGGACGCCTTCGCCGGAGGGACGGTCGGTGATGGTCATGAGGAAGCCCTCGCGCTTGTACGTGCCGGTGAACGGGGCCGTGTCCACCGCCGGAGGCTCCTCGGGCGGCCCGAACGCCGGCATGGAGATCCCGGCGAGCGCGGCGGTCAGTTCGCGGCAGAGCGTCTCGTAGACCTTGGGCGCGGCGCCGCCGCCGTTGGTCAGGAGGGCGATGGCGAGGCCCTTCCCGGGGATGGCGCGCAGGTAGGCGAGCTGTCCGAACGTGCTGCCGTCGTGGCCGAATCCGCGCGCGCCGTCCCACTCGAACAGGCCCCAGCCCAGGCCCCAGTGAGCTCCGAGGAACCACTCGTCGGGCATCGCGACCTCGCGGTTCAGCATGGCCTCCACGGCGGCGGGCGAGAGCACCCGGGTCCCGTCCGGCGCCGTGCCGCCGTCGATGAACAGCCGGGCGAACCGCACCACGTCGGCGGCGGTCGCGCTGATCCCGCCGTAGGGGCCGGCGGAGCGGGGCAGCATGTTCCACAGCGGGGTGGGGACCGGGTCCTCGCCGGGTTCGCCCATGTGCCCCATCGCCGCACGGAAGCGCAGCACTTCCTCGGGAAGGGTCATCGTGTGACCGAGGCCGAGCGGGGCGAAGAGCAGTTCCTTGAGTGCCTCGTCCCAGGTCTTGCCGGTGATGACCTCGGCGATCCGGCCGAGGACGTTGTAGGCGGTGCCGGAGTACGACATGGTGGCGCCGGGCGGGTTGGTCATGCCGACGTTCCGTGCGGCTTCGACGTAGCGGGCCAGGCAGTCGTCGCCGCGGCCGGTGTCGTTGACGTAGTCGCCCTCGATGCCGCTGGTGTGGTTGAGCAGCTGGCGCGGCGTGATCGTGCGGGACGCCTCCGCGTCGGCGACGGCGAAGTCCGGCAGGACGTCCACGACGGGCGCGTCCAGGTCGAGCTTCCCGGCGTCGGCGAGCAGCACGGCGAGCGCGGCCGTGTAGCCCTTGCTGATCGAGCCGATCTGGAAGACCGAGTCCGTGGTCACCTCGACGCCGGTGCGGGTGTGCAGGATGCCGCTCGCCAGCTCGTGGATCTCCCCGTCGGCGAGCACGGCCAGGACGGCGCCGGGGACGTGGTGGGCGGCCAGGAGCTCGTCGAGCCGGGCCTGCCAGTGGGCGGTGTCGAAGCCGTCCCGGGCGTCCGTGCCCATGGCGCGGCGCACGACCCGGTCCACTTCCCGGTTGGTCCGGTCCACGAACTTCGCCACCTCCTCGTCCACGAGCTTCGACACTTCCCGGTACACGTTCTCGGACATGCGGCCTTCCCCCTTGGTGATGTGCAAGTGATGTGGCGCGGTGACGAATGCGGCGATGAGGTCCGTGACCGGATGACGTCCGTGTCCGGATGAGGTCCGTGACCAGATGAGGTCCGTGACCAGATGAGGTCCGTGACTAGTCGGCCTGCCGCGGCCGCCTGCCGACGAGCCCGGCCAGCGAGGCCATGGTCGTCCGCGGGGGCTGCCGGAGGTCGCGGTCGGGGTGGATCAGGCGGCCGCCCAGGGCCCGGACCAGGAGGCCGAGGACGAAGCCGTACACCGTCACCGTGCCGTGCCCGTTGGACTGGGCGAGCCACATGGCCAGGCCGAGCACGGGCGCGGCGACCGCGAGGAGCACGTCCTTGCGCTCACGGCCGCGCAGCAGGAGAGCGGCGGCCAGGGTCGCGGCGAGGAAGTACGTCGCTCCCGAACTCCCCGCGAAGTTCCGGGGGTCGGTGCCGCCACCGGTCTGCCCGAAGAGCGCGTCGATGTGCTCCGGCAGCAGGATGCCCGCGGCGAACAGGCCCACCATCAGGGGCCCGCCCCAGAACCACTCCGCGAGGGCGGCGATGACGGCGAGGGTGGCGATGTTCCACGCCCCGCCGAGGAACCCGCCGTTCTGCATGAAGACCGAGGTGACCACGCGCCACCAACCCGGCTTGCTCGGGTCGCTGTCGAAGGCGTCCATCGCTCCCGACCAGCAGAGCTGTGTCACGACCCCGGCGAGCGCGACCGCGGTCAGGGCGACCGCGGCCCAGGGGATCCGGCGCCGGCCCACGGTGTCCTGCCCGACGAGGGCCAGGCCTCCGTTGAGCATCAGAACCATCAGTGCCGCAGTGGTCGCGTTGAAGAGCACCGCACCCATCGCCACCAGCCCCCCTCGTACGCCGTTCGCTTGTGCTGGACACGACAGTAATCGAGGAGCGGGCCAGTTTCAAACACCGTTTGAAAATTGGCTAGGGTGATCCCCATGAAGCTGACCGCAGACCGGATCATCGACGCGGGCATGGCCGTCTTCGCCGAGTCCGGCTACCACGGGTTGTCCATGCGACGAGTGGCGGAGCGCCTCGGCGCGCACGCCGGAAGCCTCTACTACCACGTGCCCAGCAAGAGCGCGCTGCTCCAGCTGATGGCCGACCGGGTCGCCCGGCAGGCGTACGACGCGGGCAGCGCCGCACTGGCCGCACTGCCCGAGGGGGCGGACTGGAAGGCCCGGATCGAGGCCCAGGTCGTGACGCTGCGGCGGAGCATCCGGCAGCACACGGGCGGCGCGATCATGTTCGCCGACAGCCCGAAGGTGCTCAGCACCGGAGCGTTGTCGCTGATGGAGCGGCTGCTGCGCACCTTGAGCGACGCCGGCGTGCCCGACGAGCACCTCATCGTCGCCGCCGACACCCTGCTCAGCCACGTCACCGGCTACGTGCTCCAGGAGCAGAGCGAGCCGCCCGCCCTTCCCGTCACCGAAGCGGACGTCGCCGACCTCCCCGCGCACTTTCCCCTGACCCTGGCCGCCGCGGCCGCCTACGACCAGGAGGAGAAGTTCCTCCGGAGCGTACGGATGCTCTGTGCCGGGATCGGGACACTGATCGAGCCGGCCGGCGCCTAGCTAGTAGGCGAGCACCGGGCTCTTCACGAACTCGGCGAACTCGTAGTTCTTCCCGTTGGGAAGGATCTGCAGTTCGGCCCGGTACCGGTGCCCGGCCGTCGGGTTGGGCAGGGTGTAGTGGTAGTCCAGCGGCCGGTCGCAGCGGCGCAGCTCGCGCTCCCACTGCCACCCGGTGGTGTCGTCGAAGGCCACCAGCCGCATGCGGCAGTCGCCACCGGCACCGGGCCAGTCGCTGCGGGCCTCAAAGAGGATGTCGCCGCCGCGGCCGCCGTCGTCTATGAGGGTGACGCAGGCCTGCTTCGTCGCGGGGCCGGTGCAGCCCCCGCCCGTGGCCGCCGCCGCGGTTCCGGCGGTGCCGGCCAGCGCCGCACCCACGATCGACGTGGCGGCCAGAGCCCGGGCCGCGGCACGCGGTAATGCGCGAGAAAACATCGTTCCACCTCATATATCGCGAATATCCGGAAGACCACCGGAATGGAGTGCGCCGAGCATATGAGGGCGGAGAGGTTTCACGCCGTTGATTTTTGACGCGGAGTCAGGGGCCGGACGGCGGCCCCGCTCGGGCGCGCCTAGTCGCCGCCTCCGTCGTCACCACCGCCGCCGTCACCGGAACGTCCACCCCGCCCGCCGGACTTCAGCAGGCCGAGCAGCACGTCGGCGGTCACCGACACCACTCGCATCCAACGGGGTACGTCGACGTCGTCGGTGGGTTCGTCCGGATCGGTCATCACGTTTCGCCTCCGTAGTGCAGCAGGGACGCGGCCTTGGAGTGGTGTCAGTGGCCCAGAGCGCGGCGCAGCGTGATCGCGTGATGGACGCGCAGGCGCCGCACCTCCCATACCGAGAGCGCGGTCACCGACAGCGGGCCGCCGAGCATGAACGTGTACAGCACCTCCGGAGGCGCGGCGACGTCGGGACCGTTGAACAGCTGGAACGCGAAGAGCGACCAGACCAGCAGCGGCGAGATGAGCGCCGGGAGCAGCTGGTGCACGTCCCTGGCCATGAAACACGTGAAGACGCAGAAGTAGGTCGCCAGAAGCGTGTAGACGCTCGAACCGAGCAGCACGGCCAGAGCAGCCAGCCAGCCGATGGCCAGGGCGAAGAAGGACAGTACGAAGCAGATGATCTCGGGGAGGCCCAAACCGGAGAAGAAGTCCTTCAGGTCCTTGTCGCTGATGAGGTTGCCCTTGAGCGTCTCGACGGACAGCCAGATGCCGAGGGGGCCCGCGGCCAGCAGAAGAGCGGCCGAGACCGGCCTGCGCAGCCGCCCGGCGAAGTCACGGCGCCTGTCCGGGGTGCTCGCGATGAGGAAAGCGGCTATGCCGACGATGCTTCCCACCGCCAGGATGCCGCAGGAGAAGGCCAGTTCGAGGAGCTTGCCGAGGATGAACTTCTGCCCGCCGCCGCTCAGCGGATAGGCCGCGACCAGCCAGACGGCGGCGGCCAGGCCGAGTATCGTCCGCGCAAGCTGCATTCCGAAGATGAGGTTGTCCTCTACGGACTCGGCCTCGGAAGCGTCCCCTGTCCAGGAGCGGAAGAACGCCCTCAGCGCGCCGCCCGGGGCCGCACGGTTGCCGAATCTCGCACTGGACCCGCTCACTTACTGTCTCCCCGTAACGCGTGCGCTCCTGCGTTCCGTGGGTCACGCGTGCACCACCACGAACATCGAACACTTTATCGGGCAGCGGTCGGGGCTCTGCGCCGTCCGGCTCCGGCGCGAGGGCCTCCGGGCGGCCCGCCCACCGCGCCGCCCCCTCATATACTCCGGTCGATCTTTACCCTGCGTGAAAGGCCCGCATCAGCTCCATGGACAGCTCAGCGATCGAGCACGCGCAACGGGTGGCGGCGCGGGTCACGGCCGAGGCCGCGGGCGAGGAGTGGAAGCGTCACCACATGACCTTGACCTTCTTCCTGGCCGGCGCCCGGTCGTCGCACGAGGAGGAACACCACGCCTACAAGTTGGACGACTGGAGGAAGCGGCTCGTCGACTGCGTCGAGGCGGACGCCTACGCCAAGGTCGCCGAACTGCGGAGGGAGCTCCGGGGCTGGCTCCTGGAGGAGCTCGAATACCGTGACAACGCCCTGGCTTCCCTCCTGAAGGCGTACCCCCGGCCCTGAGCCGCGGCGCGCCGGCCCGGGAGCAACTGCGTCTTGACCCGGCCCGTCGCCGTCGGCGCCAGCCCTGGACGGTGGCAGGTGCTCTTCGAGACCCAGGACGAGTCGGAATGACACGCTCACATCCGCCGTCTCCGTGCGTCGGACCCGCAGATCGACTGGACGGCGGTGCGGATGGACACGCTCTGCGGGCGCTTGGTGCAGCCGACCACCTACCGGCTGAGCCTCTTCGTGCCGAAGACGGTGGGCTGACCACCGCGGCCCCGCGCTCCCGGCACACTTGTACGCCGCGGGCCCGGCCGTACCGGCTGCCCATGGAGCTCGCGCCTACGCCGCGGATCCCAGCCCCCACCACGCCCTCCTGCGGGGCACGTTCGCGATCCGCGTCGCCGCGGCGCGGTCCGCCCCGTGGGCGTCCCTCGGCTTCGGGGTGAGCGCGTGCGGCAGGCCCGGCGGGCGCAGAGCGCCGTAATCCGTGAAGCGGACGGTTCCGCAGGTCCTGCAGCGGGCCTCCCCTGGTGCGGGGTGGTTCCAGCCCTCGCTGTGGTTGCAGCGGATCCTCATGCGGACGCCCCTCCCACCACGTGCGACCGCCAGTGCCGCCGTACGGCGACGAGGGCCTCCCCCGCCTTGACCTTGTCCCCGGCGGACTCCGCCTCCCACCAGGTCGCCTTGAGCGCCGGGCACTCCGGGCAATCCGCGATCCGGGGGCGCGGGCCCGATTCCGGGTTCCGCCGTACCTCGGCGCGCTCTTCGCCGCTCGCCAATCGCAGCGCGACGAACGGCACTTCCCATTCCGTACCTCCACCGGGTGGACGTACGCGAACCCGCCCGCCCGTTTCCCCGATGACCTGTACGATCCGGCCATCCCGGGTGTCCACGACGAACGCCCCGTTCCTGTATGTCATCCCCCAACGCTCCTTCGCGAGTTCCGGACGCCCGACCAACAATGCACCCATTTCCAGAGCAGTTTCAAACCCCAATTTGTAGAGCTACAAATTTCAGCTCTACAAATTGCAGGTCAGGAGGTCAGGTTGGGACAGCAGGCACAGCGCACCGCGAGGCGCAGGAAGCTGGGCGCGGCCCTCAAGGAAGTTCGGGAGGCGGCGGGTATCACCGTTGCCCAGGCTGCGGCGGCAGTGACTGGCGACAACTCCAAGGTCAGCCGCATCGAGACAGGACGACACCGCATCACTCCAGCGGAACTGGCGGCATTGCTGGACCTCTACCGGGTCGGCGAGAAAAGGACTCGTGACTGGTTAATCGCGCTGGCATCGGAGGCGCGGAAGAACACATGGTGGCGCCATTACGGACAGCTATCGCCAGGGTTCAGCGAGGCCCTGACGCTCGAATCCGAGGCGGAGAACATTTCCGTCTTCCAGGCTCAGCTGGTTCCCGGCCTTCTGCAGACACCAGACTACGCCCGCGTAGTCCTGGCCGGAGCTCCGGAGCCCCGAACAGAAGAAGCGCTGGACTTGTACGTCGACATCCGCATGCAACGCCAACGGCTCCTGCAACGCGAGCAACCTCCGCAGTATCACTGCGTCATGCTGGAAGGCGTGGTCCGTCAACACCTCGGCGGCCCCAGGACCATGGCATCGCAACTTCGGAGCCTGGCGGCTATGAGCCAGCTCCCGCATGTGACGATCCAGGTCATCCCCTTCAGCCAAAGCATGCACGCAAGCACCAGCGGGTCGTTCAACCTGTACTCGTACCCCTCCCCGATGGACTTCCACGTCGTCCAAATCTCCTACCTCGACGGCGAACTGTTCCTGGAGGAAGATGAAACGACGAGGAAGTGCCAGCGGCTATTCCGAGCTCTCCAAGCCCTGGCATTGTCGGCCGAACAGTCCACCAGTCTGATGATGTCGATCGCCGATGAGCTCGAACGGGAGTGAAGTACACGTGATACGCCATGACCTGCCCCCACACGCGTGGCGCAAGTCCTCCTTCAGCGACGACACCGATCCGAACTGCATCGAGATGCAGCCCACCGAAGACAGACTCATAGCCATAGGCGACAGCAAAGACCGTCCCCGCGGCGCGTTCACCCTGTCACCGCACGCGTGGGCGACCTTCGTGCACTCCATACGTCGCAGCCAGGGCAGTTATCAACCGCTTGCCTGACCGGGCCGGTTGCGTACCAGTACCCACAGCCCCAGCGCCGCGCCCCCGGCAACCATCGCCGCCCCCGCCAGCAGCGTCTCGCCGCCCGGGGGCGTGCCGTCGTGCATCAGCGCGCGGCCGTCGGGCGCGGTCCGCCCCTCCCGGGGCGCCGGCCCGTGACGCGACCCCGGCAGGGTGAACGCGCACACCAGCACCACACCCACCGTCACCACGAGCACAGCGAGCACCGCCGCCTTCATCCTGCGCATATCTAAAAATATGCCCGCAACCGGGGCGAAAACCTCGCCGTACACGCCGAGGCCGTCGAAGGACGCAACTAAGCGTCCTTGAACACCTGCCGTTGCCGCCCCAGGCCCTCGATCTCCAGCTCCACCACGTCCCCCGCCCGCAGGTACGGCTTCGGCTCCGGGCGGCTGAGGGCCACGCCCGCCGGGGTCCCCGTGAGGATCACGTCCCCCGGGTACAGGGTCATGAAGGAGCTGACGTACCGGATCAGCTCCGCCACCGGGAAGATCTGATCGGCCGTCGTCTCGTCCTGCTGCAGGACTCCGTTCACCCACAGCCGTAGCCGCAGGTCCTGCGGGTCGGAGACCTCGTCCGCCGTGGCCAGCCACGGGCCCAGCGGGGTGAACGTCTCGTAGTTCTTGCCCTTGACCCACGCGCCGCCGCGGTCGAACTGGTACTCGCGTTCGGAGACGTCGTGGGCGAGCACGTATCCCCCGACGGCACTCATCGCCGCCTTCTCCGATTCCAGGCGGCGCGCCGTGCGGCCGATGACCACGCCCAGCTCGACCTCCCAGTCGGTCTTCTCGCTCCCCCAGGGGATGAGCACCGAGTCGTCCGGGCCGGCGACCGTATCCGCGGCCTTCAAGAACAGCACGGGCTCGGACGGAACGACCGATCGCGTCTCGGCCGCGAGGCCTCGGTAGTTCAGGCCCACGCCGACGATCTTGCCGATCCGGTTGACCGGCGGCCCGCACCGCAGTCCCGTGGTGTCGAGCGCGGGGAGGATGCGCGCGCCGACCGCGGCGCGGATCCGTGCCAGGGCGGCTCCGTCGGCCAGCAGGGCGCCGTCGATGTCCGGCACCAGCGCCGACAGGTCGCGGAGTGTGCCGTCCTCGTCCAGCAGCGCCGGGCGTTCGCCCCCCGCGGGCCCCACACGCAGCAGTTTCATCGCTTGATCGTCCAAGAGCGGAGGTGCTCTCCGCAAGGGACGTTTCGGACTGCGAACAGCGAATTGTGGGCCGCGCCCCGGAGGAAGCTCCGGGGCGCGGCCCACGCCGCGTCACGTGCGGTAGGCGTAGTAGACCGCACCCGGGTAGGACGCGATGATGCTCGCGACCGACTTCCGGTAGGTGTTGGTCGAGTGGTACGTCACGTACGGGACGCCCATCCGGCTCCGGTACGTGGTGATCATGGAGTGGTCCTTGGACCCGTCACCGTCGAAGTCCATCTGCAGGATGTCGCCGACGTCCATCTGGTAGACGTTCGACAGGTTGGCGGCACGCTTGGTGGACAGCGTGTGCCACGCCCACTCGTTGGCGCCGACCCAGGAGTCGGACTGGTTCGACTTGTTGTACCACCACTTGTGGTAGTCGGAGGTGTCCGAACCCGGCACGTCCTTCCATCCGCCGGCCTTCAGGGACTGGCTGATGAAGTTGGTGCAGTCGCCGCCCGCGACGTTGAAGCTGCGGTAGGCGGGGTTGTAGTTGCGCCAGTACTTCTCGGCGTAGGCGGCCATCGCCTTGTAGTCCAGACCGCCCTGGGTGGGGGTCAGGTTCTTCGGCTTGGAGTTCCGGCTGCCGGGGTACCGGGTCGAGGCCGGGCTGCCGTTGAGGTCGATGCTGCCGGTCGCGGCCACCGCGGTGCGGGGCTCGTTGATGGCGCCGGGGCCGTCGTCCTGCGGGCGGATGCCCGTGAGCTCCCAGTTCCCGCTCTTGCCGAGGGAGAAGCTGAGCTCGTGGTGAGCGGTGAAGCCGGTGGTCGACGGCTCGTCACCGCGGATCTTCTTGTACGTGAGCTCCGTGGTCTCGGTGACCCGGACGGTCGCGCGGTTGCCCTTGACGGTGGTCTTGTCGACCGACGTCTTGGTCTCCGCGGCCGTGTACGCCTCGCCGAGGGCGGCGAGCCACGCCTTGCGCGTCTTCAGCGAGGACAGTCCGGTGTCCTCGGCCCGCGAAAGGCCGGAGGAGAGACGGACCTTCCCGTCGAGCCTGGTCGCCTTGCGGTCGGCCGTCGAGCGGGTGTCCAGCAGGACGGAGGTGCGGTCCTTCAGGATGGCGTCGGCTATTCGGCCGAAGGCTTCGACCGTGGCGCTGTCCGCCGTGCGGGAGTCCGGCTTGCCCGCCGCGAACGCGGCCGACGTGGGCAGGAGAGCGGCCGTGGCGGCCACCGTCACAGCCGCCCCAACAGCGGCTCTGAATCTCGTTATGTGCACGATGTTTCCCCTTGTCGCCCGGCCCGATCGGACCGGGGACGGAATCTTCGCACAAACCTCGGATTACCGGTGGTACGGGTGATCATTGCATGGATCTGCGCCGTCTCCCGAACACGTACGGTCAAAATTGGTCTAGGCCGACGAGTCGGGTTCGTCGGCCTGGTCGCAATTCGTCAGCCCTGCTCACACCATTCGCTTTTGCTCATAGCAAGCGCCTTAACCGGCCGGGCAATCGATCCATTCGCCCCTTATGCCGGAACCGAGCCCTCCGCTCGTGTATCCGCCGCTCGCGCATCCGCCGGCCGTGGATCCGTCGCCAGCACCTCCTCGTCCGGACGGTCGTCAACCGGCCGCGGTCCGAGCCACGAGACCGCGAGCGCCACCACGAGGTTCACGCCCAGCGCGAGCGCTCCCGCGTTCACGCCCCACAGCGGGTCGTGCTCGGTGAAGACCAGGGCGCACACGAGCGTTGCGCCCGCAACGAGCCCGCTCACGGCGCCCCACAGCGTCAGCCGACGCCACATCAGCCCCAGCAGGACCATGGGCACGAGCTGGGCCATCCCCTCGTACGAGATGAGGGAGAGACGTACCAGCGTGTTCGGCGTCAGGTACGTCAGGACGAGCGCGAGGCCGCCCGCCGCGACCACCACGATCTGCCCCGCGAGCCGCTGCCGCCGTGGCCGGCCGGCGAGGGCGGGCACCGTCCCGAGGACGCTCTTCCCCCACATCGTGCCGATGACCAGCATGAAGACGGCCATGGGAACGATGGAGGAGAGGGCCGCCGCGACGCCGGTGATCCCGACCGCCCACGCGGGCAGCGAGTCCACGACGAGCTTGAACATCGCGAGGTTCGACCCGGCACCCGTCAGGCCCGGCACCACGAACAGGGCCGCCATCCCCAGCAGCATCGGCACGAACAGCAGCACGTTGTAGAACGGCAGGAGCATCGCGTTGCGGCGCAAGGCATCAGCGCTGCGCGCACCCAGATAGCCCGCCACAGTGGTCGGGAAGATGACGACCGTCAGCGAGTTGAGCAAGCTCGTGGTCGCGAACCAGGTCGCGTCGAGGCCGCTGCCGCCATGACCGGAGAGCGTCAGCCACGCGGGCTTCTCCGCGACCAGGCGGTCCAGGAAGGGCCCGTAGCCGTCGAAGTAGTGGTTCGGAACGTAAAAGGCCAGGAAACCCAGCGTGGCGATGACGAGTACGTCCTTGAGCACCGACACCCAGGCGCTCCCCCGCAGTCCGCTCACCACCACGAATCCGGTCGTCACGGCGAAGGCGATGAAGTAGGCCCAGTTCAGGCTGATGGCGCCGTACGAGATCGTCGAGACGACGACGCCCATGCCCGTGATCTGGAGCTGGATGTACGGCAGCAGGCACACCGTCGCCAGGATCGCCACGGCCGTGCCGAGCCAGGGGCGGCCGTAGCGGTGGGCGACCATGTCGGTGATGGTGACGAGGCCGTGGCGGCGGGCGTACGACCAGAGCGTCGGGCCGACGACGTAGCCGATCGCGTAGCCGCAGGACATGTAGGCGATGACGTAGAGAACGGGCGCGCCGTGGTTGTACCCCCACCCGGCGGCACCCAGATAACTGAAGCTCGTGTAGCCCTCACCGGCCATCAGCACCCAGATGAAGACCGTGCCGAGGCTGCGGCCGCCCACGGACCACTCGGCGATGCCGGTCGTGCGGCCCCGGCCGCGCACGGCGAGGAGGCCGAGGGCCACGGTGAGCACCATGAAGACGCCGAAGACGGTCGTCGCGACCGCCGCGTTGCCGTTCACACGCGCCCTCGCTTGCGGTCGCCCCGCCAGGCGAGGAAGACGGCGGCGGGGGTGAGGAGGGTGGCGGCGAGAAGCCAGAAGAAGAGGAAGGGCAGGCCCATGACGGTCGGCCGCACGCGGTCGACGAGAGGCAGGACGCCGAGGAAGAGGACGTACGGGGCGAGCAACCACAGCAAGTTGGGACGTTTCAACACGGGGTGACCCTAACCGGGCCGGGGTCCGCGACGCGCCGTCATCCGATCGAGGCAGCGACCGGACGAACGTTCCCGGTCACACCTCACGCCTCGCAGTCCATACGCTTATCACGCCAAGTCCGGCATTCCGCCTGGATCTCCGCACGGGAGGCATCTATGTACGTTTCCCGCACCCTCGGCGCCCTCGGCACCTTCGCCATCCTCGGCACCGCGGCCGCGCTCGTCCTCGTCGCCGCCGGGGCCTCGCCGGCCGGGCCCGACGACCGGTCCCCGCACGCGACCGCCTTCGCGCAACTCTCCTCCGCCGTCGACCAGGTGCAGGACGGCACCGTGAAGACGGTGCGGTTCGAGCTGGACGACGGGCACAGCGGCATCGGCGTCGGCAAGGACTCCGTCACCGTGCAGCACGACGGCACGTACCTGGTCGTCATCGCGCCGCAGGTGACGACGGACCAGGGCGGCGTACAGCAGGGCAAGGACCCCACGGAGGGCTGTGTGGACACCTGGTCCGCTGTCAACGGCAAGGCCGTCGCCGACAGCAGCGTCCGGCTGTGCCAGGCGGCGACGCACAGCACGCACGTGGTGGTCTCGCAGTTCGCGGCACGGTTCAAGAAGGGGGACGTGCTGCAGGCGAAGACGAAGGGAGAGGCCGTACGGCTCGACGCGACCCGGCCGGCGGACGGGCCGCTGATTCCGAGCGTGATCCTGACCGTGATGGAAGTGGCCTGAGGGCCGCGGCGGCGGGCCTGTCACGCGGCCTGTCCGGTCGCGGCCAGTACCAGTTCGCGGACGGTGATCCGCTGCGGTTGCTCGTAGACCCAGCGGACCGCCTCCGCGACCTCATCGGCCGTCGGCAGTTCCACCGCATCCTTGAACGCCTGGTAATCGGCCTTGGCGGCCTCGTCGGTGGTGTGCGACAGCAGG
The DNA here is from genome assembly GCF_049725035.1 of Streptomyces sp. XH2. Lineage (NCBI taxonomy): Bacteria > Bacillati > Actinomycetota > Actinomycetes > Kitasatosporales > Streptomycetaceae > Streptomyces > Streptomyces sp. XH2. Next base: position 155,742 of record NZ_JBMMMZ010000014.1, on the reverse strand, counting down.
TCCGTACGGACCGCGCCCGGGGCGATGGTCACCACCCGCACTCCGTGCGCGGCGACCTCCTCGCGCAAGCTCTCCGAGATCGCGTGCACCGCGGCTTTGGTGCCGCTGTAGACGGTGTGCTTCGGGTAGCTCTTGAGACCTGCCACCGAGCCGATGTTGATCACCGTGCCGGTTCCGCGGTCGACCATGCCGGGCAGTACCGCGGCGATGCCGTTGAGCAGGCCGCGCACGTTCACGTCCACCATCCGGTCCCATTCCCGCGCCGGCTGCTCGGCGACCTCGCCGAGCAGCATCGTCCCGGCGTTGTTCACGATCGCATCAGCGGGACCGAAGGCGGCCTCGGCCTCGGCGACCGCAGCGGCCACCGCGGCGCGGTCGGTGACGTCCACCGCCCGCGCCAGCGCGTGGGGCAGGCCCAGGCCGGTGAGCCGGTCGAGGCGACGGCCGAGCAGCAGGAGCGGGTGGCCGCGGTCGGCGAAGGCGCGTGCGACAGCCGCGCCGATACCCGAACCGGCGCCGGTGATGACGATGAGCGGCTGTGCCACGGCGTGCTCCATTCTCATGACTTCTCTCATGACTTCTCTCATGACTTCCGGATACGGCCTCGGAGCGGGACCTCCGGAGGCGACGTCATCAACCCTGCTCGCACGGCGACATGCGAACAATGCCGAACCTCGCAACGATCGATAACCTGAGGGTTATGGAAAGCCGTGAGATCGAGATCTTCCTGACGCTCGCCGGGGAACTGCACTTCGCGCGCACCGCCGAGCGGCTGCTCGTCTCGCAGGCCCGGGTCAGCCAGACCATCAAGAAGCTGGAGCGCCGGTTCGGCACCGCGCTGTTCGAGCGGACCAGCCGCAGGGTCGCCCTCACCCCGGTAGGCCGTCGCCTCCGGGACGACATCGGCCCGGCGTTCGCGCGCATCCAAGAAGGCATCGCGCGTGCGACCGAGGCCGGCCAGGGTACTGCCGGACCGCTGCACGTGGGCTTCTCCGGGGCGCTCCAGGGTGACCTGGTGCTCTCCGTCCAGGCCGCCTTGCGCGCCGGCAACCCCGAGTGCGAAGTGCGGCTCCGCGAGGTCCCCGAAAGCGATCCGTACGGCCTCCTCCGGTCCGGCGAGGCCGACCTGGCAATCGTCCGGTTCCCCGTCAGCGAACCGGACCTGACGGCCGGTCCGGTGCTGATATCCGACGCCGTGATGCTCGCCGTTCCCGCCCGCCACCGGCTGGCCCGCCGCGACGCGGTCAGCGCAGGCGATCTCACCGACGAGAGCGTGCTGCCGGCCGGCTCGCTCCAGGAGACGCTGGCCCGGGTCGGCGCCGGCCATGGCGTCCATCCCGTTCCGAGCCAGACTGCGGTGTACCAGACCCGCCCGACGATCGCCTTCGTCCCCTATCCGGACGCGCCACCTGCCGAGTTCGGTGCGGTATGGCGGACAGCGGCGGACAACGCCCGGATCCGTGCCTTCGTCGCCGCCGCCGCTGCCCTGGTGCGTACGGAAGGCGGCCCCGCGCAGGTCTGCGGAGCCTGCCGGGCCGACGCCACGAGCCCCGCGCCCCGGTGAACGCGTGGCGGACCGTCCGGCGTCCACGGAAACGGGGTCAAGACACCCCCTCGCGCCCGGCCCCGGCCCGATCGCCGGCCCGGCCCCGGCGGCCCTAGCCCCCCAGCCCCCTCGTCAGCCCGTAGATGCACAACCCCGCCAGCGCACCCACCACCGTGCCGTTGATGCGGATGAACTGCAGGTCCCGGCCGATGTGGGCCTCGATCTTGCGGGACGTGTGCTCCGCGTCCCAGCTCGCGATCGTGTCCGTGATGAGGGACGTGATCTCGTCGCGGTAGGTCGTGACGACGTACACCGCCGCGTCCTCCAGCCAGCCGTCGACCTTCTGCCGCAGCCGGTCGTCGCCCGCCATCCGCGAGCCGAGCGACAGGATCCCCGCGCGCACGCGCAGCCGCAGCTCGCTCCGCTCGTCCTCCGCCGCCGCGACGATCATGGCGCGAACCGACGCCCACACGGAGGCGATGACGTCCTGGACCTCGCCCCGGCCGAGTATCTCGGACTTCAGCCGCTCGACCCGGGCCCGGGTGTCCGTGTCGGACTGCAGGTCGCGGGCGAAGTCCGCGAGGAAGCGGTCGACGGCGCCCCGCGCCGGGTGGTCGGGCATGTCGCGCATCTCGGCGGCGAAGCGCAGGAGTTCCTTGTAGACCCGCTCCCCGACCTTGCGGTCGACGAACCGCGGCGTCCACCCGGGCGCGCCCCCGGTGACGGCTTCCATCACGGAGTCGCCGTGCGCGACGAGCCAGTCGTGGGCGCGGACGCACACGAGGTCGACGACGCGCCGGTGCCCGCCGTCCGCGACGACCTTCTCCAGCGTGGCACCGATCCCGGGCGCGATCTCGGCGGCGTCGGCGCGCCGGGTGATGGCCTCGCCGACGACGGCCTGGACGTCGGAGTCCCGCAGGACGGTGAGGGCGCCGCGCACCGCCGTGGCCAGTTCGGCGGTGACGCGGTCGGCGTGCTCGGGGCGGGACAGCCAGGTGCCGAGGCGGGAGGCGATGCCGACGGTGCGCAGCCGGAGGCGGACGACGTCGCCGGAGAGGAAGTTCTCGCCGACGAAATCGCCGAGGCTGCGGCCGAGCTGGTCCTTCTTGGTGGGGATGATGGCGGTGTGCGGGATGGGGAGGCCCATGGGGCGCCGGAAGAGGGCGGTGACGGCGAACCAGTCGGCGAGGGCGCCGACCATGCCGGCCTCGGCCGCGGCGGCCACGTAGCCGGCCCAGGCCCCCGCGCCCGCCGACTGACCCCACTTCGCCAATCCGTACACCAGTGCGACCGCGAGCAGGAGGCCCGTGGCCAGCGCCTTCATCCGGCGGACGCCGCGGCGCTTCTCCTCGTCGGCGGCGCTGTAGGTGAGACCGCCCGGCGGAGCGGGCATCACCCGTTCGGCGGTATCCGTTCCGCCGCCCCTTCGCGCGTCCCCCCGAACGTCCCTCCCGCCGTCCGGCCCCTCGCCGCGTTCGCCATCAGGCGACCGATTCATCCGCACCACCCGTTCCAGCCGACTTCCGTGCATTGTCCTTACCCGGCCTACTCCTGGAACGGACCGGGAGTTCCCCGCGTCTGACAAGTCGCATGTGACACGTTGCCTGACCCCCCGGACCGACGGGCGCTCCCCACGGGCGCACCCCGAGACCACCGTGGGATCATGGAACGGCGATCGGACCGCGAGGGCGCTGTTGCTGATCAGTCGCTGTTTCCGTCCCCGGTTCCGCACCCGGAGCTGCCCGCTCCGCCTCTTCCAGGAGACACCCGCATGAACAGGCCACCCCTGCCCCGCGGTACGGCCTACGCCGTACTCGCCGCGCTGGCGGCCGTCGTGATCATCATCTCGACCGCGATATTCCTCGGGGCCGGCGGCCGGGACGGGCGGGCCGCGACCGGCTCGCACGAGAACCGCGGCTCCGCCGAGCCCGCCGCCTCCGGGCAGTGGGTGGGCTCCTGGGCCACCGCCCCGGCGGCCGCCGAGCCGAACACCGCCAACGGCTTCGCGGGCATGTCCATCCGCAACGTGCTCCACACCAGCATCGGCGGCACGGGCGCCCGCATCCAGCTCTCCAACCTGTACGGCACCGTGCCGCTCTCCGTCACCCACGCCTCGCTCGCCGTCGCTGCGGCCCCCGGCTCCCCCGCCGCCGCGCCCGGCAGCATGCAGCGGCTGACCTTCGCCGGGCAGCCCACGGTCACCGTCCCGGCGGGCGGCTCCCTGCTCAGCGACCCGGTCCGGCTGGTCGTCCCGGCCGCGTCCGACCTGCTCGTCACCACGTACTCGCCGACCCCGTCCGGGCCGGTCACCTACCACCCGCAGGCCCGGCAGAACTCCTTCGTCGCCCGCGGCGACCACACCGAGGAGCCGCTCGGCACGGCGTACACCACGAAGACGCCGTACTGGCGCTACGTGTCGGCCGTCGACGTGTGGACGCAGGAGGCGCACGGCGCCGTCGTCGCGATCGGCGACTCCATCACCGACGGCGTGACCTCCACCGTCGGCGGCAACCGCCGCTGGACGGACTTCCTGGCCGCCCGGCTGCGCACGGAGCCGGGCGCTCCGCGCTACGGCGTCCTCAACGAGGGCATCAGCGGCAACCGCATACTCCTCAGCAACTCTCCCTCGCCCACGGCGAACAACCTCAGCGGCCTCTCGCGCTTCGAGCGGGACGTGCTCGGCCGTACGGGGGCCCGCGTCGTCGTCATCGCCCTCGGCGTCAACGACATCCTGCGCAAGCCGCAGGTCGACAATCCGCAGCAGATCATCGACGGGCTGCGCTCAATGGTGCAGCGCGCGCACGAGCGCGGACTGCGCGTGGTCGGCTCCACGCTGATGCCGTTCAAGGGGCACAAGGGCGTGGTGGAGCGGCAGGAGGTCACCCGGCAGGGGGTCAACCAGATCATCCGCTCGGGCAGCGTCTTCGACTCCGTCGTGGACTTCGACCGGACCCTGCGCGACCCCGCCGTCCCGGAGCGGCTGCTCCCCGCGTACGACTCGGGGGACCACCTGCACCCGAGCGACGCGGGGTACGAGGCGATGGCGCGGGCGCTGGACCTGGAGACGCTGAAGGGCGAGGCGGCCGCCGCGCTCTGACGTTCGGGGCACGTGTGGGTTCCGGTGCCCGGCTGTTCCGCCGGACCCACGCCGTAGGGGTTGCTCACCGTGGCGGCGGACATTTTCCGCCCGGGCCGGCCGCGCCGGGCGCTGCGGCAGCCCGGAGCCATGCCGGTGGCGCCCCATTCCGCCGGGCCCACGCCGTAGGGGTTGCTCACCGTGGCGGCGGAGCTTTTTCAGCGGGCTTCGCCGCTGAAAGGCCAACCGTGCCGCAGGCGCTCCCGTGCCGCAGGCGCACTCCCCCGCCGCAGCGGTGAGCAACCACCCGCCACCTGTCCGGCGGTGCCGGACCGCACCGGCCGGCGTACGGCCTACTCCAGTTCCCGGCGACGGGCCTCGCGGAGGCGGGCCCGTTCCGCCTTCGTGACCTTGCGGTCCACGCCCACCCCGCCCCAGAAGGCGAAGCCGGTGATGCGGACGCGCGGGGAGCCCGGGGTGCCCGCGCCGGAGGCCTTGTCGTCGAAGCCGCCCATGATGCCGACGCCACCGACGTGGACGTCGAGGTCCGGCGGCACGGTGACCTGCATGCCGCCCATGATCGCGATGCAGCGGATGACGACCTCGCCGTCCTCGAAGCGCGCGTCGCGCAGGTCGATCTCGCCGCCGCCCCAGAAGACGAAGGCGGTGAACCGGCGCGGCACCGTCCACGTGCCCTTGCGCTGGAAGCCGCCCATGACGCCGATGGCGACCGGGCCGCTCACGGGGCCGCCGCCGATGCGCCCGGCCCAGTCCCGCGCGGCCGGCGCGGCCGCGGCACCCGAGGACTTGGTGAGGGAGACGGCGGCACCGCCGCCGCCCGGCGCCGGCAGGTCCCGCACGAGCGGCTCCAGCTCGCCGTGCGTCTTCGCCTTGTACGCCGCTTCCAGGCGCTCCTCGAACTCCTCCATCGTCAGCCGGCCCTCGGCGACGGCCTCGCGCAGGGCTTCGGCGATGCGCTCCCGCTCCGCGTCCGAGGCGCGCATTTCTGGAAGTTCGCTCATCATACGAACAGCGTAGCGAGCGGAATTATCGATTCTGGCCCCTCACGCGGAAGGACACGGAAGGACACGGAAAGGAGACCGATAGGGGACATTCACCGCAACGGCCCCGCACGGGCGCATCTCGTACCGCATCCCGTCGTTGAACCGGAAAAGCGGCGGCCACGGCGGCCACGGGTTTGTCACCCGCCGGAGTGGGCGGCCTGCCCCCGGACGGCCGAGCCGGGCAGGCCCATTGCGGTACGCACCATTGGCGCGGAACGCATGATGCGACAGTGTTCGACGGGGTGCACGACGTGTACGAAGCACAGCGGACCGCCCGACACGAGACCGCGCCGCCGTGACCGAACCAACGGCGGCGGCCGAGGAGTCCCTACAGACATGAGCGACGAGCACGCACAGCGGGCCGCCGGGGGCGGCCGGGGCGCACCGGCGGGCTGGGCGCCGAGGGCCGGCGAAGGCCCGGGTCGCGGCGGGAACAGCGGCAGGCCGGGCGAGCCGGGACGGCCGCGCCGCCCCGGCGGTGACGGCGGAGACGGCAACGGCGCACCCGGCGGCAACGGCAACGGCCGCCCCCGCCGCACCGGCTGGCGCCGGCTCCTGCCCACCTGGCGCATGGTCGTCGGCGCCGTCCTGTTCGTCGTCCTGCTCATCGCCGCCGGCCTCATCGCCGGCTACATGCTCGTGCAGATCCCCGCCGCCAACCAGGCCGCGGTCGCCGAGAGCAACGTCTACCTCTACGCCGACGGCAGCCAGCTGGCCCGCGACGGCGAGGTCAACCGCGAGAGCGTGCCGCTCAGCAAGGTGCCCCGGGACGTGCAGCACGCCGTGCTCGCCGCCGAGGACCGCGACTTCTACTCCGAGTCCGCCGTGAACCCCGAGGCGATGCTGCGCGCCGCCTGGAACACCGTCACCGGCAAGGGCAAGCAGTCCGGCTCCACCATCACCCAGCAGTACGTCAAGAACTACTACCTGGGCCAGGAGCAGACGATCAGCCGCAAGGTGAAGGAGTTCTTCATCGCCATCAAGCTGGACCGCGAGGAGAGCAAGGACGACATCCTCGAAGGCTATTTGAACACCAGCTACTTCGGCCGCAACGCCTACGGGATCCAGGCCGCCTCGCAGGCCTACTACGGCAAGGACTCCGACAAGCTGAACACCGCCGAGGGCGCCTACCTGGCCACGCTCCTCAACGCCCCCAGCCTCTACGACGTCGGCGCCCACCCCGAGAACCAGGCGCGCGCCACCGCCCGCTGGAACTACGTCCTCGACGGCATGGTCAAGAAGAAGTGGCTCACCCAGGCCGAGCGCAGCGCCATGAAGTTCCCCGCGCCCGGCAAGGCGAGGGCCCGGCTCGGCATGTCGGGCCAGCGCGGCTATCTGGTCGAAGCGGTCAAGGACTACCTCACCAGCAACAAGATCGTCGACGAGCAGACGCTCGCCCGCGGCGGCTACCGCATCACGACCACCGTCGAGAAGAAGAAGCAGGACGCCTTCGTCAGCGCCGTGCAGAAACAGCTGATGGACGAGCTCAGCGACGACCGCGCCGTCGACCGGTACGTACGCGCCGGCGGGGCCTCCATCGACCCGCGGACGGGCCGCGTCGTCGCCCTCTACGGCGGCATCGACTACACCAAGCAGTTCGTCAACAACGCCACGCGCCGCGACTTCCAGGTCGGCTCCACCTTCAAGCCGTTCGTCTTCACCTCGGCCGTCGCCAACGACGCGTCCACCCAGGACGGGCGCACCATCACCCCCTTCACGATCTACGACGGCACGAACAAGCGCCCCGTGCAGGGGCCGAACGGGCCCGTCGGCTACGCCCCCGCCAACGAGGACGACATCTCGTACGGGCCGATCACCGTCACCAAGGCCACCGACCTGTCCGTCAACGCCGTCTACGCGCAGATGGCCCAGGACGTCGGCCCCGCCAAGGTCAAGGACACGGCCGTCGCCCTCGGCATCCCCGAGAACACCCCCGACCTCAACGCCAACCCCTCCATCGCCCTCGGCGTCGCCAACGCCAGCGTCCTGGACATGACCCAGGCGTACGCGACGCTCGCCAACCACGGGCGGCACGGCGCGTTCACCCTCGTCGACAAGGTCACCAAGGGCGCCGAGGTCGTCCCGCTGCCGAGCCAGGACGTCAAGCAGGCCGTCACGCGCACCGCCGCCGACACCACCACCTCCATCCTGGAGAGCGTCGTCGACAACGGCACCGGGCGGGGCGCGCAGGCCGCGGGGCGGCCCGCGGCCGGCAAGACGGGCACCGCGGAGGACGACAAGGCGGCCTGGTTCGCGGGCTACACCCCCGACCTCGCGACCGTCGTCGCCGTGATGGGCCAGGACTCCGAGACCGGCGAGCACAAGTCGCTCTACGGCGCGGCCGGACAGGCCCGGATCAACGGCGGTGGGTTCCCCGCCGACATCTGGGCCGCGTACACGGCGGCCGCGCTCTCCGGCACCTCCGTCAAGGACTTCGACCTGGAGCTGCAGAGCGGGGCCCGGATGCCCACCATGGAGCCGACGATCCCGGCGCCGCCGACGACCTCCGCGCCGCCGTCGATCCCGGCACCGCCGACGCCGCCCACGCCGTCGTTCCCGCCGCTGCCGCCGACCGGGCCGCCCACGGGCTTCCCGACCCGGCCGCCGACGGGACCGCCCTCGATCCCGGGGCTGCCCACGTTCATCCCGAACGAGCCGAAGGGCGGGGGCGGGCTGGACGGCGGGCTGCTGGGCGACTACTGACGGGCCCCGGGCGGGCTCAGTGGCCCGAGGCCCTTGCGGGCTCAGTGGCCCGAAGTCGCCTTCAAGCCCACCACAGCCACCAGCAACAGCACGATGCTGCATCTCCCGGGGACAACCCCCGGCCCCCCGGCCGGCTCAGTGGCCCGAAGTCGCCTTCAAACCCACCACAGCCACCAGCAACAGCACGATGAAGAAGATCCGCGCCGCCGTCGCCGGCTCGCCCAGGACCAGCATGCCCAGGACCGCCGCGCCGGCCGCGCCGATGCCCACCCACACGCCGTAGGCCGTACCGATGGGCAAGGATTTCGCCGCCTGTGACAGCAGCAGCATGCTGGCGGCGATACCCGCGATGGTGAACACGCTCGGCCACAGCCGCGTGAACCCTTCGGTGAACTTCATGCCGATCGACCAGCCGACCTCGAGCAGACCGGCGACGGCGAGCAGGACCCATGCCATGACGGCACCTCCGTGGAGAAGAGCTTCCAGGGGTGCGTCGTCTTGTCCTGACCCGGTACGGCGCGTCTCGTCGGGTACCTACGACCGTAGCAAACCCGGAGAAGACGAGCTCAGAGGTACAGACCTGTGGAGTCCTCGGACCCCTCCAGCCGCTCCGCCGCCACCGCGTGCAGGTCGCGCTCCCGCATCAGCACGTACGCCACGCCCCGGACCTCCACCTCCGCGCGGTCCTCGGGGTCGTACAGCACCCGGTCGCCCGGCTCCACCGTCCGTACGCTCTGCCCGACCGCCACGACCTCGGCCCAGGCCAGCCGGCGGCCCACCGCCGCCGTCGCGGGGATGACGATGCCACCGGAGGACCGGCGCTCGCCCTCCGGGATGTCGGTCCGGACCAGCACACGGTCGTGCAGCATCCGGATGGGCAGCTTGTCGTGGGTGGTGTTCGTACTCACGCAGACGACCGTACCTGCCCGCACGCGGCCCCGCGGCCACCGATCGCGGATCCGCGGATGTGACCTACGCCCCGCGGCGCCGCGAGGAGACCGCGATCAGGCCGATCACACCCACCGCGACCATCGCCACCGGCACGATCCGCTCCAGCCGCGGCGCGCCGTCCTCCGTCGTCAGGCGCGCCTTCACGTCCGAGACCAGCCGGTGTGCCGTGGCGCAGGCGCGGCCCGCGGTGTGGTCCACCTTCGCGGCGACCTTCGCCTTCGCGTCGCCCATGATCGTGGCCGGGTGCATGCGCACGCCGATCTCGTCGAGCGTCACGGCGAGCTCGCTCCGCCTGCGGGCGATGTCCGCCTCGATCTGCGCAGGGGTCCTGGCATCCGACACCGCGCTGCCTCCGTCGTCTCGATAAGAGTGATGATGAGTGATGACGACAGTCTGTCAGCTCACCGGACCCCGTGCCCCGCGGCACCCCCGATCGGGCCGGTGGCTACGCTCGGGACGCAGGCCCACGACCCGAGGAGAGCCATGAGCGAGCGACTGCAGCCCGGCGACACCGCCCCCGCCTTCACCCTTCCCGACGCCGACGGCAACCCGGTCTCGCTCGCGGACCGCAAGGGCCGCAAGGTGATCGTCTACTTCTACCCCGCCGCGCTCACCCCCGGCTGCACCAAGCAGGCCTGCGACTTCACCGACAACCTCGACTTCCTCGCCGGCCACGGCTACGACGTGATCGGCGTCTCCCCCGACAAGCCGGAGAAGCTCGCGAAGTTCCGCGAGAAGGAGGACCTCAAGGTCACGCTCGTCGGCGACCCCGAGAAGAAGGTGCTGGAGGCGTACGGGGCGTTCGGCGAGAAGAAGCTGTACGGGAAGGTCGTGACCGGGGTGATCCGGTCGACGGTGATCGTCGACGAGGACGGCAAGGTCGAGCGGGCGCTGTACAACGTGAAGGCCACGGGGCACGTCGCCAAGATCATCAAGGACCTCGGTCTGTAGGAGCCTGCAGGAGCCTGCAGGCCACCGACTCGGGGCTCCGCCCCGGACCCCGGTCCTCGATCGCCGGACGGCTCTGAAGACCAGAGCCCTCCGGCGTCAGGGGCGCACGCCGCTACTCGCCCTCCGCCGGAGACTGCGCCTCCGCCTCCGGCAGATCGAGAACCGCCCGCGCCCCGCCGCCCTCCGCCGTGCCGAACTCCAGCCGCGCCCCCAGCACCACCGCCTGGCCGACGGCGATCGTCAGCCCCAGGCCGTGCCCCGTGCCCCGCTCCGGCGCCGCGGTGCGGAAGCGGCGCGGGCCCTGGTCCACCAGGTCCGGCGGATAGCCGTCACCGTGATCGCGCACGACGATCCGCGTGCCCTCCACCGTGACCTCGATCGGCGGCTTCCCGTGCTTGGCCGCGTTGGCCAGGATGTTCACGAGGATGCGCTCCACCCGGCGGGCGTCCGTCGCCACGATCCGGCCCTCGCCGACCACCTCGACCGCCACGTCGTCCACGCCGCGCTGCCCCCGCGCCCGCTTGACGATCCCCCGCACCAGCGACGGCAGCTCCACCGCGTCCAGCTGGGCACGCTCCCGGCCGGCGTCCAGCCGGGACACCTCCAGCAGGTCCTCCACCAGCACCCGCATCGTCTGCGCGCGCTCGCGCACCATCTCCACGGCGCGCGGGTGCGGCAGCAGCTCCGCCGAGGCCACGAGCCCGGCCACCGGGGTGCGCAGCTCGTGCGCCACGTCGGCCGTGAACTCGCGCTCCGCCTCCACGCGCGCCGCCAGCGACGTCGCCATGTGGTGCACCGAGCGGCCCAGCTCCGCGACCTCGTCCCGGCCGCCAGCCGCCAGCGCCTCCGCGTCCGGCGGCTCGCCCGCCGCGATCCGCCGGGCCGCGGCCGCACTGTGCCGCAGCCGCCGCGACAGGCTCTGCGCCACGAACCACGCGACCACCGCCATCAGCGCCACCGTCGCCGCGCCCGCCACCAGCAGCGCCTTGTCCAGCGCCGTCATCAGGGGATCGCGGTCCGGGTACGGCGCCGACACCGACAGCACCTTGTCGCCGCCGACGGCCGTGGCCGCCCACACCCGCGGGTCCTCACCGCCGCTGATGTACGTGCCCGAGCGGCCCCGCGCCACGGCCTTGGCCAGCGGGAACGGCAGTGCGGCGTCGTCCAGTTGGGCGCCGAGGGCGAGCGTGCTGTCGCGCTGGTAGATCTGCAGGGCCGAACTCAGCAGGTCGTCCTGGTAGGCCTGGGCCTGCCGGTCGCGCTCCGCCGCGGAGATGTGGTGCACGGCCAGTCCCAGCACCACGACGGCGAGCGCGGTGACGAAGGAGATCGCGAGGGCGATCCGGCCACGGATACCCATCACGCGATCGTGTACACCTCTTTCGCCTTCGCATGGGGGGTGGCGCCCGTGTAGCTGACCTCGATTCCCGTGAAGGCCATCATGCCGTCGACCTTCGTGACGTCGTAGAGCCGCAGCCGCGCGGGGAAGGAGGCCGGCGAGCCGTTGCCGGTCGCGCCCGAGACCAGCACGACGCCGGAGCCGGCCGCGCCGTCGGCGCCGAACGAGTCCCACTTGATGTCGCTCGCCACGACGCCCGCGTTGGAGCAGTTCAGCGTGATGATCTTCGGCTCGACGACCGGCTTGCCGACCCCGCACTCGCGCACGCCCGGCAGCTCCTGCGGCGCCGGCGTGTCCTCGGCCGTCGCCGCCTCCGGACCGCGCGGCGGGTGCGACTTCTGCGCCGCCGCCGTCTTGGGCGCGTCCGCCACCGCGTCCGACCGGTCCCCGGCCGCGCTCACCCACAGACCGCCGATGGCCGGCACCGTCACCACCGCGAAGATCGCCAGGGCGGTGCGCATGCCGGGCCGGCGGAGCGCCACACGGTCGGCCATCGGCCTCTCTCTCTGGTGTCTTGCGGGTCTTCCGGGGTCCGGCTGTGCGTCCCCGCTGTGAGGGACGGTGAAATCGGGCCGCGCGTTCCCTTCATGCCTATATCAGCTTCCGCCGCCCCCTGCCCGGCGGGCCGCCCGCCGGGCGTGACCTATGTCCCTCTCCGGGGGTGCACCGGTTTGAGCGGCGGCGCAGCGCGCAGACGCAGGCGCGTACGTACGTCACCGCCGAAGCGTGAGGGGGCCGAGCCGTGCCCAACGGCAGCAGCACGGAAGCCGAGACCGGAAACGGGAACGGCAACGGGCATACGAACGGACATGGCAACGGCCACGACCCCGCCGCGGTCAGACGCCACCCGGCCCTCTTCCGGGCCGTCGCCCGCCGCCGCAACCCCCGGCTGCGGCGCACGGACATCACCGTCACGGACGAACGGACCGTGAGACGGGCCGTCAAGGCGGCCGCCCTCGGCAACGCCATGGAGTGGTTCGACTTCGGCATCTACAGCTACCTCGCCGTCACCCTCGGGGACGTCTTCTTCCCGTCGGGCGACGACACGGTGCGCCTGCTGTCGTCCCTCGCGACGTTCGCCGTGGCGTTCCTCGTCCGGCCGCTGGGCGGGATGTTCTTCGGGCCGCTCGGCGACCGGGTGGGGCGCAAGCGCGTCCTGGCCCTGACGATGGTGCTGATGGCCTCCGGCACCTTCGCCATCGGCCTGATCCCCTCGTACGCGGCGATCGGCTTCTGGTCGCCGGTGCTGCTGATCTGCTTCCGGATGCTGCAGGGCTTCTCGACGGGCGGCGAGTACGGGGGCGCGGCGACGTTCATCGCCGAGTACGCGCCCGACAAGCGCCGCGGCTACTTCGGCAGCTTCCTCGAATGCGGCACCCTCGCGGGCTACATCGGCGCGGCGGGCCTCGTCACGGCCATGACGTCGGCGCTCGGCGGCGCGGCGATGACGGACTGGGGCTGGCGGATCCCCTTCCTCGTCGCCGGGCCGCTCGGGCTCGTGGGCCTGTACCTGCGGCTGCGGCTGGAGGACACCCCGGCGTTCCAGAAGCTGGCGGAGGAGGAGCCGGGAGGCGGCGGCACCGAGCTGAAGCAGATCTTCACCACCCAGTGGGCGCGGCTGCTGCTGTGCGTGGTCCTGGCCGGGGCGTACGGCATCACGGACTACATGCTGCTGTCGTACATGCCGACGTACCTGACCGACCAGCTCGGCTACGACGACACGCACGGCCTGCTGATCCTCATCGCGACGATGGCCCTGCTGATGACGGTCATCACGTGCGTGGGGCGCCTGAGCGACCGCGTCGGCCGCAAGCCGCTGCTGATGGCCGGCATGGGCGGCTTCGTGGTCCTCTCGGCCCCTGCCTTCCTGCTGCTGAAACAGGGCGGCCTGGCCGCGGTCCTCGGCGGCATGCTGATGCTGGGCCTCCCCCTGGTGTGCCTCCTGGGCACCATGTCCGCCGCCCTCCCCGCCCTCTTCCCCACCCCGGTCCGCTACGGCTCCCTCGCCATCGGCTACAACCTCTCCACCTCCCTCTTCGGCGGCACGACCCCGCTGGTGATCACGGCCCTGATCCACGCCACGGGCAGCGACATGACGCCCGCGGTCTACACGGCGGGCGCGGCCCTCGTCGGCATGGTCGCCGTCGCCTTCATGCGCGAGACGGCCCGCCGGCCGCTGGAGGGGTCACCGCCGGCGGTCGCGACGCGGGAGGAAGCGGAGGAGATCGTGACGTCCCAGTCACCCGACCCGAAGTTCTGATGGTTCGCACCCCCGAACGGCGTAACCGCCCAAGCCCTCGCTCGTTAACAGGTTCGAGGTCGCGCAACGCGTGCGGCCGCACCCAGGACTCTGCAGCCATTACCGGTGAGTGAGGGGTTCCGGGCGTGGCTGCACCCCGGGCCCCTCCACCAGGGAGGGGAAAGCATGCCGGTCAAGTACACCTACAAGCTGCTCGTCGAAGCAGCACGCGCTTCGGCGTCGTACGACGAAACCGTACTCAGGCGCAACGCGACGCCTGCGGCAGAAACGCAGCGGCGAGGGCGCACAGCTGAGGGGCGGATCCATGCCTGACCCCTACTGCCGTGAATCGCTGACCCTTGCAGTCGCGCAGTCGGCAAGCTGGGCGGACCTGATGCGCAGGCTGGGTGTCAAAGCCAGTGGCGGCAGACGCCGGGTACTCCAGGAGAAGGCCGCCGCTCACGGCATCGACACCAGCCACTTCAAGCAGAAAAGCCCTTGGCGCAAGTACCCCGATGAAGCCATAGCCGCCGCCGTCGCCACGTCCACAACGCTGCGTGAGGTCGTACAGAAGCTGGGGGCACCACCAGCCACGGGAACGCTCTCGCATATCCGGCGCCGGATCGACGCCGCAGGTATCGACGTGAGCCACTTTCCGGACTTGAATCGTCCTCAACTCGATCTGCCGTTCCCGGCCCACGAGCTCAGGACCGCCGCCGCCTCGGCAAGGAGCATCCGCGACATGGCCCGGAGCCTCGGCATCCCGGACGACGGAGGCTCTCGCGCAGCGCTCAGGCGGATACTCAGCAAACTGGATGTCGACACCAGCCACTTCCGTAACAGCCGACTTGCGCTGCCGGACGATCGCATGCGAGACGCGGTTGCCGAGGCAAGCAGCTTCGCCGACGTGATGCGCGCTCTCGGACTGCCAGTGAACGATACGAACCATCGCAGGATCCGGCGGCGGGCAGCGCAAATCGGACTGGACACTTCCCACTTCACTAGACGGACGTGGGGAGCGGTCCGCGTCGTTGGGCGGAAACGCATCGCCGACGAGGTGCTGCGCGTACGTCCGCAAGGATCACCGCGAGAGAATCGTCAGCGACTTCACCGCGCGCTGGTCGAGATCGGCGTCGCGTACCGCTGCGTCTCCTGCGGCAACGAAGGCGAGTGGCTCGGAAGACCGATCACACTCCAGATCGACCACATCAACGGCGACTGGCTCGACAACCGCCTGGAGAACCTTCGCTACCTGTGCCCCAATTGCCATGCACTGACGGACACCTGGTGCCGCAGGAGAGGATCGTCAGCCCGGAAGTGACGGCCCGAGTGCCAGGTGCAGCCGCCAGCCGATAGCATGGCTGGCGGCTAGCGGCGGTGGCGCAACGGCGACGCAGCAGACTTAGGATCTGTGGCCCTTGATCGGGCTTGAGGGTTCGAATCCCTTCCGCCGCACACCAGTGACCTGCACATCGAAGGTTCGATGTGCAGGTCATTTCCTTATCCCAGCAGCTCCCTGACCACCGGCACCAGCGCCCGGAACGCCTTCCCCCGGTGGCTGATGGCGTTCTTCTCGTCCGCCGTCAGTTCCGCGCACGTGCGGGTCTCGCCCAGCGGCTGCAGGACCGGGTCGTAGCCGAAGCCGCCGCCGCCCGCGGGCTCGTGGCGCAGGGTGCCCTCCAGGCGGCCCTCGACGACGCGCTCCGTGCCGTCCGGGAGGGCCAGGGCCGCGGCGCAGGCGAAGTGGGCGCCGCGGTGCTCGTCGGCGATGTCGCCGAGCTGGGCCAGGAGGAGGTCCAGGTTGGCCTTGTCGTTGCCGTGGGCGCCGGCCCAGCGGGCGGAGAAGATGCCCGGGGCGCCGCCGAGGACGTCGACGCACAGGCCGGAGTCGTCGGCGACGGCCGGGTGGCCGGTGGCGCGGGCGAGGGCGTGGGCCTTGAGGAGGGCGTTCTCGGCGAAGGTGACGCCGGTCTCCTTGACGTCCGGGACCTCGGGGTAGGCGTCGGCGCCGACCAGCTCGACGTCGAGGCCGGCCGCCTCCAGGATGGCGCGGAGCTCGGTGACCTTGTTGGCGTTGCGGGTGGCGAGGATCAGGCGCTTCATGGGGCGATTATCCCGGCCCGCTCCGGCCTATTTCGACGTGCACACCTTCGAGAGCTCTCCGGCCGCGTCCGTCACCGGCGTCAGGTCCGGGGTCTTGTCGTTCCGCAGGGCGTCGCGGACGTTCCCGATGGCCTTCTCCAGGTGGTCGAGGGCCTTGCCGACGTCGACGTTGCTGCTCTTGTCCTTGAGCTTCTTGGTGTCCTTCTCGAGGTTGTCGAGGATCCTGCCCGCGTTGCCGGTGTCGGTCGCGGTGTCGGTGACGCTGCGCTGGAGGTCGTCGACGTCGTTCGATATCTCGATGCCGAGGCGGGCGCAGTCCACGGCCTTCTGGGCGGTGGAGCAGCCGGCCGCGAGCGGTACGGCGAGCGCGGCGGCGGCGAGCGCGAGAGACGTCCTGCGGGCGGATATGACGGACATGTGGATTCCCTCCCCTTGAAGCGGCTGCGGGCGTACGGGCGGGGTGATCCCGTCCGTACGCCCGTAGGAACGCTTGTGATCCCTCCGACGGTTGCTTTACAGCGTCGCCGCGAGCGCCTCGCGCTGTGCCGCGTCGAGCGCGGTGCAGCCGGTGACGGCGAGGTCGAGGAGGGCGTTGAGCTCGTCGCGGGCGAAGGGCTCGGCCTCGGCGGTGCCCTGGACCTCGACGAAGCGGCCGTCGCCGGTGCAGACGACGTTCATGTCGGTCTCGGCGCGGACGTCCTCCTCGTAGCAGAGGTCGAGGAGCGGGACGCCGTCGACGATGCCGACGCTGACGGCGGAGACGGTGCCGGTGAGCGGCTGACGGCCGTGCTTGATCAGCTTCTTGCCCTGGGCCCAGGTGATGGCGTCGGCGAGGGCGACGTAGGCGCCGGTGATGGCGGCGGTGCGGGTGCCGCCGTCGGCCTGGAGGACGTCGCAGTCGAGGACGATGGTGTTCTCGCCGAGGGCCTTGAAGTCGATCACGGCGCGCAGGGAGCGGCCGATGAGGCGGGAGATCTCGTGGGTGCGGCCGCCGATCTTGCCGCGGACGGACTCGCGGTCGCCGCGGGTGTTGGTGGAGCGGGGCAGCATCGAGTACTCGGCGGTGACCCAGCCCTCGCCGCTGCCCTTGCGCCAGCGCGGGACGCCCTCGGTGACGCTGGCGGTGCAGAAGACCTTGGTGTCGCCGAAGGAGATGAGGACGGAGCCCTCGGCGTGCTTGCTCCAGCCGCGCTGGATGGTCACGGGGCGGAGCTGGTCGGGCGTGCGGCCGTCGATGCGAGACATGGTGATGAGCCTACTGGCATCGGGGTAAGGCGAAGGGCCCCGTTCCGGATCGCGGTGCGTATGTCACGTATGCACGCGTTCCGGGCGGGGCCCCGGCCGTGAGCCTCAGCGGCTCACGGCTCACATCATGTCTTCGATCTCCGCGGCGATCGGGTCGGCGTCGGTGCCGATGACGACCTGGATGGCGGTGCCCATCTTGACGACGCCGTGGGCGCCGGCGGCCTTGAGGGCGGCCTCGTCGACGAGCTCGGGGTCGTTCACCTCGGTGCGGAGCCGGGTGATGCAGCCCTCGATCTCCTCGATGTTGTCGATGCCGCCGAGGCCGGCGACGATCTTCTCAGCCTTGCTGGCCATGTGCACTCCTGGTTGTCTTCGGCCCTTCGGCGGTACCACCGAGCGGCTTCCCCACGGTAAACCACGTTCAGCCCAACTATGTGGGCATATGTCCGCCGTCTGGCAAATGATGGCGACACCCACAAGCGCGCGCATAAGTGGTCTACACCAGTATGCGGCAAGCACCGAGTGGACCGTCGCCGGGGCGGCGGCCGGGAGGACGCAGATGAGCACGGACGCCGCGGCCGCGCCGCGTCAGAGCCGGTGGCGGGAGCGCTGGCAGACCCTCTTCTCGAACCTGCAGAAGATGGGCCGCAGCCTCCAGCTCCCCATCGCGGTGCTTCCGGCCGCGGGCATCCTGAACCGGCTCGGCCAGCCGGACGTCTTCGGCAAGGACGGGCTGGGCTGGACGGACGTGGCGAAGGTCTTCGCGGGCGCGGGCGGCGCCCTGCTGGACTCGGGGCTCGGCCTGCCGATGCTGTTCTGCGTGGGCGTGGCCATCGGGATGGCCAAGAAGGCGGACGGCTCGACGGCGCTGGCGGCCGTGGTGGCCTTCCTCGTCTACTTCTCCGTGCTGCACCAGTTCCCGCAGGACTGCCCGCCCGAGACGACGTTCACCGGGGCGGGGCTGTGGAGCGGGGTGTGCGTCTCCATGGGCGGGCAGCTGTCCCCGGCGAGCTTCCAGAACCCCGGGGTCTTCGGCGGCATCGTGATCGGCCTGCTGAGCGCGTGGTTCTGGGTGCGCTTCCACCGGGTGCGGCTGGTGGACTGGCTGGGCTTCTTCAACGGGCGCCGGCTCGTGCCGATCCTGATGTCGTTCGTCGCGCTGGGCTTCGCGGTGATCTGCCTGTTCGTCTGGCCGCCGGTCGGCGACGCGCTGACGAGCTTCAGCAAGTGGCTCTCGGACCTGGGGTCGGGAGGGTCGGGCGTCTTCGGCGTGGCGAACCGGGCGCTGCTGGTGGTGGGGCTCCACCAGTTCCTCAACACCTTCATGTGGTTCCAGTTCGGCGACTACACCAAGCCGGACGGCACGGTGGTGCACGGCGACATCAACCGCTTCCTGGCCGGTGACCCGCACGCGGGCCAGTTCACGACGGGCTTCTTCCCCATCATGATGTTCGCGCTGCCCGCCGCGGCGCTGGCCATCGCGCACTGCGCGAAGCCGCACCGGCGCAAGGCGGTCGCGGGGATGATGCTCTCGGTGGGCCTGACCTCCTTCGTCACGGGGATCACCGAGCCCATCGAGTACTCGTTCCTCTTCATCGCGCCGGCGCTGTACGTGGTGCACGCGCTGCTCACGGGCGTGTCGATGGCGGTGAGCTGGGGCCTGGGGGTGCACGACGGCTTCAGCTTCTCGGCCGGCCTGATCGACTACGTGATCAACTGGGGGCTGGCGACCAGGCCGTGGCTGATCATTCCGATCGGGCTGTGCTTCGCGGTCGTCTACTACGCGATTTTCCGGTTCGCGATTACGAAGTTCGACCTGCCGACTCCGGGGCGTGAACCGGAAGAGCTCGCGGAGGAGATCGAGCGCGGCAACGTGAAGGACTAGCGGCAACGTGAAGGGGTAATCGCTCCCTGTCACGAGCCCCCGCCGGGCACCGGCGGGGGCTTTCCGCTGTGTCGGAAGCCACCGGGAAGCACGGATTCCTTTATCCCGGACTCACGTGCTACAACATGGTCTAAACCACTCAGTGGTGTAGACCAAAAGCGGGCCCACCCCCTTCCCCCGAGCGCCCGCCTCACCTGGAGGAATCCGATGAGTAAGAGCGCCAAGGCGGCAAAGGCGGCGCCTGACGACGCCGCTTCGCCGGAGAAGAAGCCCGCGGAGAAGCCTGCGGAGA
Source organism: Streptomyces sp. XH2 (assembly GCF_049725035.1). Taxonomy (NCBI): domain Bacteria; kingdom Bacillati; phylum Actinomycetota; class Actinomycetes; order Kitasatosporales; family Streptomycetaceae; genus Streptomyces; species Streptomyces sp. XH2. Next base: position 136,288 of record NZ_JBMMMZ010000014.1, on the reverse strand, counting down.
AGTCCGCGGACAAGGCTACGGACAAGGCCGCGGACAAGAAGCCCGCGAAGAAGAAGGACGCGGCCGAGGCTCCGAAGAAGAAGTTCGGCGCCGGCGCCATGGCGGTCGCCCAGCGCATCGGCCGCAGCCTGATGCTGCCCGTCGCCGTGCTCCCCGCCGCGGCGCTGATGGTCCGCCTCGGCCAGGGCGACATGCTGGGCAAGGAATCCCTGCCGGCCTTCCTCAACAAGATCGCCGAGTTTATGTCCGCCGGCGGCGGCGCGATCCTCGACAACATGGCGCTGCTGTTCGCCGTGGGTGTCGCGATCGGCTTCGCCAAGAAGTCGGACGGCTCCACGGCCCTGGCCGCCGTGGCCGGCTACCTCGTCTTCTCCAAGGTGCTCGGCACCTTCACCGACGGCAGCCTCCCGAAGAAGGAGGCCGTGGTCGACCACAAGGTCGCCATGGTGGAGCAGGCCGTCGACGCCAAGGTCCTCGGCGGCGTCGTGATGGGCCTCGTGGTCGCCCTCATATACCAGCGCTTCTACCGCACCAAGCTGCCGGACTGGGCGGGCTTCTTCGGCGGCCGCCGCCTGGTGCCGATCCTCTCCTCCTTCGCGGGTCTGCTCATCGGCGTCGTCTTCGGCTACATCTGGCCGGTGCTCGGCACGGGCCTGCACAACTTCGGTGAGTGGCTGGTCGGCTCGGGCGCGGTCGGCGCGGGCATCTTCGGCGTCGCCAACCGCGGTCTGATCCCGGTCGGCATGCACCACCTGCTGAACTCCTTCCCGTGGTTCCAGGCCGGCTCGTACGACGGCCCCAAGGGCACCGTCAACGGCGACATCGCCCGCTTCCTCGCCGGCGACCCGAACGCCGGCCAGTTCATGACCGGCTTCTTCCCGATCATGATGTTCGCGCTGCCGGCCGCCTGCCTCGCGATCGTGCACTGCGCCCGCCCCGAGAACCGCAAGGTCGTCGGCGGCATGATGTTCTCCCTCGCGCTCACCGCGTTCGTCACCGGTGTGACCGAGCCGATCGAGTTCACGTTCATGTTCGTCGCGCCGGTGCTGTACGCGATCCACGCGCTGCTGACCGGTGTCTCGATGGCCCTGACCTGGGCGCTCGGCATGAAGGACGGCTTCGGCTTCTCGGCCGGCGTCATCGACTTCCTGCTGAACCTGGGCATCGCCTCGAAGCCGTGGCTGCTGGTCCTCGTGGGCCTGTGCTTCGCCGCGATCTACTATGTGGTCTTCCGCTTCGCCATCGTGAAGTTCGACCTGAAGACGCCCGGCCGTGAATCCGAGGAGGAGTCGGCCGAATTGAAGGCCTGACGCCTCACCTGAACACCGCAGGTAAATGCCCCCGAAATCCCATGGATTTCGGGGGCATTTGCGTAAGCATTTCTGAAAACCAAAAGAACGGGACGGTCAGACCTCGTACACCGCGCCCGCGCGGGCGAGTTCGACCGGGCCGTCGTAGACGGCGCGCGCGTCGCGGAGGTTGGTCAGCGGGTCCGTCCACGGCGGGATGTGGGTGAGGACCAGCCGGCCCGCGCCGGCCCGCGCCGCGTGCTCGCCGGCCTCGCGGCCGTTGAGGTGGAGGTCCGGGATGTCCTCCTTGCCGTGGGTGAACGACGCCTCGCAGAGCAGCAGGTCGGCGCCGGCGGCCAGCTCGTGCAGCTCCTCGCAGGGGCCGGTGTCGCCGGAGTAGACGAGGGCGCTGCCGTCGTGCTCGACGCGGAAGGCGAAGGCCTCCACGGGGTGGCGCACCCGGTCCGTGCGGACGGTGAGCGGGCCCACGGAGAAGGTGCCCGGGGCGAGGGTGCGGAAGTCGAACACCTCGCGCATGCAGGACTCGTCGGGCACGTCCCCGTACGCGGTGGCCAGCCGGTGCTCGGTGTCGCTCGGCCCGTAGACGGGGATGGCCTCGGCCCGGCCGCCCTCGTGCCGGTAGTAGCGGGCCACGAAGTAGCCGCACATGTCGATGCAGTGGTCGGGGTGCAGGTGCGAGAGCAGGATGGCGTCGAGGTCGTAGAGACCGATGTGGCGCTGCAGCTCGCCGAGGGCTCCGTTGCCCATGTCGAGGAGCAGCCGGAAGCCGTCGGCCTCGACGAGGTAGCTCGAACAGGCCGATTCCGTGGACGGGAACGACCCCGAGCATCCGACGACGGTGAGCTTCATGCGGGCCTGAACCTCCGTTGACTCGTGACGGGGGGCCATGCGGTCCGTCGAGCGTAAGGCGCGAAGGGGACGCCCGCTCCTCCGCGAGGTGGGGTTGTGGCTGAAGTCACCGGTACGGACCCTTCTGGGCGGGCGCCGCAAGGGGGGTTCCGGGCGGGTGCCGGCCCCGCGGCGGCGAACGCGCCGCGGGGCCGGCCGGGCCTCACCGGGTGGGCGCTACGCCCAGAGCTGGCCCTGCAGCGCCTCGACGGCCGCTTCCGTCGTGGGGGCCGTGTAGATGCCCGTCGAGAGGTATTTCCAGCCGCCGTCCGCCACGACGAAGGCGATGTCGGCGCTCTCCCCCGCCCGTTCGGCCTTGCGGGCCACGCCCAGGGCGGCGTGGAGGACGGCGCCGGTGGAGACGCCCGCGAAGATGCCCTCCTCGCTCAGCAGCTCGCGGGTGCGGCGGACCGCGTCCTGTGAGCCGACGGAGAAGCGGGTGGTCAGGACGGAGGCGTCGTACAGCTCGGGGACGAAGCCCTCGTCGAGGTTGCGCAGGCCGTAGACGAGGTCGTCGTAGCGCGGCTCGGCGGCGACGATGCTCACGCCGGGCTTGTGCTCGCGCAGGTAGCGGCCGACGCCCATGAGCGTGCCGGTGGTGCCCAGGCCGGCGACGAAGTGGGTGATCTCGGGGAGGTCGGCGAGGATCTCCGGGCCGGTGGTGGCGTAGTGCGCGCCGGCGTTGTCGGGGTTGCCGTACTGGTAGAGCATCACCCAGTCGGCGTGCTCGGCGGCGAGCTCCTTGGCGACGCGGACGGCGGTGTTGGAGCCGCCCGCCGCGGGCGAGGAGATGATCTCCGCGCCCCACATGGCGAGCAGCTGCCGCCGCTCCTCGCTGGTGTTCTCGGGCATGACGCACACGATGCGGTAGCCCTTGAGGCGGGCGGCCATGGCGAGCGAGATGCCGGTGTTGCCGGAGGTGGGCTCCAGGATGGTGCAGCCCGGGGTCAGCCGCCCGGCCCGCTCCGCCTGCTCGATCATGTGCAGGGCGGGGCGGTCCTTGACCGAGCCGGTGGGGTTGCGGTCCTCCAGCTTGGCCCAGATCCGGACCGACCCGGACGGGGAGAGCCTGGGCAGCCGCACCAGCGGGGTGTTGCCGACCGAGGCCAGGTGGCTGTCGTAGCGCATGCTCTACGCCGCGCCTCAGACCATTCCGCCGGCGACCGCCGGGAGGATGGTGACGCTGTCGCCGTCGCCGAGCTCGGTGCCGATGCCGGCGAGGAAGCGGACGTCCTCGTCGTTGAGGTAGACGTTGACGAAGCGGCGCAGCTCGCCGGACTCGTCGACGAGGCGCTCGCGGATGCCCGCGTGGCGGGTGTCGAGGTCCTTGAAGAGCTCGTCGATGGTGGCGCCGTTGCCTTCGACGGCCTTCTGCCCGTCGGTGTAGGTGCGGAGGATGGTCGGAATGCGGACCTCGATGGCCATGATGCGGCTCCTGTCGGCGTGCGGGTGGGGCACCTGGGGCAGATCGTATCGATTCCATGTGCGGCTGCCGGACGTTCGTACCGGCATGCGGACAGCCGCGGCCCGCCGGAGGGCCGGAGCTCAGTAGGCGGGCACTACGGTGACGTCCTCTTCGGTCACCTGGCCGTCCACTATGCGGAACGAGCGGAACTGGAAGGGGCCCTCGCCGTCGGTGTCGGCGGTGGACACGAGCACGTAGTGGGCGCCGGGCTCGCCCGCGTACGAGATGTCCGTGCGGGACGGGTAGGCCTCGGTGGCCGTGTGCGAGTGGTAGATGACCACGGGCTCCTCGTCGCGGTCGTCCAGCTCGCGGTAGAGCTTCAGCAGGTCCGCGGAGTCGAACTCGTAGAACGTGGGCGACCGGGCGGCGTTGAGCATGGGGACGAACCGCTCGGGGCGGTCGCTGCCGGCCGGTCCGGCGACCACGCCGCAGGCCTCGTCGGGGTGGTCCGCGCGGGCGTGCGCGACGATCCGGTCGTACAGGTCCTGCGTGATGGTCAGCATGCGCCCCAGGATAGGCACGCGGACAAGGCGAAGGGCCCGCCCGTACCAGTCGGTGGTACGGGCGGGCCCGGATGCCGGACGGCCTTAGGAGGCCTTCCGTCAGGCCTTACGCGGCCTGGTCGACCTTGACGGCCTCGACGGCGGCCTGCGAGTAGTCCTTGCGCTCGAAGGCCTGCGGGTTGCGGCGCTTCAGCACGAGGTAGGACACCCACATGATCGCGGCCCAGACCGGGGCGCAGTACAGCGAGACCCGAGCGTCCGCGTCGATGCCCATCATCACGATCACCATGAAGATGAAGGCGAGCGCGAAGAGGCTGGTCCACGGGGCGCCGGGGGCACGGAACGCGGACTGCGGGAGCTCGCCGCGGTCCGCCTTGCGGCGGTAGCGCAGCTGGGCGACGAGGATCACGATCCACGCCCACATGCCGGAGATGGTCGCGAAGGAGACGACGTAGTCGAACGCCTTGCCCGGCCACTGGTAGTTGATCCAGACGCCGACGAGCATCAGCGCGGCGGAGAAGGTGGTGCCGCGCAGCGGCAGGCCGCGCTTGGTCAGCTCGCCGAAGAACTTCGGGCCCTGGCCGTTGAGCGACAGGTCGCGCAGCATGCGGCCGGTGGAGTACATGCCCGAGTTGCAGGACGACAGCGCCGCGGTGAGGACGACGAAGTTGACGATGCCCGCACCGGCCGGCAGGCCGATCTTCTGGAAGGCGGCGACGAACGGGCTCACGCCCGGCATGAACTCGCCCCACGGGACGACGGCCAGGATGATGATCAGCGCGCCGATGTAGAAGACGGCGATGCGCCACGGCACGGTGTTGATCGCCTTGGGGAGCGTCTTCTCCGGGTCCTTGGCCTCGCCCGCGGTGACGCCGACCAGCTCGACGGCGAGGAAGGCGAACATCACGATCTGCAGGGTCATCAGGGTGTTGCCGATGCCGTGCGGGAAGAAGCCGCCGTCGTTCCAGAGGTTGGAGACGGTGGCGGTGTCACCGGCGTCGGAGAAGCCGATGGTCAGCACGCCGATACCGATCAGGATCATGCCGATGATGGCGGTGACCTTGACCATGGAGAACCAGAACTCCAGCTCACCGAAGAGCTTCACGGAGATCAGGTTGGCGAAGTACAGGAGGATGGTGAAGCCCAGCGCGGCGACCCATTGTGGAATGGAATGGGTCCAGTACTGCACGTAGGAGGCCGCGGCGGTCACCTCGACGATTCCGGTGACGACCCAGAAGAGCCAGTACGTCCATCCGGTCACATAGCCCCAGAAGGGACCGAGGAACTCCCGGGCGTAGTCCGAGAAGGAGCCCGACACCGGGCGGTACATGAGCAGCTCACCGAGCGCTCGCATGATGAAGAAGATGACCAGACCGGCTATGGCATAAGCCAGGATCAGGCTGGGTCCGGCCTTGGAAATGGCCTTCCCCGCGCCGAGGAAGAGGCCGGTGCCGATGGCGCCACCAATGGCGATCATCTGAATCTGGCGGTTACCGAGTCCCCGCTCGTAACCCTCGGAAGCCGACTTGCCGCTTCCCTTGTGGCCCGTTTCCGCGACTGCGTCCGCGGTACGTGCCGCGACCTGCTCAGAGGTCATGGTGGTGCGCCTTTCTCCATACCGATCCGGATGCTCCGGATCGGGTTCCGATCCCCCCGGATGGAGTCCTGCGAGTGCCGACGGTCGGCCGGCTCAGCGCTCCCGCCGTGAACATGGGTGGCGTCACGGAGGCAGGTCGCAAAGATGTACCACGAGTGGCCGGTAGATCGTCTGAATGCCGATCATGGACCAGTGACGCAGACCACAAAGAAATGCGGACAATAAGGAAAAGGAGTGTTAACAGGCACCGTTACGGTGATCCGATCGTTATCCGGACTTGATTGTTCCCTGAGCGGACGCCCGGACGCTTTGATCGATCATCCCATCAGTGCATCTACCAGCGTTTCCTGCAGTCCGCCGAGCCAGAGATGGGCCATCACCATCGGCTTGCGCGCATCGTCGTCCGGCAGCCGGAGCAGCGCCTCGCTGTCGTCCTCATGGGTGATTTCCAGCCGCGCCCCGATGGTCAGCCGGAGGTCGTTGAGGGTGCCCAGCCAGCGGCGGCACTCCTCGGGTGTGAGGCGCAGGACGGCCACGTCGTTTCCGGCGTCTCCGGCCACCGCGAGGGCGTCCAGCGAGCGGACGACCGCGAGGGCGTCCTCGCGCTTGCGGTCGCGCAGGTCGTTCTCGGTGTAGCGGCGGAATTCGGCGGCGTACGCGCGCTGCTGCGGGTCCTGCCCGGCGCCCGGGTCGCCGTAGGCGTCGGGGAAGAGCCGGGCGAGGGCGGGATCGGCCGGCGGCTCGCTGGGGCCCTCGGCGAAGAGCCGCGCGAGCGGGTCGGCGCCCTCGGGGCCCTCGGTGTCGCCCGGGCCGATCAGCTCCAGCAGCTGGACCGCGAGGCTGCGCAGGATGGAGACCTCGACCTCGTCCAGGGCCACGGCGGCCCCGCCGCCGGACAGCGGCTCGAAGTGGCCGGCCATCAACGGTCCTGCGACAGCGTCGCCCACAGCCCGTAGCCGTGCATCGCCTGCACGTCGCGCTCCATCTCCTCGCGGCTGCCGCTGGAAACGGTGGCGCGCCCCTTGTGGTGGACGTCGAGCATCAGCTTGTGGGCCTTGTCCTTGGAGTAGCCGAAGTACGCCTGGAAGACATACGTCACATAACTCATGAGGTTGATGGGGTCGTTGTGAACCAGCGTGACCCAGGGAACGTCGGGCTCGGCCACCGCGTACGGGGACTCGCTCGACTCGGTGCGTTCGATCTCGACCGGTGCAACACTCACGTTTCCCATGCTGCCACTCGGGGGCTTGCGATGCACAAAGGGGGGTGCCCCCGGGCCGCGCGTCGGGCGGGTGCCGGGCGGGTGCCGGGCCTCACAGGCTTCCCTGCGTAGAAATCGTCAGACTGACGAGTATTGGGGGTAGCATCTGGTTCCATGAACGCTGCGGACTTGAGGCTGCCGGTGGACGTTCCGTCGACGGCCCTCTTCACCGACCGGTACGAACTCACGATGCTGCAGGCCGCGCTGCGGTCCGGCACCGCCGACCGCCGCTCGGTCTTCGAGGTCTTCACCCGCCGGCTGCCCGAGGGGCGCCGCTACGGCGTCGTGGCGGGCACCGGCCGCGTCCTGGACGCCGTGGAGAACTTCCGCTTCGACAGCGGCGTCCTGGACTTCCTCGCCGCCCAGCGGATCGTCGACGAGCCGACGCTCGCCTGGCTCGCCGACTACCGTTTCCGCGGCGACATCTGGGGCTACCCCGAGGGCGAGGTCTACTTCCCCGGCTCGCCGGTCCTGCGCGTCGAGGGCACCTTCGCCGAGGCGGTGCTGCTGGAGACCGTGATCCTGTCGATCCTCAACCACGACTCGGCCGTCGCCGCCGCGGCGTCCCGGATGGCCGTGGCCGCCGGCGACCGCCCGCTGATCGAGATGGGCGCCCGGCGCACCCACGAGCTCGCGGCCGTCGCCGCCTCCCGCGCCGCCTACGTGGGCGGCTTCACCTCCACCTCCGACCTCGCGGCCGGCTTCCGCTACAGCATTCCGACCGTCGGCACCAGTGCGCACGCCTTCACGCTCCTGCACGACAGCGAGCGCGACGCCTTCACGGCCCAGGTCGACTCGCTCGGCGGGGGCACGACCCTCCTCGTCGACACCTACGACGTGGCCGAGGCCGTCCGCACGGCCGTGGAGATCGCGGGCCCGGAGCTCGGCGCCGTCCGCATCGACTCCGGCGACCTGCTGCTGCTCGCGCACCGGGTCCGGCAGCAGCTGGACGACCTGGGCGCCGCCAAGACGAAGATCGTCGTCACCAGCGACCTCGACGAGTACGCCATCGCCTCGCTCGCCGCGGCCCCCGTCGACGCGTACGGGGTCGGCACCCAGCTCGTCACCGGCAGCGGGCACCCCACCTGCTCGATGGTCTACAAGCTCGTGGCCCGCGCGGACGAGCCCGGCCCCAACGCCCCGCTGCGGCCCGTCGCCAAGAAGTCCATGGGCGGCAAGGCCTCCATCGGGGGCCGCAAGTGGGCCGCGCGCCGGCCCGACGCGGCCGGGGTCGCCGAGGCCGAGGTCGTCGGCACCGGGCCGGTGCCGCCGGAGCTCGCGGACCACCAGCTGATCGTGGAGCTCGTCCGCGGCGGCGAGGTCGTCGCCCGCGAGCCGCTGGACACCGTGCGGGAACGGCACGCCGCCGCCCGGGCCGGGCTCCCGCTCTCCGCGACCCAGCTCTCGCGCGGTGAGCCGGTACTGCCCACCGAGTACCTCTGACGCTCCCCGTGCGCCCGGTGGGCCTCCCCCGCTCCGGGTCCCTCTCCCATTGCGCAACGGAAGTCACTACCCTCGGTCACAGAGAGGCGATCCGTACAGTCGTGATCCGCACTGTCGGCCGAGGGCCCTTCCACAAAGGATCCGCACTATGCAGCGTGCACTGATCATCGTCGACGTGCAGAACGACTTCTGCGAGGGCGGCAGCCTCGCGGTCGCGGGCGGGGCGGACGTGGCCGCGGCCATCACCGACCTCGTCGGCGAGGCCACCGCCGGGTACCGGCACATCGTCGCCACGCGCGACCACCACATAGACCCCGGCACGCACTTCTCCGCCGAGCCGGACTACGAGACCACCTGGCCGCCGCACTGCGTCGCCGGCACGGAGGGGTCCGGGTTCCACCCGAACTTCGCTCCCGTCATCGCCTCCGGGGCGATAGACGCCGTCTTCGACAAGGGGGCGTACGCGGCCGCGTACAGCGGGTTCGAGGGCACCGACGAGAACGGGGTGTCCTTGGCGGACTGGCTGCGGGAGCGGGGGGTGACCGAGGTCGACGTCGTCGGGATCGCCACGGACCACTGCGTCCGCGCCACCGCGCTGGACGCGGCGCGGGAGGGGTTCTCGACCCAGGTGCTGCTCGACCTCACGGCGGGGGTCGCCCCCGGGACGACCGAGCGGGCGCTCGGCGAGCTCCGTGAGGCGGGCGTCGAACTGTCCGGCAAGCCAGTGGTTGCGACCGGGTGACGTACGGCCCGGGCGGGCTCGGCACCGCCGGCCACGTGCGCGGTGGCTGATCTCCGCCGCGGCGGAGATTTTCCGGGGCTTCGCCCCGGCTCCTCCGGAGGAAACGGCGAAAGGGCGGGACCGGGGCACTCCACCCGCCGCAGCGGCGCGCAACCAGCGTCGGCGCATCCGGCGGTGCCGATCCGTGCGCACTCCCTACGCAGCAGGGCTGCGCAACAGCGTCCGTATCCCGTGCCACGACTCCGTGTCGTCGTCCGGCGCCGCGCGCCAGACCAGCCCGTCCGGATGGTGGAGGACCGCCGTTATCTCGTCCGGCGTCGGCGGCTCCGTGTTGCCGCGCAGGTAGACCGCCCGCAGGCCCAGGTTCCGCAGGCGCGTGAGCGCGCGCGCCCGGTTCGCGGCGTGCACCAGCACCCGCACCCGGGCTCCGGGCGACGCGCCCCCGCCGGGCGGCCCGGGAAGGTACAGGGCCACGACCACACTGCCGCCCGGCAGCTTGCAGAAACCACCGCCTGCCATGCCCGCGTCACCTCTCCCCGGGCCGGGGTGTCAATAACAGCGTCACGCCAGTCATCTAAACGCGATCGGCCGCCGCCCGCTAGAGGGCGACGGCCGACACCGCTCTGACCTGCGCAAAGGCCGATCCTGAGGGGATTACTTGCCCGACGGGCTCACCTGGACGGTCATCGAGGAACCGCTCGGCGCCTGCCAGAGGATCTTGATCCGGGTGTTGGTGTCAGTAACCTGCACACCGCCGGTCGGGTTGTCCTTGCTCCAGTACGTGCCCTTGCGGTCGTCGAAGACCGGCGCGCCGAGCTTGGCCTTCACGCGGGCCGCGACGCCGTCCTGGTGGACGGTGTAGCCGTCGCTCGGGAACCAGCTGAAGGGCGAGTCGTACGCCTGGAAGCGGTTGCGCATGACCGAACCGTCGGCCCACTTCTCGATCTGCGGGTGCGCGTCGACCGGCAGGATGCGGCCGGTACCGGGGTGCACGCCGACGTTGTTGTCGGCCTGCGAGGTGTCCCACTTCCAGATCAGGAGACCGTTCTGGTACGGGTAGTGCTCGACCCAGCCCGGACGGTCCTTCTTCCAGCCGAAGTTGTACGGGCCGGTCTTGAGGGTCGTGTCGTACGAGACGTACTGCCGGTTCTCGGCGATGTAGTACTGCGCGTACTCCTTGGTGAAGGACTCGCCGATGCGCGAGAAGCCCTTCGCCGTCCAGCCGTTGTCGTCGCCCTCGGCGCCGTCGGTGAAGAGGGTCGCGCCGTCGGCGGTGAGGCTGATGGCGTCGGCGGTGAAGCCCTTGCCGGTGGTGCCGCCGTCCGTGGAGTAGCGGAAGCGCAGGTCGATCTTCTTGCCGGCGTACGCGTCGAGCGGGTACGACAGCTTCTTGTACGCGCCGGACTGGCCGGTCAGGGCGGGCTTGTCGCCGCCGTCGCGCGGGACGGACTTGCCGTCGGCCGTGCCGTCGACCGGGGTCCAGTTCTTCCCGCCGTCCGTGGAGACCTCGACGTAGGCGTAGTCGTAGTTGGCCTCGATGTCCCACCAGCCCGAGAAGTCCAGGCTCGCCTTGGACTTGCCGGTGAGGTCGACCGGGCGGGAGAGGGTGTTCTTCAGGTCGTCGGCCTGACCGCCCCACCACTGCTTGGAGCCTTCGGCAGGGCGGACGACGTCGGTCTTGACCGCCTTGTTGGGCAGGTCGACGACGACCGCCTGCTTGTCCTTGGTGTTGTACTCGGCCACGCCCAGCTTGTGCGTCGACTTCGTCGCCGCCTTCGCCTTGTCGTAGTTGAGCCAGCCGAGCTGCAGCTTGTCCCAGGCGCTCATGTCGCCGGGCAGGTCACCGATGGTGTCCTTGCCGCGGCCCAGCCAGGAACCGGAGGACATCAGCGACCAGTAGGCGACGGAGGACTCACCGGTGCCGGTGGTGTCGTACTCGTCGGGCAGGCCCAGGTCGTGGCCGTACTCGTGGGCGAAGACGCCGAGGCCGCCGTTCTCGGGCTGCATCGTGTAGTCGCCGACCCAGATGCCGGTGTCACCGATCTGCGTGCCGCCGGCCTTGTTGTTCCCGGGGCCGGTCTTGCCGGCGTCCGAGCCGTAGGCGTACCAGCGGTGGGCCCAGATGGCGTCGGTCTTCTGCGCGCCGCCGCCGGCGGACTCGTCCTCGCCGGCGTGCACGATCTGGAAGTGGTCGATGTAGCCGTCGGGCTCGTTGAAGTTGCCGTTGCCGTTGTAGTCGTTGCGGTCCCACTGGTCGTAGGTGGCCAGCTGCGCCTTGATGTCGGCATCGCTGCGGCCGGCCGCCTTCTGGTCCTTCACCCACTGGTTGACGCCGTCGCGCACCAGGTCCCAGGCGGAGGGGCAGTTGGTGGAGCCGCAGTAGTTGGAGCCGTAGCGGGCCTCGTTCCAGGGGACCCGGACCCAGTCGGTGACCGTGCCGTCGACCGTGTAACGCCCCGAGGACTGCTTCTCGTAGTACTTCGCCAGGGACTCCTTGTCCTTGTCGTGCGAGAAGTAGAGGTCCTGGAAGTGCTCCCGGTTGTAGTCCTTCTGCCAGGCCGTGCTGTTGTCGTTCTTGCGGTCCGGCTGCTTGATCTGGTTGTGCGCCGGACCCGGCTGGCCGCCGTACTTCTTCACGGGCGGCTTGGGCCCGTCCGGCCCGTCCGGGTCGTACATCGTGGTGTCGTCGACCTTGTCGCCGAAGTCCACGAGGATCGTGAAGATCCGGTCGGTCTTCTCCCGGGCGAGCTCGACGTACTTCCCCTTGCCGAGCTGGACGACCTTCGACGCGCCGCGCTGCTCCACGCGGGCGTCGCCGGATATGACCTTGTCGAGGGCAGCCTTGCGCTGCGCCTCCCGCTTCTTCGCGTACGGGCCCTTGAGGTCGTGCTCGACGCCCTTCCCGGCCTGCTCCGGGTCGTGGCGCTCGATGCTCGACGGCGTGCCGGCAGTGGTGGCCGCCTGTGCGATCCCGGCCGTGGTCCCCGTCGCCAGGGCCGTCGCGGCGAGCGCGACGGTCGTGGCCACGGCGGCGGATCTGGCGAGCCTCCGTTGGCTGCTCTTCACTTGTGAATGTCCTCCCCAGTGACAACTGTGGAGGTATTTGACCGGAGTGACGCCGGAAAAGACAGACCTTGACTACAAGCGAGAGAGCAAGTACGTTATCCGACCTTTATGTTGCGGATTTCGGACACCAACGGGCGCGCTCGCCCGACCCCTTGAACCGGCGGATGACTCCGTGCGCCCCCCGTGCTCCGGCACCGTGTGTTAGGTCACGCTTACCGGCAGTTCCGCTAGGGCAGACAGGACCGTAGAGTCGTTTTGGTGTACACCATTGCTGTACGCACGCTCTTCGCACCAGCCGGCTCCGCACCCACACCTTTGCTCCGAGGACGGATCCCGCCATGCCGCGTCCGACCCCCGCACAGATAACCTACGGATCGGCCACCGTCGTCTTCTCGACCCTCGCCATGCTGCTGCTCTCGCAGACGAGTTCGGGGTTCGGGATCGCGGTCATCGCCGTCGCAGCGCTCGCGCTCGGCCTGTTCGTCGCCGTCGCCTTCCCGATGCCACGCGCCGGCTCCCGCAGGCCCCGGGTGCCCCGGCAGCGCGCTCCCCTGCCCACCGAGTCGAGACTGAGCGAGCACTCACTGCACTGACCGCACTGAGCACTCACTGCACGGTTGAGACCACCACCGTTTTGGCCGCCTTGTCGTGGATGCACTGGTGGTACGGCATGTCCCACGTACACCAGAGCACATTGACCAGCCAGAAGAGGAAGCCGCAGCAGGGCACCACCTGCGGCAGGTTGTACACGGCGGCGCGCGTCCAGCCCGGACTCCCCTGGGGGATCGCGCCGTTCTCCAGCATCGCCACCCGGATGCTCATCACCATCTTGCCGACGGTCTGCCCCCGCTTGGTGAGCATCAGCCCCTCGTAGACGAAGTAGACGACGGCGATGATGATGCCGAGGCTCGTGGACCGGCCGTCGTTCCAGTTCGCCGGATCCCAGTCCCACATCGCGGCCTTGAAGACCGCGGTGACCGGGATCGACACGAGCAGCGCGTCGATGATGCGGGCGACGAGCCGCTTGAACCGGTTCGCGAGCGGGGGCATGCCCGCGAGCGGGTCGGCGGCGCCGAACGGAGCGCCGTAGGGGTTGCCGGGGCCGCCGCCCGGGCCGGGCGGCGGGGTGCCGTACGGGCCACCGCCGGGGGGCACCTCCGAGCCGGGCGGCCGGCCGCCGCCGGCGTACGCGCCGCCCTCCGGTGGCGGAGTGCCCGGCGGGGGCGACCCGTACGGCGGCAGGGGCGGCTCCGTCGGCCGTTTCTTGAACGGGTCGTCCTCGGGCGGCGGCTCGGTGCTCATGGCCCGAGTAGAACCCGGGGTGCGGCATCGCGCATCCGGCGCTGCGCCGTCCGGGTCAGCGCTTGCCCGCCGCCACGAACGTACGGCCCGCCTTGTCGTGCCAGCACTGCCGCCACGGGCGGTCGAACACGCACCACAGGGCGCCGATCACACCGATCCCCAGCGCGCCGAGCCCCCCGTACACCAGCCAGCGGCGCAGCGCCGCCCCGAAGCGCGGGGTGTCGTGCGACTCGATGTCCAGGACGCGCGTGCCGCACAGCCGCTTGCCCAGGGTGCGGCCCCACTTGGCGGTGGGCAGCGCCTCCAGGAGCACGCCGGCGACGAGCAGGACACCCAGCACGACGGCCAGATACGCGCCGGTCGTGCCGTCGAGCAGCCAGACCGTGACCGTCTCGCCGGACTGCTTGGCCTGCGCGACCTTGTCGTCGATATGGGCGACGGCCTTGGCCCACAGCGGCACGGCCACGGCGCCGACGACGGCGCCCAGCACGACGGAGTCGATCAGGCGGGCGGCGAGGCGCCGGCCCAGCGACGCGGGGCGGCCCTGCTCCTGCGCGGCCCGCAGGAAGGGGTCGTCCTTCGGGGGCTTCCACGGCGCGGCCGCCTCGGAGGAGGAGGCGGCGGCCGGCGGCTGCTGCTGGGCCAGCTGCTGCACCTGCTGGGCCCAGCCGCCGGCCGCGGGCCGGGCCTGCTCCGCGGTGCGGGGGCGGGGCTGCTCCTGCGGGCGGGGCTCGGGCAGGGCGGCGGGCGCGGACCGCGCGGGAGCGGGCAGCGCGGCCGCCGGGGCCACGGCGGGCAGTGCCCGGCGCTCGGGCGGCACGGTCTGCGGCCCGGCGGGCGGCTGGGCCTGCGCCTCCTCCACCCGGGCATCCGGCCGGCCCGGGGCGCCGGCGGGCGGAACGGGCTTGCCGGAGGTGCGCAGCTGCATCGTGCCGCCGGGCCGGACGGCGGGGACGCCGCTCTCCGCCCGGGCCGCGGGCTCTTCGGCGCGCTGCGGCTCGGGGCCGCGCGGCTCGGAGCGGGCCGGGCCGGCGGCGGGAGAGGCGACGCGCGGGTCGCGGGGCCCGGGCAGCCCGGCGCCGGAGCCCTCGCCCCAGGAGACGCGCCGGTCCTGGTCGCCGCCGAAGCCTTCCTGCCGGGCGGGCTCCGCCCGCCAGGCGGGGGCCGGCTCCGAACGGGCCTCGCGCAGGGCCGGCTCCTCGTCGAGGAACATCGGCCCCGTCTCGTCGGGCTGCTGGGCGACCGGCTGCCGGTCGGGGCCGGAGCGGCGCGGTGTCGGCGGCACGGGCGAGGCGAGCGCGGGCGCCGCGGGCTTGGCGAGACCGGCGGGCGGCGCGGGCATCGGCTCGCCCTCGGCGGGCGCCGGCCGGCTGGTACCGGGCACCCAGGCGGTGCCGCTCCAGTAACGGATATAGCCAGGAATGGAAGGGTCCGGATAAAACCCTTCCACGGGGCTGTTGTCGGCGGATCCTGAGGAAGGGGCGCTCATGGTCTCCGATGTCCCGTATCTGCTCGGCCGTACTGCGGTGTCGGTGCTCGGTGGGGCGGGCGACGACAAGCAGTCTGCCGCACTCGAGCGACGTGGGGCGCGCTGCTCCCCTGCCTCCATGACCTCTATGCACAAAAGGCAACCGGGCGCGCTGCACACAGGTCTACCAGACGGCTCTCCACTCTGCGGCCGTCCCGCGGGCGGGACCACTCACACGTGCGACCGGCGCACCGGTTCGGCGAAGTCGCGTAATGGTGTGGGGGTCGTTGCGCTCTCTGTCGGTGCGGGCCCGTTCGCGAGGGGCCACGGACCGAGAGAAGCAGAGCAGAGAGGGCGCACTTCATGCACACCGTGGTGGAAAGAGAGCTGGAGATCGACCTGGTGCTGTCGCCCGAGCGCAGCATCCCCGTGCCGTCGCGGCTGAGCTACCGGACGGCCGACCCGTACGCGGTGCACATCGCCTTCCACGTCACCTCGGAGGCCCCGGTGCACTGGACGTTCGCGCGCGAGCTGCTGGTCGAGGGGGTGTTCCGGCCGTGCGGCAGCGGGGACGTACGGGTGTGGCCGACGCGCACGGACGGGCGCAGCGTGGTGCGCATGGCGCTGTCCTCGCCGGACGGCGCCGCGCTGCTGGAGGCCCCGGCGCCGGCGGTGTCGGCGTGGCTGGAGCGGACGCTGCGGGTGGTGGCGCCGGGGTCGGAGCGGGAGCGGCTGGAGCTGGACGCGGCGCTGCGGGAGATCCTGGGCGCGTAGCGCTCTTCCCCCGGCCCGCGTCAAGTGCCTTACGCGTCCAGCACTTTGCCCGGGTTCAGGAGGTTAAGCGGGTCGAAGGTCCTTTTGATCCCCCGCTGGATCTCCAGACCCACGGGGCCCAGCTCCCTCGCGAGCCACTCCTTCTTCAGGACGCCCACGCCGTGCTCGCCGGTGATCGTGCCGCCCAGCTCCAGGCCGAGGGCCATGATCGCGTCGAAGGACTCGCGGGCGCGGCGCGACTCGTCGGCGTCGGCGGGGTCGAAGCAGACGACGGGGTGGGTGTTGCCGTCGCCGGCGTGGGCGCACACGCCGATCGTGAGCCCGTACTTGCGGGCGATCTCCGCGGTGCCCTCCAGCATGTCGGCGAGGCGGGAGCGGGGCACGCATACGTCGTCGATCATGGTGGCGGGCCGGAGGGTCTCCAGGGCGGTGAGGGCCATCCGGCGGGCCTGCAGGAGCAGCTCGGACTCGGCGGCGTCCTCGGCGGGGACGACCTGGTCGGCACCGGCGGCCGTGCACAGCCCGGCGACGGCGGCGAGGTCCTGCGCGGGGTCGGGGGTGTCGAAGGCGGCGAGGAGGAGCGCTTCGGTGCTCTCCGGGAGGCCCATCTTCGCCATGGCGTTGACGGCGCGGACGGTCGTGCGGTCCATGAGCTCCAGCAGCGAGGGGGCGTGGCCGCGGGCCATGATCTGCCGGACGGCCTCGCCGGCCGCGGCGACCGAGGGGAACTCGGCGGCGAGCGCGAGCTGTTGGGGCGGTGCGGGCCGCAGCGCGAGGACGGCCCGGACGACGACGCCGAGGCTGCCCTCGGAGCCGGTGAACAGGCGGGTGAGGTCGTAGCCCGCGACGCCCTTGGCGGTGCGGCGGCCCGTCCTGAGCAGCCGGCCGTCGGCGAGGACGACGTCGAGGCCGAGGACGTACTCGGCGGTGACGCCGTACTTCACGCAGCACAGGCCGCCGGAGGCGGTGCCGATGTTGCCGCCGATGGTGCACTGTTCCCAGCTGGACGGGTCGGGCGGGTAGTAGAGGCCCTGTTCGGCGACGGCGCGGGAGAGGACGGCGTTGACGACGCCCGGTTCGACGACGGCGACGCGGTCGACGGGGTCGATCTCCAGGATGCGGTCCATCTTGACGAGGGACAGCACGATGCAGCCGTCGGCGGCGTTGGCCGCGCCGGACAGGCCGGTGCGGGCGCCCTGCGGGACGACGGGGACCCGCAGGGCGGTGGCCGTGCGCATGATGTGCTGCACCTGCTCCACGGTGCGGGGGAGCGTGACGACCGCCGGCTGGCCCGCGGTGCAGAAGCCCGCCATGTCGTTGGCGTACGACGCGGTGACGTCGGGGTCGGTGAGGACAGCCTCTTCGGGTAGGCCTTCGCGCAGGTGCTCGATCAGTTCGCCCATGCGGGGGT
Organism: Streptomyces sp. XH2; assembly: GCF_049725035.1. NCBI lineage: Bacteria > Bacillati > Actinomycetota > Actinomycetes > Kitasatosporales > Streptomycetaceae > Streptomyces > Streptomyces sp. XH2. The sequence continues at coordinate 119,058 of NZ_JBMMMZ010000014.1, read as the reverse complement.
CCTTCCCCTGCCCGCCCCCTCCCGAACCGGGGTTGCGCCCCGGGACCGTCAGAGATTGCCCCGCTTCTCCTGCTCCCGCTCGATCGCCTCGAAGAGCGCCTTGAAGTTGCCCTTGCCGAAGCCCATCGACCCGTGCCGCTCGATCATCTCGAAGAAGACGGTGGGCCTGTCCTGCACCGGCTTGGTGAAGATCTGGAGCAGGTAGCCGTCCTCGTCGCGGTCGGCGAGGATCTTCAGTTCGCGCAGGGTGTCGACGGGGACGCGGGTCTCGCCGACCCACTCCCCCAGCGTGTCGTAGTACGAGTCGGGGGTGTCGAGGAACTGCACGCCCGCGGCCCGCATGGCGCGCACGGTCGCGACGATGTCGTTCGTGGCGAGGGCGATGTGCTGGACGCCGGGGCCGTTGTAGAACTCCAGGTACTCGTCGATCTGCGACTTCTTCTTGGCGATGGCCGGCTCGTTGAGCGGGAACTTCACCTTGCGGGTGCCGTCCGCGACGACCTTCGACATGAGGGCGGAGTATTCGGTGGCGATGTCGTCGCCCACGAACTCCTTCATGTTCGTGAAGTGCATGACGTTGTTGTAGAACGCCACCCACTCGTTCATCTTGCCGAGTTCGACGTTGCCGACGCAGTGGTCGATGGCCTGGAAGCGGCGCTCACCGGGCTCGACGAGCGGCTTGGCGGCGACGTAGCCGGGCAGGTACGGGCCGGTGTACGCGGACCGGTCGACGAGGGTGTGGCGGGTCTTGCCGTACGTGGCGATGGAGGCGAGGACGACGGTGCCGTGCTCGTCCGTGACCTCGTGCGGGGCCTCCAGGCCGGTCGCGCCGTGCTCGACGGCGTAGGCGTAGGCGGCGCGGGCGTCCGGCACCTCGATGGCGAGGTCGACGACGCCGTCGCCGTGCTCGGCGACGTGCTCGGCGAGGAAGCGGCCGTGGTCGGTGGCGGCCTTGATGACCGTGGTGAGGACGAAGCGCGCGCCGCCGGACTCCAGGACGTAGGAGGCGGTCTCGCGGCTGCCGTTCTCGGGGCCGCGGTAGGCGACGAGCTTCATGCCGAAGGCGGTGGAGTAGTAGTGGGCGGCCTGCTTGGCGTTGCCGACGGCGAAGACGACCGCGTCCATCCCCTTGACCGGGAAGGGGTCTGCCTGCCGTGCGGTGTGCGGGGTGTGATCGGTGGTCTGTGTCATGGCCGCAGCGTCCCGCCGATCCACAAGGTGCGCAATAGTTTGCGTATTCACTGGGCATATTGCAAAGCAGACCGCGGGTAACACCGGTCGTTCTGTACATGCTGACCACTGGGAGGACCGGATGGCGATCGATCGTTTGGACGGCCGGCTGATCGAGCTGCTGGCCGAGGAGCCGCGGATCGGCGTGCTGGAGGCCTCGCGCCGGCTGGGCGTGGCGCGCGGGACCGTGCAGGCGCGGCTGGACCGGCTGCAGGCGCAGGGCGTCATCCGGGGCTTCGGCCCGGACGTGGACCCCGCGGCGCTGGGCTATCCGGTGACGGCCTTCGCGACGCTGGAGATCAAGCAGGGGCAGGGCGGTGACGTCCGGGCGCACCTCGCGACCGTGCCCGAGGTGCTGGAGCTGCACACCACGACCGGGCGCGGCGACATGCTCTGCCGTCTGGTCGCACGCTCGAACGCCGACCTCCAGCGTGTGATCGACCGCGTTGTGGGTTTTGATGGCATCGTGCGGGCCTCCACGGCGATCGTCATGGAGAACGCCGTGCCGCTGCGGATCATCCCGCTGGTGCAGCAGGCGTCGCAGGACCCGCACCGGCCCTGACCGTGGCGGCGCCCAGGCGCGGAGGGAGGCGAGCGGGTGAGCTTCTGGCAGTACGTGGCCGGCCGCCGCGCCCAGCTGCTGGCGGACGCCTGGCAGCACGCGAGCGCCGTCTTCCAGTGCATGGTGATCGCCACCCTCGTGGGCGTGGTGATCGGCGTCCTCACGTACCGCAGCGAGTGGGCCGGGAACCTGGCGGTGACCACGACGGCGACCCTGCTGACCGTCCCCTCGCTGGCCCTGCTCGGCCTGCTCGTGCCGCTCACCGGCCTGGGCGTGGCGCCGACGGTCACGGCGCTCGTGCTCTACGGGCTGCTGCCGATCGTCCGCAACGCGGTGGTGGGGCTGCGGGGCGTGGACCCCTCGCTCGTGGACGCGGCGACGGGGATCGGGATGTCCCGGGCGGCCCGGCTGCTGCGCGTCGAGCTGCCGCTGGCCTGGCCGCCGATCCTCACCGGGATCCGGGTGGCCACCCAGATGATCATGGGAATCGCGGCGGTCGCCGCGTACGCCTCCGGGCCCGGCCTCGGCAACGAGATCTTCCGCGGCGTCTCGTCGCTGGGCAGCGCCAACGCCCTCAACCAGGTGCTCGCCGGGACGCTCGGGATCATCGTGCTCGCCCTGCTCTTCGACGCGGCGTACGTGCTGGTCGGGCGGCTGACGATCCCGGGCGGGATCCGTGGCTGAGGCCGCTGCGCGCCCCCCGGAGGAGCGGGCGCGGACCTCCGGCGCCACCATCTCCCTGGAGAACCTCACCAAGCGCTACCCCGGCAATCCCACCCCCGCCGTGGACTGCGTGAACATGGACATCAAGGCCGGGGAGCTGGTGGTCTTCGTCGGCCCGTCCGGCTGCGGCAAGACCACCACCATGAAGATGATCAACCGGCTGATCGAGCCGACGTCGGGCCGGATCCGCATCGACGGCGAGGACGTCACCGGCATCGACCCGGTCCGGCTGCGCCGCAAGATCGGCTACGCGATCCAGGCCTCCGGGCTGTTCCCCCACATGACCGTCGCGCAGAACATCTCCCTCGTGCCGCGCATGACCGGCTGGTCCAAGCGGCGGATCGGCGAGCGGGTGGAGGAGATGCTGGACCTGGTGGGGCTCGACCCCGGCGAGTTCCAGGGCCGCTATCCGCGCCAGCTCTCCGGCGGGCAGCAGCAGCGCGTCGGGGTGGCCCGCGCCCTGGCCGCCGACCCGCCGGTGCTGCTGATGGACGAGCCGTTCGGCGCGGTCGACCCGATCACCCGCGACCACCTGCAGGACGAGCTGATCCGGCTGCAGCACGAGCTGCACAAGACGATCGTCTTCGTCACCCACGACTTCGACGAGGCCATCAAGCTCGGGGACCGGATCGCGGTGCTCCGCGAGCGCTCGCACATCGCCCAGTTCGATACCCCGGAGGCCATCCTCACCAACCCCGCCGACGACTTCGTCTCCGGCTTCGTGGGCGCGGGCGCGGCCCTCAAACGGCTCAACCTCACGCGCGTACGGGACGTGGGCGTCGTCGACTTCCCCACCGCCACCATCGACGACCCCCTGCAGACGATCTTCGACCGGCTGCGCGCGGGCACCGCCAACGAGGTGCTGCTGCTGGACCGGCACCACCGCCCGTACAAATGGCTGCGGCGCGGCGACCTGATGCGGGCCAAGGGCTCCCTCGTCCGCGCCGGCACCCTCGTGCACGACACCGTCACCCGCGACGCGACGCTGCGCGACGCGCTGGAGGCCGTCCTCATCGACAACGCGGGCCGGGTGCCGGTCACCGGGCGGCGCGGCCGCTACGAGGGCGTCGTCGACATGGAGACGCTGATGAACTCCGTGCACGAACTGCTGGAGGAGGACCGGCTGGACGCCGTCGAGCACCAGCACCTGCTGGAGGAGCAGCGGGCCCAGCAGGTGCTGGAGGAGCAGGAGGGCACGACGGACGCACCGGAGGAGCTGGCGTGAACGGGCAGCCGGGCGGGCGGGCCCGCCGGCCGGACGGCCTGCACGACGACACGGGGTACGCGGCCTTCCGCGCCGTAGTGCGCCCGGAGGATGCCGGGACGGTCGGCGGCGCGGCGGCGGACGGCGCGGCATCCGGCACGGACGACGCCCCGGGACGGGCAGGCCCGCCCGGGCCCCCGCCCGGCTCTCCCCCGCCCGGCTCTCCCCCGCGGGCCGCGCCCCGCCGCGTCACCTGGCAGAAGCTCACGATCCTGCCCGCCTTCCTGCTGGCCCTGCTGCTGGCGACCTGGCTGTGGTTCCGCGGCGCCGACCTCGACTCCATCGCCCGGAACTCCATCGCCGACGGCAACGTCTGGCTGCGCCTGCGGCAGCACGTCGTCCTCACCGTCGTCTCCACCTTCTTCGTCCTGGTCATCGCCATCCCGCTGGGCATCCTGCTCACCCGCCGCCGGCTGCGCCCCGCCGCACCCCCCGTCGTCGCCGTCGCGAACGTCGGCCAGGCCACGCCCGCGATCGGCCTGCTGGCGCTGCTGGTGATCTGGCTGGGCATCGGCATGCGGGCCGCGCTCGTCGGCATGGTCGTCTACGCGGTGCTGCCCGTGCTCGCCAACACGATCGCGGGGCTGCGCGCCATCGACCCGACGCTCGTGGAGGCCGCGCGCGGCATCGGCATGTCGGCCATGGGGGTGCTGCGCCGGGTCGAACTGCCCCTGGCCGTACCGCTGATCCTCGCGGGCGTGCGGACGGCCCTCGTCCTCAACGTGGGCACGGCGACGCTCGCCTACTTCGGCGGGGGCGGCGGGCTCGGCGACCTGATCGCGTCGGGCATCACCAACCAGCGGATGCCGGTGCTGGTGCTGGGGTCGGTCCTGACCGTGGCGCTCGCCCTGCTGGTGGACTGGATGGCGTCCCTGGCCGAGCTGCTGCTGCGGCCGCGCGGGCTGGGGGCGTCCTGACATGGGCGGCCGAAGAGCGCGCCGGGCGGCGCCGGTCCTGGCGCTGGCGCTGCTCGCCGCCACGTCCGCCGGCTGCGGCCTGACCAGCGGCTCCCCCCTGGCCGACGGCGTCCGGCCCGGCTCGGTCGGCCAGGGCCTGCCGCTCAAGGGCGCCTCCCTGACCGTCACCTCCAAGAGCTTCAGCGAGAACATCGTGCTCGGCCAGATCATGGGCCTCGCCTTCAAGGCCGCCGGCGCGAGCGTGCTGGACCGCACCAACATCCAGGGCTCGGTCGGGGCGCGCGAGGCGGTCCGGTCCGGCGGCGCGGACGCCATGTACGAGTACACGGGCACCGCCTGGATCACCTACCTCGGCCACGACGAGCCGATCCCCGACCCGCAGCGGCAGTGGCGGGCCGTCCGCGACGCCGACGCCCGCAACGGCCTCACCTGGCTCGCGCCCTCCGCGCTCGACAACACCTACGCCCTGGCCATGAGCCGCGCCGGCGCCCGCGCGTACGGCACCCGCACGCTCTCGGAGGTGGCCGCCCTGTCGAGGCGCGCGCCGGGCGCCGCGACGCTGTGCGTGGAGACCGAGTTCGCGGCGCGCGACGACGGGCTGCAGGGCATGGCGAAGGCGTACGGCATGAACGTGCCCGCCTCCCGCGTCCAGAAGATGGACGGCGGCATCATCTACACCCAGGTCTCCGGCGGGCGCTCCTGCACCTTCGGCGAGGTGTTCACCACCGACGGCCGCATCGCGGCCATGCACCTCGTCGTCATGCGCGACGACAGGCGCTTCTTCCCCAACTACAACGCCGCGCCGGAGGTCAACAGCGCCACCCTGCGCAGGTATCCGGCGATCAAGGACGTCCTGGACCCCATCACGGCACGGCTCGACAACGACGTGGCGCGGGAGCTCAACGCCGAGGTGGACGTGGCGGGGAAGGACCCGCGGGAGGTCGCGGAGGAGTGGCTGGTGAGGGAGGGGTTCATCACCCGCTGAGCGCTCCGCCGGGCTGGGAGGTCAGCAGGTGGGGACGTTGTTCTCGTCGCCCGACGCGAGGGCCCGCAGCGACTTGACCGCGTCCTGCAGCTTCTCCACCGGGACCAGCCGCAGCCCCTTGGGCAGGTTGGCCTTCGCCGCCGAGCACTCGGCCTTCGGGACGAGGAAGACCGTCGCGCCGTCGCGCCGGGCCGCCTGCGTCTTCAGCGGGACGCCGCCGACCTCGCCGACGGTCCCGTCGGGGTCGATGGTGCCCGTGCCGGAGATGGTGCGCCCGCCCGTGAGCTCGCCGCCGCGGCCGTCGCCGTCGACCTTGTCGATGATGCCGAGGGTGAAGAGCAGCCCGGCGCTCGGGCCGCCCACGTCGCCGAGGCTGAGGCCGACCTTCAGCTCGCCGGGCGAGCGGTGCAGGTAGCGGCGGGCGGCGTCGGTGGCCGCGTCCTGCGACTTCTTCATCTCTTCCTGGTTGTGCGCGTCGACCTCCTCGTCGGAGTCACCGACGGGGTAGACGGCGTCGTGCGGCATCACGGCCCGGTCCGTACGGGACCAGCCGCTGATCACGTCGCCCAGGTCCACGTCGACGCGCGGGCCCGTCACCACGATCGTGGTCATGCGCAGCTGACCGGTGGTCTTCCGCGCGGTGGCGCCCTCGATCTCGATCACCTGCTTGCCCTCGTGGGAGCCGAGCACGTCCACCGTCGAGCCGGGCTGCGCCACCGAGAACGGCAGCGGCACGAAGGGCACGGAGGCGAGCAGGGCGACGACGGGCACGGCACAGACGGCGAGGGTCCGGGCGCGGCGGGACCGGGCGGGCCGCCCGGCCGGAGCGGGCGCGGCCGGAGCAGGCGTGGTCGGAGCGGGCATGCAGCGAATCTAGTTCACCGGCGTCCCTTCCGTGACATGCGCCCTCGCCGGGCGAGGCGCGGCGAGGGCGTACGGCGTGCGGGACGCCGGGGTCACCTCAGGGCGTCGGCGACCTCCTTGGCCGCCTCCATCACGCGCGGGCCCACGCGGTCGGGGATCGTGTCCGTGAGCATCACCACGCCCACGCTGCCCTCGATCCCCAGGACGCCGAGCAGCGGCGCCGCCGCGCCGCTCGCGCCGGCCTCCAGTTCGCCGTGGGTGAGGGCGTAGCGGGGGCTGTCGGTCTCCCCGCGGCGGGGGGCGATTTGGGCGCGGCCGGCCGCGCCCCGGTCCAGGGGATGGCGGAAGCCCGCGCGGTAGGCCACGTGGTAGTCCGTCCACGTCGGCTCGACGACGGCCACCGCGAGCGCCTCGGTGCCGTCGACGAGCGTGAGGTGGGCGGTGGCCCCGATGTCCTCGGCCAGGGAGCGCAGGGCGGGCAGGGCCGCCTCGCGCACCAGCGGGTGCACCTGGCGGCCGAGCCGCAGCACTCCGAGGCCCACCCGGGCCCGGCCGCCGATGTCCCGGCGGACCAGTGCGTGCTGCTCCAGCGTGGCGAGCAGGCGGTAGACGACCGTCCGGTTGACCCCGAGCCGGGTGGACAGCTCGGTGACGGTCAGGCCGTGGTCGGTGTCGGCGAGCAGTTTGAGGACGCGCAGTCCCCGGTCGAGCGTCTGCGAGGTCTCCGCTGTCACGACGCCCCTCCTCCGATGTATGGCGGCTCTCGGGGTGGGGTGCGCCGCCGGTCCGCAGCCGGCAGCGCGCGAGGAGAGGCCGCCGGCGGCTTGTCGCTTCTTGCAGCTCTTCTGTACCGGCTGCGCTCCGCGGCGGCGCTGCCACGGGGCGTGTGCGTGACCGGCACCGTAGCGCCGCCGGTCCGCTCAGCGGAAGAGTCTGCCCGCGATCCGGTCAGGCCAGGGCCGAATTACGGATATCGGGGCCGACGTCCCATCATGCGGACGCCGGCCCCGATGGGTCCGGGAGGCGGGGCGCGTGCCCTACTTCATGCGCGTCGCCCACTCGCGCACCTTCTTGATGCGCTCGTTCAACTGGCCCGCCGTGGCCTCCGCGCTCGGCGGGCCGCCGCAGACGCGGCGGAGTTCGGTGTGGATGACGCCGTGGGGCTTGCCGCTCTGGTGGACGTAGGCGCCGACGAGCGTGTTGAGCTGCTTGCGCAGCTCCAGGAGCTCCTTGTGGGTGACCACCGGGCGCCGCTCGGCGGGCAGTTCGAGGAGGTCCGCCTCCTCGTCCGGCCGCTTGCGGCTGTGCGCGATCTGGCGTGCCTGCCGCTTCTGCAGCAGCAGCTGCACCTGCTCGGGCTCCAGCAGGCCGGGGATGCCGAGGTAGTCCTGCTCCTCCTCGCTGCCCGCGTGCGCCTGCATGCCGAACTCGGCGTTGTTGTAGAGCACCCGGTCGAAGACCGCGTCCGACTCCAGGGCCTCGAAGGAGAGTTGGTCGTCGGTGCCGGTGTCCTCGTCCTGCTGGCGCTCCGCCTCGGCGAGGAGCTTGTCCTCCTCCGCGTACGGGTCCTCCTCGCCGTCGCCCTTCTTCGGCTTGTCGAGGACGTGGTCGCGCTCGACCTCCATCTCGTTGGCGAAGGTCAGCAGGTCGGGGACGGTGGGCAGGAAGACGGACGCCGTCTCGCCGCGGCGCCGGGAGCGCACGAAGCGGCCGACGGCCTGGGCGAAGAACAGCGGCGTGGAGATCGTCGTCGCGTAGACGCCGACCGCGAGCCGGGGCACGTCGACGCCCTCGGACACCATGCGGACCGCGACCATCCAGCGGTCGGTGCCGTGCGAGAAGTCGTCGATGCGCTGGGAGGCGCCGCTGTCGTCGGACAGCACGAGCGTGGCGCCCTCGCCGGTGATCTCGCGGATCAGCTTGGCGTAGGCGCGGGCGGACTCCTGGTCGGAGGCGATCACGAGGGCGCCCGCGTCCGGGATGGACTTGCGCACCTCGGTCAGCCGGCGGTCGGCGGCGCGCAGCACGTTCGGCATCCACTCGCCGCGCGGGTCGAGCGCGGTGCGCCAGGCCTGGGAGACGGCGTCCTTGGTCATGGGCTCGCCGAGGCGGGCCGCGATCTCGTCGCCCGCCTTGGTGCGCCAGCGCATGTTGCCGCTGTAGGAGAGGAAGATGACCGGGCGGACGACGCCGTCGCCGAGGGCGTTGCCGTATCCGTACGTGTAGTCGGCGGAGGAGCGGCGGATGCCGTCGTTGCCCTCCTCGTACGTCACGAACGGGATCGGGTTGGTGTCCGAGCGGAAGGGCGTACCGGTCAGGGCGAGCCGGCGGGTGGCGGGCTCGAAGGCCTCCAGGCACGCCTCGCCCCAGGACTTGGAGTCGCCGGCGTGGTGGATCTCGTCGAGGATGACGAGGGTCTTGCGCTGCTCGCAGCGGTTGCGGTGCAGCATCGGGCGCACGCCCACGCCGGCGTAGGTCACGGCGACGCCGTGGTACTCGCGGCCGAGGGGGCCGGCGCTGTACTCCGGGTCGAGCTTGATGCCTATCCGGGCCGCCGCTTCCGCCCACTGCTTCTTCAGGTGCTCGGTCGGGGCGACGACGGTCACCTGCTGGACGACGTGGTGGTGCAGCAGCCAGGAGGCCAGGGTGAGGGCGAAGGTCGTCTTGCCGGCGCCGGGGGTGGCGACGGCGAGGAAGTCGCGCGGCTGCTCCTGGACGTACTTCTCCATGGCGCCCTGCTGCCAGGCGCGGAGCTTGTTCGCGGTACCCCAGGGGGCCCGGCCGGGGAAAGCAGGGGAGAGATGGTGGTTCGTTGTGGTGGTAGTCACGGTCTCCGTCGGCTGGTTCGGCGGCGGTGGGCAACCGCGTCAGCCTACCGGGGCCGCGGTTCACGCTCCGGGGTTACGCCCCGGGGTCACCCGAGGGTGGGACCGAGGTCACACCACCGCCGGCGGCCTCCCGCGGCGCGAGCCGGCCGGCCACGTACGCGCCCACCAGCGCGAACGCCGCCGCGGCCGCGAAGACCGCCGCGAAGGCGTGCGGCGGGGCCGCGGAACCGGCCGTGGCCCCGCTCACCGAGCCCCCGCCGAACGAGACGAAGAGCACTCCGGCCAGCCCGACCAGGAGGATGCTGCCGAGCGCGTCCGACGTCTGCAGGGAGGCTGCGTTCGTGCCCTCCTCGCCCGGCCGGGACAGCTTCAGCAGGAGCACCGCGCCGCTGGAGATCGTCAGGCCCATGCCGTAGCCGCCGAACACCCAGGACGCCCCGGCCAGCCACACCGGCACGCCGTGCACCAGCACCGTCGCCATCAGCACGACGGCGAGCGCCACCAGCCCCATGCCCAGGCCCATCAGCCGCTCGCGGTACGGCTCGGCCCGGCGGCGGCTCTGGGTGTACGAACCGAGCGCCCAGCTCAGCCCGCCGCCGGTGAGGGAGAAGCCCGCGAGCGTCGCGGACAGGCCGCGCTCCGTGACCAGCATCAGCGGGATGAAGCTCTCCGCGGCCACGAAGGAGCCCTGCGCGATGCCGCGCAGCAGCACCACCGACGGCAGCCCGCGGCGGGCGCGGAACGTGCCGGACGGCAGCAGGCGCCGTATGCAGGGCACCAGCAGGGCGAGCCCGGCGGCGGCCGGCAGCAGGGCCCACGGCGTGAGGTCCTGCCCCGCGTACTGCAGCAGCCCGGCACCCGCCGCGACGGCCAGCGCCAGCAGGATGCGGCGCCGGTCCGGCGCCCCGGCCGGCGTGCCCGGCGGCAGGGCGCGCAGGGCCGGGAGCATCACCGCGAGCGGCAGCAGGACCAGCACCGGGATGGCCAGGAACACCCAGCGCCAGCCGAGCTGCTCGGTGACCGCGCCCGCCACCAGCGGGCCGACGATCACCGGCACCACCCAGGCCGCCGAGAACGAGGCCATGACCGAGGCGCGCAGCCGCTCCGGATACGCCCGGCCGACCACCACGTACAGCGCGACGATCACCAGCCCGCCGCCGAGGCCCTGCACCCCGCGCCCCGCGACGAACATCCACATGCGCTGCGCCGAGCCCGCGATCACCAGGCCGGTGCCGAAGGCGGCGATGCCGGTGAAGAGGGGGAGGAGCGGGCCCGAGCGGTCGCACCACTCCCCCGACAGCGTCATCGCGAAGAGGCTCGCGGTGAAGAAGGCCGAGAAGGCGAAGGCGTAGAGGCCGATGCCGTCGAGGGCGCGGGCGGCGACGGGCATCGCGGTGTTGACCGCGCTCGCCTCGAAGGCGATGAGGGAGACGACCGAGATGATGCCCAGGGTGAGCGCCCGGTGACGGCGCCCGAGTATGCCGTCGGCCGGGTCGTCGTGCGGGGCGGCGGCCTGTGGGGCCACGGATTCGGCTGCGGTCATACTGCCTGAGCGTACGGAGGGGATCCGCTTCCGGCACCTGGCGCGGGAACCGGAATCGCTAGGCCTTGCGCCCTACGACCTGTGCCTGGACGACTGGACCGAGACCTTCGCCGGACCCGGCGCGCCGGGACGCCGGGACGCCGGCTGGACCGGCTGGACCGGCTGCACCGCGTCCCGGCACCGCAGCCGGGGATCTCCCGCCCTCCTCGCCAAGGACGGCGGGAGATCCCAGGGCGCACGACGGGCCCGGGGAGCGTTGCCGCCCCTCGTAGGGCCGGCCCTGTGACGCCTGCGCGGCCGGGTCCCGGGTGGGGCCTCGGGTAGGACCTGGCGTGGGGGCTCGGGTGGGGCCTCAGCTTGGACCTCAGGTGGGCCTCAGCCTGGGCCTCAGCTTGGGCCTCAGGTGGTCAGCAGCACGCCCCCGTACGACGCCCCCGCGATCACCACCCACGAGCACAGGCCGAGCGCGGCGACCCGCCCGCCGGTGCGGACCAGCGACGGCAGGTGGACGGCGCTGCCGAGCCCGAAGAGGGCGGCGGCGAGGAGGAGCTCCTGGACGTGCGCGGCGAGGTCCAGCCCTGCGGCCGGGACCCAGCCGGTGGTGCGCACGGCGACCATGGCGAGGAAGCCGAGCACGAAGAGGGGGACGAGCGGGGGCCGCTTCCCGGCCGCCTTCGCGGACGCGTTCGCGGTCGGGGTGACGGACGCGTCCGTGGTCGGGGTGACGGACGCGTCCGTGGTCCGCTCCGCAGTGGCCTCCGCGGACGCCTGCCGCCGCTTGCGCACCGACACGGCCACCGCCGCGACGAGCGGCGCGAGCAGTGCCACGCGCATCAGCTTGACGAGGACGGCGTCGGTGAGCGCCACCGGCCCGGCCGTCTGTGCCGTGGCCACGACCTGGCCGACGTCGTGGACGCCGGCACCGACCCAGCGGCCGAACTGCGCGTCGTCCAGCCCGAGCGGGTGGTGCAGGAGCGGCAGGACGGCGATGGCGAGGGTGCCGCAGAGGGTCACCAGGGCGACGGAGGTCGCCACGTCCTCCTCGTCGCTGCCGGAGACCTCGCTGACCGCGCCGATCGCCGAGGCGCCGCAGATCGAGTAGCCGGTGGCGATGAGGAGGGGCTGGTCGCCGCGGAGGCCGAGCCGGCGCCCGAGCCAGAGCGTGCCGGCGAAGGTGGCCGCCACGACGGCGACCACCATGGCGACGGTGGCCCAGCCGAGGCCGAGGACGTCGTCGAGGCTGAGCTTGAGCCCGAGCAGGACGACACCGATCCGCATCAGCCGCTTGCCGGCCAGGGTGAGGCCGGGCCGGGCGCCGCCGCGCACCCGGCCCCGTACGCCGGGGGCGTGGGCCGCGGCGATGCCGAGGACGACGGCGGCGGTGAGCATGGGGACGGCGGGGACGAGCAGGTGCACGGCCCAGGCGGCGGCCACGCCGGCGGCGGCGGTGGCGAGGCCGGGGAGCGGCCCGGGGGCGGGCCGCGGCGGTGTGCTCGTGCGGACGCGGTCGGTACGGGGGGTGAGGAGTGCCATCAGATTTCGTCGGCCGGGAGGTCGTAGACGCGCCGGACGCTGGAGCCCAGGCGGGAGATGTCGGCGCCGTAGATGTGGAGGGAGATCGCCTTGGCCGTACAGGCGTTGCGGACGCGGTGGATGTCGCCGGGCGGGGCGAAGCCGCACACGTCGCCCTGGTGGTTGACGACGTCCTCGGTGGCGACGAGGCGAGCGGTGGTGCCGTCGGGCACGAGGCGGTAGCGGCGCTCGCTCTCGGTGCCCTCGTGGACGCCGGTGACGCACCAGGAGACGTGGTCGTGGATGGCGGTCCGCTGGCCGGGCAGCCACACGAGGGCGACGACGGAGAAGCTGCCGTCGTGCTCGGCGTGCAGGATGTGCTGCCGGTAGTGGTCGGGGTCGCCCTCCTGCTGTTCGGCGGTGAGCAGGTCGCCGGCGCCGAGGTGGGCGGCGAGCCGCTCGCCGACGAGGTAGGCCGTCGTGTCGGGCGGCAGGCCACGGCCTACGGCTTCCCGGACGTCGTCGACGAGTTGGGCGAGGCGCGCGGTCGTCGGGGCTGCGGTGGGAGTGGTCATGAGTGCAGGGTCGAGGCGGGCGGTCCGGCGGGTCCAACGACAGTCTGTTGACGGGAACCCAACGCGCGCTTATGGGTCGGCGCCCGTGTCCGTCAGCAGCCGACGCGCCGGGCGGCGACCGCTTTGAGCTCGTCCAGGACGAGTGCGGTCGCCGGGATCCGCAGATGGTCGCGCAGCACGTACGCCGAGACCTGGCGGCGCGAGGCCGGGTCGAGGGCGCGTCCGGTGATCCGGTCGTGGCGCATGAAGGACAGCACGAGGCCGGGCATCATCGCGATGCCGAGCCCCTCGGCGACCAGGGACTGGACGACGAGGTTGTCGTCGGTGGTGAAGGCTATGTCGGGCGCGAAGCCGACCTCGGCGCACTCGTGGAGGAAGTTGGTGCGGCAGCGCAGGCAGCCGGCGATCCAGCGCTCCCCGGCCAGGTCGGCGAGCTTGACGGCGCGGCGGCGGGCGAGGGGGTGCCCTATGGGCATCAGGACGGTGAGCTGGTCCTCCATAAGCGGTATCTCCACCAGCTCCTCGGGGACCTGTTCGTGCAGGCCGGGATAGGTGAAGGCGAGGGTGATGTCGCACTCGCCGCGCACGAGGCGGCGGATCGAGTCGGGCGGCTCGCCCTCCAGGAGCTCGACGCGGATGCCCGGGTGGTCGGCGGCGAGCCGGGCGAGCGCCTCGGGTATCAGCGTGGCGCTGGCGCTGGGGAAGGCGCAGACCCTGACGCGTCCGGCGCGCAGGCGCGTCAGCGAACTCATCTGCTGCTGGGCGGCGGTGAGGCTGTCGAGGATGGTCTCCGCGTGCCGGGCGAGCGCCTCGCCGGCCTCGGTGAGCCGCATGCGGCGGCCGACGCGGGTGAACAGCGGGGTGCCGACGGAGCGCTCCAGCGCCTTCATCTGCTGGGTGATCGCGGGCTGCGTGTAGCCGAGCACGCGGGCGGCCGCGGAGTACGAACCGGCCGTGACCACCGCGTGGAACGTCTTGATGTGCCGCGAGTCGAACACGCGGGAATCATAAGCGGAATTTGGGATAGCGGGGAGAGAGGTGAGAGGTAGCTTCTGGATTACCGGACAGAACAGATAGGGAGGACATATGCCGCATTACGCAACGTACGACGGAGTGGAACTGAGCTACCGAGTGCTGGAGGGGCCGGGGAACGCAGGCCCTCCACTGGTGTGCCTGGCGGGCGGCCCGGGGCGGGACGCCGCGTACCTGGGCACTCTGGGGGGCCTGGACGCCCACCGCACCCTGATCATCCCGGACAGCCGCGGCACGGGGGACTCCCCGCCCTCCCCCGAGCCGTGGGGGTACGCGTTCCCGGCCCTCGCCGAGGACCTGGAGTCCCTCCGCGAGCACCTGGGCCTGGAGACCTTCGCCCTGCTCGCCCACGACGCGGCCTGCGCGACGGCCCAGGCGTACGCGGCGCAGCACGGCCACCGCCTCACCCGGCTGGTGCTGGTCACCCCGGGCTCGCGGCTCCAGGGCGAACTGCCCGACGACGCCGAGGAGATCTTCGAGTCCCGCGCCACGGAGGACTGGTGGACGGACGCGTACGTGGCCGTCCACACCCTCCCCACGACCGCCGACATGGCCGAGGTCCGCAGCCTCCTGCTGCGCGCCGCCCCCATGGGCTACGGCCGCTGGGAAGCCCCCCAGCGCGCCCACGCCGCCACCGAACCCGACCAGCTCGGCCCCGTCCCCCGCGCCGGCTTCTGGCAGGGCGTCGACGACCCGGCCCGCCACGCCCTCCTCGACCGCCTCCCCGAGGTCGGCTGCCCGGTCCTGGTCATCACGGGCGACCGGGACGCACTGGCGGGCATGCGCGCCGGGGAGTTGGTGGCGGCGTCCTTCCGTACGGCGGCGGTCCGCACGCTGCACGGCGTGGGGCACTACCCGTGGGTGGACGAGCCGGACCTGTTCCGGCCGGTGGTGGAGGAATTCCTGGAGAGGGGTTACGACCCGGAGGCCGTGTGAACGCGCGATGGCAGTCGCGTTGCGGCGGGGGCGGGACCGTTGATCGAGGCAGGACAGGCCTCGTACGGTGAATCCACGAACAAAGCACGAAGCACGACTTGGCCGTGTGCCCGAGTGGTTGAGGGACTCGCCTGCAAAGCGAGTTACGCCGGTTCGATTCCGGTCACGGCCTCCAGGATTTCTGAGTAGGACTACTCAGGCCGGATTGAGTGAGCACGCGCTCCCGGGGAAAGCACGCCCCGAGGTGTGATGACGTCATGAAGACGAAGCCGCTGCCGGACCTCCCCGAGCTCCCCGACCTCACGCCGAAGCGGCCCAATGGCACCGGCAGGACGGCACTGGCGCTGGCCGTGACGGCGGTGCTGACCGCCGGCAGCGTCTGGGGCATTCCGCTGGCCATTCTGATCGGCCTGGCCGCGACGGTCTGCGGCACGATCGGCTGGAGGAGGGTGAAGCAGGACAAGGCGGATGAACGCGCCCCGGCGCTCATCGGTATCTCCCTGGGCGCCACGGTCACGGCTGTCTGCCTGGGCGTGACGATCTGGTTCATCAACGGCCTGTCCCACCTCGACGAAAGTCCCGAGGACCTGGTCTCCAGGGGCGGCGCGTACGAGACACCTCTGCACCCCGGCGGAACGGCGCGCTACCGGGACGGCGTACGGGTAACGGTGAGCAAGGCCCGCCGCGTCCCGAACCTCCCCGGGGACGTCGCCCTCGCGAAGGGCGAGGTGACCTACGAATTCTCGGTGACGTACGTCAACGACCAGGGAAGGTCCGTCGACTTGGCGTGGAACGGAATCAGGAGCGAACAGAAACTCATGCCGGGCAGCCTCACCCCCACCGGCCCCATGAGCCCGAAGTGGGACCGCGACCACCCCTGGTTCCCGAAGGAACTCGCCCCCCACGAAAAGGTCACGGTGAAACTGCACACCAACGCCCCACCGGACGCCACCACCCTGGACTTCACCTGCGCCCCGACGGACTACCGCCCCGAGGCCCACTGGCTACTGCCGCTCCGCTGACCTCACAGCGCGCCCAGCAGTCCTCAGCTTGGGGCGGACCTGGCGCGGAGTGTTGAGGCTGTGACTGAGATGAGCCCGGCCTGCGGCAGATCCGGCTACGACGAGATCCGTAAGGGGATGCATCCGGCGCGTCACCCTTGCTAGTTTCGAACAACTGATTGCCCTGGTGCGGCTGATGCAACAGGGCTCGGACCGACGAGACTTCCGAGGGAACCGTGGAGTTCGAAGACGAGTGGGGCAAACTGCGGGCCGAGTCGACGGCGCGGCTGGGAGGCTCAGGCCAGGCCGGCTCCCACGGAGCCGATGAGTCGCACACGCGGCTCAACGGCACGTCACCGGGCGCTTCCGGCGGAGCAGGTGACAATCAGGGGCTCGCCTCCTCCGCCGCCAAGAAGAAGGCGGCCGTCGGAGCTCTTGAGCAACACATCCAGCCCGACCTCGGCGCGGCCGGCAGGCTCATGGACACGGCCATGGAAGCCGCGGGCAAGGGATTCAAGGACTGGGCCACCGGTGCGGGCATCAACGAGGCGCTGAAGGGCTGGCGCGCCTCCGTGAAGGAGCTGCAGAACCGCCTCTCCGCCGAGAAATCCGCACTGAGCGGCACCAATGTGCTGCTCCGAGGGGCCGACAAGGGCCTGGGCGGCGAATTCGACCGCCGCTTCCCTGCCCCCGCCAGGCCTCCGTTCCTGCCCGGCCCCGTCCCGGCAAACGGTAGACCGCCGTTCCTCTCCGGTCTGGCGGACTACTGAAAGGGCACTTCCGGAACATGCTCACGTACCACCAGGTCATGACCACCGACCTCGCCTTGCTGACGACGGCGGCCGAGGAGTGGGACAAGGCAGCGAAGGACTTCGAGAAAGTACAGAAGGCCTACGACGGCCAGGTGCGGAACGTCGCTGTTGACGGCTCGTGGACCGGCGTTGCCCGCACATTCGCCGAGATGGCCAACAAGCAGACATATGAGCAGTTCAGCGCAGCTGCCAAGGAAGCTCGTGCGCTCGCCTCCCTCCTACGGGATGCTCACGCCCAGTTCACGGATCTGCGCGGCAAGCTCAAAGCACAGGTCGCAAAGGCCGAAGAAGCCGGCATGAAGGTGTCCGACGACGGCACCGCCCGCTTCGACTTCGAGAAGGCGGACAAGGCCCTCGCGAACGCAGCGCGCCACGACCCCGACCTCCACACCACGGAGAGCAACTGGTCCAAGTCCATCGGCGATCTCGTCCAAGCCTTTGACGATGCCGACCAGGGAGTCAAACTGGCCCTGACGGCCGCCGCCCAGGACTCCGACCCTCTCGACGGGTTCGACCACGGCTTCAACGCCAAGGCCGAGGGCGACATCGAAAAGGTCGAGGGCCGCCGCCAGGCGGAACTGGCTCGTCTCTCGCACTGGGACGACAAGCAGCTCGCCGAGATGCAGCGCCTGCAACGCGACAACAAGAACAGCGCTGAGTTCAGCCAGACCTTCCTCGCCGAGCTCGGCGCGGACAAGACCATCGACTATGCCAACAGGCTGCGCGGACTGACCAGCGGGGACAAAAAGCAGGAATACGAGCAGTTGCAGAACAGCCTCGCGACGAACATCGCCAGCGCGACGCGCGACGCAAATTCGCCCTTCTATGAGAAGTGGCGCGAGGATCTGCGCAAGGCCGGTACGAAGAACTACGGCAGCAAGACGGACCCGTACTACGGCTACCAGTCCTTCGTCAGCCTCATGGAACACCACGACCGGTACGGCAAACAGTTCCTCCACGACCTCGGCAACGACATCATCGACACGGAGAAGAAGGACAAGGACATCTGGACGCAGTGGCGCAGGCATCCCGGCATAGCGAGCGACCCTCTCGATCACCTGCTGGGAATCATGGGCAAGGACCCCGCCACCGCGACCTCATTCCTCGACCCCGGTACGGATGGCAAGAACGACCACCTGAAATACCTGCTCAAGGACCGCGACTGGCCGAAGATCGCACTGAATGGCCCGGGAGCACTGCTCTCCCAGGACGATCCGGCGGCCCGCATCGGGCTCGGGGCCGCCCTTGAGGCTGCGGCGACAGGTGAAGTGCCCGGCGCCAAGCACGCACTGGGCGGGCACACCGAGGCCGAGGCACGCGTCATGCACGACACCCTCCGTACCCTCAACGAGGGTGGCAAGGGCGACAAGCTCCCCGCGACTCTGCGTGCCCCGCTCGGGAACATGCTCACGGACTACACGACCGACACCCACGAGATCCTTTCCCGCACCAACGAGGACTACAAGAAGCTGGGCGAGGAGGGCGGCGTATGGAAGGACGGCAATACCGTCCGTATGGCCGTCCACAAGGACGACCTCGTCAAGATCATGCGTGGGGTCGCTGACGACCCCACGGCCTATGCGTCGATGTACAACGCCGAACGGCAGTACGCCGCGGACACGCTGGTCCGCGTACCCTTCAACGGCAACCCCGACGACCGTGCGGCCGTCATCGAAGCCGCCTCGTCGGTCTACGGCTTCTATGACGGAGTGAGCTCCGACGTCGTGTTCGACAAACGCGACAAAGCCATCCAGTGGGCCCGCGACGTCAGCCATGCCGTGACCGGCACTTCCGGGGCAGCCCTCAACTTCGTACCGGCAAAGATCGGAGGCGAGGACACCCCGAAGGGCGTCAAGATCGGCGCGGACGTCCTCAACCGCATTACCGATTTCGCCATGTACGAGTGGACGAAAGAGCAGATCAGCGAAGCATCCCAGGCGGCTGGGGAACAAAACCGGGCGGAGTTCAACCACGGCCAGCGGCAGGTGGACAGTCTCATCGTGGAATGGGGCGCGAAGAACGACCACAAAGCCACTGACGGGCTCGTGCGCCACCTGGTGGGATCGGGGCAGGAGCGCCACGACAGCGCCCGAAATGAAGCATTCATCGCCCTGGACCGCGAGAAGTAGCGCGCGCTCGCGATGGCGCCTCGGCGGCCCGTATCGTCTGAACCCGTACAAGGACTGTGACCGTGACCCGTACGCGCCCCCGTCGGCTGATCACCATATCCGCTGCTCTCGTCGGCCTACTGCTCGTCGCCGGAGGAGCGTTCTACTTTTCAGGCAGTTACGAGAACTGGCGCGATGAGCGGTCCTTGAGCGCCGCCTGCAAAGGCCTGCTGTCCAAGGAGGACACCCGCTCCGTGTTGGGCGGAAGGCAGGCCTACGCGCAGCAGGACCATCAATTTGACTACCTCTTCTCCAAGGACGGCAATAACGGTCGCATCGCCGACTGCGTTCTGAAGGGCCGGAAGGCCCACAGCGTTGTCGCGGTGGACGTCCGCTGGTCCTCGAAGACGCGTGCCCCGCTGAAGACACTGGCGTCTGAACTGCAACAGAACCCTCGCACCGGCACTGTCCCGATGGGGTCCGGATGGCCCGGGTCGATAGCGAGTGACGATGACCAGCTCTTCGGGATCGTCGAGCTCACCTGCCGCAATAAGCCGGACGAGAGTTTGCTGGTCTCTTCGCGCGTTCTCTACCTGGACGCCGATGACGAAAGCAGAGCGGGCCTCGCCCGCTTCACCACCGTCGCTGCGAAGAACGCGGCGGAAAGGGTCGGCTGCGACGCCGCCGTGGGCAAGGACATCGGCAACGTCGCCCCCGCGCCGGACCGGAACCCTGTCCAGATCGGCAAGGCGACCGGGACATGCGCCCCGGTGATCGCACTCGGCGCAGGAGCCGAGCAAGCCGGAGCCGTCTCCGCGGCCGACGCCCCTTCCGATCCACACGCGCCGGCAGAGGACTGTTCTCTGACCGACGCCCACGGCAACCAGCTCTACCAGCTGACAGCTTCCTACGGGAGCCTCGCCGAGAACATGCGCCGCGGGTCCAGGGAATTCGAGGCGACCGACGAGTCCGGGTTCAACGAGGAAGGCCACCGCGGCTATGGCAGCGCCCAGTGCGCCACGAGTGGCAAGCGCTCCTTCTACACGCTGAAGGCCGTCTCGCGCGGCGCCGGAAAGGGCCTCACCGTCAAGGCCCCTGACCCGCATTTCGAGCGCGCAGCACTCAAGGCATTCGCCGAGCAGTCAGCGAAGACACACGGCTGCCGTGATGTGAAACTCCCATGACCTAGGGATACTTCAGAGAACAGCGCCATCTCGGCCGACGTTGCGACGTCGGCTGAGGACGATGGGGGTGGCAATGGCCGCTCCCAGCACGACGGCTGCGCCGACGCCGAGAACGATCCACTTGGTGGGGGTGCCGCTGCTATTGCTCTCCGAGGCTTCGGTGCCGGTGTGCTTCGAGGCGCTGTCGGAAGTGCCCTGCCCGTCACCACTCTTCGGACTCTGCGAAGGCGCCGGCCCGGGGAGGGGATTCACGTCGGCCGGGCCCGGGTCGCCCGGGTCCTTGAGGGCAATACGGGGGCGGACGGCGCCGTAGCCTACGTAGTCGTTGCGCTTTTCAGCCGTTCCGGTGCCGCCGGCGGTGTTAATGAGGACGCGGGTTACCTGGTTGGCAGTCCAGGTGGGGTGGATGGACCAGATTAGAGCGGCGGAGGCGGAGGCGAGGGCGGTGGCATCGCTGGTGCCATTGCCTCGGCAGAGTTCAGTACCGCCCGCGCAGGCCGCGTACATATCTGTGCCTGGCGCAGTCAAATCCACCTGGGGGCCGTGCTGCGACCAACTTGCTGCGGCACCTTCCTGATCAACGCCAGCTACGCCGATGACGCCCGGGTAAGCGGCCGGGTACTCCACCGCGTTGCCCTTGTCACCCGAGTTACCAGCCGCGGCGAAGATCATCTTCCCCTTACTCAAGGCATAGGAGATGGCCTTCTCCTCTTCCTCATCTCCTGGGCCACCCAGCGAAATATTGATGATCTTTGCATCAGACTCCGCTGCGTAGTGGAGTGCGTCGACCATGGACTTCGTGCCGTCCAAGGCGGTCCCTTTCTGCCTCACGCGGACAGGAAGGATCTTCGCCCCAGGAGCCAGGCCGTAGGACCCTGTAACACGTCCTCTCTTTCCCGTTCCGGCAATGAGGGCCGCCATCTTGCTGCCGTGGCCTTCGGTATCCGTGCGTGCGTCGTCCGGCTGCCCTGAGAAGTTCTTCCCTTCGAGTACCTGGCCTTGAAGGTCGGGCAGGCTCGCATCGACTCCAGTGTCGATCACAGCCACTGTGACGCCGACGCCGGTACTCGTCTCCCACATCTCCTCTGCGTGCATCACATCCAGATGCCACTGGCGAGAGCGGACGGTGTCGGCGCGAGCTGGCGAGGCCGCCGCCCCCGTCACGATTAGCGTGACGAGCAAAGAAGCAACGGCACGAGTACTGCGCATGTGGATGTCCTCTACTCAATCACCGGCGGCACAACACGCTTGTCGTCCTGGTTCCAGGTCTCCTCATCTTCGACCAGGTAGTCGGGGCGTCGACCGCCGGACCGCCTCTCCGGAGAGGCGCCAGCCACGCCTGCCGCAGGCATGAAGCCGCCCATCATCCCCGGCCGCCCAGAGGCATTGTTGCGGTTCTCCCCCGTGCCCGCGCCACGGACCAGACCAGTGCCGCCCGGAGTGAAGGCTCCGCTGCCACCAGGGCGGCCTCCGACGATTCCACCCGGCTCCGTTGCTCTGGCTCTGCCTGCTCCGGCTCCTGGGCTACTGGTTGCAGGCCCGGGCATCCCGCCGAAACCCGTACCGGGGACCATGGGCGGTCGGGTCTGCCCCTGCCGCGGAGAAGGCTCCGTACCGAATACCGGAACCCGTCCCGGGTTCTGTGTCGGCACGGAGGGTCCACGCGGCGTGAGGCGACCACCAACGATGCCATCGCGCGGCACGTTCGGCAGCCGAATGTCCGGACGGCGGCTGGTGCCAGGCTCGGTCTCTGGAATCGGAATGCTGGGGGTCGGCCGCCCGACCCGATCAGGGATTGGCCTTCCCGGGCGGCGGTCCGCATCGGGACGCCCTTGAGGTCCAGGCCAGTTGGGTACAGGGATATGCGGCACAGGAATCTGCGTCTTCCCGGCATCCGGCGGAGTGACCGGATGCCGTTCCGGCTGCGGAACTGTCACGCGCGGGGGTGTGTCAACGCCGCCGGAGAGATCGAGTTCTGGCCGCCGAACTAGCCGTTCCGCAGGTCCGGACGGCGTCGAGACGCCGCCAGGACCGCTACCAGCCGAGGCAGCGCCCGCGTAGCCCGCTGGCGAGATCCTAGCCGCTGAACCCGTCGACGGCGCTCCGGCACCGTCGACAGGGAAGTCGACATACTCACTCGGGTCGCTTGGCGACTTCTTGGCCGGCATCACCTTTTCCGGCATAGGCCGAAAATTAGGCCTGGGCGCCCGCAAGATCTGCGTCGCCGACTGGTCGTACGACTCCGACAGCGCCTTCATCAGCCCAGCTGCTGCCTTGTGGTTGTCATCAAGCCGCTTCTGGGCGTCGTACGCCTCTTTCTGCGTAGGGCCGCCGCTCACCAGGTTGTTGCCGCCGAGAGGCTCCAGGCCGGGCATGGGGACCTTGCCCAGTGCCAGCGGGTGGTTCTTCAGCCAGGCGTCGACCGTGGCCTTGTCCTGCGGCGAGTACTTCGGCATACGTCGCGCGCTGCCCAGGTCCGTGGACGCGAAGTTCATCCACTTGTCGACCTCCTTGGCGTAATCGCTGAGCCGGAGCGTCTCATTGGCCAGGGAGTTGCCCCACTTACGAAAGGCTTCGCCAGCCGGCCCCGACCAGACGACGCCCTCCATGTGCTTCTTGAGGTCATCGCCGAGCTTCTTGACGGCCTGGGCCGCGCCGTTGAGGGTGAGGGCGACCGCGAAGACGCGGTGCTGGTCCGCGTTCTCGACCATGGCTTGGAGCTTCTCGTGCGGGATGGCGTAGAAGTTCTGGACAGGCGTGCACATCGGCAACTGCCGTGGGTCCTTGTCACTTCTGGGCAAGGCTTGGTCGGTCATGGGTGCTGTGCTTCCTTCCCTCGTCTAGAAGTGGGTGGGCCTGCCTGATCCCTTGTTGCCGCCATCGGCGGGCAGTTCCGTACGGGGTCCCGTCCTCGACGTGTGCGGCTGTGCCGGTTCAGCATCCCGGTCGAGCTTCGGGTCGTACTGGCGCTGCATCCGCTCATGGATCGCCCAGAGCTTCTCGCGCTCCTCCGCATCTGCGTTGGCGTAGCCTCCGTGGGCTTCCAGCATGGCGTCGCCGAGTGCCCCGATCTGGTCGTTCAACAGCTGGGACAGCGTCACCAAGTCAGCGTGGACGGAGTGGTAGACCCCGTAGAGCGCCGCTGCGGCGTTGAAATCCTGGCCCAAGTGGGCTTGCGTCAATGCCGTGTCGGCGACCTTGCTCGGTGCCCCATCGGACTCGTCGAGCGTCCTCAGCAGCTCGTCCACCCGGCCCTTGAACTTCTTCAGCGAGGCCAGTTCTGCTGCGAAGCCCCCCTTGGGCGATGCCTGCTCAGTCACGTGCGCCTCTTCACTGCCTTCCCCACCCCTTGGCCGCCCGCCAACCCTCGGCCATCACATGTAACTTCACGCTACACACTACTGCCGTGCAGTGACACTCACATGAGTACGGGTACTCAAGCCCCTCAGGAGTTGACGGACACCGCCACCGCCGCCTGCGGCCGGATCGGCAGGCGGTTGACCGGGCGGCCCGTTGCCGCCCGTACCGCCGCTGCCACCGCCGCCGGGGACGTCACGACCGGCACCGCGCTGATCGCCTTGGCGCCGAACGGGGCGACGACGTCCCGTTCCTCGACCAGCTTCACGATGTGGACGTCGGGGGTGTCCAGGGACGTGGGCAGGGGGTAGCCCGTGAAGTCCGGGCGGCGGAGCAGGCCGCCTGCCGTGCGGAGGTTTTCCGTCAGCGCCGCGCCCACGCCCTGGGTGATGCCCGCTTCGATGCGGGCCCTCGCCTGCGCGGGGTTCAGGACCCGGCCCACGTCCTGGGCCACGGCCATTTCGACCACCCGCACCGAGCCCAGCTCGACGTCCACGTCCACGACCGCACGCACCGCGCAGAAGGCGATGCCCACGAACGCGTCGCCCTGGCCCGACTCGTCCAGCGGCTCCGTCGGGTGGGGGCGGCACTGGGCCGTGGCCCAGAGTTCCTTGCCGTCCAGGGCCTCGGCGACCGTCGTGCTCAGGACGCCGTCGTACGAGGTGATCTTGCCGTCGGTGATCGTCAGGAGCTCCGCCGACATGCCGAACTGCGCGGCCAGCGGCTGCAGCAGTTGCGTCCGCACCATCCGCGCCGCCCGCTCGACCGCGCCGCCCGAGACCCACGTGTGGCGGCTGTGCGCGCCAGGGCCGGAGGGGGGCTGGTCGGTGTCGACGGGGGCGATGTAGACCTCTTCGATGCCCAGGACTTCCTGGACGATCTGGCGGGCCAGCGTCGAGAAGCCCTGGCCCGTCTCCACCGCCGCGCAGATGACCGTGGCCACCGATCCCGTGACCTTGACCGTCGCCGTCGAGACCTCGTCCGCGCCCTCCGCGCCGAGCATGTGCACCATGCCCAGGCCGTAGCCGACGCCGCGCCGCACCGCGCCGGGCTCGCCCGCGCCGTCGGGGCCGCCGGGCAGCACCCACTCCTCCTCGGGGTCGTCGGAGGGGAGGGCGGGCAGCGGGTAGTCGCGGACGGCGCGCAGGAGTTCGGCGACGGGCGCGGGGCAAGTGACGGTCTGGCCGGTGGGCAGCAGGTCGCCCGTGGCCATCACGTTGCGCAGGCGCAGCTCCGCCGGGTCGAGGCCCAGGCGCGCCGCGAGCTTGTCCATCTGGCCCTCGTACGCGGCGCACACCTGCATGGCGCCCTCGCCGCGCACGTGGCCGGACGGCGGGTTGTTCGTACGGACCGCCCAGCCCTCGACGAAGGCGTGCGGGACCACGTACGGGCCGCAGGCGAAGGCCACGGCGGCGGCCAGGGCGTCGGACGACGTGTCGGCGTAGGCGCCCGCGTCCAGCAGGATCTGCGCCTCCACCTTCACCAGCTTGCCGTCGGCGTCCGCGTGGTGGCGGTAGCGCAGCAGGGTGGGGTGGCGGTGCGGGTGGCCGAGGAAGGACTCCTCGCGGGTGGCGACGAGCTTGACGGGGTGGCCGGTGCGCAGCGCGAGCAGGCCGAGCGGCAGCTGCATGCCGGGGTCCTCGCGGTCGCCCGTCGCCCCGGGCACGCCGGTGACGACGATCTTCACGCGCTCCGGTGCCAGGCCGAAGCAGGCCGCGGCGAGGTCGCGGTCGGCGTGCGGGTCCGTCGAGGCGGTGTAGATCTCGACGCCGCCGTCGGGGCGGGGCACGGCCAGGCCGGCCTCGGCGCCGATGGGCGCGGGGTCCTGGCGGCCGATCCGGTACAGGCCCTCGACGATCACCTCGCCGACGGCCTCCGGGTCGCCGAAGCGCAGCGGGATGTGGCGGATCAGATTGCCGTCGGGGTGCAGCGGCTCGGCGGAGAACGCCTGCTCGGGGTCGGTGACCGGCTCCAGCACCTCGTACTCGACGGCGATGGCCGCCGCGGCCAGCCGCGCCGTGTCGGGGTGGTCGGCCGCGACGGCGGCGATCGGCTCGCCGTGGTGGCGCACGATGCCGGACGCGAAGACCGGCCGGTCGGCGACCTTGCGGCCGTGGGCGGCGTCGCCCGGCACGTCCGCGTGCGTGATGACGGCGCGGACGCCCGGCATCCGGGCGGCCTCGGACGTGTCGATCGACAGGATGCGGGCATGCGGGTGCGGGGAGCGCAGGAGCGCGGCCCACAGCAGGCCTTCCGCCCACAGGTCGGCCGCGTACGGGTAGATGCCCTGGGTCTTGGCCTCCGCGTCGGCCGGGCGGAGGGAGGCGCCGATGCCGAGCGTCGGTTCGGCGGGGCCGCCGGGCGCGGCGAGCGTGGGGACGGTGATGGCCGTGGCACCGCCATCGGTCAGGCCGGCCGTTCCCGTCATGCCGCCCATTCCGCCGCTGCCCGTCATGCCGTCGCCCTTCCGCTACCCCCGCCGTGCGGGCCCGCCTGGTGCGGGATGCGGGCCTGGTCCGCATCCGGCTGCACGGCCTCGTACTGCTGCTGCTCGTA
This sequence comes from Streptomyces sp. XH2, assembly GCF_049725035.1. Taxonomy (NCBI): domain Bacteria; kingdom Bacillati; phylum Actinomycetota; class Actinomycetes; order Kitasatosporales; family Streptomycetaceae; genus Streptomyces; species Streptomyces sp. XH2. The sequence continues at coordinate 93,069 of NZ_JBMMMZ010000014.1, read as the reverse complement.
CTGCTGCTGTGCGTCCTGAAGCCCCTGTGGGATCCCCTGCTGGATCCCCTGCTGGATCCCCTGCTCAAGTCCCTGTTCGAGACCCTGCTGGAGCTCCTGCTCGTGCGCCGCGGCCGCCTCGCGCTCGCCGACGACCTGGCGGACCGCGTCCAGCACGCCCCGGTATCCGGAGCAGCGGCAGAGGTTGCCGCAGATGGCCTGGCGGGTCTCCAGCTCGGTCGGGGCGTGGTTGCCCTCCAGCAGGTCGTGCATGGTCATCGCCATGCCCGGCACGCAGAAGCCGCACTGCACGGCGCCGCACTCGGCGAGCGCCCGCTGCACGTCGGACGGCCGGCCGTCGACGGCCAGGCCCTCGACCGTACGGACCTCCGCGCCGGCGGTCGTGGCCGCCGGGACGAGGCAGGACGCGACGAGCCGCCCGTCGACCTGCACGGAGCAGGCCCCGCACTCGCCCTGCGAGCAGCCGTCCTTGGCCCCGGCCAGGCCGAGGCGCTCGCGCAGCACGTACAGCAGCGACTCGCCGATCCAGGCGTCGGTCACGGGCCGGTCGGTGCCGTTGACGCGCAGGACGTACGAGGCGCAGGGGTGCTCGGTGTGGGGAGCGAGGGGATGGGCCCCGAGGGGGTCCTGGCCGAGCGGGTCGTGCCCGAGGGGGGCGTACGCGGGCGGCGCGGGGTCCTCGTGGGCAGGTCCGCCGGCTGCCGGCGCGGTGGCGGAATCCGCCGCGACACCTGCGCCTGCACCTGCGCCTGCACCTGCATCGCCACCGGCACCGGCACCTGCAGCAGCTGCGGCACCGGCCGTCTCCGGCCCGCTCTGCTGCGGTACGAACGGCTCCGGCTGCATGTCCGGCTCGGCGGGCTGCTCCGCCTCTGCGGACTGTCCCGGCTCCTGGGACAGCGTCGGCAGACCGGGCTGCTCGGGCGGCCCGGCTTGCCCGGTCCGCTCGGCCTGCCCGAGCCCCTCGGCCATCCCGGCATGCCCGGTATGCCCGGCCTGCTCCTCGTGACCGAACGACTCCGCGTGCATCGGCTGATGCTGTGGCGCGGACTGAGCGACGGGCTGCTGATGCTCCGGCTCGCCCGCCGGGCCCTCAGCCTGCTCCGGCTGCGCCGACCGCTCCGGCTCCTCCACCGCCGCGGCCGTCTCCGCCCCGCCCGGAACATCGCCCGTACCGGTGACATCCGTGACGTACTGCGGCACGGTGAACGCGCCCGTCACGTCCACGGCCGGCGACTCGCCGGAAGCGGAATTCTCGGCGGCCGGGTTCGTAAACCCGTCCAGCGCGTACTCACCGGACGCGTCGGCCGCGTCGGCAGCGTCCTCGGGCACAACCGGAACCGACCACTGGCCGGTGTCACCCGCAATGGGCGTACCGGCGGCAGGCGTGGCCGCGGCCAGCGACTGGCGCCAGGAGTCGTCCACGGGCTGCGCGGACCAAGGAGCCGGGGCCTGGGCCGGAACCGGAGCCGCGCCCGCGGGCTCCTGCACCGAGCCGCCCCGGACCAGGTACTCGCCGGACTCGTCGACGGGGTCGTCGCCCGCGGCCGGAACGGACCACTGGCCGGTCGAACCCGTCGAGCCGTCCCCCGGCATCGGCCACTCCGCGGTGGCCTGCGGATCGGCGCCGTGCGCCTCGTGCACATCGTGAGCACCATGCGCATCGTGAGCACCGTGTACGTCATGAGCGCCGTGTACGTCATGAGCACCGTGCACGTCATGACCGCCATGCACATCGTGAGCACCGTGCGCACCGCCGTCATGACCGCCATGACCGCTATGACCACCATGAACCTCAGGCTGAGGCACCTGAGGCACCTGAGGCCACCCACCGTGCGCCCCCGCCGCCGGAGCTTGCTGCCACGAGTCCGCGGACGGCGGTACGTATCCGCCCGAACCGGCCGCGGCCAGCGGGTCCCAGGCGCCCGTGCCGGACATGGCCGCGCCCGGGTGGGCGAGGAGCTCCGGGGGCAGCTGCAGGAACGTGGTGCCCTCGTCGTACTCCCCGCCGCGCGGGATCGGCTCCCAGCCGGCGGGGCCGGCGGTGTGGGCCTGTCGCTGTTCGTCACTCACGCGAGTGCCCTCCCCAGTGCTCGGCGGGCCAGAGTCGCCACCGTACGACGCAGGTGCAGCGCGGCGGGCGGCAGGGTGCCCGGCTCCCCGCCGTCGGGAGCGGGCGCGGGGTCCGGGATGCACGCCGCGGCGACGTACTCGCCGAAGGCGGCGCACGCCTCGGGGGCGAGCGTGCGCTCGCCGTCCCAGTCGATGAGCGAGGCGACCCAGCGCTCGGCGTCGAGGGGGCGCAGCGGCATGGGCGCGACGGCGCCCACCGCGCAGCGCACGCCCCGCCGGGCGGGGTCGAGGACGACGGCCACGGACGCGGTGGCGCGGCCGGGGCCGGTGCGTCCGGTGGCCTTGAGGAAGGTCTGCGGGGCGTGCAGCAGGGGCACGCGGACGTAGCCGATGAGCTCGCCGGGGCCGAGCATCTCGTAGCCGGCGAGGAGGTGGCCGACGGGGATCTCGCGGCGGCTGCCGCCGGGCCCGGCGATGACGAGGGAGGCTTCGAGGGCGGCGAGGACGGGCAGGGCGTCGCCGGTCGGGGCGGCGGAGGCGATGTTGCCCCCGAGCGTGCCGGCGTTGCGGATCTGGGGCGGGCCGGCGGCGCGCGCGGCGGCCGCGAGCGCCGGGATGAGGGCCGCGAAGTCGGGGCGGCCCATCCGGGCGTGGGTGAGGCCGGCGCCGAGCAGGGCGTGGCCGTCCTGGTACTGCCAGCCGCGGATCTCGCTGATGCGGCCGAGGCCGACGAGCCCGGCGGGCCGCAGCAGCCCGGAGTTGACGGCGGCCATCAGATCGGTGCCACCCGCGACGGGCACGGCCGCGGGCATGGCGGCCAGCGCCGCCACGGCCTCGTCGAGCGAGCCCGGCAGCGTCACCGTGTGCGCTGCCTGCGGTGCGTGCGTGGTCAACCCAGCTGCCCCTTCCCCGGTGGTCCCGGCTGTCCGGCCTGATCCCGCCGTACGATCCCGCCGTACGGTACGTCCTCACGGCCCGGACGTGGCAACTCTGGCACATCTTCGGACTCCGCCGTCGCGAGGGTCCACGAACCGCCGATCCGTCCCCGGCAATGCGAATGGTCCGATTTTCGGGAGTGTCCCCGTTGTGTACGGATTGCCATTGTCAGGGGGCCTTTTTGCGACTTACGGCAGTGTGTGAAGGACCACCGTGCCAGCCGTCCGCCGCCGGGACGCGCAGCTTGGCCGTGGCTCACACGATCGGGGGCGCGCCCTCGATCGGGCGTCCGAGCACACCGGGGCGGCGCTGCCAGGGCCTGGGGCCGCCCGGGGGCCGGTAGTCCACGCCGAGGGCGTCGAGCCGGGCGTAATGCGCGGTCATCCGGCGTTCGAACGCCGGGTAGTCCCGCTCGGCGGGGGCGGGCAGGTGCGACCAGACGGTCTCGGCGAAGGCGGCGAGGCGCGGGAAGGCCTGGTAGTCGAGGCGCTGCTGGTTCTCCGTCACCTCGCTCCACAGGTTGGCCTGGGCGCCCAGGACGCGGGCGGCGCCGGCCTCGCCGAGCCCCGGCGGCACGGGCTCGAAGCGGTAGACGTCCTCCAGGGTGCGGACGTAGCCGATGGGTACGGGCTCGTCCGTACCGGCCGCCTGCCGGTGGTCGAGGTACACCTGCTGTTCGGGGCACATGACGACGTCGTGCCCGGCGCGCGCGGCGGCGATGCCGCCCGCGTACCCCCGCCAGGAGGAGACGGTGGCGCCCTCCGCCAGGCCCCCTTCGAGGATCTCGTCCCAGCCGACGAGGCGTCGGCCGCGCCCGGCCAGCCAGCGGTCGAAGTGCCGGATGAACCAGCTCTGCAGCTCGTCCTCACCGGCCAGGCCCAGCTCCCGGATCCGGGCCCGCGCGGCCGGCGACGCCTTCCACTGGTCCTTGGGGCACTCGTCGCCGCCGATGTGCACGAAGGGGGACGGGAAGAGCTCCAGGACCTCGGTGAGCACGTCCTCGTAGAAGGCGAGGGTCCGGTCGGACGGGGCGAGGACGTTCGGGCTGACGCCCCACGTGTCCCACACCGTCAGGGCGGCGGTGTCGACGACGTCCGAGTTGCCGAGCTCCGGATACGCGGCGACGGCGGCCTGCGAGTGGCCCGGGATGTCGATTTCCGGGACGACGGTGATGTGCCGCTCGGCGGCGTACGCGACGATCTCGCGGATGTCGTCCTGCGTGTAGTAGCCGCCGTGCGGCCGCTCGTCCCACAGCGGCGAGGCCCGGTGCCCGAGCTTGGTGCGGGAGCGCCAGGCGCCCACCTCCGTGAGCCGGGGGTGGCGCCGGATCTCGATCCGCCAGCCCTGGTCGTCCGTCAGGTGCAGGTGCAGGACGTTGAGCTTGTGCGCGGCGAGCAGGTCCAGGTACCGCAGCACGCCGTCCTTGGGCAGGAAGTGGCGGGCGACGTCGAGGAGGACGCCGCGCCACCGGAACCGCGGCGCGTCCTCGACGGCGACCGCGGGGAGCTCCCACTCCCTCTTCTGCGTGACCGGCGCCCGCCGGAAGGCCTCCGGCCCGAGCAGCTGACGGAGGGTCTGCGCGCCCCAGAAGGCCCCGGCCGCGCTGCCGCCGCCGATCCTCAGGACACGGCCGTCCACGGCGATGCGGTAGCCCTCGGGGCCGAGCTCCCGCCCGGCAGCCGGGTCGACGCTCAGCACGATGCGGCTGTCACCGTCCTCGCCCGGTGCGAGCGGCCCGCCCGGCGCGAGCGGCAGCCCCGTCGCGGCGCCGACGGTGGCGCGCAGCCAGCGGGCGACGCCCTCGGTGCCGGGCCGCGCCTCGAGCAGGGTCTCCTCGCCGAGGACGTACGGCCCGGCGGCCGGCACCTCACGGACCGATGCCGGCCCGGGGATCAGACGGGTCATGTGTCAGCCCTTCACCGCTCCGCCGAGGCCCGACACGAGCCTCCGCTGGACGAGTACGAAGAAGACGAGCACCGGCACGGTCATGACGGTGGACGCCGCCATGATGCCGCCCCAGTCGTTGCCCTCGTCCTTGAAGAAGACGAGGAGCGCCATCGGGAGGGTGGAGTTCTCGGTGGCGCTGACGATGAAGGACTTCGCGAAGAGGAAGTCGTTCCACGTCGAGATGAACGAGAAGACGCTCGTCGCGACGAGCCCGGGGAAGACCAGCGGGAAGAGGATCCGCCACAGGAAGCGGGCGCGGGTCGCGCCGTCGAGGTACGCGGCCTCCTCCAGCGTCTCCGGCACCGCCCGGACGAACCCGCGCAGCATCCAGACCGCGAAGGGCAGCGAGAAGGCGAGGTGCGGCAGGATCAGCGAGCCGAGCGTGTTGAGTCCGATGCCGGGCACGTACGCGCCCGCGTCGCGCAGGAGGAAGAACAGCGGGATGGTGAGCGCCTCGACCGGCACCATCTGGGCGACGAGGAACATCACGAGCAGGGTCGTCCGGAACCGGAAGCGGAACCGGGTGACGGCGGTCGCGGCGAGGAAGGCGACGACCGCGGAGACGACGACCACGGTGCCCGCGACGAGCAGGCTGTTGAGGAAGTAGCGCGCGAAGTCCTGCTGCCCGAAGACGCGGCGGAAGGCGTCCAGGGAGGGCGTCTGCGTCCAGGGGCGGGGCCGGTCGCTCAGCACCTCCCCCTCCGGCTTGAGGGCCGAGAGCACCATCCAGTACAGGGGGAAGGCGACCACGGCCGCCGTCAGCAGCGCCGCCGCCTCCGCCGCGAGCCGGCCGTACCGCCCGCCCCGCCCGTGCCACCTGCCCGGTCCGGGCCGCCGTCTCATGTCCCCTCCCCCAGTCGTCTCGTATCTCCTCTCGTATCCCCTCTCATATCTCCTCCCCCTGTCTCCGCAGCAGCCGCAGGTACGCGAGCGTGACGGCCAGCAGGATCAGCAGCATCACCACGCCGATCGCCGAGCCCAGGCTGTACTGCGAGGAGGCGAACGCCTTCTGGTAGGCGTAGACGTTCAGGGTCAGGTTCTGCCCGGCGATCCCGCCGCCGTTGGTCATGACGTAGATCTGCGTGAACACCTTGAAGTCCCAGATGACCGACTGGATGGTGACGACGACCAGGATCGGCCGCAGCATGGGCGCCGTGACCGCGCGCCAGGTGCGCCACTGCGAGGCGCCGTCCAGGGCGGCGGCCTCCAGGACCTCGGCGGGGACGGCCCGGATGCCCGCGTAGACGGTCACCATGACGAAGGGGAACGAGCACCAGACGACTTCGAGGAGGACGAGCGCGAAGGCGCTGTAGCGGTCGTACGTCCACGAGTAGCCGTCGAAGCCGCTCATACCGAGCCGGGTGAGGACCTTGTCCACAGGCCCGAAGTCGGGGTCGAAGAGGAAGAGCCAGACCGTCGAGCCGGTGACGGCCGGCGTGGCCCAGGCGCCGAGCGCCGCGGTCATCAGGGCGAGGCGGGGCAGGGCGCGGACGCGGGTGAGGAGCACGGCGAGCGCGCAGCCGGTGGCGAGGGTGGCGAGCACGCAGGCCGCCGCGAAGACGACGGTGGTGGCGAGCACCTCCCGGAACTGACCGTCGCGGAAGAGCGCGGCGTAGTTGCCGAAGCCCTGGAAGGAGGTCGGGCGGCCGCCGCTGACCTGGGCCTGGGTGTACTCCAGGAAGGAGATGAGCCCGAGCTGGTAGACGGGGTAGAGCAGCAGGCCCCCGAGGAGGACGAGGGCGGGGGCGAGGTAGAGCCAGGGCGTCCAGCGGCCGTGGGTGCGCATCGTGCCGGCCCCCGCCCTCAGCCCGCGGCCCGGAAGGCGCTGTTCATCTTCTTCGCCGCGGCCGAGGCCGCCGCGTCCACGCTCCTGCGGCCGCTCACGATCTCCTGGAACATGACCGGCAGCACCTGTCCCGCGTCGATGGCGCCCCACGCGGGGGTCACGGGCACGAAGGCCGCGCCCGCGGCGAGCGTCCTCACGAAGGGTTCGACGTAGGGCTGTCTGCGGGCCGCCTCGCGGCGCACGTCCGTGTACGTGGGCAGGAAGCCCATGGCGTCGAAGAGCTCGGACTGGGTGCGCTTGCCGGTGAGGGTCCGCATCAGCTCGACGGCGAGCGTGCGGTGGGAACTGCTCTTGAGGACCCCGATGTTGTTCCCGCCCGCGAACGCGGGGGCGATGCTGCCCTCCTGGGCGCCGGGCAGCGGGACGACCGCGTACCGGCCCCCGGCCTTGCCGTTCTCGACGGCCCGGTGGCTGAAGTCCCCGCCGATGGCCATGGCCGCCCTGCCGGAGGCGAACGCCTCGACGGTGGCGTTGCCGCCCAGCTGCGCGCACTTGGCGGGCGGGCAGTTGTGCTCGCCGAAGAGGGCGGTGTAGGCGGCGATGCCCCGCTTCGCCGCCTCGCTGTCGACGGCCGCGGTGTACTTCCTGCCCTTCTTCTCCGCTATCGCACCGCCGTTGGCCCACAGGAAGGGCAGGGCGCCGTACGTGTACGAGCCGCCGACCACGAGCCCGTAGAGCTCCGGCCGCTCCCGGTGGATGCGGCGGGCGGTCTCCGCGAGCTCGGCCTGGGTGCGCGGCGGGCGCAGGCCGAGCTCGCGGAAGACGTCCGTGCGGTAGTAGAGGGCGCGGACACCGACGAACAGCGGGGCGCCGTAGACCTTCCCGTCCACGGTGACGGAGCGGCGGGCGGCGGGATCGGTGTCCTGCGCCTCGGGCCAGGCGGCGAAGTCGGCGGTGACGTCGGCCAGTCCGCCGTCCCGGACGTAGCCGGCGGTGTCGGTGTTGCCGTACTCGATGACGTCGGGGGCGCTGCGGGGGTCGTTGAAGGCGGCTTTGATCCGCTGGGCGCGCGTCTCGACGGGGATGTAGGTGACGTCGACGCGGGCGCCGCGGTGCTCCCGGGCGAAGGCGGCGACGGCCTTGCCGACCACGGCCGCCTTGGGCCCGTTGTCGACCTCCCGGAAGAGCCAGACCCGCAGGCGACCCGTCCGCTCGTCACCCCCGGCTCCGCCCGCGGAGGTGGAGGGGGCGCAGGCGGTCAGGGCGGCGGCCACCAGGCCCGCCGCCACCAGAGCCACCACACCGGACGAGCGGCCGGACGGCGTCATGGGGATCCCTCCCGCGTGGCGTTGCAACATACGCAATGGGCGTTTCGCTCAGCACAACTGGCAGGAGACTAGGGGCGTGCCATGGCCCCGACAAGAGGTCTCCACCACTCTGTGATCGGCGAAAGCGCTCCGTGCAACGGCTTCGCGCAACGACCCGTGCGACGCAGACGGCCCCCGGGACGCGCCGGAGCGCGTCCCGGGGGCCGGGAAGGATGTGTGGCCTGCAGCGAGGAGGCCCCGGGGGCTACTTCTTGTCGCCGCCCTTGCCGCCCTTGTCCTTGTCCCCGCCGGCGCCCATGCCGTCGAAGATCTCCTTGCACATCGGACAGACCGGGTACTTCTTCGGGTCGCGCCCCGGGACCCAGACCTTGCCGCACAGGGCGACGACCGGGGAACCGGAGAGCGCGCTCTCCATGATCTTGTCCTTCTGGACGTAGTGGGCGTAGCGCTCGTGGTCGCCGTCGCCGTGCGACACCTGCGGCGTCGGCTCTACGAGGGTGCCGGTCCCTGCCCCGCGCTCGGGCTCAAGAGTGCTCATGGTCTCCAAGGGTACTGGGGTGCACCGCCGAGTTCCGATCCCCGGTCCGGTCGTTTCGCGCGCGGGCCGCACCCCTCCGCGGGGCGGATCCCCCGGACGGCGGCCCGGGAGGCTCCCGGGGGCCTCCGGGGCGGTTCAGCCTCCGGGTCAGTTCAGGCTGGGGTCGTCCGGATACGTGGCCACCATCGCCAGCTCGTTGCGCTGGCGGCGCAGCACCGCGCGCCACAGCTGCGACGGGTCGGGCGAGGAGACGTCGCCCGGCTCGGACTCCACCACGTACCACGCGCCCTCGACCAGCTCGTCCTCCAGCTGGCCCGGGCCCCAGCCGGCATAGCCGGCGAAGATCCGCAGCGAGCCGAGGGCGGCCGCGAGCAGCTCCGGCGGGGCCTCCAGGTCGACGAGGCCGATCGCGCCGTGGACGCGGCGCCAGCCGAGCGGGCCGTCGCCGACGACCGCCGAGGCGCCCGTCTTGTCGTGCCCCTCCCCCGGCACCACGGCCACGCCCAGCGCCGAGTCCAGCGAGACGGGGCCGCCCTGGAAGACCACGCCCGGCTCCCCGGCCAGCGCGGCCCAGGACTCCAGGATGTCGGCCACCCCGACGGGGGTCGGGCGGTTCAGGATCACTCCGAGGGAACCCTCCTCGTCGTGATCGAGCAGCAGCACCACCGCGCGGTCGAAATTCGGGTCAGCGAGCGCCGGTGTCGCGACAAGCAGCCGTCCTGTGAGCGAGGACACCTCGGACATGGGCACATGATCCCGCATTTCGGGCCCGTGCGGGGGGTGGACGCCCACTCCGGCAAGAAAGGGGCGCCCCGTGGCGCGCCGCCGATAACCGGTAGCGACCATTCCATTAACGGAGCGTGTTGTTGCAAAGCCATGACGGCCCGGAGCCCCCTCAGGCATGCAGGAGGGCCCCTGCGTCGCATTACCCTTTCTTCTTGCCCCCTGCCCAACTCCAGGAACGCGAGATCCATGACCGGCCCTGACGATGTCCTGCTTGTCCACGGCGGTACCCCGCTCGAGGGCGAGATCCGTGTCCGCGGCGCGAAGAACCTCGTGCCCAAGGCCATGGTCGCCGCCCTGCTCGGGCACGGCCCCAGCCGGCTGCGCAACGTCCCCGACATCCGCGACGTGCGCGTCGTGCGCGGACTGCTGCAGCTGCACGGCGTGACCGTCCGCCCCGGCGACGAGCCCGGCGAGCTGGTCCTCGACCCCACCTACGTGGAGAGCGCCAACGTCGCGGACATCGACGCGCACGCCGGCTCCTCGCGCATCCCGATCCTGCTGTGCGGCCCGCTGCTGCACCGGCTGGGCCACGCCTTCATCCCGGGCCTGGGCGGCTGCGACATCGGCGGCCGGCCGATCGACTTCCACTTCGAGGTGCTGCGCCAGTTCGGCGCGACCATCGAGAAGCGCGAGGGCGGCCAGTACCTGGAGGCCCCGCAGCGGCTGCGCGGCTGCAAGATCCGCCTGCCCTACCCGTCGGTCGGCGCGACCGAGCAGGTCCTGCTGACCGCCGTGCTGGCGGAGGGCGTCACGGAGCTGTCCAACGCCGCCGTGGAGCCGGAGATCGAGGACCTCATCTGCGTGCTGCAGAAGATGGGCGCGATCATCGCCATGGACACCGACCGGACCATCCGGATCACCGGTGTCGACAAGCTCGGCGGCTACAACCACCGCGCGCTCTCCGACCGCCTGGAGGCGGCCTCCTGGGCGTCCGCGGCGCTGGCCACCAAGGGCAACATCTACGTGCGCGGCGCGCAGCAGCGCTCGATGATGACCTTCCTCAACACCTACCGCAAGGTCGGCGGCGCCTTCGAGATCGACGACGAGGGCATCCGCTTCTGGCACCCGGGCGGCTCGCTCAACGCCATCGCGCTGGAGACGGACGTGCACCCCGGCTTCCAGACCGACTGGCAGCAGCCGCTGGTCGTGGCGCTGACGCAGGCGGCCGGTCTGTCCATCGTCCACGAGACGGTGTACGAGTCGCGCCTCGGCTTCACCTCCGCGCTGAACCAGATGGGTGCTCACATCCAGCTGTACCGCGAGTGCCTGGGCGGTTCCGCCTGCCGCTTCGGCCAGCGCAACTTCCTGCACTCGGCGGTCGTCTCCGGCCCGACGAAGCTGCAGGGCTCCGACATGGTCGTCCCGGACCTCCGCGGCGGCTTCTCGTACCTGATCGCGGCCCTGGCGGCCGAGGGCACCTCGCGGGTCCACGGCATCGACCTGATCAACCGCGGCTACGAGAACTTCATGCAGAAGCTGAAGGACCTCGGGGCGAACGTGGAAATGCCCGGCGGTACCACGGCCTGAGCGCCGCCCTTCTGACGGGGCGTAAGCGCCTGTACGAGCCATCCAAGGCCCGTACAGGCGCTTTCGTGCATCCGGGTGGCTCCAGGGCCCGTACGGGCCTCCGAGGGGCCGTACGGGCCCTGGAAAGCCCAAAGGGCGGGCACCCCGGCCGGGGTGCCCGCCCTCTCAGCGCTGAGCGCAGCGCTAAAGGCTTACTTGCCCTTGGCGGCTTCCTTGAGCTTGGAGCCCGCGGAGACCTTCACGCTGTAACCGGCAGCGATCTGGATCGGCTCACCCGTCTGCGGGTTGCGAGCGGTCCGAGCGGCACGGTGGGTGCGCTCGAAGGTCAGGAAGCCGGGGATGGTGACCTTCTCGTCGCCCTTGGCGACGACCTCGCCGACGGTCTCGGCGAGCGCGGCCAGAACGGCGTCGGCGTCCTTGCGGGTCACCTCGGCGCGGTCGGCCAGCGCGGCCACCAGCTCACTGCGGTTCATGTTGTACTCCCGTGTTCTTCTTGCCAATGAGGCGTGAGATCGAAGCCGATGCTGCCAGGGCCCTCGGACAGTCCCCGGACCCGGGTCCGTTGCCAGACCCTCGCGCCCGGTTACGCATCCTGCCCCCACCAGTGGCGGGAAAGCCAATCCGGCACCCTGGAGAGTCACACGGAAAGCGGCACAGCCTCGGATACAGCCGCATTTCTGCGGCCTGATTTCTGCCCGACACCTTAGGGGCAGGTCGCGGGCCCGAAGGCCCGCGACGCGCCGTCATCAGACGGTCGTGGTGCCCGTCACAGCCGCACCGGCGGCCTTCGCGGCCTCGCGGACCGCGCCCGCGACCGTCCCCGCGACCTTCTCGTTGAAGACGCTGGGGATGATGTAGTTCGCGTTGAGCTCGTCCTCGGTGACGACGTCGGCGAGGGCGCCGGCGGCCGCGAGCATCATGCCGGTGTCGACCGTGCGGGACTGCGCGTCGAGCAGGCCGCGGAAGACACCCGGGAAGACCAGCACGTTGTTGATCTGATTCGGGAAGTCCGAACGGCCCGTGGCCACCACCGCGGCCGTCCGCCGGGCCACGGCCGGGTCGACCTCGGGATCCGGGTTGGCCAGCGCGAACACGATCGCACCCTCCGCCATCGCCGCCACGTCATCGCCGCTGAGGACGTTGGGAGCCGAGACACCGATGAAGACGTCCGCGCCCCGCACGGCCTCCTTCAGCGTCCCCGTGATGCCCTCGGGGTTGGTGTTGTCCGCGATCCACCGCAACGCCGTCTCCGGGCCCGCATCCACCAGATCCGCACGACCGGCGTGGACCACGCCGTGGATGTCGGCGACGACGGCATGCTTGACACCGGCCGCCAGCAGCAGCTTCAGGATCGCCGTACCGGCCGCACCCGCACCCGACATGACGACCCGTACGTCACCGATCGCCTTACCCACCACCCGCAGCGCATTCGTCAGCGCCGCCAGCACCACGATCGCCGTACCGTGCTGATCGTCGTGGAAGACCGGGATGTCCAGGGCCTCGCGCAGCCGCGCCTCGATCTCGAAGCAGCGGGGGGCGGAGATGTCCTCCAGGTTGATGCCCGCGAACCCCGGCGCGATGGCCTTGACGATCTCCACGATCGCATCCGAGTCCTGCGTGTCCAGGCAGATCGGCCACGCGTCGATCCCCGCGAACCGCTTGAAGAGGGCCGCCTTGCCCTCCATCACCGGCAGCGCGGCCTTCGGCCCGATGTTGCCCAGACCCAGCACCGCGGAGCCGTCCGTGACCACCGCAACGCTGTTGCGCTTGATGGTCAGACGCCGCGCGTCCTCCGGGTTCTCCGCAATCGCCATGCAGACGCGGGCGACGCCGGGGGTGTAGATCATGGAGAGGTCGTCGCGGTTGCGGATGGGGTGCTTGGCCGCCATCTCGATCTTGCCGCCGAGGTGCATCAGGAACGTACGGTCCGAGACCTTGCCCAGCACCACACCCTCGATGCCGCGGAGCTTCTCCACGATCTCGTCGGCGTGCTCGGTGGACGTCGTCGCCATGGTGACGTCGATCCGGAGCTTCTCGTGGCCGGACGCGGTGACGTCCAGACCCGTCACGGAACCACCCGAGCTCTCCACTGCCGTGGTCAGCTCACTGACCGAGGTCCCGCTCGCGGGGACCTCCAGCCGGACCGTCATCGAGTACGAGACGCTGGGCGCCGTTGCCATGGGGTTACTTCTTCTTTCTCGGGTTGTGCGGGGTGTGGGCGGGTCGTGCGGGCTGTCTCAGGCGCTGACGGCCGTGGCGGTGGCCGTGGCCGTGCGCGTGTGGGGGCGGGCGAGGCTGTCCGGGTGGAGGATCTCCTGGAGCTGCTCCTGGGTGAGCAGGCCCTTGGCCAGGACCAGCTCGTGCACCGCGGCGCCCGTGGTGAGCGCTTCCTGCGCGACGGCGGTGGCCTGCTCGTAGCCGATGTACGGGTTGAGCGCGGTGGCCAGGCCGATGGACTGGCCGACGAGGCGGGCCAGGTGCTCGCGGTTGGCGGTGATGCCGGTGACGCACCGCTCGGCCAGGGTCAGGCAGCCGGCCCGGAGGTGGGTGAGGCTCTTGAGGAGGCTGTGGGCGATGACCGGCTCGAAGGCGTTGAGCTGGAGCTGGCCGCCCTCGGCGGCGAACGTGACCGTCACGTCGTTGCCGATGACCTCGAAGGCGATCTGGTTGACGACCTCGGGGATCACCGGGTTCACCTTGCCGGGCATGATGCTCGAACCCGCCTGGACGGGCGGCAGGTTGATCTCGGCGAGGCCGGCGCGCGGGCCGCAGGAGAGCAGGCGCAGGTCGTTGCAGGTCTTGGAGAGCTTGACCGCGATCCGCTTGAGTACGCCGGAGAGCTGGACGAACGCGCCCATGTCCTGTGTGGCTTCGACCAGGTCGCCGGCGACGGTGACCGGGACGCCGGTGATCTCGCCGAGGTGGCGGCAGGCGAGCTGCGGGTACTCGGGGTGGGCGTTGAGGCCGGTGCCGATGGCGGTGCCGCCGAGGTTGATCTCGCGCAGCAGGGCGCAGGCCTCGGCCAGGCGGGCCCGGTCCTCCTCCAGCATGACGGCGTAGGCGGCGAACTCCTGGCCCAGCGTCATCGGGACGGCGTCCTGCAGCTGGGTGCGGCCCATCTTCAGGACGTCCGCGAACTCCTCCGCCTTGGCGGCGAAGGCCTCGCGCAGCACGTCCATGGCCTCCAGCAGGCGGGCGGCGGCGAGCTGCAGCGAGAGGCGGACCGCGGTCGGGTAGACGTCGTTGGTGCTCTGCCCGGCGTTGACGTCCTCCAGCGGGTGCAGGTGCTTGTACTCGCCCTTGGCGTGGCCGAGGAGCTCCAGCGCCCGGTTGGCGATGACCTCGTTGGCGTTCATGTTGCTGGAGGTGCCGGCGCCGCCCTGGATGACGTCGACGACGAAGTGGTCGTGCCACTGCCCGGCCCGGACCTCCTCGCAGGCCCGCACGATCGCGTCCACCTTGCGGCCGTCGAGCAGGCCCAGGTCGCGGTTGGCGAGGGCGGCGGCCTGCTTGACGGAGGCGAGGGCGGTGACGAGGTCGGGGTAGGCGGAGATGGGCGTCCCGGTGATGGGGAAGTTCTCCACGGCGCGCAGGGTGTGGACGCCGTAGTACGCGGCGGCGGGGACGTCGCGGTCGCCGAGGAGGTCGTGCTCGGTGCGGGAGGGGCCGGTGACGGAGGCCGACATGGGGGGATCCGATCGGGTGCGGTGCGAGGGAGGAGTGGGGGATTTTCAGGCGGGGATGCTCAGGCGGCGGCCGGGGTGCCGACGAGGCCGCGCAGCGCGTGCGTCCGCGCGGCCGTGTCCGCGGCGGTGAGCGCGGCGCTGAGGACGGCGATGCGGGCCTGCCCGGCGCGGAGCGTGCCGGTCAGGACGGCGCCGGCGGCGGCGAGGTCCACGGCGCCGCCCTGGGTGTAGATCTCGGCGACGGGGCCGGCCGGGACGCGGGTGGTGAGGGCGACGAGCACGCCGCGGGCGACGGCCGCCTCGACGGCGGCGACGACCTCGGGGGTCGCGTTGCCCGCGCCGGTCGCGACGAGGACGATGCCCTGCGCGCCCGCCGCGACGGCGGCGTTGAACAGCAGCGGGTCCGCGTCGCAGTGGTGCATGACCATGTCGACGCGGGGGAGGTCCTCGCCGGTGGCCGGCAGGGGGAGCGGCGCCGGGCGCTCGGGCCGCCCGTGGACGAGGACGCGGCCGTCCTTGATGTCCGCGACGGGGCTGCCGGAGGGGTCGGCGAACGCGTCGGCGGCCAGGGTCTGCACCTTGATCGTGCCGCGGGCGGCGTGTATCCGGCCGTCGAAGGCGACCAGGACGCCGTGGTCGCGCAGCGCGGCCGAGCTCGCCGCCAGCAGGGCGTCGTGGAGGTTGCGCGGGCCGTCGCCGTCGGCGGCTTCCAGCGGGAGCTGGGCGCCGGTGAAGACGACCGGGCGGGGGTCGTCGTGGTGGAGGTCGAGCAGGAAGGCCGACTCCTCCAGGGTGTCCGTGCCGTGCGTGACCACGATGCCGTCGACGGCGGGGTCGGCCAGCACCTCGTGCACGGTCCGCAGCAGGGCGAGCTGGTCGCGGCTGGTCAGGCGGGCGCTGTTCACGCTCATCAGGTCGACGACCCGCACGGAGACGCCCTCGGGCACGGCGGCCGTGGCCAGGACGTCCCCGCCCCGCGCGTCGGCGGCGAAGCCGGAACCCTGCCAGCGGCTGGCGATCGTTCCGCCGGTGCTGATGACGACGACCTGTCCCACGTGTGCCCGCCCTTCTCAAGATCAGTACGGCCGTCCACGGGGGCGTGTCGACCGGGCAGGGGAACAATAGGACGAATCGCGCGCAATTGGATCGCTGAAATGAGCCGGACCGGCCGAGAAGTGTGGTGGATAATTGCGTGATGGACCGCATCGACAGAAATATCTTGCGCGAGCTCCAGGCGGACGGCCGCCTGACCATCCAGGAGCTCGCCCATCGCGTCGGTCTGACGCCGTCCCCGTGCATGCGCCGCGTCCGGCAGCTGGAGCAGGACGGAGTGATCCAGGGCTACCGGGCGGTCATCGACCCCGAGGCCGTCGGCCGGAGCTTCGAGGTGCTCGTCTCCATCGAGGTCAAGCGCGACCGCGAGGCGGTGGAGGCGTTCGAGGCGGCCCTCCAGGACATTCCCGACGTCATCGAGGCCTACCGCCTCTTCGGCAGCCCCGGCTGCCTGCTCCGCATCGCGGTCGCGGACCTCGCCGCGTACGAGCGGCTGTGGATCGAACGCCTCACCACGCTGTCGGGCATCACCGAGGTGAACTCGCAGATCATCATGAAGCGTGTGAAGGAGCCGAAGGGGCTCCCGGTCGGGCCGTGAGCCGGGCACGGGGAGTGCCTGCCGGCCCCTCCCCGGCTTTCAGCCGACCGTCACACGCACGATCCGGCCCGACGCCTCGACGACGAACAGCGCGTGCCCGGTGTCGTGGGCGCCGAAGCCGCGCGGAATCCGGACGCTGGTGGGCATGCGGAGGCCGGTCACCAGGGTGCAGGAGCGGCCGGTGGCGGGGTCGATCCGGATGAGTTCACCGTCGCGGAAGGACGCGACGACCAGGCTGCCGTTGAACTCGGTGAGGTCGTCGAGGAACTTGCTGTCGAGCAGGTTCGAGCTGAGGCGGGTGACCGTGGCGTGGTGCGCCGGGTCGTTCAGGGGGACGCGGATGACCGGGGACGAGGTGTTCGTGAGGACGCTCACGTACAGCTGGTCGCCGACGATCTCCAGGCCGTTGGTGCCGAAGATGTCCGCGCCGCGCGTCCACTCCTCGTCCTTCGTCCCGTCGGGACGGATCTTCAGGATGCCCGTGGCCAGCTCGCGGCTGACGTAGAGGTTGCCTTCCGTGTCGACGGCCAGGCCGTTGATCCCGGACAGGCCGTCCACGACCTTCTCCGGCTTCGGTACGGCGGCGGCGGGGTCGAAGCGCACGATGCCGCCGTGCGGCGTCAGCGGGTTGACGCCGTAGTTGACGTACATCATCCCGTCCGGGCCGCGCCGGATGCCGCCGGGCCCGCTCAGCGGGAAGCTCGCCCGGAGCGTGCCGTCGGGGGCGTACCCCTCGACCCGGTGCTGGGTGACGTGCGAGACCCAGAGGGTGCCCCGGCCGTCGAACTCCAGGTTCTCCCGCCAGTCGAGCAGCGGTATGCCGCCCTTGTGGAAGACCGACACGCTCGTCCGCTCCCCGCACGCCTCAAGGCGCTCGGGGGCCTGCGCGCCGGCCGCCGCCGCGGGTGACGCGGTGCCGCCGACCGCCAGCGCGGCCGTCACCCCTGCCGCGCAGAGCGTCCTGCGGATGCGCCTCATCACCGTCACCATCGCCATCACCGTCGTCTCCCTGGCCAACTCGCGGCACTCGTACGCCATTTGACCGGAAGTCTAGAGAGTCCGATCAGTGACTTTCCCTAGTGATCGGGGCTGCAAGGAGAGGGCGTTAAAAAGTCGTAAAGATTGCCGGAACCAGGCAATGTGTGCTGCCCCGGTGTGCTGACACGATGCCGTCGTCCAGCGAGGTTGTCGGTCAGGCGTGCGAGGTGCTCATGGGCTTGTTTCTCGGTCTCGGCATCGGGGGGATCGCCCTCCTGATCCTCTCGCTGGTGTTCGACGGGGTACTGGAGAGCGCGCTCGACGGTGCCCTCGGCGGACTGTTCGACGGGTGGCTGTCGCTCCCGGTGATCGCGGGCTTCGTCTCGATGCTCGGCTTCACGGGGGCGATCGTGCTCGGGTCCACCGGGCTCGGCGCGGGAGCGGCGGCCGCCGCGGGGGCCGCCGCGGGCGCGGGCGCCGGCTGGCTGACGTACCGGTTCAGCCGGGCCCTCGTCCGCGGCGGCAGCCCCGCCGCCCCCACGAAGGACGACCTCGTCGGGGTCGCCGGCACCGTGGTGACCGCCGTTCCGGCCGGCGGCTACGGCGAGGTCCTGCTCCGCCTGGCCGGCCAGCCGGTGAAGTACGCCGCCAGGGCGGACGGGCCGCTGGCCCGGGGCGCCGAGGTGTGGGTGACCGCCGCCCCGTCGTCCACCTCGGTGACCGTGCGCGCGGTCGAACGCTGAGCGCGCCACCGGGCGCCGTTCTTTTCGTCATGCCAGTACGACCTGCCGTCCCCCGGGCGGCAGGAGAGGAGATTCTCCATGAGCCCAGTCGTCACCGCGGTCGTAGGAGTGGTGGTGCTCCTCGTCCTCCTCGCACTGGTCGTCGTCACCCGCTACAAGGTCGCCGGCCCCAGCGAGGCGTTCATCATCACCGGCCGGCGCGGCAAGAAGTCCACGGACCCGCAGACCGGGCAGGTGTTCACCGACAACAGCGGCCAGAAGGTCGTGGTCGGCGGCGGCGTGTTCGTCGTCCCGTTCGTCCAGCAGCGGTACGTGCTCGACCTCTCCAGCCGGCACATCCCCGTCGCCGTCCGCGGCGCGGTGACCCTGCGCGGCATCAAGGCCCACCTGGAGGGCGTCGCGATCGTCAAGGTCGGCGGCACCGAGGACGCCATCCGCGCCGCGGCACAGCGCTTCCTCCAGCAGCAGGGCGGCATCGTCGGCTTCACCCAGGAAGTGCTCTCCGGCGCCCTGCGGTCCATCGTCGGCCGCATGTCCGTCGAGGACATCATCCGCGACCGCGCCGCGTTCGCCGGGCAGGTCGCCGAGGAGGCCGAGGCCAGCCTGTCCGGGCAGGGCCTCGTCCTCGACGCCTTCCAGATCCAGGACATCACCACCGAGGGCAGCTACCTGGAGGACCTCGGCCGGCCCGAGGCCGCCCGCGCCATGCAGGAGGCCGACATCGCCGAGGCCAACGCCCGCCAGGCGGCCGAACAGGCCCGGCTGAAGGCCGAGGAGGAGATCGCGGTCGCGCAGCGGACCCTGTACCTGCGGCAGGCGGAGATCAAGGCCGAGACCGACGCGGCCGCGGCCCAGGCCAACGCCGCCGGCCCGCTGGCCGAGGCCGACCGCCAGCAGCAGATCCTCGTCGAGCAGGAGAAGGTCGCCGAGCGCCAGGCCGCCCTGACCGACCGCCAGCTCGACACGCAGGTCCGCAAGCCCGCCGACGCCAAGCGGTACGAGGCGGAGCAGGAGGCGGAGGCCAAGCGCGTCGCCCGGGTCAAGCAGGCGGAGGCCGAGCGGCTGGCGGCGATCGCCGCGGCCGAAGCCGTCGCCGTCGAGGGCGCCAAGCAGGGCGAGGCCGAGCGCGCCCGGCGCGTGGCCATCGCGGACGCCGTCCGCCAGGAGGGCGAGGCGGAGGCCGCGGCCATCGCCGCCAAGGGCGCCGCCGAGGCCGAGGCCATGAACAAGAAGGCCGACGCCTTCGAGCGCTACGGCGACGCCGCCGTCCTGCAGATGCTCGTCGAGGTGCTGCCCCAGGTCGTCGGCAAGGCGGCCGAACCGCTCGGCGCCATCGACAAGCTCACCGTCATCTCCACCGACGGCGCCGGCAAACTGCCCCGCACCGTGGCCGACAACGTCGCCCAGGGCATGGAGCTCATCGGCTCCACCACGGGCGTCGACCTCACCCGCCTCCTGAAGGGCCTGACCGCGGACCAGCCCGAACGCAACGCAGCGGCGGCCCCGTCGAACGGCAGGATCCCGGTCACCGACTAGCCGGGACCGCTGGTCGGGACCACTGGTCGGGACCGCTGGTCAGGATTGCGCCGGCCAGTCCAGGAGCCGGGCCCCGATCACGGCGGTCTGCAGCGTGTAGCGCTGCGCGGGGTCGGCCGGGTCGCAGCCGGTCAGCACCTGGATCCGCCGGAGCCGGTAGGTCAGGGCCCGCACGCTCAGCGACAGCGTGCGGGCCGCCTCCGCGGACACGCACCCCGCGTCGAAGTAGGCGGTCAGCGTCTCCAGCAGCGGCACGGCCCCGCCGCGCGCCTGCCGCAACGGCTCCAGCGTCGTGTGCACCAGATCCGCCAGCGCCTGCCGGTCCCGGGCCAGCACCGGGAAGACCAGCAGGTCGGAAGCCTTCAGCACGGGCTCGTCGAAGCCCATCCGCGCCGCGAGCTCCAGGGTCGAGAGGGCCTCCTCGTAGGAGTGCGCGACGCCCCCGCCGCCGCCCTTGGCCCTGCCGACGGCTATTCGCCCGCCTGCGCTGATCGCCGCGTACGCCTGCTTGGCGAAGTACGTCAGCACATCGGTCTGGTCGCCGGGCGCGATGCAGATGATCCGGCCGTCCTTGGTGGTGATGAGGATGTTCCGGCTGCCGAACCGGCCGACGAGGGACGCGCCGACCCGCCGGGTCACGGGGTGGAAGTCGTCGTACGGCTCGGCCCCCTCGGCCACGGCCACCGCGTACGCGTGGGAGAGCAGCAGCCCGAACCGCTCGGCCCGCTCCGCCAGCCGCCCGAGGTGGCTGCGGCCGTGCAGCAGGTCGTCGACGAACTCCCGCCGGTCCGCCTCCTCCTGGCGCGCGGCCAGCCGCTGAGCCCGCTCGTACCCCTCCGCGAACGCGTCGATCGCCAGCTCCGCCGCACCGAGCACACGGTCGACGTCGGCGGGGGAAGTGCGCCCCGCGGGCCAGTGCCGCCGCGTGGCCGCGAGGTGGGCCGCCACACAGGAACGCAGCGACAGCCCGGCCTCCGCCGCCTGCTCACCACTCGCGCGCCGGGCCCCGACCCGCGCCCGGTCCGGCCGCCGGCCCGTACCGGCCGCATCGGTCAGGATCTCCTCGTACCCGTCCAGGTACGCCTCCGGCCCCGTCCTCGCTTCCACGCGTGATCTCCCCTTAGACGCTCTTTGCCCCCTATTTACGCATAGGGGCCGGCGGTCACCCCCAGCGCACGACCACGTACGTCTCGCCGGGCCCCGGCGGCCGTGTCCACGACCGGGTCGTGAACCGGTGCAGACGGCAGTCCTGCGAGGTCAGCGCGTAGCGCGGCAGCGAGACACCGAACTCGGCGGCGATCGCCTCCAGCACCCGGCGCTCGCCCGCCCGTCCTGCGAGAGCGGGATCCGGGTCCAGCGCCGGCGGTACGGCCCCGCTGCGCACGACCTCCCCACCGTCGACCGTGAACGCGTACGACTCCTCCCCGTTCTCCGCCACGGACAGATGGAAGGCCGGAGAGGCGCGGTGCGGACCGGCGGGAACGCTCCACACCACCACGGCCCGGGTGCCACGGGACGCGGCCGCGGCCGGGGAGACGAAGCGCTCCGCGTCGAAGCCCCGGGTGGTGCCGTCGAAGGCGAAGCTCCACCCCTGCGCGGCGCGGCCGACGGAGACCAGGGGTTTGTCGTCGTACGTCGAGCTCTGTCCGCGGCCGTGGACCAGCTGGTCGGCATCCCAGTCCGTCATCGGCTCGTGCAGGACCGTGTCCGCGTCCGCCCCGAGACGCGCGGGCAGCCCGGCCGGATCCGGGTCCTCCACCAGCACGAAGCGGTACCCCTCGCTCATGCGCAGGCCCCTGGGTTCCCAGTCGGCCAGCCAGGCCAGCCCGCCGGGGTCCAGCCCCTTCGCCACGGGGCCGGGGCCCGCTGCGGCCCGGGGCCCTCGCGGCACGGCCAGCAACTCCCGCCCGCGCTCCGCCGTCACCAGCGGACCGAGCAAGGAGTCCCGGAGCAGGCCGAAGGGGGCGAGATGCGTGGGGTCCAGCGGCTGCCACGAGGGCAGGGCGACGAGCAGTGTGCTCCACGCCGCGTCCGTATCGCCCCAGCGCGCCAGTTCCCGGGCCTCCTCGACGGCCGCGCCGAAGGCTCCGGGCGTGGTGTAACGGAAGGGCGCCTCCCTGGTCCGGAGCGGCCCCACGTACAGCGGGTGCACTCTGGTGTGACGGCCGCTTGCGCCGCCGTCCGCCGGTGCGGGCGGTATTTCCAGGGCCTGTACTTCTGCCGACAGGCCGTATGCCATTCCGGGCGACTGGCCTTCCTTCAGCAGGAGCCGGATCTGCCCCAGCAGCGCCCCGGCCCGGGGCCTGCCGAACGCCTCCGGTTCCGCAAGGGCCGCCTCGGCCCGCTCGTACTCCCCGCCCAGCGCCGCCTGCCAGGCTTCCTCGACCACCGCGTCCAGCGCCCGGGTCGTGGCGTTGACGAACCCGTTCTCTGCGGGGGAATGAGCCCGGAGACAGTGGAACTGGCGGTACATGGCCTCCATGAATGCACGGAACGACGCGTACCGTTCAGGCGGGCCGGCCGCCCAGACCTTGTAGCAGTAGACGGCCCATTCACCGTCGCCGGACACGGCCTGCGGGTCCATCAGGACGTACGTGGAGTCGGACTCCACGTCCAGTTGCAGCGAGCGGCTCCACATGCCGACCTCTGCGAGCTCCTCGGGTGAGGGGTCCTCCCTCAGGTAGCTCCGGAACTCCGCCCCGAAGCCGGTCTCGTCCTCGTACCACTGCGCGTTCCCGGTGCCGGCGAGGAGCCCGACGAAGCCTCCGGCGTTCCGCCAGCCGTCGCTGACCTCCAGGAACGCCCGGTACGACGGCGGGAGCCGGCGACCGAGGCGCTCCTCAAGGGCCTCGATCCGCGCGCCGGAAGCAGGGGCGAAGCCCAGCCACCGGGCCCGCTGCGCCGCCTCGTCCTCATCCGTCGGAGCGTCGTCGGGGTCGCACGCGTCCGCCCACTCCTCGCTCCACCGCACGAGAAAGGACCGCCAGTCGAAGGTCGTGTCAGCCATGACCGCGATGGTCGCACCCACCACTGACAACGCCCCGTGGCGCCGCTAGGTCAGGGCGTGACCGTAGGCGGCCGCCAAGCCGGTCAGGTCCGGATCGCCGAAGGCCTTGCGCAGACCGGTGAACGTCTCGGCCTTGTCGTGGCCGAAGCGCCGGACCCGGGCGGCGTACGTGTCGGCGGCGACGAAGCGCGGGGGCGAGCTCTTGCTGTGGAACTTGTCCGCGTACATCACGAGCTTCTCCTCCCGCGTGACCGCCAGGTAGTCCGCGGCGGGCAGGGGGAGCCGGCGGCACAGCACGTCGTGCCGGGTCAGGCCCATGCCCACGTGGCAGGAGCAGAACCGGCAGATCTCCTCGGGCAGC
This sequence comes from Streptomyces sp. XH2, assembly GCF_049725035.1. NCBI lineage: Bacteria > Bacillati > Actinomycetota > Actinomycetes > Kitasatosporales > Streptomycetaceae > Streptomyces > Streptomyces sp. XH2. The sequence goes on along the minus strand of NZ_JBMMMZ010000014.1, from coordinate 70,186 downwards.
CCCTCGGCCCTCAGGAGTTCGTGCCCCAGCACTCCGTGCCGGACGTAGCCGGTGAGGTCGGCCCTCCCCGTGTCGTCGTAGAGGCGGTAGACGCCGATGTCGTGCAGGAGACAGCCGGCGCGCACCAGATCGCGGTCGGTGCCGTCGGGGGACGCGTCCAGGACTTGTTCGGCGATCCTCCAGACGATCTCGCAGTGGGTGCGGACCAGTTCCAGCGCCTCGGGTGACGGTGCGTGCCGCTCGTGCAGGGCGCGGATGTCTTCCGTGGACGGAATCCTCATTCCGTCAGGGTAGCCACGCCGGGAGCCGGATCGGCGGTCCCGGATCGGCCGGAAGGCCCCTTCCGGGGGCTCGTGGAGGTGAAGGGCGCTGACGGGACGTTCCGTGGGGAGCCGCGCGCGGTACGGGTGGCGCTGCCGGTGCTGCGCCGGTTGCCGACGGACGTGGAGCGGGTGCGCGATGAGGGGCTTCGGGTGGCGGGCACGGGTCGGCGTCGCCGTCGCGGCCGTCACGGTGGTGGCGTCCGCCGTCCCCGCGGCGGCCGGCAAGGGCGACGGGCCGGGCGCGGACATCGTGGCGATCACGAAGAAGCACCGGTACGCGCACGCCCGGTGGGGCCTGCTGGAGGTCGACGAGAAGGGCCGTACGCTGCGGTCGGGGAACGCGGGCGAGTTCTTCATCCCCGGTTCCGCGGCCAAGCTGTTCAGCGTCTCCGGCACGTGGCGGACCCTCGGCGGCGGCCACCGCTTCACCACGCCGGTGCTCGCGGTCGGCCGCCGGCACGGCGGCGAGCTGGACGGCCGGCTGGAGCTCGTCGCGCAGGGGGACCTCAGCCTCGGCGGCCGGACGGGGCCGCACGGGACGCTGGAGTACACCGACATCGACCACATCTACGCCAACGACATTCCCGGCGCGACCCTGACCCCGCAGAACCCGCTGGCGGGAATCGACGAGCTGGCCCGCCAGGTGCGGCGGTCCGGCATCACCGACGTCCGCGGGGACGTCGTCGTCGACTCCCGGCTCTTCACCTCGTCCCCCGGCCTGGACCCGGCGCCCACCCCGCTGATCGTCAACGACAACCTCGTCGACCTGCTCACCACCCCGACGTCGGCCGGGCGCCCCGCGCGGCTCACCTGGCGCCCGCACGTCGCCCCGTACCGCGTCGAGTCGCACGTACGGACCGTCCGGCGGGGCGGCACCACGGACATCGACGTCGCCGCCTCGCCCGACGGCACCCGCATCACCCTCACCGGGACGATCGCCGCCGGCGCGAAGCCCGTGCTGCGCGTGTCCCAGGTGCGCGACCCCGACGCCTTCGGGCGGACGGCCCTCGTCGAGGCGCTCGGCCGCGCGGGCGTGACCGTCCACGCGCCCGTGACCGGGCCCAATCCGTCCGGTCTGCTGCGGGGGCCGGCCGGACGGGGGCAGCGGGTCGCGGCGTACGTGTCCCCGCCGTACGCCGAGTACGCCGAGGTCATCCTCAAGGTCAGCCACAACCTCGGGGCCAACCTGGGCATCTGCCTGATGGCCGTGCACACCGGCAGCCACCGCTGCGAGGCCGGGTTCGGGCCGCTCACCGCCTTCGTCCGCAAGGCCGGGGTGGACCCGCGGCAGGTGCAGCTCCTGGACGGCCGCGGCGGCAACCCGGTGGACCGCATCACCTCGGCGGCGTTCTCCCGGCTGCTGAGGTTCTGGGAGCACACCCCCGAGGCGGCCCGCTTCCGCCGGGCCCTGCCGATCCTGGGCGTGGACGGCTCACTCGCCGGCTCCTGCACCAGGCCGGCGTCCTGCCCGGCCCACGGCAAGGTCTTCGCCAAGCCCGGCACGGTCGCGGGCTTCGACGCCGTCAACAACCGCCTGGCCGTGGGCGGTCAGACCCTGGCCGGCTACCTGGACGCCGGCCACGGTCGCCGCCACACCTTCTTCATCGGCGTCAACGGGGCGTCCGCACCCGACATCGAGGGCGTTCTCGCCATCGGGGAAGACCTCAACCGGATCGCCGCCCTGCTGCAGGAGCGGGCTGCCGGACGCAGCCGGATGTGACCGGTGCCGGACCGGCTGTGCCGTCACAAAGCGGCTGTCATCCCGCCGTCGCAGCGGAAAGCGGAACCGGTGAGATAGGACGCCCGGTCCGAACACAGGAAGGCCGCCAACTCCCCTATCTCCTCCGGTGCGCCGTACCTTACGCGGTTTGCGATCCAAGGCAATGCCGGCCGTTAGCCCTCGATGTGCTGTGTGTCCGCCGCCGTCTGATTTGTCAAGAGCATCCCGGCGGCGGAGGTTTCGGGCCGGGCGTGCCGAGGCCGGCGAACGCATCGCTTCTCAAGCCATTGCCTAGCATGACCCGATGGACATCTCCCGCCTTTCCGCAGACGCCCGGCAGCGACGCAGCGCGGAGATCCGCGCGTTCCTGCGCTCACGGCGGGCCCGGCTGTCGCCGGCGGACGTGGGCATGGCCGCGGGCGGCGGCGGGCGGCGTACGCCGGGGCTGCGCCGCGAGGAGGTGGCGGTGCTCGCCGGGGTCGGCGTCTCCTGGTACACGTGGCTCGAACAGGGCCGTGAAATCAACGTGTCGGGGGACGTCCTGGACGCCGTCGCGCGGGTGCTGCGGCTCGACGCCGCCGAGCGCGAGCACCTGTACCTGCTGGCCGGGCTCAACCCGCCGCAGGCGCCTCCGGCAGAGCGGGAGGTCCCGCCCGGGCTCCGGCGCGTGATCGACGGCTGGCTGCCGCGCCCCGCCTACGTCATCGACCGGCACTGGAGGTTCGCCGCCGTCAACCGGGCCGCCCGGCTGGTGTTCGGCTACGGCGAGACGGACCACAGCTGCCTGGTGAGCTTCTTCACCAACGCCCGCCACCGCGCGTCGCTGTGCCACTGGGAGGACGCGGCACGCGAGATCGCCGGCCGGTTCCGCGCCGACGCGGCCCGCTACCCGGACGACCCGGAGTTCAGCCGGATCGCCTCCGACCTGTGCGCGGCGAGCCCCGCCTTCGCCGGGATCTGGGCCGAACACCCCGTCGGCGGCAGCACGTCCCACGGCCTCAAGGCCCTCGACCACCCGGAGGCGGGCGAGCTGCTCTTCGAGTACACGACGCTGCCGCTCGCCGACCTGCCCGGTCACCGGCTGCTGCTGCACACCCCGGCACCGGGCACCGCCACCGAGGAGCGGCTGGCCGCGCTGCTCGGCGTACCGGAGCCGGTCGCCGGCTGAGGGCCGCACCGGCCGAGGGTGGTGGTGACAGACCCAGGTTCGACCGGCACTGCCGGGCCCGGACGCCGGCGCCGAGGATCATCGGCATGAAGCGATTCACGAACAAGACGGTCCTGATCACCGGCGGTACCAGCGGCATGGGGTTCGCCACCGCGCGCAGGCTCCTCGACGAGGGCGCCTACGTCGTCATCACCGGGCGCGACCGGGCGCGCCTGGACGCCGCCGTGGCCCGGCTCGGCGCCGCCCCCGGGCGGGTCCTCGCGGTGCGGGCGGACGTGGCCTCGCGGGCCGACCTGCAGCATCTGATGCGGGAGACCGAGACCTGGCGCGGCGGGCTCGACGTGGTCTTCGCCAACGCGGGCACCGGGATCTTCAAGCCGAGCGCCGAACTGACCGAGGAGGACGTCGACCGCACGATCGACGTCAACTTCAAGGGCGTCTTCCACACGATCCACATGGCGCTACCGCTGCTGCGGGACGGCGGCGCGGTCGTCATCAACGCGTCCTGGACCCTGCACCGGGGGCTGGCCGTCGCCTCCGTCTACTCCGCCACCAAGGCCGCCGCGCACAACCTCGCCCGCACCCTGGGCGCGGGCCTCGCCCCGCGCGGGATCAGGGTCAACTCCGTGAGCCCCGGCTACATCGACACGGAGATGTACCGGGACGCCAACCCCGATCCGGACGCCGAGGCCCGCAACGCCGCCGAGGTGCCCCTCGGCAGCATCGGCCATCCCGACGACGTCGCGGCGGCCGTGGCCTTCCTGGCCTCCGAGGACGCCTCGTACATCACCGGCCAGGACCTCGTCGTCGACGGCGGCCTCGTCGGCTGCGTGCCCGCGGCATGACGGGGCGTACGACGGAGTGTCCTCCGGAGGCGCGCTCCCGCGAGAGCGGGCGCGGACCCGTACGGCAATCCCGGCCCGCCGTCGCCCTGTTCGCCGTCCTGACCGCGCTGCTGGTCCTCCCGACCTCGGTGACCGGGTCGGGCGTGGTGCTCCCGCACATCGGACGGGACACGGGCGCGCCGCCGGACGCGCTGCAGTGGGTGATGCACGGCTACAACCTGGCCTTCGCGAGCCTCCTCCTGGCCTGCGGCTCGCTGGCCGACCGCTTCGGCCGGCGCCGTGTGTTCGCCGCGGGCGGGGTGCTGTTCGCGGCGGCGTCGCTGGCGAGCGCCCTGGGGGACGGCATCGTGCTGCTGGACGTGGCGCGCGGCGCGGCCGGAGCCGGGGCGGCCGCCCTGCTGACCGGCGGCAGTTCCCTGCTGGCCGCGGCCTTCGACGGCGCCGCGCGTACGCGGGTGTTCGCCGCCGTGGGCATCGTGACGGGCGGCGGGCTCGCCCTGGGCGCCATGGCGGCGGGGGCGCTGGCGGACGCCCTGGGGTGGCGGTCGTTCTTCGGGCTGCACGCGGCGCTGATGCTGCTGGTCCTGTGCGCCGTGCCGTTCCTGCCCGAGTCGCGCGGCGCGTCGGCGGCACGGGTGGACCGGGCGGGGACCGTGCTGTTCGTCGCCGCCCTCTTCCTGCTCATGCTCGGCACGGTCGAGGGGCCGCGGTGGGGCTGGGCCAGTGCCGGGGTGCTGGGGCTGCTCGCCGGATCGGCACTGCTGACGGGGCTGTTCGTCCTGGTGGAACGGCGCGTCCGGCACCCGATGCTGGACCTGGGACTGCTGCGCAACAAGGGGTTCATGGCGCTGTGCCTGATACCCGTGGTGGTCTCCTTCTCGTTCGTGGTCCTGCTGCCGCTGCTGCCGGAGTACCTCGTGGTCGCACACCGCTCGTCCAGCCGGGAGGCGGGCGCCACGATGCTGCTGATGACGCTGCCGATCCTGGTCACCCCGCTGCTGGCCGGCCGGCTGATCCGGTGGGGGATCCCCCTGCGGACCGTGCTCGGACTCAGCCTGGTGTGCCTGACCGCGGGCGTCGCGTGGCTCGCCGCCGTCCTTGGGCCGGACGCGGGCCCGGTGGAGCTCGCAGGCCCGCTGCTCGTGCTCGGCGCCGGGCTCGGGCTCAACTTCGGTCTGGTGGACGGGGCGGTCCTGACCGTCGTCGCGCCCGAGGCCACCGGAACGGCGGCGGGCTTCCTCAACACGCTGCGGCTGGGCAGCGAGGCCGTCGTCATCGCCGCGGCCGGCGCGGCACTGGCCGGCATGACGCGCGACCGGCTGAGCGGCGTCCCGGAGCGGTTCCCCGGCTACGGCGGGACGGCCGGGGACCTGGCCGGCAGCGTGACCGCGGGAGACCTCGCCGGCCCGCTCTCCGCACTGCCGGCCGGGGCCCGGGAGGAGTTCGCAGGCCTCGTCGCCCACGGCCTCACCGGCGCCTGGCAGGCGGTCCTGTGGGCGAGTGCGGCGGTCTGCGCGGCCCTGTCCGTGGCGATCGCCGCCATGCTCCCGCGCCGGCGGGGCGGTTCGGGAGCCGTCGATTCGGACGTACGTACGTCGTGATGGTCTGATACGTCTACGCGAGTACAGCATGTACAGCACGTACAGCACGTACAGGCAGGTACAGCGCGTAGAGCGCGTACAGCACGTCAGCCGTCACGAGACGGTGCGACAAAGGGGGGATCCGGCCGTGAACAACGCCAGCAACGCCAGCATCGTCGTCGGGATCGTGATCGTCGCTCTGGTCGTACGCAGACAACTGCGCACCCGGCCCGTGCACGGCAAGGGCGGTGTGGCGCTGCTCGGATTCCTCGGTGTGATGGGGGTGCTCGCGTTCGCCTTCGGGGTGGCCTCCGTGGTCAAGGAGCACGCGCTGGGCGCCGCCACCATCGCCCTCCTGGCCGTGTGCTTCCTCGTCGCGGCCGGGTTCGGCGTGGTGCGGGCCCGCACGGTCACGGTGTGGCGGGCGCCCGAGGGCCACATGCTCCGCAAGGGCGCGCCGGCCACCACGGCCCTGTGGCTCGTCTCCATCGCGGTGCACATCGGCCTCGACAAGTGGATAGACCACACCACGCGGACCGGCCTGCTCGGAGCCTCGACGGTCTACCTGTACCTGGCGGTGACCCTCGCCGTGCAGGACTTCCTGGTACGGCGCCGGGCCGCGTCGGTGGCCTGAGGGCGCGGCGCCGCTCCGGGGGACGGCGCCGCCCACCCGCCCGGGCCGACGCCGCCACGCGGGCGGCGGGCTCAGCCCGCGGCAGCGGCCCGCGGCACCGCGCCCTTGAGCCGGCCTTCCGGCAGTCTGCGGCCGAACGCGAACAGGAGCAGGTCCTGTGCGGGGCCGGTCAGGGGCGCGCCGGTGCCGAAGGACCAGTCGAGGTCCTCGGCCCGCAGCTGAAGACCGGTCAGGTCGGCGCCGAAGAACCGCGCGCCCTTGTACGTCACGCTGTCCAGGAGCACCCGCAGGCGGTCCTCGGGCACCTGCCGGTCCAGGCCGAGCGCGACGGTGATGTCCAGGCCGTGCACCACATCGTGGCCCAGGGCCGAGACGAGGCCGCCGACCGGCGGTGTCCAGGGGTGACGGGCGTTGTCCCGCAGCCAGTCGGCGAGTTGTTCCGGTGTCGCCGCGGCCGCGTCGCGGCGGGCCAGGCGGTCGGTCATCCGGTGCAGGCTGCCGCGCGCCCTGACGAGCTGCGCCAGCACCTGGGGGAGCGAGTGGCGGAAGCCCATCGACATGTGGGCGGCGACGTCCCGCACCCGCCAGCCCGCACACAGACTCGGGGCCTCCCACTGCTCCGCCGTCAGCCCGTCCAGCAGGTCGGCGAACTCCCGCCGTTCGGCGGCGATCATGCTCGTGAGGTCCATGCCTCCACGATCGCCCCCCGGACCGTCATAAGTCCAAGAGCTGGTGGTTCTCGCTCTTAGAATCAACGGTTATGGAGCTGAGGCAGCTGCGGTACTTCGTCACCGTCGTGGAGGAGGCGAGCTTCACCCGCGCCGCCGCCCGGCTGCACCTGGCGCAGCCCGGCGTCAGCGCGCAGATACGGCAGCTGGAGCGGGAACTGGGACAGCCGCTGCTCGACCGCTCCGGCAAGGCCGTGACGCCGACGGAGGCCGGCGAGGCCGTACTGCCGTACGCGCGCGCCGCACTCGCCGCCGCGGAGGGCGTGCGGCACACGGTGGAGGAGTTCACCGGACTGCTGCGCGGCCACGCCACGATCGGCCTCGTCTCCGGGGCGGCCGCCCAGGAGCTCGACGTCGCCGCCGTGCTCGCCGCCTTCCACGCCGACCACCCCGGCGTCGGCATCACCCTCACCGAGGACACCGCCGAGCGGATGCCGGCCGCACTGGTCCGCGGCGAGCTGGACATCGCCGTGACCGGGCTCACCGGCGAGCCCCTGGACCCGGCCCTCGCCCACGAGGTGCTGATCGACGTGCCGCTGGTCGCCGCCGTCGCCCCCGGCGACGCGCTCCTGGATTCCGCAGGCCCGGACGGTGTGTCCCTGACCGCGCTGCGCGACCGCGCGCTGATCAGCCTGCCGCGCGGCACGGGGGTGCGGGGCGTGCTGGACCGGGCCTGCGCGTCGGCGGGCTTCCGCCCCCGCATCGCCTTCGAGGCGGCGGCCCCGCCCCTGCTCGCCCAACTGGCCGCCCGGGGCCTGGGTGTGGCGGTGCTCCCCGAACTCCTCCCGCACACGGCCGCCGAACTCGGCCTGTGCACCGTGCCGTTCACCGGTCCGGAGCTGCGCGGCCGCATCGCGCTGGCCTGGCGCGCCGGCGGCCCGGCGAGCCCGGCGGCCCGCGCTCTCCTGGCCCGGCTGCGCCGGGCGCGCATCACGTATCCGCCCGCCGCGTCGCCTTGAGCCCTTCGGGCGTCCCGGTCGGGCGTCCCGTTCGGGCGGCCCGGTTGTTCCCGCCCCGGCGCGGGTGCAGGACCAACGGGGACGAGGGCGCCAGGGGCTACTCCGGCCGCGGCACCGGCACGGACGCCCGCACGTGGTGCAGGTGCACCACGACGTCGAACGCGCGGCCCAGCGCGAGCGGCGGCGCCGGATCGTTGGGGTAGCGGCCGGGGATGACGAACGTGGGGCGCGCCGTGGTCAGCCAGGCGCCCACGACCGGGTCGCGGCCGGCCGCCCGCAGGTCGACGTAGAAGTCGCGGTGGCGCACCCTGTCGAGGGTGTACTCGTTGCTGCCGGGCGCGGCCGGGCCGACGCTGTACGTCCCTTCCCCGCCCGTCGCCGTCCTGGCCCGGTAGTCGCCGCCGTAGAGGGAGGTGCCGACGGCGAGGTACTTGCGGCCGGCGAGCTCGCGCAGGTCCGCGCCCATCGTGACGGGGTAGGCCTCGGGCATCACGGTCTCGTAGGAGACGTGGCCGTCGTGGGCGGAGACGGCGATCCGCTCGCCGGTCCGCCGCTGCCACCACACGGCGGTCTCGGCCATGGTCCGGTCGCGCAGGCGGCTCGCGGCCTTCGCCTGTGCCGGGTCGCTCCAGTCGACGGTGTACTCGGCGGCCATGTGCGAGAGGACCAGGGCGTCCTGCAGCACCCAGGGATCCTGCTTCCCGGCCTTGGACAGCAGTTGGTGGGCGGCCTCCGCGTCCTTCGCCATCGTCTTCTTCTCGGCGAGCGGCAGGGCGTTGTACGCGGCCATGCGCGCGGCCACCCCGGTGGGCAGGGCGCGCAGCGCGGCGTAGCGGCGGCGGAGCTCGGGCAGGAGGGCGGGTTCGTTGTGCTCCGCCCAGGTGAGGATGCGGTCGTACTGCTCGGGGTCGGCGTCGGAGTAGTCCAGGCCCACGACCCGGAGCTGCCGGCCGCCGTTGCGGTTGTGCTCGCGCATCCAGCCGAACAGGTGGGCGAGCTCCTCGGTGTTCAGCAGGGAGTACCCGTCCTGGAACTCGTCACGCATGATCTGCCGGACGTCGCCCTTGCCGGTGCGCAGGTACGCGTTCAGACGGCCGGCCGCCGACCAGCTGATCTCCATGGCGTACGCGGAGAAGCCTTCGTGCTCGGCCAGCTGCCGGAACAGCCGCTCCTTCACGGCGAAGACGTCCTTCGAACCGTGCGAGGCCTCGCCGAGGCCGACGATGTCCGCGCCCCGGGTCAGCCGCCCGAACGCCCGCAGGTCGTCCGCCGGCCCGCCGGGCTCGGTGCCGCGCAGCGGGTGGGCGTACCGCTCCAGACCCGCCACCACGGCGCGGTCGTCGCCGGCGGAGGCCGGGGCGGTCCGGGTCCCGGCCGCCGGCGTGAGGGCCGCCGCGCCGGCGGCGGCCGGGCCCAGAAGGGCCGCCAGGGCGAGAGCCGTGGTCATGGCCGGTACCAGGGAACGCCGTCGTGATATGTGTGCCATGCACTTGTTATACAGGGGTTCCGTGACTCCCTCACCTACACGAGGGAACCGCCCCCCGGTCACCTGTAGACGGCACCCGTATGGGCAAGCCTGCTCCGGGTGCGCTGTGCACGCGACGAGGGGAGACACGGTGAAGGCTCACGGTGGGTACGCGGCGGAAGTCCACGGTCCGGACGGCGGGGTGGCGGCCCCCTCGCTGGGGTACGCCCTGTTCGCCACCCGGTGGCTGCAGGCGCCGCTGTACTTCGGGCTGGTGGCGGCGCAGGCGGTGTACGTCTACGAGTTCTTCGGCGAGTTGTGGAGCCTGGTCCACGGCGTGCTGAACGGCCGGTCCGACGAGAACACGGTGATGCTGGCCGTCCTCAAGCTCGTCGACGTCGTGATGATCGCCAACCTCCTGATCATGGTGATCGTCGGGGGCTACGAGACGTTCGTCTCGCGCATCGGCCTGCAGGGTCACAAGGACCAGCCGGAATGGCTCTCGCACGTCAACTCCAACGTGCTCAAGGTCAAGCTCGCCATGGCCATCGTCGGCATCTCCTCGATCCACCTCCTGCAGATGTTCGTCAACATCCACCACACGTCCCGGCAGGAGCTCGTCTGGGGCACCACGATCCACATGGCCTTCATCGTCTCCGCCTGCATCCTCGCCTTCATGGCGGGCCCGATGGAGGCCCGGGCCGCCTCCCTCCACCAGGAACCGCACGCCGTGCCGCCGCAGCAACTCGCCCAACCGGCGGAGCACGGGGCGCCGTAAACACACCGGCAGGCCGCCGCGCACGGAGGACACCGTCGCGAATCCCGCTTGCCGCCGTGATCGCAACAGGGTTGGGATGGGCCCATGAAGAAGACCGAACGCCGGGGCATGCCGCGCCGCCCCGTACGCCACCGCGTGGCCCTGAGCGCCCTGGCCTTACTGGCGACCACCGCGGCCGTTCCCGCCGCCCACGCGGCCCCTGCCCCCGCCCCTGCTCCCACCCCCTCCGCCGCTTCCGCGCCGGCCGTCGCGTGGCAGCCGTGCGCCGAAGCGCCCGCCGGATACCCCGTCCAGTGCGGCACGATGCGGGTACCGCTCGACTGGAAGAAGCCGGCCGGAGAACAGACCGACGTCAAGGTCGCCCGCGTACCGGCCCGTGACCAGGAACACCGCATCGGCGCGCTGTTCTTCAACCCCGGCGGCCCCGGTGGGCAGGGAGCCACCATGCTCGCCTACGGGTACGCGGACATCCTGTTCAAGGGCTCTCTGCGGGATCGCTTCGACATCGTCAGCCTCGACCCGCGCGGAACCGGAGGCAGCCGGCCGCTCGACTGCGGGCCCGTGCTCGACCCCGGCCAGGTCGTCCTGCCCAAGGACGCCCGCGAGTACGAGGAGATGAAGCGGAGCAGCCGGGCCCGGGGCGAGCGGTGCCTCGCCCGCCACGGCGACCTCGTCCGTCACGTCGACACCGCCTCGGTCGCCCGCGACATGGACGCCTTCCGCGCCGCGCTCGGCGAGCAGCGCCTCACCTACCTCGGCGTGTCCTACGGCACCTACCTCGGCGCGACCTACGCCCAGCTGTTCCCGCAGCGGATCCGGGCCATGGTGCTGGACGGCCCCCTCGACCACGCCTCGGGCGCCACCCGCCTCACGCTGGAGGAAGCGGCCGCCATGGAGGGCGAGTTCGACCGCTTCTCCGCATGGTGCGCAGCGACCGCCTCGTGCGCCCTGCACGGCGAGGACGCCGGGAAGGTCTACGACCGGGTCGTGGCCCGGGCCGACCGCACCCCGATCCCCGCACCCGGCGCGAAGGGACAGCCCGCCGTCAACGGCGACTGGATCCGCATGGCCCTGCCCAACCAGCTCGTGCGCATCCGCCTGCTGGAGGAGGCCATGGGCTTCGACGCGTGGGCCAAGCTGGCCGAGCGGCTGGCCGCCGCGGACCGGCGCAACGACGCCACGGGCCTCGTCGAAGGCGGAAGCTACGTCGGCGACCAGGAGAGCGCCTACACCGCCGTCTCCTGCCTGGACTTCCCGCCGCAGTTCACCGGCTACGCCGACGCGGCGGCCCGCCTCGCACAGGCCCGCAAGGCCGCTCCGCGCACGGGCGCGGCCGTGGAGGGCTGGGTCATCTCCGCCAGTTGCGCGGACTGGCCCGTCAAGCCCACCAGCCCGTGGCAGCCGACGACGGTGCGCGGCGCGCCCCCCGTCCTGATCGCCGCCAACACCCACGACCCGTCCACGCCCCTGGCCGGCGGCCGCCGCCTCCAGCGGGAGATCGCCGGCAGCCGGCTGCTGGTCACCGACGTGAACGGCCACGTCTCCTACTTCAACTCCGCCTGCGCGCGGGAGCGCGAGACCGCGTACCTGATCAGCACACGGATCCCGGAACAGCTCACGTGCCCGGCCCCGGGGACCGCGGACGCGGCCGGCGGGAAGGAATGAACGGACGCCCGGCCACCGCTGTGAATGGACGCCCGGCCACTGCTGCGAACGGACGCCCAGCCACCGCTGTGAACGGATGTCCGGCCACCGCTGTGAGCAGATGACGCGCCGGGTGCACCGGCACTGCGGCACCCATGCCGACCCGTGCGCCTGCCTGAGTTGCTGCGGGAACAGGTGCGCGCGACGGGACCACGGATGCGCTCAGAGCCCCGCGTGCAGGAACGGCGCCCACACGCTCGGCCGGTAGGGACGCTCCGCACGGAGCGCCCGGACGGCGTGGTGGAGGGCACCGGCGGGAGCGATGCTCCCGCCGGTGATCAGCCGGTCGTAGACGGCGCGGGCCAGGCGGGCCGCGGGCGCGTCGTGGACATTCCAGAGGGCGGCGACGACGTGCCGGTACCCGGCCGGCTGGAGCGCCGAGGCGAGGTGGATCCCCTCGTCGGGCACCTGCGCCCCGCCCACGGCCGTCTGACACGCGGACAGGAAGGCCGGCTCGGCGCCCGGGCCCGCGCCGAGGCGCGCGAGATCGTGCACGGTCAGCAGGCCGTCGTGCAGGCGCAGCCCGCCCCGCGTCGGGTCGCCGAGGTCCTGCGTCCCGTGACCGGAGAAGTGGAACCAGCGGTGGGCGGGCAGCAGACCGCGCACCGCGTCGCGAGTCGCCCGCGGACCGTCGAGCCGCAGTGGGGGCGGGTCAAGCCGCGCGCCCAGCAGGGCGGCCTCCTCCCCGGGCCCCTCCAGAGGACGGGCGCCGGGGGTTTCGCCCATCGAGACCAGCAGCATGCCGCCCTGCCCGTGGCCCGCAGGAGGGGACGGCCGCCGGGCACGGCACAGCGCGGCCAGGGTCGGCGTGTACGAGGAGACGACCCGGTCCGGCACCGACCGGCCGGGGTGCTCGTACGGACCGAGGCCGGCCGTGTGCAGCGGCAGCAGACTCAGCGCACCCGTGGGCACCACCAGACCCGTGGCAAGGGCAGGCCGTCGCCCGGCGCGGACGAGTGCCCCAGGCGGAGCAGGACGGGCTCGGCGACGGTGCGCCAGAGCCGCCAGCACGGTGCCGATGGCCTCCTCCGCCGCGAGGGCCCGCACCCCGTGCGCCTTCTCCAGCTCTGACACCGCCGTCAGGTACGCGCTCGCCCGCTCCTCGGCCTCCTCCACGGTGGTGGCCAGTGGCAGCGGGTCGACCCGGCCGCCGTGGACGATCAGGGCGTCGCAGCGGAGCCGGCCGAGGTTGACGATCACGACCGGCCCGCCCTCGGCGGCGCGGCACCGCCGGGCGAACGGCGCGGGGCGGAAGAGGTCCGCGCAGCCCGGGAGCTCCCGGACCCGCTCGACCAGCACGTCGAACTCCCCGGCCAGCGCGGCCCGGTCCGCTGCGCTCGGCGGTGCGGGGTGGTCCAGCGCCCGGCGGAGCTGTTCCAGACGCTCGCTCAGCGCGGGGTCGGCCGCGCGCAGCGCCGTGAGGTCGCTGCGCCGCCGCATCACATGTCCCCACAGCACCGCCCGCCCCTGCTCCAGCAGTTCGACCGCGTCCTCGGGTCGCCGCCGCTCCAGCGCCCCGGCCCGGTCGGGCCGGGGGAGGCGCATCGCGAGGTCGGCCCAGTTCCGGGCCGAACGCAGCCGGACCGCGGTCTGCGCCGTGGTCAGCCGGGCGGCGCGGCGCAGGGCGGACAGGGCGCGCTCCGGATCGGGGGGATTGCTGCCCTCGTCGTCCTTCTCATCGGCACTTGCGAAATGGCGCGTCATCAGGGCGATTCCGAGGTTGTGCAGGAACATCGCGTGGTCGGGGTGGCCCTGCGGCGTGGACTCGGCCGCCCGGCCCACGGTGAGGACCGTCTCGTCGAGATCGGCGGGGTCGTGGCTGATCCGGATGCGCGCCACCAGGGCGCGCGTGAGCGCCGAAAAGGTATGTGGCGTGCCGGGGATGGCCCTCGGGCGTGGCCGTCACCACCTCCCGGCCGGCGGCCACGGCGGCGTCCAGGTCTTCCCGGTCGCCGGTCCGCGCGTGGCGGGAGGTCAGCACGAGACACACGAGACAGAGGTTCGACCGGTACATAGCGTAGAAGGGATGGTCCGCGGGCGCGGCGGCCACGGCCGCTCGCCCCACGGCCACCGCTTCGTCAAGGCACGCGGCTTCGCCCCTGCGCTCGAACTGCCGCAGCAGCGCCGTCACCAGGCTGTTCCGGCAGATGCTGCGGGCGGGATGCCCCTCGGGAACGGCCCGCTCGCCCTCCCGGAGCAGCCGCACGGCCGTAGCGCTGCACGCGCTCCATGACTTTGGCGACCAGCTCGTCGTACGTTTCCATGTCGTACGTTTCCATGTCGTACGTTTCCATTCCGCGTCCCCGTGTCCGTGCCCCCGTGCCGGAACGTCAGCCGGATCCGGGATCCGGGATCCCGGAGCGACATCCTCGCATGCACATGTCGTACGTCTATGCTGAACGCGTGGCGAAGTCCGGGTAGTTGGGGGTAACCGGGATGGATGAGCGCGGTGCGCTGGGCGAGTTGTGCAGCCTGTTGCCGGACTTGCGGGAGAGCTGGAGCGGGCCCCGGCTCGAACTCCTGGAAGAGGGCGTCGACGGGCTGCGCGCCGGGACCGTCTCCGCCCTCGACGTGTGCGCACGGGTCAGTATCCCGCTCCCGCCCATCACCCGCGGGACTTTGCCGGGTGCCCCGGCCCCCGACGTCTACAGCCCCCTGCCCGGCCTGGAGCCGCCCCGCATCCCTGCCGGCACGTACGCGTGTCCCCGGCGGCAGTGCGGCCGGCGCGAAAGGCGCGACGCGGACGGCAGGATCCCCGCTTGCGTGCTCTTCGAGGAACCCCTGCGACTGCGCCCCGGCACCACCGGCAACGGTGGCTGACGCGTGAGCCGAGAACAGCGCGAAGCCGACTGGTGGGACGGGTGACGATCCGGCCGGCGGGGCCGATGAGGTGCGGGTCGGCGGGTCGGGTGAAGGGCGGGCCGTGGGCGGCTTCCTGACCCACCTGGCCGAGAAGCTGGCGGAGAAATGGCTCAGCCTGCTGGTCCTGCCGGGGCTGCTCTTCCTCGCCGTGGCCTCCAGCGCTCATCTGCTGGACCAGGGCGCCCCGTTCGACCACCGGCCCTTGACCGCGGCCCTGCGGCACGCCGCGCCGCGACTGCACGACCCGGCGTTCGCCGTCCTCGCGTCGGCCGGCGTGCTGCTCGCCGCGGCCGCGGCGGGCCTCGCCGCGCGCTGCCTGGCCGTACTCGTCCTGCAGGTGTGGACCGGGCCCTGGCCGTCCTGGGCCCGGTCGCTGGACCGGGCGATCACCCGCAACCGGCGTGGTCGCGCCGAACGTTCGCCCGCGCCCCCGGCCGTCACCCGCTACCTGCCCGCCCGTCCCACCAGGATCGCCGACCGCCTGCGGCTCGCCGACGACCGGGTGTACGCCGAGTACGGGCTGCGCATCGTCCTGGTGTGGCCACGCCTGTGGCTGGTCCTGCCGTCCGAGCAGCGCGCTCCCCTCGATGCGGCGCGCGGGGCGTTCACGGACGCTGCCGGCCTCACCGCTTGGGGCCTGCTCTACCTGCCCCTCGGGCTCGCCTGGTGGCCGGCGGGCCTGGCCGGTCTGGCGGTCGTGGCGGCCGGGGTCCGGCAGGGACGGGCCGGCGCCGCGGCCTTCGCCGACCTGGCCGAGGCGGCCGTGGACGTCAACCAGCAGCTGATCGCCGGCCTGTTCGGCCTGGCACTGCGCGACGGACGGATCACTCCGGACGACGGCGCCCGCGTCAACGACCGCCTCAACAAAGGCGCGTGACCGACAGGGCGGGCGTGAGCTTCAGTCGCCGAGGGCGAGCCGCACCCCGAAGGCGGCGATGACGGTGCCCGTGATCCGGTCCAGGACCCGGCGCGCCGAGGGCTTCCGGAGGGTGGTGCGGAGCGCCCGCGCGAAGGCGATCAGGACGGCGGACCAGAGCGAGGCGAGCACGATGTGCACGCCGGCCAGCAGAGTGCCGGTCGCCACGTGCGGGGCGCCGGCCGGGATGAACTGCGGCAGGACGGCTACGTAGAAGGCGCCCATCTTGGGGTTGAGCAGGTTGGTCACGAGGCCCCGCCGCCAGCCGGCGCGGAAGCCGCCGGCATCCGCCGCGTCGGCGTCATCGGAGGGCTCGGCGGCGCCGGAATCCGCGCCGGAGTCCGCACCGGCGATCCGCCGGCGCAGGGCCGGTATGAGCATCCGGCCTCCCATCCACACCAGGTAGGCGGCTCCCACCCAGCGGAGGATCGTGTAGGCGAGGTGGGAGGCGGTCAGCAGGGCGGTGACGCCCAGCGAGCTGAGCACGCCCCATACGAGGGTGCCGGTCTGGATCCCGAGCACCACGCCCCAGGCGCGGCTGCGATGGCCGAGGGCGGCGGTGCGCAGGATGAGGGCGGTGTCGAGGCCGGGCGTGAGGGTGAGGAGCCCCACGATGAGGGCGAAGGACCCCAGGGCGGAGAGTGTGATCATGGACGGCCACTGTACCGCCGGAACCGCGAACTCCCTATTTTCTGCCCGAAATCGGGCAGGAATCCAAGATATCGTCGATCGAATGACAGAACCGATAGGAATGATCGAGGCCATCTGGCGCTATCCGATCAAATCGACGGGCGGTGAGCGGCTGCAGCACGCGCACGCCGGTACGCGAGGCCTCGCGGGCGACCGCCTGTTCGCGGTGCGGGACGCCGAAGGCAGGCTCGGCTCGGGGAAGAACACCCGCCGCTTCCGCCGCATGCCCGGCCTGCTGCACCTGCGCTCCCGCTACCCGGACGGCCCCGCGGGCCGGCCCGAACTCCTGGACCCGCACGGCACGGCCGTACCCGACCCGGACGCCTACCTCCGCCACTACCTCGGCCGGGACGACGTCGGACTGGCCCGCGAGGAGACCGTCTCCCACTTCGACCAGCTCCCCCTCAGCGTCCTCACCACCGCCACCCTCGACTGGGTGCGCGCAGCCGTTCCCGGCGTCCCGGTCGACGAACGGCGCTTCCGCCCGAATCTCGTGGTCCGGACCCCGCCGGGCACCCGACCCTTCACCGAGGACGACTGGCTCGGGCACACGGCCCGGATCGGGAACACCCTGCGCGTGCAGTTCGTACGCTCCAGCGAACGCTGCGCGATGACCAACGAGGCCCAACAGGACCTCCCGCGCTCACCGCTGATCCTGCGGGCCATAGCTCAGTTCCACGGCACCCGCCTGGACGCCCTGGCCACGGTGGTGACGCCGGGCCCGGTGCACACCGGCGAC
The DNA here is from genome assembly GCF_049725035.1 of Streptomyces sp. XH2. Taxonomy (NCBI): domain Bacteria; kingdom Bacillati; phylum Actinomycetota; class Actinomycetes; order Kitasatosporales; family Streptomycetaceae; genus Streptomyces; species Streptomyces sp. XH2. The sequence goes on along the minus strand of NZ_JBMMMZ010000014.1, from coordinate 53,075 downwards.
GCCATCCGCCCGGCGTGACCCCCACTCGGTGTGGCCTCACTCGGTATGACCTCACCGCGCGGCGGGAAAAACCCTTGGCGGCCCGGACCCTTCTGCTCCTAGAGTGATCGATGTCCAGGTGCGAAGACGGGACCTACTTCGACTCTTCATCGGGAGGCCGCGGGTTCGAATCCCGCCGCCGGCACAACGCGCCGGCGTAGCTCAGTGGCAGAGCACCTTGTCGGTTCCGCCGCCTCGATCTCTGGACGCACGTCTTCACGCACCTCCCGGTGCGCGGGCCACGGCTCCTTCGTTGTATGCGAATCCATGCCGTGGCCCTAGGGAACTCGGGAGGCGCGGCACCGGGGCGTCCGGTGCGCAGGCGACGGTTACTTCTTGGGACAGCCGGTCGCGGGTTCGAATCCCGCCTCAGCCACGGGCTGGTGTAGCTCAGTTCGGCAGAGCAGCTGTATGTGCACCGTCGCCGACTCCTGACCTCGGACGCCCCCCGCCGTGCTTCCCCGGATGAATTCGGGGGAATTCACATGGCACGCTTCAACACCCGTACGCCCAAGGCGGCCCGCCCCGCCTCGCCCGTGACCACGACCGGGCGGCCCACCCGTACCCACCTCGGTGGCAAGGGGCACCTGCGGGACGACCGCTCCGAGCTGTTCCTGCTCGCGGTCGCCAACTTCGTCTCCCAGCAGGCCTTTCACGAGAGCGGCGCCGGCCGGGACGACCGCTTCGCCGCGCTCGTGCGCAAGCTCGCCGTCGAGGACCCGGCCTGGACCGCCGGCCTCCTGCGCTGGCTGCGCGGCGACGGCCGGATGCGCACCGCCTCCCTCGTCGGCGCCGCCGAGTACGTCAAGGCCCGCCTCGACGCCGGCGCCACGGACGGTCCCACGAACCGCCAGGTCGTCGACTCCGTGCTGCGCCGCGCCGACGAGCCCGGCGAACTGCTGGCGTACTGGACCGCCACGTACGGCCGGAACGTGCCCAAGCCGGTCAAGCGGGGCATCGGCGACGCCGTGCGACGCCTCTACACCGGCCGCAACCTCCTCAAGTACGACACCGCCTCCAAGGGCTACCGCTTCGGTGACGTCCTCAACCTCGTCCACCCCACGCCCGACCCGTCCAAGTCCTGGCAGGGCGCCCTCTTCCAGTACGCCCTGGACCGCCGGCACCACCCGGACGACGCCTGCCCGCCCGCCACGGACCGGATGCTCAGCGCCCACCACGCGCTGATGGCCCTGCCCGTCGCCGAGCGGCGCGCCCTGGTCACCGCTCCCGGCGGCTCCGAGCGGCTCGCCGAGGCGGGCATGACGTGGGAGGCGCTGGCGGGCTGGCTGCAGGGCCCGATGGACGCGGCGGCGTGGGAGGCCGTCATCCCGTCCATGGGGACCATGGCCCTGGTGCGCAACCTGCGCAACTTCGACCAGGCCGGCGTCAGCGACGAGGTCGCCGGGCAGGCGGCCGCGCGGATCGCCGACCCCGAAGAGGTCGCCCGTTCCGGGCAGTTCCCCTTCCGCTACCTCGCCGCGTACCAGCACGCCCCCTCGCTGCGCTGGGCCTACCCTCTTGAGCAGGCCCTCGGCCACTCCCTGGCGAACGTTCCCGCACTGCCGGGCCGGACCCTGATCCTGGTCGATCGCTCCGGTTCGATGTGGTCTCCGCTGTCCGACCGGTCCCGGCTCAACCGCGCGGACGCGGCCGCGATCTTCGGCACGGCCGTGGCGATGCGCGCGGCCGGCGCCGACCTGGTCGAGTTCGGCACCACCAGCGCGCCCGTGGCGTTCCGCCGCGGCGAGTCGGTCCTCAAGGTGCTGGAGCGCTTCGGGAGCCTCGGCGGCACCGACACCACCGAGGCCGTGCGCCGGCACTACCGCGGCCACGACCGGGTCCTGATCGTCACCGACGAGCAGGCCTCGTACCACCGCGCGGGCGGCCCGACCGAGCAGGTGCCGGACCGGATTCCGGTCTACACCTGGAACCTCGCCGGCTACCGGCCCGGCCACGGCCCCTCGGGATCCGGCAACCGCCACACCTTCGGCGGGCTCACCGACGGGGCGTTCCGCATGGTGCCGCTCCTGGAACGAGGCCGCGACGCTCGCTGGCCCTGGGAGGAGTGAACCGTTTCGCGGGGTGCGACGCCGTAGCGGACGGCCATCCGGGTCCCCCGTTCACCCGGGGGACCCGGGGCGCCTAGGACGATATCGACCACTTCAGCGGTGCCGGTGCCGACGCCGGGCTTTCGGTGTACTTCGTCGTGTACGCGGGTGCCTTGCCGTAGTCGTCGCCGCTGCTGCCCAGGTACCAGCCGTTCCCCTCGTTCTTGATGAGCTTCGTGGAGGCGTCGTAGGACCACTTGAGCTGTGGGGGAGCGGAGGCCGGGTCGCCCGTGTACTTCGTCGTGTACGCGGGGGCCTTGGCGGACGAGGAGTCGCCGCCGCTGCCGAGGTACCAGCCGTTCGCCTCGTTCTTGATGAGCTTGGTGGAGGCGTCGTAGGACCACTTGAGGTTGCCGGGCGCCGAAGCCGGTTCGCCCGTGTACTTGGAGGTGTACGCGGGCGCCTTCGCGGAGGAGGTGTCACTGCCGCTGTCGAGGTACCACCCGGCGCCCTCGTTCTTGATCGGTGCCGGTGACGGGGAGTCGGCCCGGCCCGTGCCGGGGGCCAGGGCCACCAGTGTGGCGGCGGCGACGAGGATCGCGGACCGCCGCGCGAGCGGGAGCGGGTGCACTGGCATGGTCGTCCTGCCGTTTCTGCGCGTGGTGCCGGGGAGGCGAACGGTTCGCCCCTGAGAAGCGCGCTGTCCGCACATGAGCATGGGGCCGGCGGCCGGTCCGTACCGACCGGAACCGGCCCCCACCACCGGTTCGTGCATGGGCATACGGCTCTGCCGCGTGCGCGGTTGCGGCGCCGCGCGTCCGGGGGCGCCGGGCGTGCGTCCGGTGCCGGGGCGGGCCGGAAGCGGGGCGTCGGCGTTTCCTGAGCACGTGTCAGCCGGATGTGGACAATGGGTTCGATGCTGTTCGGACGCGAGAAGGGACGTATGCCCGGTGACTTCGATCGCAGCGGACTCGGCCGGAGGCTCCATGAACCGGCGGAACGGCTCTGAACGGCCGTACGACCTTGTGCTCTTCGGTGCCACGGGGTTCGTCGGGCAGCTGACCGCCGAATACCTGCTGGCGCACGCCCCCGAGGGGTTCCGGTGGGCGCTCGCCGGGCGCAGCCGCGTGAGGCTGGAGCGGCTCCGTGAGCGACTGGCCGCGCTCGACCCCGTACGGGCAGCCGAGCCGGCTCTGGTCACGGCGGATGCGGCCGACCCCGCGGCCATGCGTGAGCTGGCCGAGTCCGCGCACGTGGTCGCCTCGACCGTCGGCCCGTACATCCGCTACGGCCGGGAGCTGGTGGCGGCCTGCGCGGAGGCCGGTACTGACTACACGGACCTCACCGGTGAGCCGGAGTTCGTGGACCTGACGTACGTGCGCCACGATGCGCAGGCCCGCAGGACGGGCGCCCGGATCGTGCACGCCTGCGGCTTCGACTCGGCTCCGCACGACCTCCTCGCGTACTTCACCGTCCAGCAGTTGCCGGAAGGGGTGCCGCTGACGGTCGACGGATTCGTGCGGGCGTCGGGGCTCATCTCCGGCGGGACGCTGGCCACGTCGATGCTGATCGCCGCGCGGCAGCGGCAGGCGAAGGCAGCGGCGGAGGAGCGGAGCCGGTACGAGCCGCGGCCGGCCGGGCGGCGGGTCAGGGCTCCGCTGGGCGCGCCGCGGTTCAGCAGGGAGACGGGCACGTGGGCGTTGCCGCTGCCCACGCTCGACCCTCAGGTCGTGCGCCGTTCGGCCGCGGCGCTGGAGCGGTACGGCCCCGACTTCCGCTACCGGCACTACGCGTCGGTGAAGACGCTGCCCATGGCTCTGGCCGGGCCGGTGGGGCTGGGTGCGCTGGCGGTCGCCGCGCAGGTCGCTCCCGTCCGCTCCTGGATCTCCCGCCGCTGGGAGCCGGGCCGGGGGCCGAGCGCGGAGCAGCGGGCCCGCGCCTGGTTCCAGGTGCGGGCCGTGGGGGAAGGCGGCGGGCGGCGCGTGTTCACCGAGGTCGCGGGCGGCGACCCGGGCTACGGCGAGACGGCGAAGATCCTTGCGGAGGCGTCGCTGTGTCTCGCCCTGGACGACCTGCCGAAGACCTCGGGGCAGGTCACGACGGCCACGGCGATGGGGGATGCGCTGATCGGGCGGCTGGAGGCGGCCGGCATCCGGTTCCGGGTCCGGCACAGCCGCTGACGCGTCGCCGTAGCTTCAGAGGTGCGGGCTCAGCAGCTTCAGGGGTGTGGGCTCAGCACTGTGGGCGCCTGCCGTGGTTCGCGGCCTTGCGGCGGGCGCGGGCCTTCTTCTTACGGCGTCGCTTGGAGGACATGCGGGGTCTCCTCTCATGGACCTCCGCCCAATCTATCCCGCTATGACCTGATCTGCCTGTTCTGCTCCGCTTCCTCCGGAGTCAGCAGGCGTTCGACCTCGGCTACGACGATGCCGGGTTCCGCCGTCGGCACCATGTGGTCCGCGTGCCGTGCGAGGACGTGCCGCCCGCGGGGCGACTGCCCGGCCCGGTGGGCGTGCGCCGCGTTGATGGACGCGCGTGCGCTTGCGCTCATGCCCGGGGTGGGCAAGGTCGCGGAGATGACCGTGACCGGGATGTCGCCGAGGACCGGCGGGCCGTCGCGCAGGGCGCGCAGGTCAGCCGCGATGTCGGCCTGCTCGGCACCCATCGTGCGCATCGTCGCGACGGTGAAGGCCTCCGCCCGCATGTCGGCGGCGGCGTCGGGCGGCAGGGCGGCGGTCACCTTCCGGAAGAGGAAGCCGAGCAGCCCCAGGCGCGCCAGCAGCAGGGCAGCCCCGTACCGGACCTTCTCCAGGCGGCGGATGGAGTCGTCGAAGAGCAGGTCGCAGGCCTCGTCCGTGGGGTCGACCAGCACCAGGCCGGCGATCCGCCCGGGCCGGGCCGCCGCGGCGAGCCGTACGACCGGGCCGCCCCAGCTGTGCCCGACCAGCACGTACGGGCCCGGGCCGAGGTGGTCGAGCAAGTCACCCAAGTCGTCGGCGAGCCGGGTGAGTCGGCGCTGTCCCGAGGGGTCGGGTGCGCTGCGGCCGAGGCCGCTGCGGTCGTAGACCACCGCCCGCGCCGATCCCGCCACGGCCTGCTGGACGAGCGCCCAGTACGAGCGGACCGACGCCAGACCGCCTTCGAACACCACGGTCGCGGGGGCGCCGTCGCCGGCCGGGCCGGCGAGCTCCATGAAGAACAACTCCCGGCCGTCACGGGTCTGTGCGGTACCGGGCGTGCCCTGGCTGTGCTGCTGCAGCGGCTGCATCGTGACCATCCTCGACGAAGGGGAAGCTTAGGTTAACCTAAGTTGCGGATGGGGCGGCCGTGATGGCGGCTTTTGCCTAAAAAGCCATTCCAGAACGCGGAATCTGCGGAACTGTGGAGTCCGAGGGGCCCGTGGGCGGAGCCTGGTGCTGTGCCTGGGCCCGAAGTCACGGTCATCATCGCCGCGTACAACGCCATGCCGTACGTGACCCGCAGTGTCGACTCCGTCCTCCGCCAGTCCCTGGGGGCGGACCGGATCGAGCTCATAGCCGTCGACGACGGTTCCACGGACGGCACGGCGGCCGAGCTGGACCGCCTGGCGGAGCGGGCGCCGCTGATGCACGTGATCCGCCAGCCCAACTCCGGCGGCCCGGCGGGACCGCGCAACCTCGGGCTGGATCGTGCGACCGGGCGCTACGTCTTCTTCCTCGACGCGGACGACCACCTCGGCCCCGAGGCACTGGAGCGCATGGTCGCGGCGGCGGACGAGAACGGCTCCGACGTCGCCCTCGGACGGATCGTGGGGGAGGGCGGCCGCCGCGCCCCCGGTTCGATGTTCCGGCGGAACCAGCCCCGGACCGACGTCTTCGCCTCCCGGGTCTACTGGACGCTCAACCCCATGAAGCTGTTCCGCCGCGAGCTGATCGACCGGCTCGGGCTCCGCTTCGACACCGGCCTGTCCATCGGCGAGGACCAGCCGTTCGTCGCCACCGCGTACCTGGAGGCCGCCGCGATATCCGTCGTCGCCGACTACGACTGCCTGTACTGGGTCGCGCGCGAGGACGGCAACAACATCACCGCGCAGGAACACGGCGCGCGGATGCGCGTCGACCTCTTCCGGAAGATGACCGAGCTCGTCGCCGGGCACGTCCCGGCCGGCCCCGGCCGCGACACGCTCATGCACCGGCACTACGCCGTCGAACTGCGTGACGCCGTCCTTCAGCTGAGCCGCGAACCGCAGCGCGAGACCCAGGACAAGCTGCTCTACGAGCTGGCCGAGCTGGTCGCGCAGTACTGGAGCGAGGGCCTGGCCGCCCGGCTGCCCGCCGTGGTCCGCCTGCGCTGCCACCTCGTCCGCCACCGGCTCCTCGACGAACTCCTCACCCTCGTCCACTGGGAGCTCGACCGGGGCGCCGCCAGCTACGGCATCACCACCCTCGCTGCCACCGCCGCCGCGGGCCCGGAAATCCAGGTCGAGGACGGCCGGGCCTACGCCCTCTACCCGTACTTCCGCGACTCCACGCTCAGCATCCCGGACGACTGCTACAACATCACCGCCGAACTGCCCGTCCGCCACCGTGTCGACTCCGCCGACATCAACGCCACCGGCCTGCGTCTCGCCGGCCACGCCCGCATTCACCGCATCTCCACGCAGGACGTCACCACCGAACTCGTCCTCCGCAAGCGCGGGACGGACACGGAGCGCCGTATCCCCGTCCATCACACCCCGACCCCGGGCCTGGGCGCCGACGAGGACGGCGGCCGCTACGACTACGGCACGGCGGGGTACGACGTGACGGTCGGCCTCGCGTCCCTGACGACCGGCCTGTGGGACCTCTCGCTCGCCGTCGGTGCCCAGGGCATCGTGAAGGAAGTCCGCCTCGGCAGCAGCCGCGCGGAGTCCGTGACCACGGCGACGACCACGCTCGTCACCGATGCGGGAACCGCCGTCGCCCTCTTCACCACCAAGCCCTACGGCAACCTCAGCCTGGACGTGGGCGAGACCCGCCACCGCGTACGGCCGCACCTGCGTGTCACCGGCGCGGAGTGGTCAGCCGACGCCCCGGCCGTCCTCGTCGTGAAGGGCCACTGCGGCCTGGTGAGCCGGCCTCAGGGCGCCCTGACCGTACGAGCCGCGGGGCCGGACGGCGCGGAAGAGCACATCCCGGTCGAACCTTCGCCCTCCGACGGGACTTTCACCGTACGGGTTCCCTGCACGGCCCCCGGAGAACGGGAACTGACGCTCCGCCTCGCCGTGGCGGACAAGGAATGGTCCGTCCCCGTACCGCCCCAGCCGTCCCTGAAGCCCGCCCGCTGGCGGCGGCTCGGCCTCCCCTGGTACGCGAAGCCCCTGCCTGGACGTGACGCGCTGACCCTGCGCGTCGGCCGCGTGGAACTGCTGAAGGCGGTGCGCGGGAGGCTGGCGAAGCACTGACTCCCTTCGTATGCCGTTACTGTGACGGTGACGCGTGAAACGCGTGAACGGCAAGGGCAAGGGCAGGGGCAGGGACATGAGCGGGCACGAGGCGGCGACCGTGGCACCCGGCGGAACGGTCAAGAGCCCGGCGCACCGCCCGCCGGCGCCCGTATCGGGAGCGCGGAAGGCCTTCGGGTCCCTGATATGGGCCCTCGGGCTCACCGCCCTGCTCATATTCGGCTCCGGGCTCGCCCAGTGGGTGGTGTGGATCGGTGTCATCGTCATGATGGCGGGCATCGCGGTCACCGCCTGCCTGGTCGGGGGCGTCTGGCACCGCGCCGGGGCCGCCACGCTCGCCTCGGTCGGCGGCTTCGCGCTGATGCTCTTCGCGGGGCCCGCGATGTACGAGGTCTACATGAAGACCGTGGGCGAGCCGGTCCCGGCCGTGGTGACCGAGGTGACCGACCGGCACGCCCGGAAGGGCGCGAGCATGTTCTGCACCGTCGAGGAGACCGGCGGCGGCCACCAGCAGCACTCGGTCTCCGAGCAGCAGAACTGCTTCGGGCAGGCCGAGGAGGGCGACCGCGTCGAGATCCGCAAGGACCCGCTCGGCCTGCTCGAACCCCGGCTCCCCGACGGCCCCGACCAGCAGGACAGCACCCGCATCGCGGTCTACGCCACCGCGGGCCTCGCCCTGCTGACCGCCGCCACCGTCTTCTACGGAGGGCAGCGCCGCCGGGCCGGCTAGCCCTCGCGGGTCACCACGAGGCTGACGTTGTGCCCGCCGAAGCCGAAGGAGTTCACCAGGCCTGCCGACCAGTCGCCGGCGCGGCTCTCGCCGTGGACGACGTCCAGGTCGATTCCCGGGCCGGGCCGCTCGAAGTTGCGGGTCGCGGGCAGCACGCCGTCCCGGAGCGTGAGCAGGGCGGCGATCGCGGCCACCGCGCCGGACGCGCCCAGCATGTGCCCGGTCATCGACTTCGTGGCCGTGACCGCCACGTGCCCGCCGAGCGCGGTCGTGATCGCCTGCGCCTCGGCCAGGTCCCCGGACTCCGTGGACGTGGCGTGGGCGTGGACGTTGTCGATGTCCCGCGGTCCGAGGCCCGCGTCGCGCAGGGCCGTCCGGACGGCGTGCACCTGGCCCTCCGCGTCCGAAGCGGTGATGTGGTGCGCGCTGGAGGACACCGCGGCACCGGCCAGCTTCCCGTACGCACGGGCCGAGCGGGCCTGCGCGAACCCGGCGCGCTCCAGGACCACCACGCCCGACCCCTCGGCCATGACGAAGCCGCTGCGGTCGGCGTCGAACGGCCGGGAGACCGCCGCCGGATCGCCGTCGTCCGTGGAGAGGGCCTTCATCTGTGCGAACGCGGCGATGCAGAACGGGTGCAGGGACGCCTCGACGCCTCCCGCGACCACCACGTCGGCGCGCCCGGCCCGGATCAGGTCGAGGCCCATGGCGATCGCCTCCGCCCCGGAAGCGCACGCGCTCACCGGCGTCCGCGCGCCGCCCCGCGCACCCAGTTCCATGCTGACCCAGGCGGCCGGGCCGTTCGGCATCAGCATGGGCACGGCGTACGGGGAGAGCCGGCGCGGCCCCGACCGCTCGTAGACGTCGTCCTGGCCGAGGGTGGTGAGGATGCCGCCGGTACCCGTGCCGATGACGACGGCGAGCCGCTCGGGCTCCACCTGCGGCTGCCCGGCGTCCCGCCAGGCCTCCCGCGCGCCGATCATCGCGAGCTGCTCGCACCGGTCCCACTTGCGGGCCTCCACGCGCTCCAGCAGCGACAGCGGGTCCACGGCGGCCGCACCGGCCACCCGTACCGGCAGGTCCGCCGCCCCCTCCTCGCCGAGCCGCGTCACGCCGGACTCGCCGGCGACCATCCCCTTCCACGACTGCGCCATGCCGGCGCCCAGCGGGGTGATCCCGCCGACGCCCGTCACGAGCACCTCGGTGTTGCTGCTCATCCTCGCCCTTCCATGCACAAGTAGGAAATCAACAAGTCGCTGCGGTGGTCCGCGCAGCTGATCCGTACGGCACAAAGACGACAGTGCCAGCATGTTGCCGGTAGTTCTGTTCGACCAGCCCACCGAATCGGAGGTGGGAATCTGTAAGATCATGACAATGACGTGAGAGGGGGGCGCATGGCCGTATGGGGACTCATCGTCGAAGTGACCGTGGGCGGCGGCGAACGCAAACATGTGGAGGCCTACGTGCTGGCGCATGTGGAGGGCGAGCGGGAAGAGGCTCTGGCGGAGCTCGAGAGGCGCGCCCGGGACTTCGTGCCCCAGCACCCGTGGAACGCGAAGCGCCGCAGGCTCTTCCGGCACGGCGACGGCTTCCTGCTGGTGCTCAACGGCTCCTGGCAGTCCTACAGCACCCGGTTCACGCTCGCGGAACTGCTGGAGGACAGTGCCGCTGTGCCTGCGCCCGCGGAACCGCCCGCGCCTGCGGAACCGCCCGCGCCTGCGGAACCGCCCGTGCCTGAGGACTCCGTGCCGCCGCCGCCCGACGTGGAACGGGACGCGGACGGCGTGCCGGTGAAGCCGGCGTGGCTGGGCCGCACGGATCTGCCCTAGCGGGGCGGCTTGGAGCAGGGCTGCCGGAGTTACGCAGAGGGCTGATCCGGGCGTTCCTCATCCCGGGCGAGGGGCGCGGGAGGTAGAGGTATACGGGGGCGCGCGGAGGTGACGTGTCCGGCATGCCGTAACGCGCCGCGTCCGGTGTGCCGAGTGCCGTGCCGGAAGAAGGGTCGGGCAGATGCAGGCGATGGTGCACGCGTTGTCGATCGCCGGGTCCATGACCTGGGAGATCACCTGGGCCCTGATCCTGGGATTCGCGCTGTCCGCCGTGGTCCAGGCGGTGGTGCGCAAGACGACCGTCGTCGCCCTGCTCGGCGACGCCCGGCCCCGTACGCTGGCGCGCGCCGCGGGGCTGGGCGCGGCCTCCTCGTCCTGTTCCTACGCGGCCGTGGCGCTGGCCCGGGCCCTGTTCCGCAGGGGAGCGGACTTCACCGCGGCGATGGCCTTCGAGATCGCCTCCACCAACCTGGTGGTCGAGCTCGGGGTGATCCTGGCACTCCTCATGGGATGGCAGTTCACGCTCGCGGAGTTCACGGGCGGCCCCCTCATGATCATCGCCTTGGCGGTGCTCTTCCGGCTGTTCCTCCGGCCCCGGCTCCTGGACGAGGCCCGTGCGCAGGCCGCGCGCGGGGTCGCCGGCTCCATGGAGGGACACGCGGCCATGGACATGTCCGTCCAGCGCGAGGGGACGTTCGCGCGGCGCCTGCTCTCCGGCGAGGGCTTCACGGCCACGGCGCACGTCTTCGTCATGGAGTGGGCGGCGATCCTGCGCGACCTCGTGGCCGGACTGCTGATCGCCGGCGCCATCGCCGCCTGGGTCCCGGAGTCGTTCTGGCAGACGTTCTTCCTCACCGACGACCCCGGGCTCGCGAAGTGGTGGGGCCCGCTCGTCGGACCGCTGGTGGCGATCGCCTCGTTCGTGTGCTCCATCGGGAACGTGCCGCTCGCCGCCGTCCTGTGGAAGGGAGGCATCAGCTTCGGCGGCGTGGTCGCCTTCATCTTCGCCGATCTGCTGATCCTGCCGATCCTGAACATCTACCGGAAGTACTACGGCGCGAGGACGGCGCTCTTCCTGCTGGTCACCTTCTACGTGGCCATGGTCGCCGCCGGGTACGCCGTCGAATTCGCCTTCGGCGCCCTGGGTCTCGTACCCGGCCGCGAGCACGCCACGATTCCCGAGGAGGGGGTGAGCTGGAACTACACGACCTGGCTCAACCTCGCCTTCCTCGTCCTGGCCGCCGCGCTGCTCGTGCGCTTCCTCCGCACGGGAGGGAAGGCCATGCTGGGGGCGATGGGCGGTGGCCCGCACTGAGGACCGGCCGGTCAGGAGGGCACGGCACGGTCAGGGGAGCTTCGTGGTCTTCTTGGCGAGTTCGTAGGCCGGGAGCATCTCCTTGTGCTCGCCGGCGTCGAACCCGCCGAGGTGGACGACGGTCACGCCTTTCGGCGTCGTCACGGCGAAGGCCTGTTGTGGCTGCGGCTCGTCGAAAAGAGGGCTCTTCTGCTCGTAGACGACTTCCGCGGCGGGAACGTCACCGGCCTGCGTGTCGCTGAACTCCTTGCCGGTGACGTGCTTCTCCTCGCCCACGAACGTCTCCAGCGCCTGACGCGGCGACATGTCCGTCCGCTCCGACGTCCACACACGGATGTAGCCGATCATGCCGGCCGGCTTCGCGTCGATTTCGCAGGCGCCCTTGAACAACGGGTGGCCCAGCCACTTGCTGAGGAACGCCGCGCCCTCGGCGTCGAGCCCCTTGGGCTGCCACGCCTTCGCCACCTCGAACGACACCGGGAACTCACAGACCGCTCCGGCGCCCCCGACCCGGCCGCCGTCCTTCCACTCGGCCTTCTTCCCCGACGCGCCGGCCGCGCCGCCCGTACCGGCCTTGTCCTTCGACTTCTCGCTCTCGTTCGCCGCCTTGGCCGACGCGGCGGGGGCCGGGCTCCCCTCGGCGGCGCCGCTGCCCTTCTCGGCAGCGGACGAGCAGCCGGTGAGCATGCCGATCGAAACGACGGCGGCCACCGCGCCCGACGTGAGCTTGTGCATGAAGTCTTTCCTCGCTAATCGAACTAACGAGGCAAAACCTAGCTCCGGGGGCGTGTCTTGCTCAAACCGTTTCCGTCCGGCGTCGCCGTCTGCTGACGGGCGTGGCGGGATCTCCACTGTCCGGACCCGGGGCGGAACCGGGAGGCCGGCGCGCATGCGCATTCCGAGACGTGCCGCTGCTGCCGCTACCGCCGTTGCCGTCCTGGCGGTTCCGCTGACCTCCTGCGCCGGGTCCGGCGGCCCTGCGGGGCCCGAATCACCGGAGACGCCCTTCCAGCAAGGCCGGAGGTTCGGCCTCGCGTACAGCGACAAGCTCAGCGGTGACGAGAGCGATGCGCAAGTGCGTGCTGCCGCCCGCACCATGTGCAAGGAAAGTGTCCTCCTCCAGGCCGCAGCCGGCGGGGAGGACGACTGGTTCAGGGCCTGCCTGTACGCGGCGACGGCGAGGAACGGCGGCGTGCCGTCGGTGGGGTCGGTCCACGAGACTCCGTGAGACGGCCCGCTGCTTCCGCGGGTGCCTCGCCGCTACCGGGACCCACTGGCACCGGTACCTCCTCGGCACGCGTCACTCACTCACTGATCCTCGGGCCCAGTTCCTTGGCCAGGGCGAGGGTCAGGGCGCGGAAGATCTGGACCTCGGGGTTGCGGTCGCCGGTGCGGACCGCGAGGTAGCTGCTGTCGCGGGGCGCGTCCAGGACCGGGACGAAGACCGCGCCGGGCCAGGCGTAGTAGCGGGCGAAGGACTTCAGGCCCGATCCGGCCGCACGGCCGGTGACCACCCCGGTGAGCACCTCCTGCGGCGTGAGGGCGAAGTCCGTGCTGCGGCGCCGGTCCGTGCAGCCGAAGTACAAGTACTCGGTGAAGGGGCGCGGCGTGTGGCCCGGTAGGCGGAAGAAGGGCAGGTCGGTGACGTCGGCGAGCAGGGCGCCGGTGTCGCGGGCGGCCGCGAGGGCGGACGACTCGGGGACCACCACGATGCGCTGCTCGGTGGTGAGGACGTCGGCGATGACGCGGTCGTCCACCGGGTCGGGGCGGACGAACGCCACGTCGACGCGGTCCTCGACGAGCGCCGAGACGTGTTCCGTGAAGTCGAGCTGCAGCAGTTCGACGGCGATGTGCGGGCGGGCCCTGCGGTAGGCGTTGACCGAGGCCGGGGTCAGCTCCGCCGAGCCGTGGCCCATGATGCCGACGCGCAGCGGCCGGTCGGCGGCGAACGGCGCCCGGTCCGCCGCCTCGGCCACGTCGTCCAGCGCGGCGTTGGCGGCGGCCAGGAGGGTGCGGGCGTGGCGGGCCAGGCGTTCGCCGGCGGGGGTGGGCGACACCGGGTTGCGGTGCAGCAGGCGGGTGCCGAGGTCGGCCTCCAGCCGCCGGACGTGCTGGGTGACGGCGGGCGGGGAGAGGAAGAGCCGTGCGGCGGCCCGTCCGAAGTGCCCTTCCTCGACCACCGCCAGGAAGGACGACAGCAGGCGGAGATCCATGACGGCCACGATAGACACGACCACCGGCCGTCTCGTACGTGTGTTCACGAATTGTGAATGCGGGCGGCGGCGCCCGGGCCGGGGCCCGTAGGACTGGGTGGCGTGAGTACCTCTGTGACAAACGCTTCTGTGGCGAAGAAGCGGCGAACGTCCGCTTCCCGCCCGCCCGGCCCCGACGCGCGCCCGGCGGGCGGGAACCGCCCGTGGCTGCGCACCGGCTGGATGATGACCGCCTCCGGCTGGAGCGCGAACCAGTTCTCCGCGCTGCTCGGCGCCTACCGCTCCGAACTCGGCCTGTCCGAGTCCACGGTCACCGGTCTGTTCGCGGTGTACGTCGTGGGCCTGGTCCCGGGCCTGCTGCTGGGCGGGCCGCTGGCCGACCGGCGCGGGCGCCGCCCGGTGGCGCTGACCGCCCTGGCCGTCAACCTGCTCTCGTCCTGCCTGCTGATGGCGGGCTCGGCCGCCACGGGCCTGCTCCTGCCCGGCCGGTTCCTGACCGGCATCAGCGCGGGCGCCCTCCTGGCGGCCGGCAGCGCCTGGGTCAAAGAGCTGTCCTGCCCGCCGTACGCACCGGACGCGGCGGCGGGGACGGCCGCCCGGCGCGCCGGGTTGTTCGTATCGGCGGGCTTCGCCTCGGGCGGGCTGGTGGCCGCGCTGATCGCCCAGTGGCTGCCGTACCCGATGGCGACCGCCTACCTTCCGCACGTGGTCCTGGCCGCGGTCGCCTGGGCGGTCGCCCACGGCGCGCCCGAGACGGGCCGCCGCACGGACCGGACGCACTCCGGGGCCGCCGCCGGCGCACCCCACCGCGCCGCCGCACCCGACTGGCGCCGCTTCCGGCGTGCCGTCCTGCCGCTGGCGCCGTGGGTCTTCGCCGCCCCGGCCGTCGGCTTCGCGACCCTGCCCGGCCTCGTGGACGGCGGTCTGGCCGGGTGGCGCACCGTCTACGCGGGCATCGCGACCGCCGTCGTCCCCGGCAGCGGTCTGCTCGTACAGCCGCTGGCCCGGCGACTGGCCGCCCGGCACCGCACGGCCACCGGGGCGGCCGGCCTCGGCGTGATCACGGCCGGGCTGGGGCTCGCCGTGCCCGCCGCCGCGGGGGCCCGGCCGGGACTCGCACTCGTGGCGGCGGCCCTCCTGGGCGCCGGCTACGGTCTCGCCCTGTCCTTCGGCCTGACCGAGGCCGCCGCGGCCGCGCCGCCGGAGCGGCTGGCCATGGTGACCTCGCTGTTCTGGACGGCGGCCTACCTCGGCATGCTCACGCCGTACGCCCTCGCCCTGCTGTCGCGGTGGTGGAGCATGCCCGTACTGCTCGCCGCGGCAGCGGCACTGGCGGCGCTGACCTGCGGCGCGCTCGCCGCGCTCCACCGCACGGCGGAGACGGACCGTACTCCCGCATGATCCTTTTGCGGCGCGCGGCCGGGACAGTCGTCGCATGGCGACCAGCACGAGGACCAGCACGACGACGTCATTGACCTCAGCGACGGTGAAGACGGTGAACACGGGCACCGAACGGCCCGTGCCGCTCTGGGCGGAGCGGACCGCGTGCCTCCTTCCCCTGCTCGGCCTCCCCGTGTGCCTGTGGCGGCTGCCCATCGGGTTCGGCTTCATGATGGGCATGGACATGGAGCCCGAGACGTGGCCCCGGTGGGCCGGGGTGGCCTACGTCGGCGCGCTCAGCCTGCTGTCGGAGGCGGCCGCGCTGCTCTGCCGCGGCCTGGTGCGCCCGTGGGGCGAGGTCGTGCCCCGCTGGATCCCGCTGCTCGGCGGTAGGCGCGTCCCGCCGTTCGCGGCGATCGTGCCCGTGGCGCTCGGCGGCCTGTTCCTCACGGGTCTGCCGGCCGACTGGGTGCTCTGCGTCTTCGGCATCGCGGGGTTCTCCGACGTCGCGTACACCAGCGTGTGGTGGCGGGTGCCGGCCGCCACGGTCAGCGGCCTGTTCGTCCTGTGGGGCCCGCTGGTGCCGGCCCTGACGTACGCCTACTACAGGCGCCGGTGCCGTTAGGGCCGGCCCGGCGGTTCACGGCGGAGGCCGATCGCTGTGGCCGCATCTGCCGCCGGGGCCTCGCCGTGGTGGTTTGCCGCGGTTGCGGCGGACGGTCTCCTTCCGCCGCAACGGCGAGAAGCCGACGACGCGGCTGACCGACGACGCGGCTGACCGACGGTGCCGGACCGGCCGCGGGCTCAGCGGAGATCGGTCGGACCGGCCTTGGTCCGGTGGCAGCCCTACGACCATCCCGCCATCCCGCGCACCTCACGCGGACTCCTGCGGCAGCCGCTCGATCGCCATGACCGCGACGTCGTCGTCCAGCGACCCGCCCGCATGCGCGAGCAGGTCGCGGTGGAGGTGCTGGACCAGCCCGTCCGGGTCGGTCTCCCGCCAGCCGGCGACCCGGTCGGCCAGGGGGTAGAAGCGCCCGTCGGCGTCCCGGGTCTCGATGACGCCGTCCGTGTAGAGGAGGAGGACGTCGCCCGGGCGGTAGGGGAAGGACTCCGACGCGTAGTCCTCCTCGGTCAGGCCGCCGGTGAGGCCGAGCGGCAGGGCGGGGTCGGCGACCGTCAGGGTGGTCACCTCGCCGCGGCTGAGGACGAGCGGGGGCGGGTGTCCGCAGTTGATCAGCCGGAGCACCGGCTGGTGGTCGGGGATGTCCAGGATCGCGGCGGTGATGAAGCCCTCTCCTGTCGCCGGCCCCTCCTGCGGTTCGGCCATGTCCCAGTACGTGGCGTTCTGCAGGTGCGCCACCAGCCGGGGCAAGGGGGGATTGCGGTGGGCCGCCGCGCGGAAGGCGCCGAGGAGGGAGGCGGCGTCCCCGATCGTCGGGAGGCCCTTGCCGCGCACGTCGCCGATCATGACCCGGGTGCCGTGCTCGGTCCGCGCGGCGGCGTACAGGTCGCCGCCCATCCGGGCCTCGGCCTCGGCGGCGACGTAGAGCGAGGCGATCCGCAGCGGGCCCAGCCGAGGCGGGACCGGCCGCAGCAGCACCCGCTGGGCCACCTCGGCCACCCAGCGCGCCTGGCTCAGCTGCTGCTCGTGCTGGGCCCGGGAGTGGCGGAAGATCACGAGGAAGACCGAGATGAGGAGCAGCGCGGCGATCTGGGCCTGGTGGTTCGGCGTCTCCAGGCCCCCGTGGAAGATGCCGATCACGACCTGGGCGGTCACCGCGAGGGCTCCGATGACGCCGGTGAGCATGGGCCCGCCGATGGCCGCGGTGATGGCCGGGGCGGCGACCAGGAGCGGGCCCAGGTGGATGTTGGGGGGCGTCAGGAGGTCGACCACCACGACCAGGGCGATGAGCCCCAGGGGCACGGCGACGAGCGGGCGGCCGGCGCGCGGCCGGTGTCGTCCGTGGCCGGACCGCCTGCGCAGAAGGGGCATGTGTCCTGCTTACCTTCTCGGTGACCTCCCTGCACACCTGCCACATCGGTCACCCGGGCTCCGGTGCCGGGTGCTGTCACGCTTACGGAGCAGCCGTCAGGTCGCGTGCCCTCGGGGCGGTGCGCAGCGTCCGGCACGGTGCGAAAAACGGCGTCAATGGCGCTGCTGCCGTCGTGTAATATTGTCTGCGTCGCCAGGGAAACCGGGCGGCAAAGCGAAACATCTGAACAAGGGGCTATAGCTCAGTTGGTAGAGCGCCTGCATGGCATGCAGGAGGTCAGGAGTTCAATTCTCCTTAGCCCCACACGTGAGACGGCGGGGTCGACCGCGCGGACGACCCCTCCTTCGTCGTATCCCGCCTTCTTCGCCGGACCTCGTGCGGTTCTTCGTGGGGCTCCGTGCGGTTCTCCGTCGGGCCCCGCCCGGTTCTCCGTGAGGCTCCGTCCGGTTCTTCGTCATGCCTCGTCCGGGTGACGGGTGTTTCTCCGATCATCCGACGGTGCAGATCTTCGGGTGAGGCCGCACGCCGCTCCCGTCCAGCCCTACCAGCCGCGGTCTGGGCGGGGGCGAGGACAGCCGCGCCCCGCTGGGAGAGGACAGCCGTGCCCGGCTGGGCGGGGAATCCGGAAGCACCCCGGTGAGCGGGCATCTGACGGGCGATCTGCGAAGCTTGTCCCCATGAGCCATCGGTTCCGCTTGCTTGCCGCGCGCTGGCCCGTCCTGGTGCCGGTGCTCGCCGCCGTGGTGCTGGCCCTCACCTGGGGGCGGTCGCTGTCCCCGGCGGCGGTGACCCTGGTGAGCTGCTGCCTGGCCGGTGCGGTGCTCTCCGCCGTGCACCACGCGGAGGTGATCGCCCACCGGGTCGGCGAACCGTTCGGCTCGCTCGTCCTCGCCGTCGCGGTGACGATCATCGAGGTGGCCCTCATCGTGACACTCATGGCCGACGGCGGTGACAAGAGCAGCTCCCTGGCGCGCGACACGGTCTTCGCCGCCGTGATGATCACCTGTAACGGGATCGTCGGCCTGTCCCTCCTGGTGGGTGCGCTCAGACGCCGGGTCGCCGTCTTCAACGCGGAGGGCACCGGTGCCGCCTTCGGGACGGTGGCGACCCTGGCCGGGCTGAGCCTGGCCCTGCCGACCTTCACCACCAGCACGCCCGGCCCGAGGTTCTCCACGGCCCAGCTCGTCTTCGCCGCGGCCGCCTCGCTCATCCTCTACGGCCTCTTCGTCGCGACGCAGACCGTGCGGCACCGCGACTACTTCCTGCCGGTGACCGCCGAGGGCGAGGTCATCGACACCGACGACCACCACGCCGCACCGCCCTCGGCCCGGGCCGCCCTGACCAGCCTCGGCCTGCTCGGGGTCGCCCTGGTCTCGGTGGTCGGCCTCGCCAAGGGGGTGTCGCCGACCATCGAGTCCGCGGTGGCCGCCGCCGGCCTGCCGGCCTCGGTCGTCGGCGTCGTCATCGCCCTGCTGGTCCTCCTGCCCGAGACCATCGCCGCCTTGCGCGCCGCCCGCCGCGACCGCGTCCAGACCAGCCTCAACCTCGGCCTCGGCTCGGCCATGGCCAGCATCGGCCTGACCATTCCCGCGGTCGCGGTCGCCTCCGTCTGGCTGGAGGGCCCGCTCGTCCTCGGCCTCGGCGCCACGCACATGGTGCTCCTCGCCCTGACGGTCGCCGTCGGCACCCTGACGGTGATCCCCGGGCGCGCCACCCCGCTGCAGGGCGGGCTCCACCTCTCGCTCCTGGCGGCGTACGTGGTGCTGGCGGTCAGCCCCTGAACCGCCGCCGCGCGGACCGCGAGGCGGCCGTCACGCGGCGATCCAGGCGGCGGTGTGCCGCCCCGCGGGGCGGGGCCGTTCCTCGTAGCGCGGCGAGATGAGGTGGTACTCGACGTTGCCGCTCAGCCAGGAGCGCAGGCCCCGGGTCAGATGGCCGATGCACTCGCGTTCCCGGGGGGTGACGTCCAGGTCGGCACAGAGCTCGGGCAGCGCGCGCTCCAGGGCCATGAAGGAGTGCATGCGCTGATCGGCCATCGCGACGGCATGCCGGATGGCCTCGTCCTGGGAGCACTGGTACTGGCGTTGGATGAGCGGCACGACGTTGATGTGGTCGTTCCAGGAGGCCTCGCGGTGGACGCCGGTGACGTCGTTGACGATGGCGATGTGGTCACCCGTGGCACGTTGCATCGCGTGGAGGACCGGGTGCATGACGATGGCGTCGCTGAGTTCGCAGCGGTGCTCCAGGTCGTTGAAGCACATGTTGGCCAGGGAGGCCGTCGACCACATGCGGTTGTCGAGGTAGTGCTCGACCGTGGGCCAGTATCCGTCCCGGCGGTAGACGGCGTCGCGGACGTAGGAGTCCAGGAACCGGCTGAACCTGTTCGCCGCGCGACGCTGCCACCGCAGCGACATGCCGTACTCCTGGGTGCGCCGCCACAGATCCGCGAGGGCCACGGCGAAGGGGCCGGCGTCGTCGCCGATCGCGTCGGGGTCGTTGCGGTCCAGGACGAGGTTCATCTCGGCGATGGGCTCGTGGATGAGACCCGGGTCGTTGACTTCGAGGATGTCGTCGAGCATGACGCCCCAGGTGCCCCAGTCGGTGACCAGGTCCAGCAGGTCGCCTGTGCAGTACCACCACACGCACGAGCTCCAGAGATCGACCCGGTAGGCGTCCCAGAGGCCTGCCGCTTCCTCGGTCGGCGCCATTCCCATCTCCTGGCACCACGCCCTGGTATGGACGCGTGCCCGTTCGGCATCGGGGCTCATCCGCAGGGGGAGAGGGCAAAAGAACCGGTTCAGCCGCCGCATCTGCGTACCTCCGTCTCACCGATCGGTCAGGAGCCCGCCTCGCTGTAGAACTGACCGGCCCAGCGGCGGTACTCCATGATGGGACCGTCTCCCTTGGTCAATTTGGGATGCTCGACATAGGTCTTGTGCCGCCAGATCGGGAAGTCCTTGGACCCGTCGCGGTTGATCAGTGGGGCAAACGCCTTGCTGAGCAGCTTGGTCGCCCAATGCGGCAGGGTGATTCCGGCCGCCTCCTCCACGTTCACGGCGATCCGCAGTTCGATATGGCGCGGGTCTATGGGGGTCGGCATGGTCCAGAAGCGGATGAAGGAGCGAAGCTTCGGAACACTCGCCCTGGCGGACAGCCATCCCAGGCCGTGAATCCGGAGGTCGTAGTGGACCTGGTTGGCCACCAGATAGCCGTTGCGGCGGATTCCGGCGGGACTCGTCGAGAGACCGACCTCCATCGTGGTGCCCGTGCACCGGATGCGCCGGACTTCCGTGTCCATGCGGTGCACGGGCCGGCCGTGCCCGGTGTCGACGGCGTTCTCCATGACGTCCTGGGGGTGGGCGACCACCGTGTGCACGACGTGCCCGGCCGGGCTGAATGCCGCCGGCGTCGAAGAGGGTATCTCCCAGGTCGGCCGCAGCCCCCGGGAGTGGTGCCAGAGTGCCAGGGTGCCGTCAACCTCGCGCACCTCCCGCAGTGTGAGCCGGGCGCGGGGCGGTGGTGTGCCGTACTCCGTGCGTACGCACGTCCCATCGGGAGAATAGGCGAAACGGTGGAACGGGCAGACGATGTCCTCCCCGTCCACGGTGCCGCCGTGCCCGAGATGCGCCCCCAGGTGCGGGCAGAACGGGCGCACTGCCCGCGCCAGGCCGGAACGGGTCCGGTACAGCACGACGTCCTCGCCCATAAACCGTCGCGTCAATATCCGGCCTGCCGGGAGCTCATCGCGGAATGCCACGACGAACCAGCCATCGGGATAAGGGAGCTGAGACGTAGTCATCGTGAGCGGCCGTTTCTCCGGACAGGAAGCAACTGCGGTCGATCGATGTCCTTGTGACGCAGGGATCTGCAGAATGCCGTTGCAGCATCGGCCCGGCAACCCTTCGGTTCGCCCAGTGAACCGCCTCCTTGGGCAGAAGGCGGTGCGGGACATAGAAGATGAACCATGACGACCTTCTCGGACCGGCCGCCCGCTCGCTGTGTCCAGGATGCGGTGAACCGGCTTATGCCGAACCTAGGTGACACGGGCACTTGCCCGGACAGTTACAACACGGCGTTCGTATCCCGTGTCCGTTCCCCGGGGGGATCCCCGCGTTATCCTCGTGCGCTTCAGTGGCTGCGAACCCGTCAGTGCCCGGACGGTTCCTGGGGAGGGCGGATCGGCCTGCCCGTCGACCGCCTCACATCCACGCTGGCGGCCGTGCGGGCGCTCGTCGACTACGCGGACAGCCCATCGCCCGGCCCGTCCGGCTGGGTGGCCGACGCGCTGAAGCGGGGAGTCGGGTATCTGCGGTCGTCAGCGTCCGACGGCTGTCCGAGCGGGCCACATGAACCGATCGGGCTCGAATTCGTCGTGCCGGAACTGACCCGCCAGCTGCGCGCCCACGGCGTGCAACTCCCCTCGCACGCGTGGCCGGACATCCACGCCCTGCGTCAGGACAAACTTGCCGGAATGGCCGCCTTCGCGACGGGTCCGGCTTCCCCGTCGTTGCGGTACTGCATGGAGGTCGCTCCGGATGCGGTGCTTGCGGGTGCCGAGACGACGATGCAGTCGCCCGGGGGCTCGGTGGGATGCTCCCCAGCGGCCACTGCGGCCCTGTGGCAGAAGACGGGCTCCCCTGGAGCGCTTGCCTACCTCGACGCACTCTCCTGCCGCTCGGCCGACGGCGGGGCGCCCGAGGTGCACCCGATGGAGGCCTTCGAGATCAGCTGGTCCCTCTACCATCTCGGCCGGGCCGGTCTGCTCCCCTCCTGCACGGTGATCCACCTCCGCGCGCTGGCCGGCGAGCTCGACCGCCGGGGGTGGGTCGGATTCAGCAGGGAATTCCCCGTCCCCGAGGCCGATACCACCGCCATGACCATCAACCTGCTGCCTCACCTCGGAAGGGACGTCGTGCCCGCGCTCGGCCTCCTCCTGCGCTATGAAGCGGACGACCACTTCTTCCACTACCCGGGGGAGCGCGGTGCGTCGGTCAGCGTGAACGCCCGCCTTCTGGAGGCGTTCAATCACTCACCAGGCGGGTATGCGGCGCAGCGCCGTAAGCTCATCGGGTTCCTCCGCGACACCCGTACGGCAGACGGCTACTGGCTGGACAAGTGGCATGTATCGCCCTATTACGCCACTGCCCACGTCAGCTTCGCCCTCAGCGGGTCCGTATCCGGGGGCCCCGGCCTGGACGCGACCCGTCGCTGGCTGATCGAGACCCAGCACGCCGACGGCTCCTGGGGAATCGACGGCGGACAACCGGAGGAGACCGCCTACGCGATTCTGGCCCTGGACGCCCTCGCCGGCCCCCGGTCACCTATTCCGTCCCGCACGGCGGCCGCCGCCCATAGGTACCTCGTGCCCTTCCTGGACGCGGCGCCTCACGACTTCGCCGAACTGTGGCTCGGCAAGTCCCTTTTCACCCCGACGGCGGTCGTACAGTCGGCCGTTATCGCCGCCACCCATCTTTCCCGGCCCTGCCGCACCCCTGCTTCAGGTGGTCAGGGGTCGGGCCGGGAGAGCGGGGGAGCGGGGCGGTACGGAACCGGCGCAGGGCGACAGTGAGGGCGAACGCCGTGCGCCGCAGTTCGTCGGCAGCACGGTTCAGCGCCGTCCGGCCCGTGCTGTCGCCGATGGTCACGCCGGCGAGGACGCGGTGGTCCGGGCCGAGAACGGGCGCGGTCACCGTCAGCATTCCGGATGCGTGCTCCGGGCGGTCGACAGCTATTCCGGTACGACGGATCACCGCGAGTTCGGCTTCCAGCTCCTCGTGAGGGGGCCGGGCCGGCGGCGCATCACGGTCGAAGGCGAGCAGCAGTTTGCCGATGGAGGTGGAGTGCACCGGCACCCTCTCGCCGGCCTCCGACACCAGGGACTGCAGCCGGCGGCCATGGATGCGTTCCACGTACCGCACCTGCCTGCCTTCGGGCACGCCCAGGCCCACAAAGCCGCCCAGGGACGTGTACAGATCGAGGAGGAAGGGCATGGCAGTGGCCCGCAGCGTGCTCAGTTGGTCCCGCTGCGCGGCGCGCGCCGAAGCGAGCACGGCCAAGCGCTCACCCGGCACGTACTTGTCGTCCCAGCGCGAGACCATGCCGTGTGCGCACAGTTCCGTCAGCATGCGGTATGTCGTCGCCTTCGGCACGCCCGTCTCGCGGGCGATCTCGCTGAGCCCGCGCGGCCGGGCGTCCCGGCACACCGACTCCAGGACCCGCAGGGCACGGCCCATCGCGCTCCTTTCCGGGGTCCCTTCCGCGGGGGTCTCTCCTACCAGGACCCCTTCCGCGGCCGGCCCGATGCTGGTGGTACGTGGTTCCCCTCCCTGTGTCATGCCTGGTCATCCCTACTGGTCAAGCTTGGCGGGCGGTGACGCGCATCCGTAGCCCCCGGGGACTCAGCGTCGACTTCGCGAGGGGCCGGACGGGCCGGTCGGTGAGGCGGACCAGACGCCAGCGGGTGGTGAGGGTGACCAGGGCCAGGACGGCCTCGGCCATGGCGAAGCGGGCGCCTATGCATTTGCGGGCACCGGAACCGAAGGGAAGGTAGGCGGCGCGGTCGGGCGAGGTCCGGCGCCACCGGTCGGGGTCGAAGTGGTCCGGGGTCTCGTACAGGCCGGGCCGGCGGTGGATGAGATAGGGGCTGAAGGCGATCGCGGCGCCCGCGGGGAGACGGATCCCGCCGAGCTCGGTGTCCTCGGCCACGGTCCGGGTGACCAGCCAGGCCGGTGGGTACAGTCGCAAGGTCTCCATGATCACGTGGCGGGCCACCTCGAGGGCGGGCAGATCCGCGAACGTGGCCGTCGCGCCCCTCAGTACGCGGTCGGTCTCCGAGCCGAGCCGGATCTCGATGTCCGGGTGCTCGGCGAGGAGGTACAGCGCCCAGGCGAGCGTGTTGGAGGTGGTCTCCGTTCCGGCGAAGAAGAACGTGAGGATCTGATCGGTCAGTTCCTGGCCGGCGAATCCTTCCCGGCCGGCGGGATCCCCGGGGTCCTCGGTGCCCTGCAGAGATGACAGCAGGTCTCCGTGGTCGGCCGGGGCGCTGCGCCGGTCGGCCGTGACGCTGTCGATCGTGCGCCGGAGACGGGACCGGGCCCGGTCGTACCGCTGGTTCGCCATGCCCGGCAGCCGTTCGAGCACCGAGGGCCTGATCGCCCGCCAGAGAAGGGTGTCCATCAGTGCGTTGATGTCGGCGATGATCGTCTGTGCGGCTTCCGGAGAGAGCGCGGTGGTGAACATGGTCTCCACCGCGATCTGCGCCGTCAGCGCCATCATCTCGGTGGTGACGTCGATGACCTGGCCGTCGTGCCAGGACCGGGAGGCGGCCTCAGCCGAGGAGGTGAAGGCCGATGCGTAGTGGGGCAGCCGGCCGGGGTGGAAGGCCGGCTGGCAGAGGCGGCGCTGCCGCCGGTGCCGGCTGTGCGGGCAGGAGACCAGACCGTCACCCACCAACTCGCGTATGCGCTCGTACAGCGGCCCGCCCTTGTCGAATACGTCGTCCTCCAAGAGGGTCTGGCGGGTCAGCTCGGCATCGCACACCATGACGACCGAACGCGTGCCCAGGCGTAGCCGCACCAGTTCGCCGTGGGCGGGCAGCGACGACACGAATGCCAGGGGGTCACGGACGAGGGGAAGCGCATGGCCCAGGAACGGCAGCGATCCCGGCGCCAGCGGAATCGACGCAACCGTCTTCATGCCTACCCCTTCCGGGACGAGTTGCCGGGACGTAGGAGCCATCACCATGTTGTCCACCCCGCCCGGTCCGCCAATCCATGGTTGTGCGGTGCACGGAAGCACGTCCGGCGGACGGGGCGAGAGGAGGTGCGCCGCGCGGCTCCCGTGCGCGGCGGCGCAGCGAAGTGGAAGGGAACCCGGGGCAGCGGTGGCAACCGGCGGTTGCTGAGCACCGACTTGGTCCAGACCTATTGACGGCCGGGTGGGGCGGTTCTAGCGTTCGACTCCTTTCGAGGGTCCTCGCCGAGGGGGTCGGGCATGACCGGTCGGATGGCGCGTCTGCTGGGAGCCGGCCTGCTCGCGGCCGCCGCCCTCCTCGTACAGGCGCCGCAGGGCGTACTCGCGCAAGGGCGGGTGGAGGGCGCGCCCGCCGCCGACACCTGTCCCGTCAAGCCGCGGCCCGCGGGCATGGTGCTCCAGGGCTACTGGGAGAACTGGGACGGCGCGGCGAACGGCGTGCACCCGCCCTTCGGCTGGGTGCCGGTCACCGACTCCCGCATCCGCGACCACGGCTACAACGTGATCAACGCGGCGTTCCCCGTCATCCACCCGGACGGCACGGTCCTGTGGGAGGACGGCATGGACGCGACGGTGAAGGTCGCGACGCCGGCCGAGATGTGCCGGGCCAAGGCCGAAGGGGCCACGATCCTGATGTCGATCGGCGGAGCGGCGGCCGGCATCGACCTCGGATCCAGCACGGTCGCCGACCGGTTCGTGGAAACCGTCGTGCCGATCCTGAAGGCGTACAACTTCGACGGCATCGACATCGACATCGAGACCGGCCTCACCGGCAGCGGCAGCATCACCACGCTCTCGGCCTCGCAGGCCAACCTCATCCGCATCATCGACGGCGTGCTCGCCCGGATGCCCGCGGGCTTCGGCCTGACGATGGCGCCGGAGACGGCGTACGTCACCGGCGGCAGCGTGACGTACGGCTCGATCTGGGGCGCGTACCTGCCGATCGTGAAGAAGTACGCCGACAACGGCCGGCTCTGGTGGCTGAACATGCAGTACTACAACGGCAGTATGTACGGCTGCTCCGGCGACTCGTACTCCGCCGGCACGGTCAAGGGGTTCACTGCGCAGACCGACTGCCTCGACAAGGGGCTCGTCGTCCAGGGCACCACCATCCGCGTCCCCTACGACAAGCAGGTCCCGGGTCTGCCGGCGCAGCCCGGGGCCGGGGGCGGTTACATGTCCCCGGGCCTGGTGGCGCAGGCCTGGAACACCTACCGTGGCGCGCTGAAGGGGCTCATGACCTGGTCGGTCAACTGGGACGGCTCCAAGGGGTGGAGCTTCGGTGACAATGCGAAGGCCCTGCAAGGGCGATGAAGGGCGCGGGTGAGGTTGCGTCGTCCGGGGGCCGGCGGACAATGAAGGTGTCCGAGCCCTTCACGGGAAGCCGGCCGTGCGGTCGGCCCGGAGCGGGTGATGCGTGATGCCGTGCACCGACATACTGCGTGATCTTGTCAAGAAGCAGAACGCCGCGGCCCACCTCCTCGCGGAGGGCAAAGCGGTTGACGAGCGCATCGCGCAGCTGCAGGCCGCGAGTCAGGTCAACCAGGCTCAGATCGACGAGCTGAAGGCACGGCGCGCGGAGATCAGGCAGCGCCTCGAAGCGCTGCGCGAGGAAATAGCCGGGATTCACCAGGACTTCCAGGACTGCATAGCCGGGAACATGTGAGCCCTCGTCACGGCTGAAGCACGGCTCAAGCACGCGCAACCGGGGCCCGACGTAAGCGGAAGATCAAGCCCTGCACTACGCCTATGGTTGTCGGATTCGCCGATGTTCGAATCTTGCACAGCTGAAGGGCGGTCATGCGGTGGTGCAGACGCGTGTCGAGTTCAAGGTGCTGGGGCCCCTCGCGGCCGTCGCGGACGGCCGGGTCCTCCCGCTTGGGGGACCCAAGCAGCGGACCCTGCTCGCCATGCTGCTCGTCCACGCCAACACCGCCGTCTCCGGCGAGCGGCTGTGCGACGCCGTGTGGGGAGAGGCCCCGCCCGCTTCCGCACAGGCCAACATCCGCAGCTACGCCGCCGCCCTGCGCAAGATCCTCAGCCCGGCCGCCGGGCCGGGAGCCGGCCAGAGCCCCGGCGAGGAGCGGCTGAGCCAGGGCAACGGCGGCTACCGCCTGCGGGTGTTCCCCGGCGAGGCCGACCTGCACCGGTTCGAGGTCCTCGCCGCACGCGGCCGCACCGCCCTGGCCGCCGGTGAGCACCGTGCCGCGGCCGACGCCCTGGAGGAGGCGCTGGCGCTGTGGCGCGGCAGCCCGTTCGAAGGGGTGGCGCACCACGACGCCCTGCTCGGCGAGGTCGCCCGCCTGGAGGAGGCGCGGCTGACGGCCTTCGAGGACCACGCCGAGGCCCGCCTCGCCCTCGGCGAGCCCCGCGAACTGGTCGGCCCGCTGCGGGCGGAGACGGCCCGCTACCCGCTGCGCGAATCGCTGTGGGCCAAGCTGATGACCGCGCAGTACCGCAGCGACCAGCCGGGCGACGCCCTGCAGTCCTACGCCCTCGCCCGCACCGCCCTCCGCGACGAACTCGGCATCGACCCCGGCGACGCGTTGCGCAGACTCCACCAGGCGATCCTCACCAGGGACCCGGAGCTGGGCGCGCCGGCCGCCGCGGCGCCGCCCGCACGGCCGGCCGACGCCTGGCAGCCCACCGTCCAAGTGCCCTCCGACGACGCCGACTTCGTCGGCCGGAGCCGCCTGCTGGAGCGCGTCGCCGCCCTGATCGGGCCCTCCGCGAGACGGCCCGGCAGCACCACGCCCTGCGCCGTGCCCGTCGTGATCCTCACCGGGCTCCCCGGCGTCGGCAAGACCGCCCTGGCCACCCGGCTCGCCCACCACCTCCGGGCCGACTTCCCCGACGGCCGGCTCTTCCTGCACCTCGACGGCACCCGCGGCCCCCAGCGCACGCCCGGCGCGATCCTCGCCAACCTGCTGCTCAGCCTCGGCGTCCCCGGTTCCTCCATCCCCGAGGCGACCGAGGACCGGGCCGCGCTCTACCGCTCGCTGCTCGCCGACCGCAAGGTGCTCGTCCTCCTCGACGACGCCCGCGACGAGGCCCAGATCCGGATGCTGCTCCCCGGCACCCCGGGCAGCGCCGCCCTCGTCACCAGCAGGGCACGGCTCGCCGGCCTCACGGACGCGCACCTCATCGACGTCGACCCCTTCGACGACGAGGAGTCGCAGGACCTGCTGCGGCGCATCGTCGGCCCGCAGCGGCTCGCGGCGGAGCCCGAGGCGACCGGGCGGATCCTGGCCGCCTGCGCCGGCCTGCCCCTGGCGCTGCGCGTGGCCGCGGCGCGGCTCGCCGGCCGCCCCGACTGGCAGGTCCGCCGCCTGGCCGACCGGCTGGCCGACGAGCGCGGGGTGCTCGCCGAGCTCACCGTCGGCGACCTCGCCGTCCGCACGTGCGTCGCCGCCAGCTACCACGGCCTGGCCCCCGACGCCGCCCGCGCCTTCCGGGCCATCGGACTGCTCCCCGCACCGGAGTTCCCCGGCTGGGCCCTCGCCGCCGCCCTCGCCGACCCCACCGCCCCCGGCACCGGCCACGAACTCGCCGCCGACCGCGCCAGCGACGCGCTCATCGACGCCAACCTCGTACAGATCGAGTCCCTGACCGGAGCGCGGCAGCCCCGTTACCGCATGCACGACCTGCTGCACGCCTACGCCGCCGAGCGCGCCCTCGCCGACGAGCCGGAGTCGTGGCGGCGGGCCGCGGTCGCCCGGGTCCTGGACGGCTGGCTCGCCCGCGTCCGCGCCGCGGGCGACCAGCTCATCCGAAGAGGCACCGGCGGGCACGCCCCCGGCGCGGCGGGCGACCTCGTCGGCTGGCTGGAGAGCGAGCGCACGAGCCTGGTCACCGCGGTCGGCTTCGCCGCGGGCGCCGGCTACGGCCCGCAGACGGCCGGGCTCGCCGCCGCCCTGGAGGACGTCTGCCACCTGCGCAACTGGTGGGACGAGTGGGAGCACGTCGCCCGCGCCGCGCTCGACCGTGCCGCGGCCGACGGCGACCCCGTCGCCGTCGCGGTCGCCCAGGGCTCCCTGGCCCGGGCCAGCGCCGTCCGCGGGCGCGTGGACGACGCCCTGACCCGCTACGCAGGCGCCATCGCACAACTGGACGCGCTCGGCGAGCAGCACCACGCCGCCCGCCTGCGCATCCACCGCGGCTTCGCGATCGCCGACCGGGGCATGGCGGAGCTCGCCCACGACGACGCCTCCTCCGCGGCCGCCGTCATGAACCGGCTGGGCGACAAGCACGGCCACGTCATGGCCCTGCGCAGCCTGGGCTTCGCGCTCTCCTGCCAGGGGCGCGAGGCCGAGGCCGTCGCCGCGCTCGAACCGGCCGTGGCGACGGCCGAGCGCCTCGGCCACCCGCTCGCCCTCGCCGACGTCCTGCAACTCCTGGCCTGGGCCGAGATCGGCCACGGCCGCGCCGAACGGGCCGCCCGCCACCTGCACCGGGCCCTGGCCGAGTACCGGTCCCTGCGGCACCGGCCCGGCGAGGCGTACGCCCTGCTGGCCCTCGGCCGCATGCACGCCGAGCCCGGCAGCCCCGGCCAGGCCATGTGGGCCCTGGCCCCGCTCGGCCAGGCCGCGGCGATCTTCACCGAGCTCGGCGAACGGCGGGGCGAAGCGCTCACCGCCCTCTGGCTGGGCAGTGCCCACGCCGTGCTCGGCGACGCCGACCGCGCCGCGAGCCACCTCACGACCGCGCTGCACGGCTTCCGCAGCCTGCGCATGCCGTCCTGGGCCGAACGCGCCCGGCAGGAACTCGACCGCCTCCGGCGGAACGCCGGACGGTGACCCGCACCGCCCTCTGAGCGGGGGGGCGCGCCGGGCCGCGCAGGCAGGACGAGCCCGACCCCACCGGCCGGCAGCACCGTACGAGGGTGCTGGCCGCAACCCTCAGCTCCGGCCTGCCCGAAAGCCGGCAGCCGGGAAGCCGCTCCGGTCTGAGAGCCGCCCCGGCCCGAAAGCCGGGCCGCTGGGAAGTTGTCCCGGCCGGGAAGCCGCCCCGGCCTGAAAGTCGCCCCCGGCCCGAAAGCCAGCCCGCCGGGAAGTCGGCCCGCCTGAAAGCCGCCCCGGCCGGGAAGCCGGCCCAGCCCGAAGCCTGCCCGCCGCCCCGCGCAAGCCCCGTAGCCGCAGCCCGGAGGGCCTTGTGCGCTTCTCATGCGCCTTTCATGCGCCCGCCGAGCACGGTGGGACGCAGTCCACGAAGGGAGGCGCGGTGTCCGAACTGGCCGCACCCGATATCGACCTGGCCGCCGTAGAGGTCGTCCGAGAGGTCCTGTCCCACCAGCGCAGAATGCACGAGGGCGGATGCGCCGGACGGGTCTGCTTGCGCTGCGTACGGCACCACCTCGACGCGGTGCACGGCGCCATGCGGGACGGCCGGCGGATCGAATTCGTCCTGCCGGCCTTCCCGACGAAGTCCCCCAACCCGGCCAAGGTCCTCGGCCCCCTGCCCGACCTGGCCGAGGAGCTCGCGCTGCGGTTCCTCAACGAGCTGTGCGAGCGCATCAGCGAGGTGTACGCACCCGGAGCGGCCATCCTGATCTGCTCCGACGGAAGGGTCTTCAACGACCTGCTGGGCGTGCCCGACGAGGACGTCACCGCCTACGCACAGGCCCTCGACGCCATGATCACCAGGATCGGCGCCGACCGGCTCGAACAGTTCAGCCTGGACGACGTCTACAGCGGCGCCGGCCACGAGGACATGCGCACCATGCTCTCCGCCGGCTACGCCCCCGCGCTGGAAGAGCTGCGCGAGGAGGTGCGCGGCGGAGGCGCCCCGCTCGCCATGTACCGCGGCATCACCCGCTTCATGCTGGAGGACCTGTCCGGCCCCGCCTGGACCGGCACCCGCTCCGCCCTGCAGCGCAAGTGCCGCGACCTCGCCTACCGCGTCATCCAGCGCAGCCGGGCCTGGGGAAACCTCCTCGACCAGCTCTTCCCCACGGCCGTCCGCCTGTCGATCCACCCGCAGCCCTGCAGCACGGACAAGATCGGCATCCTGCTCGCCGACACCCCGGACACCTGGCTGACGCCCTGGCACAGCGTCGCGGTCGAGACCGGAGGCCGCTTCACGCTCATGAAGCGCGCGGAAGCCGAGGCGGCGGGCGCCCGGCTCGTCCACGCCCACGGGCGCCCCAGCCACTACGTCCTGGAGCAGGCGGGCACGACCCGCGGCCCGTGGAACCGGGCCTGTGCCTGAACACCGGGCGAACCGCCCGTCCCCCCCACACGAAAGAGGCACCCCATGACCGCTGACCACACGGAGACGGACCCGGCCGTCGGCATCCTCACCGACCTCCGCTACGACGTCGCCCCGATCACCCCCTTCGGGCTGGCGATACGGGCCGTCGAGCCCGGCCTGCGCGTCGAGGACATCCCCGTCGCACCGCTGCGCTCCCTCGTCCGCGAGCACCACGTCGTGCTGCTCCGCGGCTTCGGCGCCTTCGCCGGCCCGGACGAGCTCTCCGCCTACTGCGAGCGCTGGGGGCGGCCGAGCGTCTGGCCCTTCGGGACCGTGCTCGAACTCGTCGAGAAGGAACAGCCCGAGGACCACATCTTCGACTCCAGCTACATGCCCATGCACTGGGACGGCATGTACCGCGAGCAGATCCCCGAGTTCCAGGTGTTCCAGTGCGTGCACGCCCCCGGAGAGGGCAACGGCGGCGAGACCACGTTCTCCCACACGACCGCCGTTCTGGAGCGCACCGACCCGGAGACCGTCGCCCGCTGGTCGCAGGTCACCGGCACCTACCAGCGCACGATGGAGTTCTACGACAGCGTCACCGTCTCGCCGGTCGTGACCGCCCACCCCGTCCACGGCGCGCCCGTCATCCGCTACAACGAACCCACCGCCGCCGACGACGACGGCTTCGTCAACCACCCCGACCTGCGCTTCACCGGCCTGCCCGACGACGAGATCGCCGAGGTCCACCGCAGCCTGCGCGCTGCGCTGTACGACCCCGCGCACCTGTACGCCCACGTCTGGGAGACGGGCGACCTGGTCGTCACCGACAACTACACGCTGCTGCACGGCCGCAACGCCTTCACCAGCGGCGCCCCGCGCCACCTGCGCCGCGTCCAGGTGCTCGGCACGCCGCCGCTCGACAACCCGGGGCTGGTCCGATGACCCACGAACCGATGGCACACGATCCGGTGACTCCCGATCCGGTGACCCACGATCCGATGGCCCACGACAACCGCCTCATGACGGGCGACGACTACCTGGAGAGCCTGCGCGACGGCCGGCAGGTCTACGTCGGCGGCGAGCGCGTCAAGGACGTCACCCGCCACCCCGCCTTCCGCAACTCCGCACTGTCGGTGGCCCGCCTCTACGACGCCCTGCACGACCCGGCGACCGCCGGTGTCCTGACCGGTACCGACGAGCCGACGGGCATCCGCACGCACAAGTTCTTCAAGCCCAGCCGGTCGGCCGCCGAGCTCGTCGAGGCCCGCGAGGCCATCGCCACGTGGGCGCGGATGAGCTACGGATTCCTCGGCCGCACCCCCGAGTACAAGGCGTCCTTCATGGCGGGCCTCGGCGTCAACGCGGACTACTACGGCCCGTACGCCGCCAACGCCGCCGCCTGGTACCGCGAGTTCGCGAGCAAGGCCCTGTACCTCAACCACGTCATCATCAACCCGCCCGTGGACCGCAAGCGCGCGATCCACGACATGGAGGACGTGTTCGTGCACGCCGTGCGCGAGACCGACGCCGGGGTCGTGGTCAGCGGCGCGAAGATGCTGGCGACGGGCTCGGCGATCACCAACGCGGGCTTCGTCGCCCCGGTCGGCTCGGCGGCCCTCGCCCCCGGCAAGGCCGAGGCCTTCGCCCTCGTCTTCTTCGTCCGCATGGACAACCCGGGCGTCAAGCTCGTCTGCCGCACGCCCTACGCGGGGGCCGCCGGCAGCCCCTTCGACGCCCCGCTCAGCAGCCGCTTCGACGAGAACGACAGCGTGCTCCTGCTCGACGAGGCACTGATCCCCTGGGAGGACGTCCTCGTCTACCGCGACATCGAGCGCGCCACCGGCTTCTACGCCACGTCCGGCTTCCCCAACCTCTACAACTTCCAGTCCGGCATCCGCCTGAGCGTCAAGCTGGAACTCATGGCCGGGCTCCTCTCCCGGGGCACCAAGGCCAACGGAACCGACGCCTTCCGCGGCGTCCAGGCCGCCGTCGGCGAGGTCGTCACCATGCGCGACATGGTGTGGGCGCTTACCTCGGCCATGGCGTACGACCCGGAGCCGGGCAGCGGCGGGACGGTCGTACCGCGCCTGGAGCACGCCTCCGCCATGCGCATGTACAACGCCCAGGTGTGGGACCGCGTCCACGAGCTGTTCGAGACCACCCTCGGCGGCGCGCCCCTCGCCGTGCCCTCCAGCGCCCGCGACCTCGCCAACCCCGAACTGCGGCCGCTCATCGACCGCTTCTACCGCGGCGCCGACGGCTCCGCCCACGACCGGATCAAACTGCTGAAGCTGGTCTGGGACGCGATCGGCACCGAGTTCGGCGGCCGGCACGAGCTCTACGAGCGCAACTACTCCGGCAACGGCGAACAGGTCCGCCTCGACGCGCTGCGCTGGGCCACGGGGCGCGGCAGCCTCGCCCGCTACGAAGCGCTCGTGCAGCAGTGCCTCGACGACTACGACCTCGACGGCTGGCGCCGGGGACCCTGGACCGGAAGCGAGGACGCCTGACATGTGCGGCATCACCGGATGGGTCGACTTCACCCGCGACCTGACCACCGAGCACCCGGCCGTCCGGGCCATGACCGACACGCTCGCCGCCCGCGGGCCCGACGCCGGCGGCGTATGGCTGGACACCCACGCCGCCCTGGGGCACCGGCGGCTGGCCGTCATCGACCTGGAGCACGGCGCGCAGCCGATGCGCACCCCGGAAACGGGCCGCGGAGACCGGCCGCGCGCCGTCATCTCGTACGGCGGCGAGATCTACAACTTCCGCGAGCTGCGCGAGGAACTCGTCTTGCTCGGGCACCGGTTCGCGACCCGCAGCGACACCGAGGTGGCGCTCCGCGCCTACCTGCAGTGGGGCACGGACTTCGTCCACCGCCTCAACGGCATGTACTCCATCGCCATCTGGGACACCGTCCGCGAAGAGCTGCTGCTCGTCCGCGACCGGCTGGGCGTCAAGCCGCTCTACTACCACCCGGTGCCCGGCGGCCTGCTCTTCGGCTCCGAGCCCAAGGCGATCCTCGCCAACCCCCTGGCGCGCGCCGAAGCCGGGGCGGAGGAGCTCTGCGACGCCCTGCTCTTCCTGCGCACCCCCGGACGCGTGCCCTTCCGCGGCATGCGCGAGGTCAGGCCCGGCCACCTCGTGCGGGCCGGCCGCGACGGCATCAAGGAGGAGCGCTACTGGGCGCTGGAGGCCCGCCCGCACACCGACGACCTGCCCACCACCGTGACCCGCGTCCGCGAGCTGCTCGACGACATCGTCCCCCGGCAGATGACCGCGGACGTCCCCCTCGTCTCGCTGCTGTCCGGCGGCCTCGACTCCAGCACGGTGACCGCGCTGGCGGCACGGTCCCGCGCCGCCGGCGGCGAGCGCCTCACCACCTTCTCCGTCGACTTCACCGGCCACACGGAGAACTTCCGCGCCGATGCCATCCGGCCCACGCCCGACGGCCCGTACGCCCTCGAAGTCGCCCGGCACGCCGGCACCGAGCACCACGCGATCGTCCTCGACCGCGCCCGGCTCCTCGACCCGGCCGTGCGCCGCACCGTCCTCGGCGCCTGGGACCTGCCGTTCAACTTCGCCGACCTCGACGTCTCGCTGTACCTGCTCTTCGCCGCCGTCCGGCAGCACGCCACGGTCGCGCTGTCCGGCGAGGGCGCCGACGAGGTCTTCGGCGGCTACCTGTGGTTCTCCGACCCGGAGGCGCGCCGCGCCGAGACCTTCCCCTGGCTCAAACTGGGCGCCCACCGGGGCCTCGACCCGCGGTCGCTGTTCCACCCGTGGTTCGTGGACGGCATCGACCTCGCGGAGTACGAGGCCGACCTCTACCGGACCGCCGTGGCCGAAGTGCCGCGCCTGGAGGGCGAGAGCGCCGGGGACCGGCGGACCCGCGAGCTCGGCCACCTCACCCTCACCCGCTGGCTGCCCATCCTCCTCGACAAGAAGGACCGCATGGGCATGGCGAGCGGCCTGGAGGGCCGGGTGCCGTTCTGCGACCACCGCCTCGTCGAATACGTCTTCAACATCCCCTGGGAGATGAAGACCTTCAGCGGCCGGGAGAAGGCGCTGCTGCGCGCGGCCGCCTCCGACCTGCTGCCGGAGTCGGTGCTGCGCCGCAAGAAGGCCGCCTACCCGTCCATCCAGGACCCCGCCTACGACCGGTCCCTCATCACCGGCCTGGCCGCCGCGGCGGGCGACGGGGACGCACCGCTCCACCCGTTCCTCGACGGCGGCGCGGTGCGGCGGATGACGACCAGGACGGCGACCGGCAGCCTGTCCGAGTTCGAGCGGATCCTCGTGGAGTCCACGGTCCGGCTGGACGACTGGCTGCGCACGTACGGCGTCGAGCTGACCGATGTGAAGGGAGCGCACTGATGCACGCGATCGAGATCCGGGAGACCGGCGGGCCCGAGGTCCAGCTCTACGTCGAGAAGCCCGGCCCCGGGCAGCCCGGCGAGGGACGGATCCTCGTCGAACTCGCCGCGGCCGGAGTCAACTTCATCGACCTGTACCGGCGCGAGGGACGCTATCCGCTGCCCGTGCCCTGCGTGCCCGGCGAGGAGGGCTCCGGCGTCGTCCTCGCCACCGGCCCCGGCGTCACCCGCTTCAAGACCGGTGACCGGGTCGCCTGGACGACCGTGCTCGGCAGCTACGCCGAGCGGGTCCTCGTGCCCGAGGACAAGGCCATCGCCGTGCCCGACGGCATCGACCTGCGGACGGCCGGCGGGGTGCTCGTCCATGGGATGACCGCCCACTTCCTCGCCCACGACTCCTACCCGGCCCGCGCGGGCGAGACCGTGCTCGTGCACGCCGCCGCCGGCGGTGTGGGCCTCCTGCTCACCCAGATGCTGGCGCGGCGCGGCGTCCGCGTCATCGGCACGGTCTCCACCGAGGAGAAGGAACGCACCGCCCGCGCCAACGGCTGCGACGAGGTCATCCGCTACACGGAGACGGACGACCTGGCCGCCGAGGTCCGCGCGCTCACCGGCGGGGAAGGCGTCCACGCGGTCTACGACGGCGTGGGCGCGGCCACCTTCGACGCGAGCCTGGCCTCGCTGCGCACGCGCGGCACGCTGGTCCTCTTCGGCGGCGCGAGCGGCGCGGTGCCGCCCGTCGACGTGATGCGGCTGCTGTGGGGCGGCTCGCTCACCCTGACCCGGCCCTATCTGGAGCACTTCCGGGCCACCGTCGAGGAGTTCGAGACGCGGGCGGGCGAGGTGTTCGGGGGCCTGCTCGACGGGACGCTCACGTTCACCGTCGCCGGGACGTACCCCCTCGCCGAGGCGCACCGCGCGCACACCGACCTGGCCTCCCGCGCCACGTCCGGAAAGCTCCTCCTCGTCCCGTAAAGGAGACCCGCCATGGGCGACATCGTCGGTGCGGGCCTGCTCTCGCACGCGCCCGTCATCATGTTCCCCGAGCCCGCCCGCATCGAGGCGAACGGAGGCAGCGACTTCACGCTGGCGACCGGCCTGGAGCGGCTCCGGCGCGAGGTCGTCGACCCGGCCGCGTACGACACCGTCGTGGTGTTCGACTCCCACTGGGCCACCACGACCGAAGCGGTGATCACGGCCCATCCGCGCCGCCGGGGCCTGTTCACCTCCGACGAGATGCCGTCGGCGATCAGCAGGCTCCCGTACGACCTGCCCGGCGACCCCGCGCTGGCGCACGCGGTCGCCGGCCTGGCGGCGGAGCGGAAGGTGTGGATCGAGGCCAACGACGACCCGCACCTGCCGATCCACTACGCGACGCTGAACCTCTGGACGTACCTCGGGCGGACCGGCACGCCCTGGGTGTCCGTCTCCGTCTGCCAGACGGCGACCACCGAGGACTTCCTCAGGATCGGCGAGGTCGTGGGGGAGGCGATCGCCGGGCTCGCCGGCCGCCGCGTGCTGCTGCTCGCCTCGGGCGGCCTGTCCCACCGCTTCTGGCCGCTGGGAGAGTTGCGCAACCGCATGGCCGGCGACCCGGCCAACATTGTCACCCCCGAGGCCCGGGCCGCGGACGAGCGGCGGATCGCCTGGCTGGAGGCGGGCCGGCACGACGAGGTGATCCGATCCATGCCCGGCTACCGGCGCTTCGCGCCCGAGGCCCGCTTCGGGCACTACCTGATGCTGGCGGGCGCGCTGGGCGGCAAGGCGTGCGGGGCGCGGGGCCGGCGGTTCGGCGCGTACGAGAACGGCATCGGGACCGGGCAGGTGCACCTCTGGTTCGACCTGTCGGCCGGTGAGGGGAGGTGTGACGGGCGTTGATCACCGATGAACGGCTGCTGCGGGCCTGCCTGGGGCACTTCGCCACCGGCGTCACCGTCGTGACGTGCGAGATCGACGGCGTCCCGCACGGCGCGACCGTCAACGCCTTCACGGCGGTCTCGCTGGACCCGGCGCTGGTCCTGGTCTCGCTGCACCGCCGGAGCAGGGCCGGACGGCACCTCGCCGGCAGGCCGTTCACGGTGAACGTGCTCGGCGAGGATCAGCGGGACCTCGCCGAGCGCTTCGCCGGCCGGCGCGCGGAGGCACCGCCCCGCTGGGCGGCCCGGCCGTCCCCCGGCCTCGCCCCCCGCCTCGCGGGCTCCCTCGCGACGCTCTCCTGCACGCCCTGGGCCGCGTACGACGGGGGAGACCACGTGCTCTTCGTGGGGCGCGTCGAGGAGGCCGAGTACCGCGAGGGCGGCCGGCCGCTGGTCTTCTACGAGGGGGAGTTCCGGGGGCTGCGGGCCTCGCACAGAATCGGAACCACATCCTCCGGTCCGGTGCGGCGCCCCTGCGCCGTCGAACCGTCAGACCGCCGCTAGAATGCGGCGTTTGTTCGATTCGATGGCGCGATGACCCGTGGGGGGACCACATGAGGGCGAGACTGAGAGAGACCGCGGAAGAGCTGGCCGGGCTGCTGTGGCGCGAATACATCGTCTACCGGGACCGGTCCGGGGAGGTGGTCATCCGGGGCGAGCACGTGCAGCGCTGGATCAGCCTCGCTCCCGCGGGCGGCAGCGACGAGGTCCTCGTCCGCGCCGGGCGCATCCTGGACGGCGGGACCACCGCCCCGGCGCGCTCCGAGACCGTCGTGCCGCTGTCGGCGGGCATGGGCGACCTCGCCGCGGCCTGCCGCCGCCTCCTCGCCGAGGCCGCCGCCGCTCCCGCGCCCCGCGACCCGGGCGCGGCGAGGGGCGGTCGCGCCGAGAAGGCCGCGAAGTCCGCGAAGGCGCGGCACGGGCGCAAGGGCCGTCACACGGGTCTCGGCTCCTGGGTGGTGATCGCCTCCGTCCTGGGCGTGGTCGGGCTCTGCGCCTACCGGATCGTGGTGCACGGCGGCTGAACGCGGGCGGCCGGGTCCGGCGCGCGTCACCGGGGTCACGTACGCGCTCTGGCGTCGCACCCGGCCCCGGCCCTACCGTGGCCCCGGTAGGCACACCCGTACACATGGCTTGTCATGGACCTGACGTCCACTGTCACTCACTCCTGAGAGGTGAGCCGTGTTCCTGCGCCGCAGACGCGTCCGCCGGCTGCGCCGGCTCGGCGTCGTCGCCCTGCTCCTCGGCGTCGTGGCCGCCGTCGCCGCCGGACCCGCCCGGGCGACGCCCGACGCCGCTTCCCGGGGCCCGCTGCCCCTCGTCCAGCCGATCGACCCGCAGCACTGGCGCAACCCCGACGACATGACCTGGGCCGAGTACCGCTCCGTGCCCGGAACGGACTGGGCGAACCCCGGCCGCAAGCCCACGCAGCGCAAGTTCAAGGGCGCGCTCGTGCTCCTGGACTACGCCGACGAGGAGTTCTCGGTCACCAAGCCCGCCGGAGCCGCCGGGTTCGGCAACCCCCTGCCCAGCGCCTCCGGCATCCCGCGCGCGCAGGTGCTCAAGTTCTACGAGGACTTCCTCAACAAGCCCGGCGCGCTCAACCACGGGCACACCATCAACGAGTACTGGATGGAGGACTCCGGCGGCCGCTTCGGCGTCGGCCTGACCGCCTTCG
This sequence comes from Streptomyces sp. XH2, assembly GCF_049725035.1. NCBI lineage: Bacteria > Bacillati > Actinomycetota > Actinomycetes > Kitasatosporales > Streptomycetaceae > Streptomyces > Streptomyces sp. XH2. The sequence goes on along the minus strand of NZ_JBMMMZ010000014.1, from coordinate 14,188 downwards.
GCGTCTACCGCATGCCGGGGAAGTCCCACCAGTACGGCATCGAGCCCGGCATGAACCCCGGCGCCTGCCCCGTGGGCGACACCTGCGGCAAGGACATCCGCGCCGACGGCAAACGGGCCTGGACCGCCGACGTGGGCGCCGACAAGACACGCGAGTTCGACTTCGTCTTCTACCTGACCGCCGGCGTCGACGAGTCCTCCGCCTGGCAGGAGTTCGGGCAGATGAAGTTCCGCTCCGCGCAGGACGTGCCGGCCGCCTGGGGACCGCCCTCGCCCATCGCCTCCGGCCTCAACGCCGCGCAGACCCGCTACGTGCCGTGGACGTCCTGGCAGGCCGCCGCCCGCATCTGGCCCAACGCCGCGAACGGCTCCTCCACCCAGGCCGAGAGCTCCGGCATGGCCACCTTCGCCCACGAACTCAGCCACATCCTGGGCATCGGCGACAACTACAACAACCCCTACGGGACACCGCTCAGCCGCGCCTACACCGGCATCTGGGGCATGCTCTCGCGCGGCTCCTTCAACGGCCCCGGCGGCCCGCACACCCGCTGGCAGATACCCGCCACCGCCGGTGGCTCCATGGGCGCCCAGCACGTCCTGCGGGACAAGCTCAAACTCGGCATCGTCGACGAGAAGAACGTCCTGCGCCTCGACCGCGACGCCCTCAAGGACTCCGGCCTCGTCGTCGCCCGCGTCACCGCCCGCTCCGCCCCGCCCGGCGAGAAGGGGCTGACCGGCGTCAACATCACCATGGGCCGCGACCTGTCCCCGGCGTGCGACCGCGCCACCGACCCGCTCTGCGACGGCGGCGGCTACGACAACTACACCGTCGAGGTCGTCGACCGCATGGGCGCCGACTCGTTCACCCCGGACAACGGCGTCCTCCTCAGCAAGACCAAGAACGCCGACCGGGCCCCCTTCGCGTGGGTGATCGACGCCCACCCCGAGGACATCGGCCTGACCGACTTCACCCGCCCCGACGGCACCCCGCAGAAGATCACCATCGGGGACTACCGGCAGCTCAGCGACGCCCTCTTCCACGCGGGCGCCGACTCCGGCAGCTCCTACGAGTACGTCGACGAGGCCAACCGGCTGCACTTCTACGTCCTGAACGTGCAGCGCGACGCCGGCGGCGTCCTCTCCTACGACATCGGCGTCAAGTCCCTCGACGGGGCGGGGCCGCAGGCCCGCGGACTCGCCCTCGGCAAGGGCACGGTGAAGAGCGGGCCCGCCCGGGGCCGGGCCGTGTGCACCTTCGGCCTCGCCAACACCGGGAAGGCCGCGCCGCAGGGCGACCCCCGCCTCTCCTCCGACGTCTACCGCCTGTCCGCCACCGCCTCGGGACGCGGCTGGTCCGCCTGGCTCCCCAACCGCCTCACCACCGCCGCCTCCGGCACCTCGGTCCCCGTCGACGTCGCCGTCACCGCCGGGCCGGGCGCCGACCGCAAGGGCACCGTCACCCTGACCGCGCGCTCGGAGAGCGACCCCGGCAGGACCGCCAAGGCCACGTGCTCGCTGCCGAAGACGGGGAGGTGATCATTCCGCCCCGGAGGTGCCCGCACCTCTGACAGAGTTGCGGAATGCACGGTGAAGTTGAGGACGCGCAGGCGGTGACGGAGGCGCCCGGCGGTGCGGAGACCGGGCCGACCGTCGTGGAACTGGTGCGGGAACGGTGGGGCACCCGCCTGACCGGGACGCTCATCCCCCGGTTCCTGGAACCGGGCTGGAGCTACCAGGAACAGGTGCCCCGCACGTGCCCCGTCTGCGAACGGGCCCTGCACTCGCTGCGCAGACCGTACGAGTCCCAGGGCCGCGTCTACCGCTACGTCGCCGTCGTCTGCCCCTCCTGCCCCGCCGCGTACACCCTGGCCGACCTCGGGGTGAAGACCTACGACAAGCTGTGCGCGCCGCGGCGGGCGGCGACGGCGGTGACGGCCCCGGCCGCGGAGCCGTCACCCGCGGCCGGGCCCGTCGCGCTCTCCGCCGTCCTGGAACGGATGGGCCTCGGGCCCTGTCCCGCCGGAGCCGGCGCCGGGGCGGGCTCCGGTGTCACGGCGGTCCGGGTGCCGCGCCCCGCCGCCCCGGCCGTCCCCGCGCTTCCCGCCGTCTCCGCACGGCAGCCGCGGCCCGCCTGGCCCGAGGACCTGCCGCTGCCCGCGGAGGACGAAAGGCGCCGCCTGCTGTGGTGCAAGGTCACCGACCCGGCCTGGCGGCCCGCCGCGGCGGCGGTGGCGGCGGCCGAGGACGTCCGGGTCATCGTCCCGGACACCCCCGCGTTCGACGCCCTGCGCGCGGAGCTCGCGGCGCAGGGCATACCCTGCCGCAGCGTCCGCCACTGGCAGGAGAGCGAACAGGTCGGCACCGTGGGCGACTTCGGGAGCCCCACCGACCTGGTCGCGCACCCGGCGCGGGACGCGGCCCCCGTGGCCGGCCCCGGCGCCCACGCCGCCCGTGACGCCTTCGCGGCCCAGTGGGACGCCCTGGAGGAGCTCCCGTCCGGCGACCCCGAGTACGTGCCGGTGACCGGCCTCGTGCCGGAGTCCTGGGCCGGGCTCCTGAGCCACCCGTCCTTCAACCCGGCCCAGGCCGCGGCCGTCCCGGCCGTGCTCGACGGGGACGAACACCTGGTCGTCGTCGCCCCCACCGGGGCCGGGAAGACGCCCGTCGGCATGGTCGCCGCCCTGCACGCCCACCACCGCGGCCGCAAGGCGGCCTGGCTCGTACCGCAGCGCTCCCTGACCGACGAGCTCGACCGCGAACTGGAGGCGTGGCGCCGCAACGGCCTCGAAGTGGTCCGGCTCACCGGCGAGTCCGCCGTCGACACCGAGCTCGTCCGCAAGGCGGACGTCTGGATCGCCACCACCGAGAAGTTCGAGGCGATCTGCCGCGCGGGCTCGCTGCGCGACGCCCTCGCCGAGGTCGGCTGCCTGGTCGTCGACGAGATCCACCTGCTCGGCGACCCCACGCGCGGGCCCGTCCTCGAAGCCCTCCTCGCCCGCGTGCGCGAGGACAGCGGGCAGGTGCGCATCGTCGGCCTCTCCGCCACGGTCGCCAACGCGGACGAGGTCGCCGCGTGGCTCGGCGCCCGCCTGATCCGCACCCCCTGGCGGCCCACGCGCCTGACCTGGCAGATCCCCGTCCTCCCCGCCGCGCCCGACGCCGACTGGTCCGCACGGGCGGCCTCGCGCACGGAGACCGCCGTACGCCTCGCCCGGACCGTCACCGGCGAGGGCGGCAGCGTGCTGGTCTTCTGCGGCAGCAAACGCGGCGTACGGGCGACCGCGCTCGCCCTCGCCGCGGACCGCGGCGTGCCCACCGCCGGAGCCGACGCGGACGACGCGGAACTCGTCGAGCGGCTCTGCTCCGGGGCCGGCGTGCGGCTGCACTACCGCGACTGGCCGTACAAGCGCGAGGCAGAACACGCCTTCCGCACCCGGCAGGCCGACGTCCTCGTGGCCACCTCCACCGTCGCCGCAGGAGTCAACCTCCCCGCCCGGGCCGTCGTCGTGCGCGACACGCAGATCGGGCTGGACCGCATCGAAGTGTCCATGGTCCAGCAGATGTTCGGGCGCGCCGGCCGCGTCGGCGCGGGGGAGCGCGAAGGCTGGGCCTTCCTGCTCGCCGACGGGGCGGAGCGCGCGGAGTGGCAGGCCCGGCTGGCCGCCGGCTACACCGTCCGCTCCCGCATCCGCGACCGCCTGCCCGACCACCTGCTCGCCGAGGCCGTCCAGGGCCGCCTGAGCACCCTGCCGCAGGCGGAGGCCTGGTGGACGCAGACCCTCGCCTTCCACCAGGGCCAGGAGAGCTTCGACTCCCTCCACGACGCCGTGGACTTCCTCGCGGAATCCCGCTTCCTGCGCCGCACCCCCGGACCCGGGGGCGACGACGCGCCCGCGCTCCTCGTCCCGACCGAACTCGGCAAGCTCACCAGCCGCTTCATGGTCGACTCCGACCTCGCGGACACCCTCACGAGCGCCCTGCACGGCCTCCCCGTCCCGCAGGATCCCGACACCGCCGAGGACATGCTGGCCACCCTGCTCAGCGCCGTCCTGCCCGTGCTGGAACAGGCCCCCTTCACCGAACGGGCCCGCGCCGCACTGCTGCGGGTCCTGCGCACCGGCGGCCGCACCGATCTGCCCGACGGGACGGGCCCGCGGGACGACGGCGCCAAGCCCGCGCCCGGCGACCTGTCCCGCGCCGTCCTGCTCCTGGTCGCCCACAGCCCGCACGCCTTCCGCACGCGCAGCGCCTACGTGCTCGGCATCCCCCTGGAGAGCATGACGAACATCCTGGACGAGGCCGAGCGCTACCTCGCCTGGCTGGGCGCCCAGGGCCCGCTCGGCAGCGTCCACCCGTGGGCGGCCGTCGCCGCCTCCGACCTCGCGGCCCGCATCCGCTGGCGGACGCTCGGTCCCCCGCGCGGCTCCGGACGGCTGCTGTGGATGTGCGAGCAGATGGCCACGCCGCCCCTGGCCCGCAGCCTCGTTCCGCAGATGTGGCGCGCCGCCCGGGAGCGGGGCGTCGACGCGCCCGACTGGCCGGGCACCACCCCGCCCGCCTCCTGCATGCTCCCCGCGGACCGCTACCGCGCCCTCCTCGCCGACCGGGCCACGGGCACGGTCTTCACCGAGGAGCCCGGCGGCGAGGCCGTGCACGTGCTCGCGCCGCCCGGCGCGGTTGTGCGCGCCTGGAACGGGAAGACGACCACGGAGCACTTCTCCGACGGCAGCCCGGCCGAGGTCGCGCGCCCGCAGGACCACTCCCCGGACGCCGCGGGCCTCGGAGCGGTCGCCTTCACGCGGGGCGACCGGCTGGCCCTGGGCTGGGCGGCGGCGTACAACGCGATCGGGACCCGTAGCGTCGTCTGACCCGGCCGGCGCCGTGAAGTCCAGGTGGAGTCACTCGTCCGTGTGGCCGGCCCCTGCGGCCCGCGCACCGGAGGCGGTCACGGCCGGACAGTGGCCACAAGGAGAAAACGTCCCCGTGCACCGTGGAGGCCCAGTGTCCGGCGTGATCACCGTTGGTGTGGACGGCAGCGAGCACGGCAGTGCCGCCGCGGACTGGGCGGCCGCCGAGGCCGTGCGCCGGGGTATGGAGCTGCGCCTCGTCCACGCCTGGGCCGAACAGCCCCTGGACCTCCCGGTCACCGTGGACACCGAGGCGCAGCAGCACTGGGCCGGGAAACTGCTGCGCGAGGCCCGGGCCCGGGTGACGGGGCGTCACCCGGACCTGCCGGTCACGGCCCGGCTGCTGCACGCCGACCCGGTGCCCGCGCTCGTGGCCGAGTCCGCCGAGGCGGACGTGCTCGTCCTGGGCTCGCGCGGCCACGGCGCGCTCGTCGGGTACCTGATCGGCTCCATCGCCCTGCACGTGCTGCGGCAGGCCAAGGGGCCGGTCGTCCTCGTCCGCAGCCCCGAGCAGGAGCAGGCGGAGGCGGAGGGAGCCGGCGAGGTGCTGGCCGGTGTGGGCGAAGAGCCGGAAGCCGTCCTGGGGTTCGCCTTCGGGGCCGCCGCCGCGCGCGGGGCCGGGCTGCGGACCGTACGCGCCTGGTCGCTGCCCCCGGTGGTCGACTGGGGACCCGGCTCCATGCGGCTGGCCGACGAGAGCGGCGGGCTCGCCGCGCTCGAACGGAAGCGGCTGGGCGACGCGCTGGAGCCGTGGCGCGCCCGCCATCCGCAAGTAGGGGTCGTCGAGCAGGTGGAGATGGGGAGCGCGGCGCAGGTGCTGCTGTCCTCCTGCGGCGGTGCGGCCCTCATGGTCGTCGGGCGCCACGCGTCCGGCCCGCACGGCCTGCCGCGCATCGGTCACGTGGCCCACGCGGTGCTGCACCACGCGCCGTGCCCCGTGGCGGTGGTGCCGCATCCCTGACGGGCCGGCGGAAGTGTCGGCCCGTCAGAGTCCGCTTGCGGAAGGGGAGATCAGCCGAGGACCGACGCCAGGATCTTCGCCGTCTCGGCGACGAGGGCGTCGTCACCCTTCGCCGTGGCCTCGTGCTGGGTCGTGAGGACGGACATGACGACCGGCGCCCCCTTCGGGGACCAGGTGACGGCCACGTCGTTGTTGGTGCCGTACGAGCCGGCGCCGGTCTTGTCCGCGACGGTCCAGCCCGCGGGGACGAGGTATTTGCGGAGCCTGTCCTTGCTGGTCGTGTTGGCGAGCAGCCAGCCGGTCAGCCGCTTGCGGTCCGCGGGCGCGAGGGCGTTGCCGAGGACGAGGCGCGCGTAGGTGCGGCCTATGGCCCGGGGGGTGGTGGTGTCGGTGATGCGGTCCGGCTCCGCGGAGTTCAGCGCGGGCTCCCACCGGTCGAGGCGGGTCTTGCCGTCCCCGGTCGAGCGGCAGAAGCGGGTGACGGCGTCGGGGCCGCCCAGTTCGCGCAGGAGGAGGTTGGCCGCGCCGTTGTCGCTGTAGGAGATGGCGGCGGCGCACAGCTCCTCGACGGTCATGCCGTTGGCGACGTGCTCGTCCGTGCCCGTGATCTTGTCGTAGCCCGAGTCCTCGACCTCCTTCTTGGTGTAGTGGATGCGCTTGGCGAGGAACTCGCCGTTGCGGTCGAGGTCCCGCAGGACGGCGGCGACGGCGACCGTCTTGAACGTCGAGCACATCGGGAAGAGGTCGTCGGCCCCGTGGAGCACCGTCCTGCCCGTGACGGTGTTGTGGGCGAACACCCCGAGCCGGGCGGAGTGCTCCTGCTCCAGCTCGCTCAGCCGGCGGGAGACCCGGTCCCCACCGGGCGTCGCCGCGTGGGCCGTCCCGCCGGTGGCCATGGCGGCGGCCAGGGCCGTGCCGGCGCCGAGGGCCAGGACCGTGCGGCGGGAGGGGCGTGCGCCTGTGCGTTCCAAGATCGTATTCTCCTTGGGTCTCGTTCTGCATGATCTTGACGCCATGTACTACGCCCCCAATGGGCCGACTGGTTCCACTTGAGTGGGATCCAGTCTCATTTGTGCCCGTCGTGCCCCCGTATGATCATCCGGTGAAGACCTGGCCCCGCCGGTTACGCGCCCTGCCCGTCGCCGCGGCCCTCCTCGCCGTCGCCGGCTCGGCCTCGACGACCGGCGCCGCGGCCCGCGCCGTGCCCCGGCCGCCGGCGCAGGAGGCCGCCCACTGCCGCGCCTTGCGCGCCGAACTGCCCGCGACCGTGGCGGGCCTGGAGCGGGGCACGCCCCGGCCCGTGTCGGAGTTCACCGCGCAGTGGGGCGCACCGGCGGTCGTCCTGCGCTGCGGCGTCCCCCGGCCCGAGGCGCTCACGCACGGCTCCAAGAGCTTCGACCGCTATGCGCCCGCGTGGGACATCGGCGGCATCGAGTGGTTCGCGGAGCCGCGGTCCGGCGGCAGCGTCCGCTTCCTCGCCACGCACCGCGCCGCGTGGGTCGAGGTGACCCTGCCGAAGGAGTACGCGGGCGGGGGCGGCGACACCGACGGCCCCGGCGTCCTCGCCGAACTCGCGGCCCGCATCAGGAAGACGATCCCCGAGGGCTACGTGTGACGACGGTGCCCAGGACGCGGTCCAGCGGGAAGTAGCCCACGTCCCGGGAGTCGAAGCTGACTTTCCCGTTGTCCCCGAGGAGGACCACCTTCCCCGGCGGCACGCACGGCTCCGGCGCCGCGGCCAGCGAGCGGACGGCCTCGCGGGGCACCGGGTCGCCGGGGAGGGCGGCCACGCGCTTGATGAGCCAGTCGCGGCCGCGGACGCCGGCCGTGCCGGCCCCGGGGCGCACCGGCGGGGCCGGCCAGGTCCCGCCGCCCGCAGGCCGCTCGGCCACCACCACCTGGCCGACGGCCGGGCGCGGGCCGCGCCGTACGAGCACGCGGTCGCCGTCGCGGAAGGCCGGCGCCATGCTCGTGCCGCGGACGGTGACCACGACCAGGCCGCGCGTCAGCGCCACGGCCGCGCCCAGCGCCAGGCCGGCCGCGACCGCCGCCGCGTGGCGCAGTCGCGGCCGGGGCGCGGGCCCGGGCGTCACCGGGGCTCTCCCGTGAACGCGGGCGCGTCCGCCGGCCCGGCGGCGGGGCCGGCCTCCTCGCCGGCCCGGTAGCCGGTGGCCTGGAGGGCGAACAGGCGGGCGTAGCGGCCGCCGGAGGCGATGAGCTCGGCATGCGGGCCCTGTTCGACGACGCGGCCGTCCTCCAGGACGGCGATGACGTCTGCGTCGCGCACCGCGCCGAGGCGGTGGGAGATGAGGAGGCTGGTCCGCTCCCCGCGGTGCCGCCGCAGCGCGGTGTGGATCTCGTGTTCCGCCTCGGCGTCGAGTCCGGCCGAGGGCTCGTCGAGGATCATCAGGTCGCGCCGGTCCCGGAGGAACGCGCGGGCGAGCGCGAGCCGCTGCCGCTGCCCGCCGGAGAGGACCACACCGGTCTCCGGGTTGTCCTTGTCGGACTCCATGAAGAACCTCCGCGACAGCAGCGTGTCGTACCCGTGGGGCAGGGCGGCGACCTTGGCGTGGATGCCGGCCCGCTCCGCCGCGGCCTCGATGCGCGGGCGGTCGCCGAGCGCGGCGAGGTCGCCGAGGGCGATGTTCTCCGCGGCCGTCATGTCGTAGTGCATGTAGTCCTGGAACACGGCGCCGACGCGCCGCCGCAGTGCGGCGACGTCGACGGTGCGGATGTCCACGCCGTCCCACAGGATCGCGCCCCGCTCGGGGTCGTAGAAGCGGCACAACAGCTTCACCAGGGTGGACTTGCCGGCGCCGTTCAGCCCGACCAGGGCGAGCGCCCGGCCGTGGGGCAGGCGCAGGCAGGCGCCGCGCAGCACCCACGGGTGCTCCGGGGAGTAGCGGAACCACACGTCGCGCAGTTCGATGTCGCGGGTCAGCGGCGGCAGCGCGGCGGGCGCGGCGGGCACGGGCAGGTCCGGGCCGGCGCCCGCGACCGCGAGGTAGTGCTCGAACATCAGCAGGGCCTGGTGCGAGCGGGCCACCTCGCTCGCCAGCGTGGCCAGCGCACCCTGGATGCCGGCGACCGCGGCCACGAACATGACGACGTCGCCGGCCGACAGGGTGCCCTCGTGCGCGGCGCCCACCGCCCACAGCAGACCCCCGCCCGAGACGAGCGCGGCCAGCAGCCCGAGCCCCGACTGGACGAGGGCCTCCCGCCGGTCGACCGCGCGCTTCGCCGCGTCGGCCGTGCGCCGGTCGGCCAGCATCCGCCCCCGCAGGAACGCACCGGTGCCGAACAGCCGTATCTCCTTGGCCGCTTCGACGCTCGACAGCAGTTCGCTGTAGAACATCTGCCGCCGCTCCACGGGCCCGACGTCCCAGAGCGTGCGCGCCTTGCGGCGCGCCATGGCGACCTCGGACACCAGGGTCGGCACGGCGGCGCCCAGCACCAGGGCGGTCATCCACGGGCTGAGCAGCGACAGGGAGCCGAGGAAGCCGCCGATGGTGAGGGCGCTGCGGGCGATGCCGACGGCGCCGTCGACGGCCTGGTTGGGCATGCCGCCGCCGGAGCTCTGCGCGAGGCGGAGCCGGTCCAGGAAACGCGGGTCCTCGAAGCGCCCCAGGCCGTTGAAGCCCTCCACGGCCGTGAACAGCCGGTCGTCGGCGAGGAGGCCGACCCTGCGGTCGAGTTCGCGCCGCAGGTACTGGCTGCTCCGGGGCGCCACGGCGATGACGACCCCGGCCGCGGCGAGCCCGGCGGCCAGGCCGGCGAGCGCTCCCGAGGAGGCGCCCGAGCCGAGCCCGTCGAGCAGCAGCTTGGTCAGCCAGGCGGTGACCACGGGCAGGGCGCCGGCCACCAGGGTCAGCGCCAGGTAGCACCCGAGCGCCGCGGGCGCCGCGCTCGTGACCAGCGCGGCGGCCGCGGCGACGCGCCGGGCCGTGGCCGGGAGCCCGCTCATGCCGCCACGACGGGCGCATCCAGGTTCACGCTGTTGCGCGCGATCACGGGCCTGCCCGCGCCGTCCGTCGTGACCTGCAGCAGCGTCGGGAAGCCGAAGACCTGGAAGGCGTCGGTCAATGCCAGGTCGGCGTCCTGCACCACGACGCGGGCGACCTCGCTCAGCCCGGCGACCTGCCCCTTGGCGCGGTCGGGCGTGCCGACCACCACGGCCAGCACCTGCTCGCGGCCGCCGGGCACCGTCCGCGCGTACTCCGCGAACTTCGGCAGCATCTCGTGGCACGGGCCGCAGCTGGGGGAGAAGAACGCCACCAGGGTGTCGCCGGACAGCGACTCGCGGGTCAGCACCTCGCCGTCGACGGAGACGGCGCTGAACTCGCCGACCTCCTCGCCCACCTTGATGACGGGCGGTCTGCCGGGAGGCGAGCCCTCGGCCGCCTTGGCCAGCAGCGCGGTGTGCTCCCGCAGCCGCTTGATCACCCCCAGGGTGAGGATCAGGTCCAGCGTGCAGAGCAGTCCCACCAGGACCACCGCCGCGATCAGGACGGGCATGGGAGTCGTCTCCTCCGGGTTCGCTCGGGTTTCGTGCCGGCTCGGGTCCCGTGCCGGCTCAGGTTCCGTACGGGTGCGTGCGCGCCTCGACGGGCCGGAACAGGTCGAGGATGTCGTCGAGCGCGGCGACCAGCCCGCCCAGGAGCAGGCCGGCGAGCACGGCGACGGCCACCCCGCCCGGGGTGGCCGTGCCGCCCGCGGTCACGGCCGCGGCGCCGGTGACCGCCGCGGCCGTGAGCGTGAGGTTGCGGGCGATGTGTCTCGGGCCGAGAGGGGCCTGCGAGGCGCCGAAACACCGGCACGGCGTCCGCACGCCGCGCCGCACGGAGAGCGCGATGCCGGCGGTGAAGACCGCCAGCAGGGCCGCCGCGATCGCCAGCCCCACGACCGTGGCGGCCGGCACGGGCACGGCGAGGCTCACGCACACCGCGCCTTCGGCCGCCACCACGGTCCGCGCCACCGACCGGGCCGAGCGGAAGGGCACGACCTGCATGCCCGCCACCGAGGACACGAACCGGTCGAAGGCTCTTCGCCCGGTCACCTTCCCGGCCGACGAGGCGAGGAACACCACGCCGATCAGGCACTGGATTCCGATGGCCAGACAGCCCATCCGGGTCTCCTCCTCCAGCGGTTGTGTGACGTTCGGTTGCGTGACGTCCGGCGGTTGCGTGACGTCCCCGGTCGGGGCGTTCTTACGGGGTCGCTAGCGGGTGCGCTCAGTTCTCGTGATCACTGATGGCCGCTAGCACTGACAAACGATCGTCGGGCAGCCGTTGGAGTTGCAGCAGGCCCAGCAGGGGGCGTTGTAGCCGCACTTCCCGCTGCACTGCCAGCAGGCGGGGTAGTTGCCACAGGACAGGAGCTCCGCGGCGGCCGCGTCGATCTCGGGCACGAACTTCCCGAGAAGGCGGCTGCCCAGCTCCGCGAACTTTGCGTACATCGGCACGCTCCTCACGTGGTCGGAACGGGTGGGTCGGGAGAACCGGGCCGGCATCCGGTGCTCACGCCGGTCGAGTCTCACGGCGCCGCAGCCGTCCGGATAGTGCACTTTCCGGTCGAGAGAGCGGACGGGCGGGGGCGCCGGGGCCGGTCCGCGGGTGGCGGGAAACAACCCTTGCGGGGTGCGGCGGGCGAGGGGCGCGGTAGTGCGGGCGTGGGGCGGGCGGCGGTACGGGCCCCCGCCCGGCCCTGCGCGGACCGGCGGATTCCTCTGCCGAAGGTGAATCCGTGCCTCCGTACGGCTGCGCGGTCCGCGGCACTGGCCGGGCCGGGGGCCTTCCTGCTTCTCGCCATCGGTGCAGAACGGGCGAAGGAGCGGGGCAGGTGCTTTCCGGCCGGTGGTTCCCCGATCGTGCGCAAGGGGCCGACGGCATGGTTCCGTTTCAGGGGCGGGACATGCTAGGGCCCGGCGCCCAGGGGCCGTTCAGGACTTCGTGGCCGCCCTCGCCCCGCGCGGGACGGCGGGCGGCGGGCGGCATGTCGACGTCCGGCAGCCGTTCCTCGTAGGCCGTGCGGGTTTGTTGCGGGCATGTGGACGCTGCGTTACGGACGCACGTGCCGTTGTCATGCCCCGGTGCGGCGGCTTCCGCCCCGGGAGCCGGATGGGTGTCGGCCGGTTCTGGCGGTCCCGCCGTAGTGGACGTTCACGCGCCGCGGTACTGCCGAGCCACATGAGCGAAACGCGAACCCGTGTATGAACTGGCCCGGCTGGGGTAGGTGTTGGCTCATGGGGAGAGCCTTCCGGAGAGTCACTCGTGCTGCTGCCGCACTCGCCCTCGCCTGCGCGGGAGCCTTCGCTGCCGCGCCGGCGGCGCCCGCCGCCCAGAGCGCGGTGACCACGGGTGCCTGCAGCATGGACACCGCCGCCCAGGGCATCGCCACCACCCCGTCGGAAAGCCCGGTCTCCGTGCCGCGCGCGGACGGCCGCGTCGATCAGTTCCAGGTGTTCTACGACTCCACCGCGACGCAAGGGCTGCCGTTCGTGTGGCACCGGGCCCAGGCGGCGCCCGGCGGCTCCTACGGCGCCTGGGAGCGCGTCAGCGCGGGCACGGTCGGCCCCAAGGCGAGTTTCGTGACCGCCGTGGAGAACGCCGCGGGCGGGCTGGAGGTCTTCTGGCTCGACCACGGCGGCTTCTGCCACTCCGTGCAGGGGCCGGCGGGCGGGCCGTGGTCCGCCCCGGAGGACTTCGGCCTCCGGCCGTCGCCGTACCACGGCTTCCTCGTCCTGTTCAAAAGGTCGAACGGCACCCTCATAGCCATGGCGTCGTCGGACAAGCCGGACCGCTCCATGGAGTCGCGGACCCGGCTGAGCTCCGACGGCGCTTGGCGCCCCGTGGCCGCCATGGGCAAGGTCACCGACGAGTACGCGGGTCTGAGCCAGCCGGACACCGTCACCGAACTGCCCGACCGGCGGCTCAAGGTGACGGCCCGTGAGTGGAACCGCGACCGCTACTGGCAGATCACCGAAGCCGCGCCGGACGACGGTCTGCCGAGCGGCTGGTGGCCGGCGCAGTGGCAGCTCTGCGCGACGTCCCGGTGCGTCTGACGGGCGACGTACGCCCCTGTCGCGCCCTTGTGCGATCTCGCCGAAGAGACGAGTCGATCTTCTTGCCCGATGCAGGTTAGGTTAGCCTAAGCTAAGTCCCGCCTCGGGTGTCGTGCCGCACTCCCCGTGACCGCCCTGCCCCCTGCAGGGCGGTGATGGTGCTGCGCGGAATCCGATGCCGGCCTCGGCCTTTCACCGGCGGCCGGATGCGCGCGCTCACGCGCCGATCCGGCCTGCCCCGGCACGGAACGACGCAAGGACGGAACATGGTGCGCACAGCAGTGGCAGGCGCGAGTGGATACGCGGGCGGTGAGTTGCTGAGGCTGCTGCTGGGGCATCCCGGCGTCGAGATCGGCGCGGTGACGGCCGCCTCCAACGCAGGCCGGCCCGTGACCGAACTCCAGCCCCACCTCGCCCCGCTGGCCGGACGGATCTTCGAGGAGACCACCCCGCAGGTGCTCGCCGGGCATGACGTGGTGTTCCTGGCGTTGCCGCACGGTCAGTCGGCGGCGGTGGCTGCTGGGCTGGGTGAGGGCGTGCTGGTGGTGGACTGCGGTGCGGATTTCCGGTTGAAGGACGCGGGGGAGTGGGAGCGGTTCTACGGGTCTGTGCATGCGGGGACGTGGCCGTACGGTCTGCCGGAGCTGCCGGGTGGGCGGGAGGCGCTGAAGGGTGCGCGGCGGATCGCGGTGCCCGGGTGCTACCCGACGGCGGTGTCGCTGGCGTTGGCTCCGGCGTATGCGGCGGGGCTGGCGGAGGCTGAGGCGGTGGTGGTGGCGGCGTCGGGGACGTCGGGTGCGGGCAAGGCGGTCAAGCCGCACCTGCTGGGCTCCGAGGTCATGGGCTCCGTCAGCGCCTACGGCGTGGGCGGCGGTCACCGCCACACGCCCGAGATCGCCCAGAACCTCTCGGCCGCCGCCGACCGCCCCGTCACGGTCTCGTTCACTCCCGTCCTCGTGCCGATGCCGCGCGGCATCCTCGCCACGTGCTCGGCCCCCGCCCTGCCCGGAGTGACCGCCGACGCGCTCCGCTCGGCCTACGAAAGGGCCTACGCGGACGAGCCCTTCGTCCGGCTCCTGCCCCCGGGGCAACAGCCCTCGACCGGTGCTGTGACGGGGTCGAACACCGTCCACGTGCAGGTGGTGCTGGACGAGGCGGCGGGGCGGATCGTCGTGGTGAGTGCGATCGACAACCTGGCCAAGGGCACGGCCGGTGGTGCGGTGCAGAGCATGAACATCGCGCTGGGTCTGCCCGAGGAGCT
>NZ_JBMMMZ010000013.1:308050-338820 GCF_049725035.1 Streptomyces sp. XH2 | reverse complement strand
CTACTTTAGCGGATTTCCCCGGCGGCTCCTAATCGGAGCCTGGGGCCTTCCCGATCCGAATTCCGGCATGCCGAAATTCATCCCGTTCAGGGGCCGTGCAGTGGTGAGTGCCGCCGGTGCGGCTCGAGTGGCTGTCTCAGAACCGTCATGGCTCCGTGACAACTCGGAGAACACTACCCATCCGTCAGAGGAGTGTCAACTGGCCGTTGGGCCCCCTCCGTCGGGCTCCCCGGCGGGGCTCAGTCGAGGTCGCTCAGCCGTCCGCCGGCGTCCGGCTGGGCGTCCTCCACCCGGCGCAGCAGGCGGGTCAGCATCTCGCCGAGCCGGCCGCGCTCCTCGCCCGAGAGGTCCTGGAGCAGGTCCTCTTCGAAGACCGTGGCCATCCGCATGGCCTCCAGCCACTTGCTCCGGCCTTCTTCCGTGATGCCGACGATGACGCGGACACGGTTGCTCTCGTCGCGCTCCCGGGTCACCAGGCCCTCCGCGACCATGCGGTCGATGCGGTGGGTCATGGCGGCGGGGGTGAGGCCGAGCCGCTTGGCGAGGTCGCCGGGGCCCAGCCGGTACGGGGCGCCGGCCAGCACCAGGGCCTTGAGGACCTCCCACTCGGCGTTGCTGATGCCGAGCTCGGCGGTCTGGCGTCCGTAGGCGACGTTCATCCGCCGGTTGAGGCGGCTGAGCGCCGATACGACCTTCTCCACCTGGGGGTCGAGGTCCTGGAACTCGCGCTGATAGGCGGCGATCTGTTCGTCGAGGCTCGGCTCGGAGGCGCCGGGGGTGTCAGCCATGCCCGGCAGTATGACATGAACTGATTCGCGCTAAAGCCCTTCGACATGTACTCTTTAGCTTCGAACTTTACTGTTGAAGTCTTCAGACCTCGACAGTCCCGCCTCTCAACCTCGACCTAGGAAGGTGAGTGTGACCACCGCGATGGGCGCAGCTCTGCGCCGGATCCAGCTGGGGAACGCCCTGAGCGCGTTCGGCAACGGCTTCACCGTCCCGTTCCTGTTCATCTATGTGTCTCAGGTACGGGATCTCGGAGCGAGCACCGCGGGCCTGGTGCTCATGACGTTCGCCGTGTCCGCACTGGTCGTGCTCCCCTTCGTCGGCCGGGTCATCGACCGGCGGGGTCCGCTGCCTGTTGCCGTCGCCGGTACGGTCTCCGCCGCCGTCGGGTCGATGGGCATGGGGCTGGCGTCCACCGAGTCGCTGGTCTTCGCCGCTGCCGCAGCGCTGGGTGCCGGTATCGCGGTGATCCAGCCGACGCTCGCCACGATGATCGTCTGGTGCTCGACGCCGACGACCCGGTCGCGTGCGTTCGCGATGCAGTTCTTCCTGAACAACCTCGGCCTCGGCGTCGGCGGGCTGCTCGGCGGGCAGCTCGTGGACACCTCGGACCCGGGCAGCTTCGTGCGGCTCTTCGCGATCGAGGCGGCGATGTTCCTGGTGCTGGGTGTCGCCGTGACGACCGTGCGGCTGCCGAAGGCGCCCAGGGTCGACGACGCGGTCCCGACGGACGAGGGCGCCAAGGGCGGCTGGCGGACGCTGCTGGGTGACCGGGCCATGGTGCAGCTGTGCGTCCTGGGCTTCGTGATGTTCTTCGCCTGCTACGGACAGTTCGAGTCGGGTCTGGCGGCGTTCGCGGTCGAGGTCACCCGCATCTCGCCGGCGACGCTCGGCATCGCGCTCGCCGCCAACACCGCGGCGATCGTGCTGGCGCAGTTCGTCGTCCTCAAGCTGGTCGAGGGGCACCGGCGCAGCCGGGTCATGGCGCTCGTGGGTGTCATCTGGACCGTTGCGTGGGTGGCCGCGGGGGTCTCGGGGCTCGTTCCGGGGGCGCACGGGGTGGCGACCGCGCTGCTGATCTCCACGTACGCGCTCTTCGGCATCGGCGAGTCGATGCTGTCGCCGACGGTGGCGCCGCTGGTGGCGGACCTGGCACCGGCCCGGCTGGTCGGTCAGTACAACTCGGCGTTCGCGCTCGTGAAGCAGCTCGCGCTGGCGATCGGGCCGGCCGTGGGCGGTCTGATGGCCGGTGGCGGCCTGTACGTGGCGTACATCGCCATGGTGATCGCGTGCTCCCTGCTCATCACCACGCTGGCACTGCGGCTGGGCCGCCGGCTCACCCCGGCGCAGGACAACCCTCTGGTGGCGCGGGCACAGCGTCGCCCGGCGGAGAAGCGCACAGCCGTCCACGTCTGATGTACGTACGCATATAAGAGGAGAGGGAGGGCGCCCTAGGCGCCCTCCCTCTCTTTCGTCACCCGTGCCCCGCCGGCAAGGCGAACTCGCACCAGACGGCCTTCCCGCCGCCGGGCGTGCGCCGTGAGCCCCAGGACGAGGCGATCGTGGCGATGATCGAGATGCCGCGCCCCGCCTCGTCCGCCGGCTCGGCGCGGCGGCGCCGTGGGAGGTGGTCGTCGCCGTCGGTGACCTCGATGATCAGCCGGCGGTCGGTGCGGCGCAGGCGCAGCCGCATGGGTGGTGTGCCGTGCTGGAGGGAGTTGGCGACGAGCTCGCTCGCGGCGAGGACGCCCAGGTCCCGCAGCTCGGTCGGGAAGCGCCAGCTGACGAGGACGCCCGAGGCGAAGGCACGGGCCCGGGGTGCGGCCTCGATGCCGCCGAGGAGCTCCAGGGCGGCGTTGTGGAAGAGCTCGGCGTCGTGGCCGGTGCGCGCGGGGTGCTGGAGGACGAGGACGGCGACGTCGTCGTCGTGGTCTGCGGTCACGCCGAGGGCGCGGATCAGGCGGTCGCACATGACCTGGGGTGATCCCGTGGCGCCGGCGAAGGCGCGCTCCAGGGCGGCGACGCCTTCGTCGATGTCCTCGGTGCGGCGCTCGACGAGGCCGTCCGTGTAGAGCACGGCGCTGGAGCCGGGGCCCAGCGGCATGGTGCCGGAGGTGTGCATCCAGCCGCCGGTGCCGAGGGGCGGGCCGGTGGGTTCGGCGGCGCGGCGGACCGTGCCGTCGGGGTCGCGGACGAGGATCGGCAGGTGGCCGGCGGAGGCGTAGACCAGGCGGCCCTCGTTGGGGTCGTGGACGGCGTAGATGCAGGTGGCGATCTGGGTGGCGTCGATCTCGCCGGCGAGGCCGTCGAGGAGCTGGAGGACCTCGTGGGGCGGCAGGTCGAGGCGGGCGTAGGCGCGTACGGCGGTGCGGAGCTGGCCCATGACGGCGGCGGCGCGCACTCCGCGGCCCATGACGTCGCCGATGACGAGGGCGGTGCGGCCGGCGCCGAGGGTGATGACGTCGTACCAGTCACCGCCTACGGCGGTGTCCTTTCCGCCGGGCTGGTAGGTGGCGGCGACGCGCAGGTCGTCGGGCTGTTCGAGCTCCTGAGGGAGGAGGCTGCGCTGGAGGGTGACGGCGGCTTCGCGCTGGCGGCGCTCGCTGGCGCGCAGCCGCTCGGCGGCCTCGACCTGGTCGGTGACGTCCGCGGCGAAGACGAGGACGCCGGGCTGCTTGGCCTCGGTGGCCCCCACTTCGATCGGGGAGCAGGTGAACGTGTAGTAGCCGCTGCGGGGGCGGCTTTCGGCGTCGGCGGCGGCCGGGGCGGGTGCTTGGTGGGGGACGTCGGCCACGGGGGTGCTGTCGCCCGGGGCGGGTGGGGCGGGGCGGGGGGCGGCGATGTTCGTCGCGGCGTTGATGTCCGCGGTGACGCGGCGGGACTTGACCGTACGGGGCCGGCGGCTGCGCAGGACCTGGTCCATGAGGGGGAGCAGGCCGAGCTCGGCGAGCTCGGGGAGGGCTTCGCGGGCGGAGGCGCCGGGGGCGCGGGGGCCGAAGAGGGCGGCGTAGGCGTCGTTGACGTAGGCGATGCGGTGCTCGGGGCCGTAGACGACGGCGACGAGGGCCGGGACCTTGCCGAGCGTGTCGTGGACGGAGAGGCCGTCGAGGGTGGGGACGGGGCCGTCCGGTGCGGGGGCCGCGGGTGGGCCGGCCTCGGCGCGGGCGGCGGGCACGGAGCCGCCGGCCGCGGGCGGTGCGGGGGCGGCGGTGCGGTCCTTGCGGTCGGCGCGCGCCGCGGCTCGGCGCTGTGTGCCGGGGAGCCGGGCGCTCCAGCGGGTGAAGTTCACAGAGGATTACCTCGCGGAGTCGTTCCGGACCAGCTCGGCGACGTGGCGTGGCCGATCCGCGTGCCCGGCGCGGGGCCGCGGTTGGCGGTGCGGGGGACTGCCCCCGGGGGAATGCAGCAAACGTCCGAATCCTCGTAATTGTTACTCTTCGCAGGTACGAGCCCACCCATGGTCACACGACCAGTGTGGCCGACCGGACTGACATCCGTCAGACGTCGGCCTCTCCGGGGGAGTTCCCGGCTCCGCCACAGGGCCCATGACCTGCTTCAACTCGCTTCCGGGTGACGTCCCGTGTCTGCGGCGAGTTCGAATTCGGCCCGGGGGTTTTCGAGCGAGCCGAGGGAGACGATCTCGCGTTTGAAGAGGCCGGTGAGGGTCCACTCGGCGAGGACGCGGGCCTTGCGGTTGAAGGTGGGGATCCGGCTGAGGTGGTAGACGCGGTGCATGAACCAGGCGGGGTAGCCCTTGAGCTTCCTGCCGTAGAGGTACGCGACGCCCTTGTGGAGGCCCAGGGAGGCCACGGAGCCGACGTACTTGTGCCGGTACTCCGTGAGGGGCTTGCCCCGCAGGGAGGCGAGCACGTTGTGGGCGAGGACCTTGGCCTGGCGGACGGCGTGCTGGGCGTTGGGCGCGCACACGGCGTCGGGGTCGTCCGAGGTGAGGTCGGGGACGGCCGCCGCGTCGCCCGCGCCCCAGGCGTGTTCGACGCCGTCCACGGTGAGGGCCGCCGTGCACTTGAGGCGGCCGCGGCCGTTGAGGGGGAGGTCGGTGGCGGCGAGCACCGGGTGGGCCTTGACTCCCGCGGTCCAGACGAGGGTTCGCGTGGGGAAGCGTGAGCCGTCGCTGAGGACGGCGATGCGGTCCGCGCAGGAGTCGAGGCGGGTGTCCAGGCGGACGTCGATGTTGCGCCCGCGCAGCTCGCGCAGTGCGTAGCGGCCCATCTCCTCGCCCACTTCGGGCAGGATCCGGCCGGTGGCCTCGACGAGGACGAACCGCAGGTCCTCGGGTTCGAGGTTGTGGTAGTACCGGGCGGCGTAGCGGGCCATGTCCTCGAGTTCGGCGAGGGCCTCCACGCCCGCGTAGCCGCCGCCGACGAAGACGAAGGTCAGGGCCGCGTCGCGGACGGCGGGGTCGCGGGTGGAGGAGGCGATGTCCATCTGTTCGAGCACGTGGTTGCGCAGGCCGATGGCTTCCTCGACGGTCTTGAAGCCGATGCCGTACTCGGCGAGGCCGGGGACGGGCAGCGCGCGCGAGACGGAGCCGGGTGCGAGGACCAGTTCGTCGTAGCGGATCTGGATGGCGCCGGTGCCCTCCTCGTGCGTGGCGAGGGTGCTGATGGCGGCGACGCGTTTGGCGTGGTCGATGGACCTGACCTCGCCGATGACGACCTGGCACTTGTCGAGCGTGCGGCGCAGGGGGACGACGACGTGGCGGGGCGAGATGGAGCCGGCCGCTGCCTCGGGGAGGAAGGGCTGGTACGTCATGTACGGCTCGGGGTCGATCACGATGACGGTCGCCTCGCCGCGCCTGAGCTTCCGCTGCAGGCGCAGGGCGGTGTACATCCCGACGTAGCCGCCGCCGACCACCAGAATGCGCGCCGGTTCCTTCGCCAAGGCCACTCCTCAGTCGTCGAGGTCCGCGAGCACAGCTCCTTCCCCATGACGCACCCCCGGCCGGAGTTTGTCCACAGGCCGCGCGAAATGTATGACCGGCTGCGGAGCTGATCCCTCCACGGGGGGCGCACCGGTTCGAGAGACAGGTGCGCAGGTCAGGGTGGATGCGGTGGGGTTGTGGGGTGGTGCAGAATCGGTGCGGAGGGGGGATGTACTCCAATCGGGGATGCCCGGTGCGGAACTACCCCTTCTTTCTTGACCTGGGCTCAACTATGTTCGTACTCCGTCGGGGTGTCAGAGACGTGCCCCGGCAGTCAGGGCGGGGAGTCTCCGGGGGGAGACGTCATAACCGGGGGAACACATATGCATATGCAGGGCTCTCATTGGTCGACCGCTGTCGCGCCGTCAGAGGCGGGCGGTGGCCGCAGCACGCCGTTGCGCGTGGACGCCCAGCGCAATCTCGAGCACGTACTGCGTGCGGCCCGCGAGGTCTTCGGCGAGCTGGGCTACGGCGCGCCGATGGAGGACGTGGCGCGTCGCGCCCGCGTCGGCGTGGGGACGGTCTACCGCCGCTTCCCCAGCAAGGACGTCCTCGTCCGGCGGATAGCCGAGGAGGAGACCGCCCGGCTCACCGAGCAGGCGCGCACGGCGCTCGGGCAGGAGGACGAGCCGTGGTCGGCGCTCTCGCGCTTCCTGCGCACGTCGGTGGCGTCCGGCGCGGGCCGGCTGCTGCCGCCGCAGGTGCTGCGGGTCGGCGTCGACGTGGAAGCGGAGGAGATCGAGGCGCGCGTGCCGCAGCAGCGGCAGCCGGGCGTCACGGGCGGTCAGCTGCACGAGCTGCGGCTGGTCGAGCAGCGGCCGGCCCCGGCCGTCGAGCGGCACGACGCGGGCGCCGCGGCGCTGCTGGAGGTCGTCGGGCGGCTCGTGGAGCGGGCGCGGGCGGCGGGCCAGCTGCGGCCGGACGTGACGGTGGCCGATGTGCTGCTGGTGATAGCGACGGCCGCGCCGTCGCTGCCGGATGCGGTGCAGCAGGCGGCGGCGTCCTCGCGGCTGCTGGACATCCTGCTGGAGGGCCTGCGGTCGCGGCCGTCCGAGTAGGCGTCCCGGGGTGCGTTGCCGGGGCTCGCTTCGGCAGCGCACCCGCGGAGGCACTTGCGTGAGTGCGCTGCCGGCAGCGCACTCACGCGGCTCGCTTCCCACAGCTCGTTTTTGGCGGGCTCGGGCTTCCCATAGCTCGTTTCTTCGGCGGGCGCGCCCGGTGCGGTTCTGCAGGCCGTCCGGGCGCATCCGGAACTCCTTCCCCGTTCGGGTGACACCCAGTGCGTCATGCGACAGAAGTCGCCCCGGACGAGTGGTTGCTGCCCAGCGCGCGCTGGTGACGGCCGCTGCTGTGCCACGCTGTCCCGGTGTTCGGGTGTACCGGCATGTACAGGGGCCTGCGCTATGGGTGTTGACGGGCAGGAAGAACCGAGCGGGAGCGAGAACGCGGACAGACCGTCCTCGCCTCTGCCCTCCGGTGAGGGGCGTCCCACCACGCCCGTGGTGCCGGGGCAGCGTCGGCGCAAGCACCGCAGGACGGATGCCGCCGCGGACGCGCCCCTCACGGACATCCAGCTGGTGGCCCGGATGCGAGCCGGCGAGAGCGATGCGTACGAGGAGCTCTACCGCCGTCACGCCCCCGCGGTCCGCCGCTACGCCCGGAGCTGCTGCCGCGACAACCACACCGCGGATGACCTGACCAACGAGGTCTTCGCGAGCACCCTTCAGGCGGTGCGGAGCGGCGCGGGTCCGGAGTCGTCGGTGCGCGCCTATCTGCTCACCACGGTGCGGCGGGTCGCGGCCTCGTGGGGGAAGAGCGCCAAGCGGGAGCAGCTCGTCGAGGACTTCGCGGAGTTCGCCTCGTCGGCCGAGCGGCTGCCGGCCGGTTCGGGGGACGGTGAGACGCTCGGCCTGGGCGCGGATGTGCTGGCCATGCAGGAGGCCGAGCACTCCCTGGCCGTGAAGGCGTTCCGCAGCCTGCCGCCGCGGTGGCAGACGGTGCTGTGGCACACCACGGTCGAGGAGGAGTCGCCGAGCGAGGTCGCGCCGCTGCTGGGGCTGACGGCCAATGCGACGGCGGTGCTGGCGCACCGGGCGCGCGAGGGCCTCAAACAGGCGTATCTGCAGGCTCATGTGAGCTCGGCGCTGACGAGCGGCGGTGACTGCGCGCGCTATGCGGACCGGCTCGGCGCGTACGCCCGGGGCGGGCTGCGGCTGCGGGCCGAGCGGGGCCTGCGCCGGCACCTGGAGAGCTGTGCGCGGTGCCGTACGGCGGCGCTGGAGGTCGCGGATGTCAATGAGCGGCTGCGGGCGCTGCTGCCGGTGGCGGTCATCGGCTGGTTCGCGGCCGGGTTCTCGGCCAAGGCGGCCGCGGGCCTGGCGGCGGGGGCGGCCGGAGCCGGTACGGCTGCGGGGGCGGGGGTAGCTGCTGCGAGCGGTGGGGCTGTTGGGGCCGGTGGTACGGGGGCGGGGGCGAGCTCCGGGGCCGGTGCGTCCGGCGGGGGCGCCGGGGGCTCCGGCAGTGCTGCTGCGAGCCATGGCCTGGGGGCGCCCGCGAAGATCGCCGTCATCGGCGGCATGGTGGCCGCGGCCGGGGCTGCCGCCGCGTACGCCCTGATCGGGCTCTCGTCCGCGCCGGACCGGACGCCGCAGGCCGAGGCCCCCAAGGCCCCGGTGGCGCCCGTGGCGACGCCCCGGCCGACGCCCGTGCCGCAGCGGAGCCACTCCCCCGGCCCGTCTCCGACGCCCACGCCGGTGCCCTCGGTGCCGACGCCCAGGGCGAAGGCGCCCGTCGCGGTGCCGACCCGTTCCGCCGACGCGGGACCCGTGGTCCCGGTCCGCGCCGCACTGCCCGAGCCGCGGCCGAAGCCGTCGCCGCCTCCCGCGCCGCCCGTCCACCGGCCTGCGCCCTCGCCGTCCCCCTCCCCGTCGCCGTCGCCTTCGCCCACCCCGTCGCCCCCGCCCCGGCCGCCGGCCGTCTACCAGCTCAACCAGCTGGCGTACGCAGGCGCCGGCGACGGTACGAGGCCGGAGGTGCGGTTGGGCGCGCACAGCTGGCTGTGGCAGCGGTACGGCCTCCGGATCGGCGGCATCACGTACGGGAACGGCGTGAGCGTGCACGCGCCCTCGGCCGTGACCATCGAGCTGAACCGGCCCTGTACGGCCTTCAGCGCCCTCGTGGGCGTCGACGACATGTCGATGGGGCTCGGTGCCGCGCAGTTCTCCGTCTACGGCGACGGAGTGCCTCTGTGGCGCTCCGGTGTGGTGCGGGGCGGGGAGCCGGCGGTGCCGGTGTACGTGCCGCTCTCCGGCCACCGCACGATCCGGCTGTCGGTGCAGCCGCAGCGCGGCATGGGGTGGACCGCGGTGTCGGACTGGGCGCGCTCGTGGATCTCCTGCGGGTAGGAGCCCCGAGGCTTCTCTCCGGGAGGCCCGAGGCGCTCCCTCACACCACCGGGCCCGGCGCCACCCCTCCCGCCACCGCCCGCTGGCGCGGTGCCGCCGAGCCGGTCCAGCACGTCCCGCGCCGGGCCAGCAGGCGCCGCAGCCACACCTCGGTGGAGACGAGCTCCGCGAGGCCGTCCAGGGGCAGCGCCCGGCCGTTCGCGGCCCCGTGCAGCGCCGCCCGGACGACGCGGGCCTCCACGAGACCGGCGTCGGCGAGCAGCGGGGTCTCGAAGAGCTCCAGCAGCGGGCCGGCGGAGGCCCGCAGCCCCGCCCGTACGGCTGCCGCGTGCGCCGCGTGCGAGGTGGCGCCCCAGCCCGGGGGCAGATCGCGCACGCCCGCTCCGGCGAGGACGGCGCGCAGGACCGCGGCGCGCGCTCCCGGCTGTACCCGGAGCGCCTCGGGGAGGGCGCGGCAGGCCCGTACGACCTCGTTGTCGAGGAAGGGGGCGTGGAGGCGCTGGCTGCGGACCTCGGCGGCCTGTTCGAGGATGCGGTGGTCGGCGGCGTGCCGGGCGAGGGCGGCGGCCGCGCGGCGCTCTCCGGGGCGTTGTGCGAGGCCTTGGGGGCGCACGGCCGCGGCCTGCAGACGAACCGATACTTCGGCCAGAGCCTCACCCGTGAGCCAGCGTGCGGCGGGCCCGGGGCGGCACCAGGTGAGGGCGGCGAGGGAGGCGTCGACGGCCCCGCCCATGCCGGCGGGGACGGCCGCGCCCGGGGTGTCGTCCACGACGGGGAAGGCCGTGGCCCGTAGCTGCCCGGCGGCCGCTTCGAGGCCTTCCCGGTAGGACGTGCGGGCCAGCCGGCGGGCCGCCCGGTAGACGGTGAAGGGGATGACGAGGGCCTGCGCGGAGGTCCTGTCGGCGCGGGCGAGCGCCGAGACGGGGCGCAGGAGGTGGCGTCGGCGGCGGTCCATCAGGAGGTCGGCGAGGCGGGCCGGGTGGGCGTCGAGGACCTGGCGGGCGCCGTGTCCGACCAGGTGGTCCGCGCCGCCCGCGGCGAGCCGGTGCCGGTGGCGTTCGGCGGTGACGAGGGAGGGGCCCGGTTCGTCGGTCAGGGGGCCGCCGGCGAGGTCGGCGTAGGGCAGGGCTTCCTCGCCCGCGGCGACGACGATGTGGCGCAGCCGGGGGTTGGCGGCGATGGCGTGGGCCCGTTCGAGTTCGGCCTGGCGGACGCGGCTGTCGTCGGTGACGAGGTCGTTGAAGGTGACGGCGAGCAGCCGTCCGCCGGTGCCGTGGCCGAGGGGGGTGCCGGGCAGGCCGGGCAGGCCGGCGGCGAGCAGCGCCAGGGTGGCTGAGGCGCTGCCTCCGGAGAGGTCGGCGCCGACGCCGGGGGCGGGGCCGCCGCGTGCGGCACGGCGGTGGGCGGGGCCCATGCCGGGCACGGGGCCGGGGTCGAGGCCGCCGGGGCCGGGGTCGGGGGCGTGCCGGGGAGCGGCGAGGCGGGTGCGGACGGCTTCGACGAGCGCGTTCCTTATGCCTTCGACGGCCTGGTCGGGCGGGAGCTGGGCGGCGGAGACGGCGAGCGACGCCGTCGGCTCGTAACCGGTGATGTCGCGGGCGCCGTCGCGCAGGACGAGGGCGTGCCCGGGCGGCACGCGTCGTACGCCCTTGTAGGGCGTGCCGTCGGCGAGGGCCTCCGGGGAGTCGGGGCAGGCGAGGAGGGCGGCGAGGTGGCCGACGTCGAGCTGGGCCTCGATGAGGTCGGCGAGGGGCAGGGCGGCGGTGGCGTAGGCGGTGCCGCCGGCCCAGGCGGTGTGGAAGACGGGCCGGGCGCCGGCCAGGTCGCCGACGACTGTGGTGCGGCGGCCGACTTGGGCGACGGCGGTGTAGCTGCCGGGCCAGGCGGTGAGGTGCCTCAGGGCGCCCCCGCGGGCGGCGACGAGCCCGGTGCGCAGTTGCTCGTCGTCGGCGCCGCAGCGGCCGAGGACGGCGAGGCGGGTGAGGGGGTCGAGGCGGACGACGCGGACCTCGTCGGGGCGCCAGTCGCCGACGGCCCACAGGGGGGCGGGGTCGCCCCACAGGAGCTGGGCGCCGACGGGGTGGACGGTCGGGGCGTCGTGGTCGTGACCGCCGTAGGTGCCGGGGGGTGCGGCACGTTGTCGCACGGTCCCCGAGGTGGTGCTGCTCCACCCCACCACCCAGCGCATGAAGCCTCCACAGGCTGTGGACAACCGACGTGGACAACCGACCGAGCACCGCGAACACCGGCTGGACGGCCATCAAGCGCCGCCATCCGCAGTCATCATGCACAGGAGGCCACCGGTTGCCACAACGAGACCACCACGAAAGAGGCAACACACCGGTCGCGCCTTTCACCCCAACTCGCGTGAATGCGGGGCGAAGTGGCGCGCCGTCAAGCCGTATGCACGCAGCCGCCGCACGCAACCGCCATGCTGTCACGTACGGAGGCGCGGAACGCCCACGCGCGCGTGCGGCGCGCCAAGGACCCGTTCCCGGTGGGCCGCAGGCCGCCTTCCGGACGGCGGTATCCGGCCAAACTCGCGGCGGTGCGGCCGTGGGGGCGCACTCGCCCGGTGCTTCGACCCACGCGTCACGGTCCGGGAGGCGGTCAGCCGCCTCCCGGACCGGTCCGCCGCCCGCGGGGAATGAGGCGGCGGCTTCCCCCAGCCCACTGGATCCAGTGCAGCGGGCCAACCCACGCAACTCCCATGGAAGCGCTCCCTTGATGGCGCGGACAGAGCGCACGGCGGGCGCACAGCCACACACAACCGGAGCACGTGCCCCTCGGTGCACGTCCGCACGGACCAGAATCTCGCCATCCGGGACACCACCTCTTAACGGTCGGGATGCGGGGAACTACGCTGGGTTTACGAATGCCCCGCGCCTATGCCGGGGCGGGCGTCGCGTCGTCGAGGGGTGCGCATGTCCAGGGAGCCACGCGGGCCGAACGAGAAGCTCGGCACCGTCCTCGCCCTCGCCGGGATCAGCAACGCCGGTCTCGCGCGCAGGGTCAACGACCTCGGTGCGCAGCGCGGATTGACGCTTCGCTATGACAAGACGTCCGTCGCGCGCTGGGTCTCGAAGGGCATGGTGCCCCAGGGAGCGGCGCCCCATCTGATCGCCGCGGCGATCGCCGGCAAGCTCGGCCGGCCCGTCCCGCTGCACGAGATCGGCCTCGCGGACGCGGATCCGGCGCCCGAGGTGGGGCTCTCCTTTCCGCGCGATGTCGGCCAGGCCGTGCGCTCCGCGACGGAGCTGTACAGGCTGGATCTCGCCGGTCGGCGAGGGGGCGGCGGCATCTGGCAGAGCCTGGCCGGATCCTTCTCCGTCAGCGCCTACGCCACGCCCGCCTCCCGGTGGCTGATAACCCCCGCCGACAGCTCGGTCGCGCGCGAGGCCCACACGGCGGCCGGTGAGGCCGAGGGCGGGGGCGGCCCGGACGGCGCCATACCGCAGCGCGTGGGCCACAGTGACGTCAGCAAGCTGCGGGAGGCCGCGGAGGACGCGCGCCGCTGGGACTCCAAGTACGGCGGGGGCGACTGGCGTTCGTCGATGGTCCCCGAGTGCCTGCGGGTCGACGCGGCGCCCCTGCTGCTCGGTTCGTACAGCGACGAGGTGGGGCGCTCGCTCTTCGGCGCCACCGCGGAGCTGACCCGGCTGGCCGGCTGGATGGCCTTCGACACCGGCCAGCAGGAGGCCGCGCAGCGGTACTACATCCAGGCCCTGCGGCTCGCCCGCGCGGCCGCGGACGTGCCCCTGGGCGGCTACGTACTGGCCTCGATGAGCCTGCAGGCCACGTACCGCGGCTTCGCCGACGAGGGCGTCGACCTGGCCCAGGCCGCCCTCGAGCGCAATCGCGGCCTGGCCACCGCCCGCACCATGAGCTTCTTCCGCCTGGTCGAGGCCCGCGCCCAGGCCAAGGCCGGGGACGCACCCGCGTGCGGTGCCGCGCTGAAGGCCGCCGAGGGCTGGCTGGAGCGGGCCCGTGCGGGCGATCCGGACCCGTCCTGGCTCGACTTCTACACCCACGAGCGGTTCGCCGCGGATGCCGCCGAGTGCTACCGCGACCTGCGCATGCCCCGGCAGGTGCAGCGCTTCACGGAGCAGGCGCTGGCCCGGCCGACGGAGGAGTTCGTCCGCTCGCACGGGCTGCGGCTCGTGGTGTCCGCCGTCGCCGAGCTGGAGTCCGGCAATCTGGACGCGGCCTGCGCGGCCGGCACGCGGGCCGTGGAGGTCGCGGGCCGGATCTCCTCGGCGCGCACCACGGAGTACGTGCGCGATCTGCTGCACCGGCTGGAGCCGTACGGGGACGAGCCGCGGGTGGTGGAGCTGCGGGAGAGGGCGCGGCCGCTGCTGGTGTCGCTGGCGTGAGGGCGGCTGCCGGTGCTGTTGGTGGTCCCGGCGGGGGTTCCGGCGTGAGCGCGTGATCGTTTCCTGACCCGGGTGCTCCCGTCCGGCGTCCGACGTGGGTCTGTCCGAAGTCTGACCTCGGCCTGCCCGAAGTCTGACCTCGGCCTGCCCGAAGTCTGACCTGGGCCTGTCCGATGTATGACCTGGGTTTCGACCGGATGTCAGTGGCGCAGGTCATGATGGGGGGCGTGGGTGAGGCGCCGAGGGGTCCCGGATGCCCGGTCGCGGGTGTGCCGGCAGGCGCGGGGAGGTGACGTGGTGAGGGCGTACGACTGCGATGTGCTGGTGGTCGGCGGGGGCATCGTGGGCCTGTCGACGGCCTATGCGATCACGCGCGCCCGGCCGGGTGCGCGCGTCGTGGTGCTGGAGAAGGAGCCGGGCCCCGCGCTGCACCAGACCGGGCGCAACAGCGGAGTGATCCACAGCGGGATCTACTACCGCCCGGGGTCGTTCAAGGCGCGGTTCGCGGTGCGGGGCGCGGCGGAGATGGTGAAGTTCTGCGCCGAGCACGGCCTGCCGCACGAGGTGAGCGGCAAGCTGATCGTGGCCACGGACCAGGCGGAGCTGCCCAGGCTGCACGCCCTCGTCCAGCGCGGCCGGGAGAACGGCGTGCCGGTGCGCGAGCTCGGCCCCGCCCAGATAGCCGAGTACGAGCCGCACGTCCGCGGCACGGCGGCCATCCACGTCGGCTCGACGGGCGTGTGCGACTACGGCGCGGTGGCGCGCTGCCTGGTCCGTCTGGCGGAGGATGCGGGGGCCTCCGTGCGGTACGGGGCGGAGGCGCGCGTGATCGGGCGGCGCGGTGCGGCGGTCGCGGTGCGCACGGGGCTCGGCGAGGTGCTGCGCGCCCGCGCGCTGGTCAATTGCGCGGGTCTGCACAGCGACCGCGTCGCGCGGCTCGCGGGCGACGACCCCGACGTGCGGATCGTCCCCTTCCGCGGGGAGTACTTCGAGCTGGCCCCGGGGCGGACGGAGCTGGTGCGCGGCCTGGTCTATCCGGTGCCGGACCCGGCCTTCCCGTTCCTGGGCGTCCACCTCACGCGGGGCATCGACGGCACGGTCCACCTGGGGCCGAACGCGGTCCCGGCGCTCGCCCGCGAGGGCTACGGCCGGCTGACGGTGCGCCCCGGCGAGCTGGCGGGGACGGTGGGCTGGCCCGGCTCCTGGCAGCTCGCCCGCCGCCACTGGCGGTACGGCGCGGGAGAGGTGCGGCGCTCGCTGTCCAAGCGCGCCTTCACGCAGGCGGCGCGCCGGCTGCTGCCGGAGCTGACGGCGGCGGACCTGATACCGGCGCCGTCGGGCGTGCGGGCGCAGGCGGTGCTGCGGGACGGCACGCTCGTGGACGACTTCCTGTTCGCCGAGTCGCCGCGGATGGTGCACGTGCTGAACGCTCCCTCGCCGGCGGCGACGGCCTCGCTGCCGATCGGGCGGGAGGTGGCGCGGCGGGCCCTGCGGGCGATGGATGCCCTCTGACCTGCAGAGACCGGAATCCCATGGTCAATTCCCGCGCGCCCGTAGAATTGAATAACTGTGTCCGAGAACCACGCATCCCCCTCAGCCCCCGCTCCGGCCGCCGACGCTGCCGCGGCGCCGGTCCCTGCGCAGCAGGCCCCCGGCCGCCGCCGCGAGCCGATGTTCCCCGACGGTCCGGCGCCGGACCCGGCGGGCTCGCACCACGAGCGGCGCATCCGCTCCTTCCAGCCGCGCCGCAGCCGGGTCACGACCGGCCAGGGCGAGGCCCTGCGCCGTCTGTGGCCCAAGTGGGGTCTCGACATCGACGGCCTGAGCAAGCTGGACCTCGGCGAGCTCTTCGGCGACCCCGAGCTGCCGGTCGTGCTGGAGATCGGCTTCGGCATGGGCGAGGCCACGGCCAAGATGGCGGCGGCCGACCCGGGCACGGGCATCCTCGCCTGCGACGTGCACACCCCCGGCCAGGGCAACCTCCTCGGCCTGGCCGAGCGGAACGGCCTGGACAACATCCGGGTCGCCAACGGCGACGCGATCATCCTGCTCCGCGAGATGCTCGCTCCGGACTCCCTCGCGGGCCTGCGCGTCTACTTCCCGGACCCGTGGCCCAAGAAGCGGCATCACAAGCGCCGGCTGATCCAGCCGGAGTTCCTGGCCCTGGCGGCCACGCGCATGGCCCCGGGCGCGCTGCTGCACTGCGCGACGGACTGGGAGCCGTACGCGGAGCAGATGCTGGAGGTCCTCTCCGCGGCGCCGGACTTCGAGAACACCCAGCCGGACGGGGGCTTCGCGCCGCGGCCGGAGTTCCGCCCGCTGACGCGGTTCGAGGGCCAGGGCCTGGACAAGGGGCACGTGGTCCACGACCTGCTGTTCCGCCGCAAGGCCCACTGACGCACGCCGGGGGCGGCCGGGGAGAGCACCGGCCCCCGGAATAACGAGGCCGCCCCGACGTCCCTTGGTTAGGGTCATCGGGTGCATGAGTCCCCACCCCACCAGCAGCCGGTAGCCGGGCCGGTGCCCGCCTCCGGTCAGCAGCCGAACTTTCCCGCGATGCCCGCCCCCGCGGGCTGGCGCTACAAACCGCGCCGCGCCCTGTGGGACAACAAGGCGGTGCGCGCCGGTGGGCTGATCCTGCTCCTGGCCCTGTGCGGCCTGGTCATCCTGGCCCTGGTGCGGGAGCAGACCGGCACCGAGGGGTTCCTGGTGGGGCTCGGCCTCGCCGTCCTGCCCGTGCCGCTGCTGGTGGCGGCGTTCCGCTGGATGGACCGCGTCGAGCCGAAGCCCTGGAAGAACCTGGTCTTCGCCTTCTCGTGGGGCGCGTGCGCGGCCACGCTGATGGCCATCATCGCGAACGGCTACGCCACCGAGTGGCTGCTGAGCTCCGTCGACCTCGCGCAGCGCCCGGAGGCCGACAAGTGGGGGGCGACCTTCGTCGCGCCCGTGGTGGAAGAGACCGGCAAGGCGGCCGCGGTCCTCCTGCTGTTCCTCTTCCGCCGCCGGGACTTCAACAACACCGTCGACGGCGTGGTGATCGCGGGCATCACCGCCACGGGCTTCGCGTTCACCGAGAACATCCTCTACCTGGGCAACGCCTTCGCCACCGACCAGAGCTTCGGCCACGAGGGCGTGCCGGCGGCCACGGCGGCCACCTTCTTCATGCGCGTCCTGATGTCGCCGTTCGCCCACCCGCTCTTCACGACCATGACGGGCCTCGGCTTCGGCATCGCGGCCACCCTGGCCCCGCGCCGCAAGGTCATCCGCGTCCTCGTCCCCCTCGCGGGCCTGCTCACCGCGATGGTCCTGCACTCCGTCTGGAACGGCTCGGCCAGCCTGTCGCCCCTGGCCTTCCTCGCGGTCTACGCCCTCTTCATGGTGCCCGTCTTCGGCGTCCTGACCTGGCTGGCGATCTGGTCCCGCCAGAACGAGCTGCGCACGATACGCACCTTCCTCCCGGCCTACCAGATCGCCGGCTGGCTCACCCCGCCCGAGCCCCTCGCCCTCTCCTCGATGCGCGCCCGCGGCATAGCCCGCGACGTGGCCCGGCGCACCGGCGGCCCGGCGGCGGCCCGCACGGTGGCGGAGTACATCTCGTTCGCGACGTCCCTGGCCTTCCTCCGCCAGCGCGCCCACAACGGC
Organism: Streptomyces sp. XH2; assembly: GCF_049725035.1. Lineage (NCBI taxonomy): Bacteria > Bacillati > Actinomycetota > Actinomycetes > Kitasatosporales > Streptomycetaceae > Streptomyces > Streptomyces sp. XH2. The sequence continues at coordinate 321,673 of NZ_JBMMMZ010000013.1, read as the reverse complement.
ACGGCGGGCCCCGACTTCACCGCCCGCGAACAGGAACTCCTCCACCACCTCTGGACCCGCAAACACATAGCCCAACCGGCCCTGACCCAGGCTTCGGCGACACTGCCTCGGCCGTTCGCACCTCCGCCGGCGTGGGGGGCCGGCTGGCCCCAGGGGCCGGGGCAGTACCGCTGACGATTCGGCGCTCTGAAGGGAGACCTTCAGAGCGCCGAATCGTTTCCCTCAATCGACCAGGCCGGCAGCGACCGCAGACGGAGTGCCTTCCCAGCCCCCGGAGGTCATCCAGACCGAGGCTATGCCCAGACTTTCCAGGTACGGGGCGTACGCCTTGATGTCCTCGGTGAACAGCGCCAGCAGGTAGGGCTTGGCAACCTCGTGTCCCCCGTCGCCGTCGCCCTCGTAGAGGAAGTGGCTGTACTCAAAGAGCTGCCCTACGGCCTCGCGCACGGCCGATGTGGGGTTGCTGCGCTTCACGGTCTTGGCTTCCACCAACCATTCGTGCCCGCCCCTCCGCAGCACGATGTCCTTGGGGTGCTCGGTGTCTGCCGTGAACCCACGACCGCTGATGTACTCCACAAACCGGTTGATCAGTTCCTCGTGATCGCGAGTCTTCTTGATCGTGCGCTCAGGGATGTGAGCTACGTAGTCGCTACTGTCCTTGGGGCGGAAGCCCTTCAGGCCCTTGGGCTTACTGTGGTCCACCTTCGCGACGTAGGACACCTGTAGCCCACTGGGCGCCGTCTCGACCGCGACCCTCCCCTCGGCCGCAGCAGCCTGCTGTAGGACCTCGGCCAGGTGCCAAAGGTCCATGCGGAGGGCATCCTCGTTCGGCAAGGCGCCCAGGTCGTAGCAACGCGCCGCCACGCTCCCCGCTTCATAGGACAACGGCCTTGCAACCGCGCTCTTGAAGTCGGGTCGGGCTTCCCAGCCAGCCACCGACTCCGCCGCAAGCTCAGCCAGCAACGCCGCTGCCCTGGTCTCCAGGTAGCTTCGGAGCCGACCCCCCTTCCCCAGCTCTTCGGACAGCCGGGTCATACCTTGCTGGAGCGTGAGGGTCACGGTCTCGAGGTCGGCGGCGAAGATGTAGGCGAGGTACAGACCTGCCTTCGGGTCGTCGTTCAGGCGCTGATCAAAGACCCCGATCCAAGGCGTCTCCGCCGCGTTCCCGTTCCCCCCGTGCCCCTCAACCTTGTAGCCCACTGGCACGGTCGTAGCGAGGCGCTGGCCGGCGTCGCGCAGGAGCGCCTGCGCAGGAACATCTTCCTTCGTGCCCAAGGTGGCGTCGTACGTCGCACCTATCTCAAGCAGCAGATCACGGATCCCCATGACCAGACCCTATGCAGAAGCGATCGAAAGACATCGCCATGCGGCCAAGTCTCGACAGATACGCGCCGTTGGGCGCGATCCCTGTACAGAACGTGCCACCGCCCTGTCGTACCCCGCTGGTAGAACTTGGCCATTGGTTGGAAGACAAGGGGGGCATACGTCCATGACTGAACGCTTCAGCCACCACACGCCCGTGCCAGGGCTCTACGAGCAGCTGATCACCTCTCGCCTCGAAGAGCACCTGATGACTCTGCAGGCCAACGGCTGGCGGGCCACCGCCCAACCGGTCGGCGAGCACTCCACTCCCCACGTGCTGGCGCGCCACATCGGCCAAACCGTCCATCGGATCCTTGCCTCACTGAACCCGTCCGAGCAGGTAACGGCGGCCAACCACATCCTCGAGTCCATGAGCAGTCTCGAAGGAGCGCAACAGTGGATCGAGGTCATCGCAGATGGCCCACGCCAGCTCCTCGCCATCGCCGAGCAGGAAGCCGCAGGCGCCTACACCGTCCGTCCCGCCACCCCCCTGTCCGACACCGCGCTGCTCACCAACTCACCCGAGGACCCCAACCTAGGCTTCGAGTTGCGAGCCGAGCTCGCCACGGCGGACCGCGTTGACCTGCTCTGCGCCTTCGTGAAGTGGCACGGCCTGCGCGTGTTGGAAGAGTCCCTCGAAGGTGCAGCGTCCCGAGGCGTACCCATCCGTGTCATCACGACCACCTATATGGGAGCCACGGAACGGAAGGCACTGGACCGTCTGGTCAGGGACTTCAACGCCGAAGTCAAGGTCAACTACGAGCTCAGGTCCACGCGCCTACACGCCAAGGCTTGGCTGCTCCGTCGAAACAGCGGCTACGACACCGCCTACGTGGGCAGCTCCAACCTCTCTCGTGCCGCGCTCCTCGACGGCCTGGAGTGGAACGTGCGGCTATCGTCCGTGGCGACCCCATCAGTACTGAAGAAGTTTGAGGCTACGTTCGACTCGTACTGGAGCGAGGCGGCCTTCGAGACCTACGTCCCGGAGAGGGACGGAGAGCGGCTGGACGAGGCACTGAAGCAAGCTGGGGGTAGGCAGCGGGGAGACGGCACGACCCTCAGCCTGTCCGGCCTGGAGGTACGGCCGTTCCCGCACCAGAAGGACATGCTGGAGCAACTGCAGATCGAACGCGATGTGCACGACCGTCACCAGAATCTGCTCGTAGCGGCCACAGGCACAGGAAAGACGGTCATGGCCGCGCTCGACTATCGGGCGCTACGCACAACGCTTCAGGATCGCAAACTCAAACTCCTCTTCGTTGCGCACCGCAAGGAAATTCTCAAGCAATCCATAGCAACTTACCAACACGTCTTGAACGACGCCAACTTCGGAGAACTCTGGGTTGGCGGCAATATTCCCGAAGAATGGACGCATGTCTTCGCCAGTGTCCAGTCCCTGTCCGCTCAAGCTCTAGAACGCTTCGCGCCGCATCACTTCGACGTGATCGTCATTGATGAGTTTCATCATGGCGCCTCACCGACCTATCGACGCGTCCTGGACCACTTCAAGCCGACAGAACTCCTAGGCCTGACCGCGACACCTGAGCGCATGGATGGCCAGAACGTTCAAGATGAGTTTTTCGACGGCCGCATCGCAGCTGAAATGCGCTTGTGGGAGGCATTGGAAAATGACCTACTCAGCCCCTTCCATTACTTCGGCATCGCCGACAGCGTGGATCTGGAAGGTCTCACGTGGAAACGTGGAGCCTACGACACAAACGAGTTGGACAAGCTATTCACTGGCAATCACGCCAGGGCCCGCCTCGTCGCCAAGGCCGTACAAGACAAGGTGACTGACCCAAGCAGCATGCGCGCCCTAGGTTTCTGCGTATCAGTGGCCCATGCGCGCTTCATGGCTCAGTTCTTTCAGCAGGCTGGCATCAACGCCCAGGCCCTCGACGGCTCAACACCGCCCTTCGAGCGTGCTCAAGCTCTGACCGAGCTGCGGGACGGAAGGATCCAGATCCTCTTCTCCGTCGACTTGTTCAATGAGGGCTTGGACATCCCCGACGTGGACACCTTGCTCCTCCTCAGGCCTACCTCGAGTGCCACCGTGTTCCTCCAGCAGCTCGGCCGCGGCCTGCGACGTACGCCCGACAAGGCCGTCCTCACGGTCCTCGACTTCATCGGGCAACATCGCAAGGAGTTCCGCTTCGAAGAGCAGTTCCGCGCGTTGACCAACCTCACCCGCAAGCGCCTGGTCGACAACATGGAGCAGGACTTCCCGCTGCTGCCCTCCGGCTGCCAGATCGTGCTCGATCGGAAGTCCAAGAAACGCATTCTGGAGAACATCAAGAATCAGATCAACGTCAACGTCACACAGCTGACGAGAGAGGTTGCCGCCTACGCTCTGCCCAAGCTTCCGGACTACCTTCGCGAGAGCCAGCGCGAGCTCAAGGAGCTCTACCGCTCGGGCAACTCCTGGACGCGACTGCTGCGCAGGGCCCGCCTCCTGCCCGAGGGCGGACCCGAAGGCGAAGAGGCCCTACTTAAGCGCGTCGCAGCATTCCTCCACGTCGACGACCCCGACCGTGTAACTGCCTACAGCCGGCTTCTCGAAGACGGCGCCCCTACGTACGAGGCCTTGGACGAGCGCGAACGGGCGTACGCCCGCATGCTCTTCTTCACGCTTTGGCCACTCGGCGGTAACTTCACCTCATACGACGAAGGCTTCCGTACGCTTGCTGGCCAAACAGCATTTCGTAGCGAACTGCGACAGGTTCTGAGTTACAACCTCGCTCACACGCAGCACCTCCCCGTCCAGCTCATTGGCTCTCGTGCCAACACCCCGTTGACCGTGCACGCCTCCTACAGCAGAGAAGAGATCCTTCCCGCCCTGGGAGCAGCGGAGCTGGGAGGATTTCTGCCTGGTCATTTCCGTGAGGGGGTGAAGTGGTGCCAGGACGCCAAGGTAGATGCTCTCCTCATCACCCTTGAGAAAGATGAGAAGGACTTCTCTCCGGAGACGCGCTACAAGGACTACGCGAGGAGCCCTGAGCTCTTCCACTGGGAGTCCCAGAACCAGACGTCCAGCACTTCGCCCACAGGCGTCCGGTACCAGACTCACCAGGCGCAGGGCTCAGACGTCTTCCTGTTTGTCCGCCGGTACAAGAAGAACGACATAGGTGGCGCACAGCCCTGGATGCTGCTGGGCCCGGCTGAGTACGTCTCGCACGAGGGCAGCAACCCCATGGGCATCATCTGGAAGCTCAAGCACGAGATGCCGGCCGACGTGTGGACGTACTCCACCATCGCTGCTGGTTGATCTGCGCTGCTGGCCCGCGCACAACGCTGGACAGCAGCCCGGCGTAGCCTCGAAACCGTTGGGTTTCTTGATGCGGAGGTGCGGGATGGCTCGGGTTCCTGCGGGTGTGGTTGCTGCGGGTGGGCTTGTTGGTGGGTACGCGGTTGCCCGGTGGACCAAGAAGCGGCCGCTTGGTGGGGTTGCGCTGGCTGTGGCCGGTGGGGTGGCTGCTCGGCAGTGGGCCGGGGCGGTCGGGGCGCCCAAGGCCGCGGCGCTGACCGGGCTGTACGTTGCCGCGTTCGGCGGGTCTCATCCGCTGGCCAAGAAGATCGGGGCTTGGCCTTCCGTGTTCGCCGTTGCCGGTGGGGTGGCCCTTGCCTCCTGGGTGGTGGAGAGCCGGGCCTGATCAGCAGGACAGGGCCTCGGGCGGCGTCTTTTCCGCCCGAGGCCCTCATCGGTTACGCCGACGCCTCCGTCAGGCTCTTCAGCTCCTCCTCCGTGAGCTTCAGGTCCGCCACCGCCAGCAGCGCCGGCAGCTGGTCCACCGTGCGGGCGCTGGCCAGCGGGGAGGCCACGGTCGGCTGGGCCGCCAGCCAGGCCAGGGCCACCGTCGCGAGCTCCGCGTCGTGGGCCGCGGCTACCTGGTCCAGGGCGGCCAGGACCCGGAGGCCGCGCTCCGACTCCAGGTACTTGCCGGCCGCCCCCGCGCGGGCGCTGTCCACGGCCGCCCCGGGGCGGTACTTGCCGGTGAGGAAGCCGGAGGCCAGGGCCCAGTAGGGGACCGCCGCCAGGCCGTGCCGCGCCGCCACGGACGCCAGGGCGCCCTCGTAGGTGTCGCGGGAGACCAGGTTGTAGTGGGGCTGGATCGCCACGTACTTGGCCAGACCCGAGGCGTCCGAGAACTCCAGGGCCTCCTGCAGGCGCTCCGGCGTGATGTTGGAGGCCGCGATCTCGCGGACCTTGCCCTCCTTCACCAGCGCGTCGAGCGCGGTGATGAACTCCTCCACCGGCACCGACGGATCGTCGTAGTGCGTGTAGTAGAGGTCGATGTAGTCGGTGCGGAGGCGGCGCAGGGACTCCTCCACGCCCGACTTGATCACCGATGCGCGCAGGCCCCGCGGCTCGGGGACGCCCGCGCCGACCTTGGTGGCGAGGACGATGTCGGCGCGGTTGCCGCGCGAGGCGAACCAGTTGCCGAGGACGGTCTCCGACTCGCCGCCCTGATTGCCCGGGACCCAGGCGGAGTAGACGTCGGCGGTGTCGATGAAGTTGCCGCCCGCCGCCGCGTACGCGTCGAGGACCGCGAAGGACTCCGCCTCGTCCGCCGTCCAGCCGAAGACGTTGCCGCCGAGGGCGAGCGGGTGGACGGAGAGGTTGCCGATCTTCTTGTGGATGTCAGCCATGCATCATCTCAGCGTCCTTACCGGAGCAGGTATTCCGTTTCGGCTCCGCTCGCCCGGCAGCGCCGTCGGCTACGGCTGCAGGCCCCTGCCCCGCAGCCACCCCAGCGGATCGATCGGTGCGCCACCGCCCGGCCGGACCTCCAGGTGCAGATGCGGCCCCGTGACGTTGCCCGTCGCGCCGACCCGGCCTATGACCTGGCCCGCAGCGACCTTGCCCGACGTGGCCACCATCGACGACAGGTGGCAGAACCACAGCTCCGTACCGTCGTCGAGCCTCAGCACGATGCGGTAGCCGTACGCCCCCGCCCAGCCGGCCTGGGTGATCGTGCCGCCGCCCACCGCCTTCACCGGCGTGCCGGTCGGGGCGGCGAAGTCCTCGCCCGTGTGGTGCGCGGACCACATGTTGCCCGCCTGCCCGAAGCCGGCCGTCAGGGTGTACGAGCCGACGGGGAGGGTGAACGCTCCGGACTGCCCGGAACGACGGGCGGAGGCCCTGCCCGAGCTCGCCCTCTTCTCCGTCCGCTTCGCGGCCTGCTTCTCGGCCTGCTTCTTCTCGGGGGCCCGTTCCTCTGTCTTCTCCGGCGTCCGCTCGTGAGTCCGCGTCTGCGCCTGCGTCCGCTCCGGCGTCCGGCCCTGCTCCGCCTGCTTCTGCTCCGCCGCCGCGGCCGCCGCGGTCCGCGCCGCCTCCGCCTCGGCCGCCTTGCGCTCCGCCGCCTGCTTCTGCGCCGCCGCGGCCACCCTCACCTGGGCCGCCTGCGCCTCGTCCTCGGCCACGCCCTGCTGGTGATCGGCCTGCTCCATGATCCTCGCCCGGAGCGCCTCACCCGCCTTCGCCGCCTCCTGGGCCACCTCGGAAGCAGCCGCACCGGTCTCCTCGCCGAGGGAGTCGGCCGTGCCCGCCGCGCTCCCCGCGAAGAACGAGCCCACCCCCGGCAGCTGCGCCAGGTCGGGCACGGATATCGAGGCCGCCGGGCGCTCCTGGGCGCTCGCCATCCCGCCCGCGCCGACCGCCGCGATGACGCCCACGCCGAGCACGGCACCGCTGCGGGCCATCGTGCCGCCGCGCTGCTTGACGACGCGGTGGCGCCCGCGGCCCGCGCCGAACGAGAAGGCGCTGAAGGCGGAGGGTTCGTACGACCGCTCATGCGCGGGCCGGTCCGCCCCGTGCGACGGCTCCGGGTCCGGCTCGTACGGCGGTGCGTACGCCGGTACGAGCGGCGGGTCGTAGGAGGCCTGCTCATAGGAGGCGTGCCCGTAGGACTCGTAGGAGGCGCGCTCGTACGAGGTGTGCTCGTAAGCGGCTTGCTCGTACGAGGTGCGCTCGTACGAGGCGGCAGGCTCGTAAGGGGCGGGCAGCTCGTAAGGATCGGCAGGCTCGTTGGATGCCACGAAGGCACTCCTTTCCTTCCTTCTCGCCTACCGGGTTAGCTGACGGGTTCGGAGCAGGAAGGTCTCCTACGGGCCGCGTGCGGCCCGATTCACCCCAGGGTGGTGGTTCCCCGGTTCCCAGAACGTGCCGGTGTATCAGATGGTGCTGTGCCCGCGGGATTCGGCGAAGGCGCACGGTGCACCGCCTCTTGTGGCGGTTGCGACGACCGCGCTCCGTTATCGAACGTTAATAGACATGCCGGGTGGATTCCAAGCCGAAAGCCCGAATCCACCGCTCTCCCTGACAGCTCTTCACAGGACGTCCGCCCACGGAGCCTGTCGATGCTTTCCACGAAATGCTGTTCGATTCGCTCGCCGCGCCGGATCGCCAACAGCGCCATGTCGTCGGCCGCCTGACCGCCCGAATGACGCGTGACCTCGGCGACCAGGCTGTCCAGCAGCGCCTCCGGGCTCTTGAACTGCCGACCCGTCAGCTCCGCCCGCGGGTCGTAGAACGCGCCGTCGGCGTCCCTGGCCTCGGTCACCCCGTCCGTCATCAGCAGCAGCATCGACCCCGCGGGGAACTCCCGCTCCTCGGCCCGGTCCGCCCACACCCCCAGGTCCCCCAGCCCGAGCGGCAGGGCGGGCACGGTGGGGTCGGCCGCGCCGACCCGCCCGTCCGCGTGCAGCAGGAGCGGCGGCGGGTGGCCGCGGTTCAGCAGGCGGAGTACGGGTTGCCCCGGCGGCAGCTCCGCCAGGACGGCCGTGGTGAAGCCCTCGTACTGGTCCAGGTTCCCGCGCCGCGCGCCCTCCCGCTGCAGTGCGCGCTCCAGCCGCCCCGCGACCCCCTCCAGCGTCGGCTCCTGCTCGGCCGCCTCACGGAAGGCGCCGATCACGACGGCGACGGCCTCGACCGCGCCCAGGCCCTTGCCGCGGACGTCGCCGACGACGGCCCGTACGCCGTGAGGAGTGTCCTGGACCGCGTACAGATCCCCGCCGATCCGGGCGCCGGCGTGCGCGGCCACGTAGCGCGCGGCCACCCGCAGGCCGCCGATGCGGGAGGGAGGCGCGGGCAGGACGGCGCGCTGAGCGGCCTCCGCGATGCCGCGGGCGGAGGCGAGCTGCTGGTCGCTGCGGCGGGCGATGCGGTTGATGCCCAGTGCGACCAGGGAGACCGTGCCGATGGTGGCGATCTCGGCCAGCGCCTCACCGGTGTCGGACGGCCGGTGGTAGATCACGAGGCCGACCGCGACCGCCACCGCGGCCAGGGCGGCCGCGACGGTGGCGCGGAGGGTGTGCAGGGGCGCCGCCACGAGGGGGGCGGCGGAGAGGAAGGGGGCGCAGGTGTAGTTCGCGGGCGCCCCGAGCCCGAAGAGGGCGCCGCCGGTGATCAGGAAGGCCGGGAGCCTACGGGCAACGCGGCGGACGGTGCGCCCCGCGGCGCGGCAGGCAGTTCGGCTCACCCCTCCCACCCTTCCGGGCGGGAGGTCACCGGGCGAACGGTGCTCGGCCGATCGGGGAACTCACCGGGCCAGGAGCCCGGGCACTCAGGTACCTGACCGGTCAGGATCCCGATCGGTCAGTACCCCGACCGGTCAGTACCCCGACCGGTCCGCCGCCCGACCGGTCCGCCGTCCGAGCAGTCAGGCATCCGAGCAGTCAGGCGCCCGAGCAGTCAGGCGCCCGGGCAGTCAGGGGCCCGGGCAGTCAGGGGCCGGACACCGGCCCCCGGCCGTCAGGAAGACGCGCGGCGCTGCCGTGCGCCCCCGCCCCCGTTGCCACCGCGACCGGCACGCCCGGCACCGCCGCCGGCCCCACGGCCCGCGCCGCCACCGGCACCGCGGCCCGCGCCGGAGCCCGCACCACGACCGGCACCGCCGGCGAAGGAGGAACCGGAAGAGGAACCAGAGGAACCAAAACCGGAAGAGGAAGCCCCGGCAGAGCCCTCCCCGCGACCGCGTCCACGACCGCCACGCGACCCGCGCGTGCCCCGGGACCCGCGCGACCCGGCAGCAGCCGCAGCCCCGCCGGCCGCTCCGGCGGAGGCACCCGAGCCCCCGCCGCTGCGCTTGCGCGGCGTCGCCTGGGCCGGCACCGGCGGAGGAATGACGACCGCCACGCCGCTCGGCTCCTGGGCGCCCGTGATGCGCACGAGCTCCGGGTGGTCCGGGCCGACGGTGACGACGTTCGGGGAGATCTTGGCCGTGGCCATCATCCGGCTCATCTCGCGCCGCTGCTCGGGCAGCACCAGCGTGACGACCGTGCCGGACTCGCCCGCGCGCGCCGTACGGCCGCCGCGGTGCAGGTAGTCCTTGTGGTCCATGGGCGGGTCGACGTTCACGACGAGGTCGAGGCCGTCGATGTGGATGCCGCGGGCGGCGACGTTCGTGGCGATCAGCGCCGTGACCTGATCCGTACGGAAGAGGTCCAGCGTGCGGTTGCGCTGCGGCTGGCTCTTGCCGCCGTGCAGCGCGGCGGCGCGGACGCCCTCGGAGAGCAGCTTCTTCACCAGCCGGTCGGCGCCGCGCTTGGTGTCCACGAACATGATCACGCGCCCGTCGCGGGCGGCGATCCGGGTGACCGTGTCCTTCTTGTCCGTCTCGGTGACGTGCAGCAGGTGGTGGTCCATCGTGGCGACCGCGCCCACGGACGCGTCGACGGAGTGCGTCACCGGGTCGGACAGGAAGCGGCGGACGAGCCGGTCGACGTTGCGGTCGAGGGTCGCGGAGAACAGCATCCGCTGGCCCTCCGGGTCGACCTGGTCGAGCAGCCGGGTGACCTGCGGCAGGAAGCCCATGTCGGCCATCTGGTCGGCCTCGTCCAGGACGGTGATCCGCACGTCGCCGAGCTTGCAGTCGCCGCGCTGGATGAGGTCCGCGAGGCGGCCCGGCGTGGCGACGAGCACCTCGGCGCCGCGCGCGAGCGTCTGGGCCTGGCGGCCGATCGACATGCCGCCGACGACCGTGGCCGTCCGCAGGTTCACGGCGGTGGCGTACGGGGCGAGCGAGTCGGTGACCTGCTGAGCCAGCTCGCGGGTGGGGACGAGAACGAGCGCGAGCGGGCGACCGGGCTCGGCGCGGCGGCCGGCCGTACGGGCCAGCAGGGCCAGGCCGAACGCGAGGGTCTTACCGGAGCCGGTGCGGCCGCGGCCGAGGACGTCACGGCCGGTGAGCGAGTTCGGCAGCGTCGCGGCCTGGATGGGGAACGGCTCGGTGACGCCCTCGCGGGTGAGCGTGGAGAGCAGCGCGGCCGGCATGTCCAGGTCGGCGAAGGACGCGACCGGCGGCAGCGCCGGGGTCGTGCTCACCGGGGTCTCGAAGTCGCCCTGGGGGGCGGCGGGCCGGCGGTTCGCGGGCCGGGCGCCACCACGGCCCTGCTGGGAGCCGCGGCCGGGCCGGTCGGAGCGATCGGAGCGGTTCTGCTGGGGCCCGCGGGGCGAGCGGGTCGTCGGACGAGCGGAGCGAGTCATGCGGGTGGGACCTTCCCTCAAAGGGGGTGGACACGCCCGGAAAGGAGACTTCGCATCGCGAGGCCGCCGCCCTCAAGGAAAAGGAGCGGGAACGGCAGAACGGCGGAAAAGCCTGGGCGCGCTGGGTGCGGGACGACGACGGCCGGTGCACAGCGGGCGCCGGCCGGCGCGGGGGCAGCAATGGGGCCCGCACCCAGTGGTGCGGGCCCCATTGCCTGTGTGCTTCATGCAGAGCCCGGGGCCGCCGTCAGGCGGTCCGGGCGGGCATCATCGTCAGGCGGCGACGATGTTCTCGGCCTGCAGGCCCTTCTGGCCCTGCGTGACGTCGAAGGAAACCTTCTGGCCCTCGAACAGCTCACGGAAGCCGTTGGAGGCGATGTTCGAGTAGTGGGCGAAGACGTCGGGGCCGCCGCCGTCCTGCTCGATGAAGCCGAAGCCCTTTTCCGAGTTGAACCACTTCACGGTGCCAGTAGCCATGTCTATCTCCTTAGTGGATACACCCTCGACGGATGCCGAAAGGTGCAATGGGCCCCACACCGGAATAGACCGGCAAAAACAAAAATGCGCCGTCGGTTCACATAACCGTCAGGCGCACACGAGTTCATGGGTACCACAACTGAAACGTCAGTTCAGCGTAGCACACGCACGCACTGCTCCCTAGCACACGTCGGCGGCCCCCGTTCCACCGCCCGCCGACGGTGCCTGCCCGCTCCTACAGCTCCACGCCCTGCGCGCGGGCGTGCCGGTCCGCGGCGACCTCGGCCTCCGTCTCGTCCAGGTAGACCTCGCAGACCAGGCGGCCGTCCCTGTTCATGTTGTGCTCCAGCTCCCAGAGGCTGAGCTCGCCCCCGCCCTCCAGCAGGAACGCATGCTCGTAGAAGCGGCACCAGGTGGCGTCGCGCCCGGCGCCCCGGCGCCTCGGCTTGGTGATCAGCGCGATGTGGTGGCCGAGCGCCCCCTGGAGCAGCTCGCGCACCACCTCGCCGGGCCCGTCCTCGTTCTCCGCGCGCCGCAGCAGCCGCCGCGCGTGGTCGGGCGAGGCGTCGGCGACGTACTCCCGGCGGGGCTGGACCGGCCCCATGGCCAGCAGCAGCTCCTCCGCCAGCCAGGCCGGCAGCTCGTCGCCCTCACTGCCGGGCCCGATCCCGCCGCCGATCCGCTCGTGCACGCGCCGCTCGGCCCGGTCGAGGGCGTCCTCGTCGGCGTAGAGCTCGTAGACGAAGGCGTCCTCCGGGCCGGTGTCGTGCTCCAGCTCGAACAGCAGCAGGCTGCTGCCGTCGGCCAGCAGGAAGACGTGCCGGTACGCATTGCAGCGCAGCGGGCGGTGCTCGTCGTTGCGCTGGCGGTACGAGCGGAGCTCCGCCTGATGCATCAGCGCCGTCCCCAGCCGGGCCAGGACCGGCTCGCCGATCTCGAACCCGTTCTGGGCCCGCTTCAGCAGTGTCGCCACGTGCTCGGCGGGCGACATCTCGGACCCTGGGGCCCCCGCCGCGGCCCCCGGGGCTCCCGCCCCGGCCCGCGCGGCTCCCGCGGGCCCGGCCGGCCCCTGGCCGTGCTCCGTGCGCCCCCTGTGCGCCCTGCACGCCGGGGACTGGTCTCCCCGCTCCCCTCGCTCGCTTCCGCTTCCGCTCCCACCGGCTCGCGAGTTCTCCATGCCTCCGACCTCCCGGCCCTCGCCGCACCCACCCCGCGCACTTACCGTAGCGGCGCGAACACAAGGCGGGTGCGGGGTTTCGGGGAACTGGGTGCGCGGAGGGCCGGGCACGCGGGGGGCGTCCAAGGGTGGCTCGGAGGGTGGGGCGTGCGCGGCCCGTGCGCCCCCCGGCGGATCCGGCCCCGGCGAAGGCTTGCGGACCCGGTCCGGCAAAGGCGTGCGAACCCGGTCCGGCGAAGGCGTCGTGGAGCAGCCGGAGCGCGTGGATTTGATCAGCCGGCCCGCAGCGGTCCGTCGGGATCAGTCAGCTCCATCGGGATCAGTCAGGTCCGTCGGGATCAGTCGGCTCCATCGGGATCGGTGAGGTCTGTCAGGATCGGTGGGGTTCGTCGAAGCACCCGCCACATGTCCCGCTGGTTCACGAGGAATTCGTGGACCGCTCCCGTCCGGATGGGCACGCCATGGCCGCGCAGACACCCCCCACAACGCCGGACGCCCCGCCCGGCAAGAACCGGACGGGGCGCTCCACAGCAGGTCAGCGGCGTAAAGCCGGACCCTCATCGCGTAGGCCGTGTGGGACTCGAACCCACAACCAATGGATTAAAAGTCCACTGCTCTGCCAATTGAGCTAACGGCCCGCACCCCGCAGCATAGCCCGGCCGACCGTGTTATCCCGAGTCGTTATGGCCGATGAGTCGGACGGACTCGCAGACGCAGCGGGGCCCGTACGCCACCGAAGTGCCGTACGGGCCCCAAATCACCTGCGGTTATCAGCCGTTGCGCTTCCAGCGCGGCTTGTCGTCGCGGCGGCCGAAGGAACCGGCGCCACCGCGGTGGTCGTCGCGGCGGCCGTTCGGGCGGTCGTGGCCGCCGGAACGGAAGCCGCCGCCGGCCGGACGGTCGTCACGACGGTCACGGTTGAACGGACGGTCGCTGCCGCCGGAGCGGAAACCGCCGCCGTGCGAGGGGCGGTCGTCGCGACGGAAGCCGCCCGACGGACGGTCGTCACGGCGGAAGCCGCCGGAGCGGTTGTCGTCACGACGGAAGCCACCGGAGGGACGGTCGTCGCGGCGGAAGCCGCCGGAGCGGTTGTCATCACGACGGTCGTCACGGCGGAAGCCGC